>PBHE01000050.1 GCA_002719335.1 Acidimicrobiaceae bacterium
GATGGGAACATCGCGCTCCACCTCACCACCGCGCGGATTCACACCGGCAGTGTCGTTCTCCACGTCGGTATCTCCCACCACCAAGATGTACGGCAATTTCTCGAGTTTGGCTTTACGAATTCGAGATCCGAGAGGGTTGTCTGCTTCCACCATTTCCGCTCTGAAACCTTGCGCCTTGAGGCGTTCAACTACTTGACCAGCAAACCCATCGTGATCGGCTCGTACTCCAAGTACTTGCACTTGAACCGGCGATAACCATGTAGGGAACGCTCCTGCGTAATGTTCAACCAGAACCCCAAAGAATCGTTCGATTGAACCAAAGAGCGCGCGATGCAACATGATCGGGCGGTGTCGCTCACCGTCGGCCGCTACGTAATGGAGATCAAATCGTTCCGGCAGGTTGAAGTCGCATTGAATGGTGGAGAGCTGCCACGACCTCCCAATCGCATCTTTGACGTCAATGTCGATCTTGGGGCCATAGAACGCCGCGTCCCCTTCTTTGATCGTGTAGTCCAGCCCGTGACGATCAAGTGCTTCTTTTAGGGCCGCGGTGGCCTCGTCCCAAATGTCGTCAGATCCGACGTATTTGTCAGGGTCCTTGGTGGACAGATTGAAAGTGAACTCGTCAAACCCAAATGCCCGCAAGACGGACAAAACAAAATCCAGCAGCGAAGTAATTTCGTCGGCTAGTTGATCAGGAGCAACGTACAGGTGACTGTCGTCTTGTGTGAAGCCGCGAATCCGCATGAGTCCGTGAAGGGTTCCGGAACGCTCATAACGGTAAACGGTCCCAAGCTCAAACAACCGGAGCGGTAGTTCCTTATAGCTGCGTTGCCCATGACCGAAAATCAGGCAGTGCATCGGACAATTCATCGGTTTTGGGTAGTAGAAGCCGTTATCCATCTCCATCGGCGGGTACATGCCATCAGCGTAAAAGTCGAGATGCCCTGAGGTTTGGAAGAGACGTTCACTGGCGAGGTGTGGTGTGTACACAAACTCGTATCCGCCTTCTTCGTGGCGCTGACGGCTGTAGTCCTCCATGATTTTTCGAACGGTCGCTCCCTTGGGATGCCATACGGCGAGTCCGCCACCTAATTCTGTTGGGAAGCTCAGGAGGTCTAGTTCTGTGCAAAGTTTTCGGTGGTCTCGTTGAGCGGCTTCTTCGAGTCGTTCAAGATGCGCTTTGAGTTCTTTTTTCGACCCCCAAGCAGTGCCGTAAATTCGTTGCAGCATTTCGCGTTTTTCGTCACCCCTCCAATACGCCCCAGCAACCCGCATCAACTGGAAATGACCCAAGTAGCCGGTGTCGGGAACGTGAGGGCCCCGACAGAGGTCTACGAACTCATCGGTGTTGCGGTAGGTGGTAATCACTCCGCCTTGCGGGCTTGAGGTGGGGTCATCTGCCTCACCATCAAGAATTTCTAATTTGTATGGGTGATCGGCGAACAACCGGTCGGCTTCTTCGCGTTGAACTTCGCTCCGAATAAATGGCTGCTTACGCCCTACGATCTCCTTCATTTTTGAGGAAATGCGTTCTAGATCACCGTCGTTGAATGTTTGCCCGTCAGGAAGATCGAAGTCGTAGTAGAAGCCATCCTCAATTGGCGGTCCGATACTGAACGTCGCCCCCGGATAGAGCGCCAATACGGCTTGGGCCAACACATGAGCTGTCGAATGTCGCAGCACCTCCAGGCCTTCCTCTGACGCCGGAAAGACCAACGACACGCTCGCGCCATCGGGCAGTGGCTGATTCAGATCCAACTGAGTTCCATCGGCCACTGCGATCAGGGCGTCCCGGGCGGCACGGCCACCAAGTTGTGTTGCTAGATCAGCACCGGTGCCGTTAGGACCGAGAACTCTTTCACTGCCATCGGGAAGGATGATCGCTACATCGGAACTCATACCCACAGATCGTACGGGGTTCGAAGGCTCAGTCTCGGGGACTTAACCGACGCTGTTGCTCTGGCCGCCAAATCCGAACACGATGTTCAAAGTCAAAATCAACAAACCCAACCCAATGAACACCCATATCTGATCGATTCGTTCGAACGAACGGAACTTCTCCAACGGTCTCCATTGCGCATTGGGGTCCTTGAGAACCGCTTCGTTTACTTTGCGCGTATCACCGTCGGACATCTCTACTCCATGGGGGGCGAGCCCACAGCATGGCACCCAAGCCGCCCTGTGGCCAATATCTGGGGATGTTTGTCTGGAGGCTCTTAGCTAAGGGATGCGTCGATCAACCACCTGAACAACGGATCTTGGGAAGCCATCGATTTGTTTTCCTGTTTTTCTGCGACCGGGTAAACCGATGAGGGGGCGGTGATTTTGTGTGGATCGCGTCAAGAGGACAGCACAGCATCAGGACCCAACAGGACCCTCAGTTCGCCCGCTAGGCCATTACCGGCTTCGATTCGAAAGCTGTCGGGAAGTCGTACCACTTGCTTACCTAAGTTCAAGAACACAGCAGTGTCTCCAGGATGGCTTGACAACAAAGCTTTCAGTTCTGATATCAGCTGATCGTTGATCCGGTGGGAGGGGACCGTGAGGCGTAACTCTTGACGTTCCCCAGTTGGCTCGAAACGGGTCAGCTTGTTAGCTATGAACTTCATTTCGTCATCGCGATTGTCGACTCTTCCGGTGACTAAAACCACCGCGTCGTCATCGAGTTGATGTCCGTGGTCAGACATTGTTCGAGGAAAAACAGTGACCTCCATCGAGGATTGCAGGTCCTCCAGATCGAATACAGCCATCGCGTCTCCATTGCGAGTGAATTTCCGCTGCAAATTTGAGATCACACCACCAACTGTGATGAATGGATCGCGTCCATCTTGGGTGGGCTGCTGAGATGCAGCATCACCGACCGCGCAATCCGTTGCTCGACGCAGCGACGCCTCAACTCCGTGAAGGGGATGAGAAGACACGTACAGTCCGAGCATTTCCTTCTCCCACGCGAGCCTCGTTTTTTCGTCAACTTCGTCAACCGGGAATTGCACGCGCTCATCGAAGCCACCCGCCGCGTCGTCTAACTCTCCGAACAGTGTTTGGATGCCCATATCCGCCTCGCGTCGACGCCCAACTACCTGATCGATGACCTGTTCGGCTACCAGTAACAGACCTTGGCGAGAATGGCCACATGATTCAAAAGCTCCGGCTTTAATGAGTGCCTCAATTGACCGTTTGTTGAGCACCGACGTTGGAACCCGCTCGCAGAAGTCATAGAAATCGCTGTAAACACCGTTGGTGTTTCGTTCCGCCACGATGGGGCTGACAACCCCATCACCAACATTTCGCACTGCAGAAAGACCAAAGGGTATGTGCCCATCTTTTGAGGAGAAGTCAACCTCGCTGCGATTGACATCTGGAATCTCCACCACGATGCCTGCCTGACGACAATCGTTGAGGTACAGCCCTGCTTTATCAAGGTTGTGTTTCACACCGGTCAGGACCGCAGCCATAAATTCGACCCGGTGGTTCGCCTTGAGATACGCAGTTTGGTACGAAATAAGGCCGTATCCGAAAGCGTGACTTTTGGTGAAGGCGTAATCGGCGAACGGTTCAATGATGTCGAAAAGTCGAGTGCCGAGATCATTTTCGTAGCCCGACGCGACGGCGCCGTCGACGAACTTAGTTCGGTGTTGGGCAATGAGTTCTCGGTCCTTCTTGCCGCAGGCTTTGCGAAGATCATCAGCTTCAGCCAACGTGTAGCCAGCCACGCGTTGCGCTACGCGCATCACTGACTCTTGGTAAATCATGAGCCCGTATGTGTCGTCGAGGATGTCACCAAGATCTGGATGCGGCAGGTCAGGTGGTTTGCGACCGTTTTTTCGGTCTGCGTAGTCGTTGTGCATGTTGGCTGCCATCGGTCCTGGCCGGTACAGCGCGACGAGTGCAGCGAGGTCATCAAATACGGTTGGGGCGAGGCTGCGCATCAAGGTTCGCATCGGGGCGGACTCAAGTTGGAACACCCCCAACGAATCACCCGACTGAAGCAATTCAAAGGTGTTTTCGTCGTCGAGAGGCACCTGATCAATATCGACCTTTTCATCGGTCGTATCTTCAATCAGGCGTAAAGCTTCATCGATGATCGACAAAGTGCGCAACCCCAAGAAGTCCATCTTGAGGAGGCCGAGTTCCTCAACGCCGTTCATTTCGAATTGGGTTACAACAGGCGCGTCGTCTGGGTTGACACCAGATTCTGGTTTGCGTTGTATCGGTAAGTATTCGGTAAGGGGATCGCGGGTAATGACAACCGCCGCCGCGTGAATTGAATCTTGACGTCTCAAACCCTCAAGGCCTTTGGCTACGTCAACGACGTGTTTGACGTCGGGATCGGTGGCATACATTTGTCTAAGTTCAGCCGCGGCCCGATAGCCGTCAACATATTTTTCTTCTTGGTCGAAGCACGCGTATAGAGGCGTGTCGCGGCCCATCACAAGTGGGGGCATTGCTTTCGCGACTTTGTCTCCCACCGCGTAGGGGTAACCGAGTACTCGGGCCGCGTCTCGGACCGCCGCTCGGGCTTTGATCGTTGAGAAGGTAATAATTTGCGCGACGTGTTCGCGACCGTAGGTTTTTGCGGTGTAGCGAATCATTTCATCGCGGTACCGATCATCGAAATCCATGTCGATATCGGGCATGGATTTACGGCCTGGGTTTAGGAATCTTTCGAATAACAGGTCGTATTTTATTGGGTCAAGGTCGGTGATTTGGAGGCAGAACGCGACGGCGCAGCCCGCGGCGGAACCTCTCCCAGGTCCCACTCGGATTCCGTTGTCGCGGGCGTGACGAATCAAATCCCAGGTGATCAAAAAATAGGAAGAGAATTCCATGTCCGAGATCACCCGAAGTTCATAACCGAGGCGTTCAACGATGTCGTCGGAAAGCTGGTTGCCCCAGCGTTTCTTAGCGCCTTCAAAGGCAAGGTGCTGGAGGTACTCGTCGCTGTTGTCGAACTGAGGGGGAAGTGGGAAATGCGGCAACGAAACGTTCCCGAATTCGATGTTCACGTCGGTGCGTTCAGCAATCCAGAGCGTGTTGTCGCAGCTTTCGGGTAATTCGTCGAAAAGGTCTCGCATTTCGTGAGCCGTTTTGAGGTAATGCTGATCGCCGTGGAACTTGAAGCGGTCCGGGTCGTTCATTTGTGACCCGGTTTGCACACACAGCAAAGCGTCGTGGGCTACTGCGTCCCGTTGGCTGGTGTAGTGCAGGTCGTTGGTGGCGAGAAGTGGAGCTTTGAGGGTTCGCGCGATTTCCAACAACTGAGGGTTGCACTGCCGTTGTTCAGGTATTTCGTGATCCTGAAGTTCTACGAACAAATTGTCACGACCGAAGATGTCTTGCAGGCGTGCTGCCCGCTCGAGAGCGTGCTGGTAATTGCCCTGAAGCAACGCCTGTTGTACGACGCTGCCCAAGCAACCGGTGGTAGCGATTAACCCTTCGCTGTGTTGCGCGAACAGTTCCCAGTCCATTCGAGGCTTGTAGTAGTAACCCTCTAGAAAGGCTCGGCTACAAAGCTTGAGTAAATTTCGGTAACCGGCGTTGTTCTCAGCGAGCAATGTGAGGTGGTAGTAGAGCTTGGCTCCGTCATCGGTGTCGCCACCGGAATCATCCACACGCCGCCCTCGACGTGCCGGACGTTCTTCCCTGCTCTCGAGGGCCATGTAGGCCTCGGTGCCGATCACAGGTTTGACGCCGTGCTCGTTGCAGGCCTTGTAGAAGTCGAGGACTCCGTACATGTTTCCGTGATCAGTGATACCAAGCGCTGGCTGTCCGTCAGCCGCAGCCGCCGCGACAGCATCAGACACGCGCGCTGCCCCATCCAACATCGAGAACTCTGTGTGGGTGTGGAGATGGACGAACGAGCGTTTCACGTGAAGCTGGTCAAATCAATTCGCAGGTGGTTCTAGTGGCGCCTCGTGGCACCATGGAAGGAATCTAGTCCGACGGGAGCGCAAACAAATCACATGAGTGTCACCAATCCTTCTGAGCGCCTGAGCGATGTTCTCGTCGACGAGGACCCTCGTGACGGTTTGTGGGATCTGGTTGACTCTGGCTGGGCGGACGAATTCGTTCCGGAGCTACCAGCTCTTCGTCTCGAACAAGACCCTATTCACCGCCATAAAGATGTGCTCAGTCACACAATTGCAGTAACGAGTCAAAGCCCGCCCCGTCTTCGTGTTCGTCTCGCAGCACTTTTCCACGATGTAGGAAAACCTCGGACCCGATCCTATGAACACGGCGGGGTGACGTTTCGTCACCATGAAGCTGCGGGAGCTCGAATGACCCGCAAACGTATGTCGAAGTTGGGGTACGAGGACGAACTCACGACCGAGGTTGCCCGACTGGTGTTTCTTTCAGGTCGGTTCAAGGGCTACACCGAGGGTTGGAGCGACAGCGCCGTGAGGCGGTACGCACGAGATGGTGGGGCACTCCTCGGGGATCTCAACGACTTGGTTCGTAGTGACTGCACCTCGCGCAACCCGCGTCGGGTTGTAGCGCTGCATGCCGCGCTCGATGATCTCGAACGACGGATATCGGAGTTAGCGCGACAAGAGGCGCGTAAAGCGGAGCGACCAGAAATCGATGGTGACCGGGTCATCGCTCACTTGGGGCTCGAACCCGGTCCTGTTGTGGGTCAAGCGCTCCAGTTCCTGCTTGAGTTAAGACGCGCTGAAGGGAGCTTGGGTGAAGCTGAAGTTCTCGCCCGATTAGATTCGTGGTGGGGTGAACGCTCAAGGTAGGGAACGAGCCCAATGTCAGCCCGTCAGGTTTGACCCGCAAGTTTGCGGTTCTTGACCTTGGCTTTCACGTAGTCACGGTTCATAAAAGCGATGAAATCGAGACTGATTTCCTTGGGACACGCTTCGTGGCATTCTCCGTGGTTGGTGCACGAACCAAAGAAACTTTCCATGGTTTCGACCATGGATTCGGTGCGTTCAAAACGTTGAGGCTGCCCTTGGGGAATGAGATTGAGGTGCGCGAGCTTGGCGGAGGTGAAGAGCTGAGCCGCCGAGTTCGGGCACGCTGCCACGCAGGCTCCGCAACCGATACAGGCAGCCGCGTCGAACGAAGTGTCAGAGGCTTCTTTAGGTACGGGTGTGAGATTTGCGTCTGACGCTGCACCGGTGTTCACCGAGATATAGCCCCCAGCCTCAATGATCCGATCGAACGCGCTGCGGTCCACGACCAAGTCACGGACAACCGGGAAAGCCCGCGCTCGGAATGGTTCAACAACGATCGTGTCGCCGTCGTTGAACTTTCGCATGTGCAGTTGACAGGTAGTGGTGGCTTTCTCCTGCCCGTGCGCTTGCCCATTAATCATGAGACTGCACGTTCCACAGATGCCTTCCCGGCAATCGTGATCAAACTCGATAGGAACGTTGCCGTCTTGAATCAGACCCTCGTTCACGATGTCCAGCATTTCCAGGAACGACATATCTTCACTGATTCCCGTCGCGGCGTAAGTTTCGAAATGGCCGTCATCGTGAGGGCCTTCTTGTCGCCAAATTTGGAGCGTCAGGTTTAACTCCCTGCTCATTTGTAGCTCCTTTGAGTTAAAGCAACGTTTTCGAACGTCAATTCCTCTTGGTGGCGGGTCTGCACTGAACCAGGCCCATTCCACTCCCAAGCGGCAACATGAGCGAAGTTCTCGTCGTCTCGCTTAGCTTCCCCCTCTTCGGTCTGATGTTCTGCTCTGAAATGTCCACCGCAACTTTCTTCGCGATCGAGAGCATCACGGGCCATAAGTTTCGCCAACTCGAAGAAGTCAGCTACGCGGCCAGCTTTTTCGAGCCCAGAGTTCAGCGTCGCTGCCGAACCGGGGAGACAGAGATCCTTCCAGAACTCCTCTTCCAGAGCGGGGATCTCGGCGAGTGCCTTTTCTAGGCCCTCCTTGGTCCGTTCCATGCCGATGTAATCCCAAACAATCTTGCCCAGTTCCCGATGGAACCAGTCCACGGACCGAGTACCACCTATTGACATGAAGCGGTCGACCTGACTCGTGACGGCTGCTTCCGCTTCAACGAACACCGGATCATCAGTTGGCACAGGTGCTTCGCCAAGTCGACCAGCGAGGTCATCTCCGATTGTGTACGGCAAGACGAAATAGCCGTCTGCGAGACCCTGCATGAGCGCAGAGGCTCCTAAACGGTTCGCCCCGTGATCGGAAAAGTTCGCCTCACCAATCGCGTAGCAACCCGGGATGGTGGTCATCAGGTTGTAATCAACCCAGGTGCCACCCATTGTGTAGTGCGTCGCTGGGTAAATCCGCATAGGGACCTTGTAGGGGTTCTCGCCGGTGATGCGTTCGTACATATCGAACAAGTTGCCGTATTTAGAGCGCACAACATCTTCGCCGTCTCGTTCGATCACGGCTCCGAAATCCAGGTACACACCGTTTTTTATAGGACCAACTCCCTTGCCCTGGTCCACTACCGTTTTCGAATTTCGCGACGCCACATCGCGAGGAACCAAATTGCCGAAGGCCGGGTATTTCCGTTCTAAGTAGTAGTCCCTATCACTTTCAGGTATCTGGTCGGGCGGTCGTTCCTCATCAAACGCGTCGGGCACCCAGATCCGCCCGTCGTTGCGTAATGACTCCGACATCAACGTCAGCTTGGACTGGAATTCATCGCTCGCAGGGATACAAGTCGGATGGATTTGGGTGTAGCACGCGTTCGCAAAGTACGCGCCCTTGCGATGTGCGCGCCAAGCAGCTGTGACGTTGCAGGCCATGGCGTTTGTCGACAAGTAATAGACGTTGCCGTAGCCACCGGTCGCTAGTACAACTGCGTGACTTGAATGGCTACTCACTTCACCGCTGACCAGGTCTCTAGTAACCACCCCGCACGCTCGACCATCTTTGAGCACCACATCCAGTAACTCAGTTCTGGTGTGGAGTTCTACATTTCCGACAGCCACCTGCTTTGCTAAAGCTTGGTACGCGCCCAGCAGCAACTGTTGGCCTGTTTGGCCTCGGGCATAGAACGTTCTGCTTACTTGCGCCCCTCCAAATGAGCGGTTGTCGAGCATTCCGCCGTATTCGCGAGCAAATGGCACGCCTTGAGCTGCTGCTTGATCGATAATGTTGACAGAAACCTCGGCGAGACGATGAACATTAGCTTCGCGGCTTCGGTAGTCCCCGCCCTTCACTGTGTCGTAGAACAAGCGGTGGACTGAATCGCCGTCATTGGTGTAGTTCTTTGCGGCGTTGATGCCGCCTTGGGCTGCGATCGAATGCGCACGCCGTGGGGAGTCATGAAAGGTAAAGACCTTTACGCGATATCCGAGCTCACTCAACGACGCCGCCGCGGACGCTCCAGCCAAACCTGTGCCGATGACGATGATCTCGAAACGGCGTTTGTTGTTGGGATTGACCAACTTCACAGAGAACTTGTGGTTCTCCCACTTGTCCTCGATTGCTCCTTCAGGGATTTTTGAGTCGAGAACTGCCATCAGTGCTTCTCCGCCTGGTGTTCTAGACAGGTCACGTCACCGACGTCACATGTCCGATTGTCGTCATCGATTAGTCCGGTCTGGACGAGCACCGGGAAGCTGAGGTTGCCGACGAGAATTACCCCGGCCACGAGCTTCGCCAACGTACGTCGCAACTCGTTGTACTTCGGGTTGTTGATACCCAAACTTTGGAAAAGACTCCACGTGCCGTGAAAGATATGGATGACCAGAGCCACGTTGGCCACTACATAAATAATTGCGACAGGCAGATTGGAAAGACTTGCCACCACGTTGTGGTATGGGTCTCCGAGTACGTAGTTGTCGCCAAGCCACCAGCCCCATGTCAGGTCAGCGAGATGGAAAAGCAAATAGAGAAGGATGATGGGTCCAGTCCATCGCATCGTTCGGCTGGCGTAGTTCGCGGCGACATAGTCACGCTTGCTGTGGTACTTCTTCTCGCCTCCGATGAAATCTGCTTTGTCGCTTGCCTTACGGCTCCGTTCTTTCAGCGAGTAAGCGGAGTGAATGTGCAGCACGAACATTCCAGCCAGACCTAGTCGTAAAACCCACAACAAAAAGGTACGAGGCATTAAGCCCCCGCCAAGACTCCGAAGCGATTCGGCGTACTCGTGTGACTGAACCGGGCCCTCATAGATGTGCAGGTTGCCGATCATGTGCACTACGACAAAACCGAGCAAACCGATGCCGGTCAAAGCCATGACCCATTTACGTCCAATAGATGACTGATAAATATTCAGCGGAAACGGCAGCTGCCATTTCCGTCGAAATATCGGAGTCGAACCTGGTGGGCTCGTCGCCGGGGCAGCCATGGCCAACCTCCTGTGAAAGAAACGTGCTCCGGAAACCTATCTCCGGAGAAGCCGTAATGCAGAACTCATCAGCAAACCTTCAGTTCATAGGAGTTGATCGCGTGGACTCCAGTTCCTCGCAACTCAAGGGAAAGACTGGCTTGGCCGATCTGGTTGGCTACCAGCATTGGTTCAGCAACTTTCGTGACGCTGTCAGGTTCGAAGTCTCCGCTGTAGGTCCAACGCTGAGGTTTGGAACCTGAGGCACGCCAGTCGATCGTTAACGTCGCCGGGCCGATATGGTCTCGCAAGTCTGACACCACATGCACCGCGCATGTCCTTTGTCCCGTGAGGATCGTTTCGGTGTGCAGGTCAGCGACGGCGATGACTGGCCTGTTAGCGGCAGTAAATGCATCCCAGGCTTTTTTGGGTTTCCGATGGTGATCTAGTAGCGCGCAACTGACATAGGGCATCGCATCGGCGAGGAGAAATTGGCAGAAGCCCCCCGAGGGTCGATATTTCAATGTTCGGAGAATCTCAATGGTGTGACGAATGACTTCTGCCTGGTGTTCTTGGGTTCCTAGAACCCAGTCGGACCAGTTCTCAGAGCTATCAAGGGGCGAGTGGCGCTCAAGCAAATCCAATTGCGCTCCGAATCTGGTCGAGAGCACCTTTCTGGCGAAGTCAGGGAAATTGTCAGCCTCGCACGCCTCGGCTATCTCGGCGTCGGCGGGTAGCGCTTGTGCACCAAATTCTGAAACAAATCTCAACATGCGCGGCAAGCGTGATGCCAACACTTGAAGGTCTGAGATTTCGCCGTGCCGCCATCCGAACCACAGATGTGAATCGGTGCCATCAAGTTGGGGAAAGTGTGGAGGTACACCAGAATGAGCGATCGCAGGTCGAGTCGGGTCTGCTTTTTCGAAAGCACGTTTCACTGATCGATCCAACAGCGTCCGATTCCACGACGGAACCTGTTGAACATGGGAAGTAAAAGGTCCGTATTTGTTGTTGTGATCTGCTCGAAGCCCAGGCGCATGGTCATAGCTGAAAGGTTCGTTGTGTCCGCTCCACAGAACGAGCGAAGGGTGATGTCCGAGTTGGTGCACAGCGGCGGTTGCTTGACGAACGGCCTGCATTTTGATGGTGCGTGAATGCCCCCACTGGAGGGGAAAATCCTGAAAGAGCAAAATCCCTAACTTGTCCGCCTCCTCATAGAGGTGAGGATGAGCGATGTGGCCGTGTACGCGAACCAGATCAAGCCCAGCGTTCTTAGCGAGGGTGAGGTCTCGCCGGTAATCGCTCCGCGAAACGGACGAGAGGTCATTAGAGCAAGGACCTAGGTTGGTACCTTTGAGAAATATTCGTTCGCCGTTCACCGAAGCGATCCAATTCCGAAGCTCAAATGTTCGAAGGCCGGTTCGACGAACCCGAATGTCGCTCCGTTGGCCTTCGAACTTCACTTCGACCTGTACATCGTAAAGAGGCTGGTCACCCAGCGCAGTTGGCCACCACAGCTCCGGTTTTTCGACTGCGACATGCCATTCAACTTCATTTCGTCCGCGAGCAAGAACAACCTGTTGTTTATGGTCGACGGTTGTGGCGCGGCTGATCAGAGTGCCGATGTCGGCGGTGGTGGTCACGGCGCTGTCGAGGGTCGCTCCTAGCCGAATAATGGCTCTGTCACTGTCGGCTTCGAGAACGAGAACCTGTAAATCGTCAACTCGTATCGGCCCTGTCTCCTCTACGCGAACATCTCGCCAGAGTCCGCCTGGATTCAACCTGTGATCCAAACTGTCCGAATGCTGCAACACCCCTGTGATGTTTCGTTTGGCGGTGCGATCAACAGGGGCATCGCAGGTGGCTTCAATAGCTAACAGATGCTCGCCACCTAACAGCGTCGGTTCGGTGATCTCGAAACAATGCTCAACGAAATATCCCTCGGTATCTCCGAGGTACGCTCCGTCGAACCAGAGATCGCCTTGGTAACTCAGGCCATCAATAGCGAGCCAACGGCGACGCCGGTCCTCCAATCCGTTGAGGTCGAAGCGGTGGCGGTACAAGACTGCGTCGGCGTCGCAAAACTCTTCAACATCGCGCCACAAGCCGGGAACCTCAATGTTAAGCCAGTCGCTGTGATCGAGGTTGACGTCACCAACGGAACGCCGGTCACCTTCTTCGGCCTTTCGAGCCTTCCAAAGACCCGACAGGGAGACTCCCCGTTCTCTATCTCCTAGTCCACTCACGATCATGCCGACCGTAGCGGCCTGAGCGACCCGAATGGGCGCGTAGGCGGTTAGGGTGCGCCCATGACACAGCCCACCAACGTCGGAGAACTGAAGAAATCGGGATGGGTGTCCCGCCCAGTGAAAGAAGAAATGCGACAGAACGCGGTCGCGTTAATCGCCGCAGGAGAACCTCTCTTCGACGGAGTCATCGGCTACGAAAATACCGTGTTGCCTCAACTCGAGAACGCGGTACTAGCAGGTCACGACGTCATCTTCTTAGGAGAGCGTGGCCAAGCTAAAACTCGCATGATTCGCTCACTCGTGAATTTGCTCGATGAATGGATGCCTTACATCGAAGGTTCGGAAATCTTTGACGATCCCTGCGCCCCAGTTTCAAAATACGCCAAGGACCTCCTGAAAAAACGGGGAGACAAAACTCGGCTTGCTTGGGCCCACCGAAGTATCCGCTATGGAGAAAAACTCGCAACCCCCGATACATCCATCGCCGATCTCATCGGAGAAGTTGACCCCATAAAAGTTGCCGAAGGTCGATACCTCTCAGACGAACTCACTCTGCACTATGGGATGGTGCCTCGAACCAATCGCGGGATCTTCGCCATCAATGAGCTGCCAGATTTAGCCGAACGTATACAGGTCGGCCTTCTGAACGTCCTCGAAGAACGCGACGTGCAAATCCGGGGATACAAAGTGCAACTGCCGCTCGATGTTTTGCTTGTCGCGACAGCAAATCCGGAGGATTACACCAACCGGGGTCGGCTGATCACCCCGCTAAAAGACCGGTTCGGCGCGCAAATCCGGACTCACTATCCGCTCGAAATTGACACCGAAATAGACATAACCGAACAAGAGGCTGTCCCTCTCAATGCGGACGGTCTCTCCGTCACCGTCCCCGAATTCATGACGGAAGTCATCGCGACTTTCAGCCATATCTGCCGAGCGAGCCCCCAAGTCAACCAACGCTCCGGGGTTTCCGTCCGCATGACCGTCACCAACTACGAGACGCTCGTAGCGAACGCGACTCGACGGGCACTACAAGCCCGCGAAGACCACGTCGTGCCCCGCGTCAGCGACCTTGAAGCGTTGATGGCATCATCGAGCGGGAAAATCGAAATCGAATCGATCGAAGAAGGCCGCGACGGACAGATCGTCAACCAAATGTTGAAAGCAGCGGTGCTCGAAGTGTTCAAAAGCCGTTTCTCTCCTGAAGATCTGGTAGCCGTGGTTGACAGTTTCGATGAGGGAGTCGTTGCGCACACTGGCGACGACATCGGGTCCAGCGAATACGCAGATTTGCTCGCCGGCAACGCCGCGCTCGGCGAGGCAGTATCGGAGTTAACCGACTCTGCCGAGCCCGCCGAACTGGCGAGCGCCGTCGAACTCATCCTAGAAGGCCTCCATTTGTCCAAACGATTGAACAAGGAAGCTCTCGGGGTGCGGGCCACCTACCGGGGTCGAGGCTAGGGCCCAACTTGGCATAGGAATACGACTAATGGTGATCAGACGACGACGCAAAAAGCGAGAAGGTGCACGGTTCCTGTATTCCGCTTGGGACGGCACACAAGTCGGGTTCGAGTACGACGCGCAAGATCTGTTTAAAGAACTCACTGACGATCTCGTGTACCACGGAGACCTCAACGCCGCTATGCGTCGTCTCATGCAACAAGGTTTCGAAGACCGGGACGGTAATCGCCTCCAGGGTTTACGCGACATGCTCGAACAGCTTCGAGAACGCAGACAAGAAATGCTTGACCAGTTCGACCTGGGCGGCATTTATGACGAAATCAACGAAACTCTTGATGACGTGGTCTCCGAAGAAAGAGATGCCGTCGAGGACCACGTAGCAGATGCCGCCGACTCAGGTGATCAACGAGCTACCGATATCGCTCAAGCATCGGCGTTAGACAAGAATCTTCAACTTGACATGCTGCCGCCGGACCTAGCTGGCAAAGTTCGGGGCTTACAGAACTACGAGTTCGTGTCAGCAGAAGCACGAGAGCAGTTTGAAGAACTCATTGAGCGCCTAAAAAAAGAAGTCGCTCAAAGCCAATTTGACCAGATGGCCGGTGCGATGGGGGAGATGCGCCCCGAAGATCTGTCACGGATGAAAGACATGATGTCTGAACTCAATCAAATGATTGAGCAACGAAACCAAGGAGAAGAAACCGACTTCGACGGTTTCATGGACCGCTACGGCGATTTCTTCCCTGAAAACCCTCAGACACTCGATGAACTCATGGAAATCATGGCCGAACGCATGGCAGCCATGCAGGCGATGATGAATTCGCTTACGCCCGAACAACGACAACAACTCCAGGAACTCGCGTCGGAACTCATGGATGACATGGATCTGCAATGGCAGACCCAACAACTCGCCCAACACTTGCAAGAAGCGTTTCCCGACATGAATTGGGACGGCGGCTACCAGTTCGGAGGCGAAGAACAATTAACGATGCCCCAAGCCACTGACGTGATGCAGCAACTTGGTGACCTGGACTCGCTTCAACAGATGTTACAAAACGCATCGAATCCTGGCGCGCTTGCCGAGGTGGACCCACAACGAGTCGAAGAGCTTCTCGGACGTGAGTCCGCCGAAGCTCTGCAACGTCTCAGTGAAATGGCTCGCATGCTCGAAGAGAACGGTCTCGCTGAAAATAAAGAAGGCCGATTAGAGCTGACTCCGCGAGCATTGAGAGCTATCGGACAAAACGCGCTCGGCGACCTGTTCGAAAAATTGATGGACGACCAAGTGGGCTCGCACCAAATCAACCGGACCGGTATTGGACACGAACGAGCCTACGAAACCAAACCATATGAATTTGGTGACAACTTCAACCTCAACATTCAACAGACCGTGCGCAACGCCATTAGTCGACGAGGCCCTGGCTCACCAGTGCAACTCATCCCAGATGACTTTGAAATTGAGCGGACGGAGATGACCACTCGAGCGTCGACCGTTTTGATGCTGGACTTATCGCTGTCAATGCCCATGCGCGATAACTTTCTTCCAGCCAAAAAAGTCACGATGGCCCTCCATTCCTTAATTAGCTCCCAGTACCCGCGTGATTACCTTGGGCTAGTTGGTTTTGCTGAATCCGCTTTCGAGCTCAAAGCCCAGCAACTCCCAGAGGTTTCCTGGGACTACGCGTATGGCACCAACATGCAGCACGGCTTCATGATCGCCCGGCGTCTATTGGGACGACAAAGCGGCACCAAACAAATCATCATGATCACTGATGGAGAACCCACCGCGCACATAGGCCCCAACGGGCAGCCCTATTTCAGCTACCCCCCGGCGCCTGAAACCGTAGAGGCCACCCTCAAAGAGGTGGCCCGAGCCACCAAAGAAGACATTCGGATCAATATCTTCATGCTCGACCCAAATAGCTACCTCCGCCAGTTCGTCGAAAGAATGACTCAAATGAACGGCGGCAGGGCGTTCTTCACCAGCCCCGACAACCTGGGCGATTACGTCCTCGTCGACTTCTTAGAACATCGACGACGGCTCACCGCGACAGGACGATTTTGATGGCATCGAACAGCAGGGCACTACGCCGACGCTTCAAAGTCTTTGCTGGGCTACTATCTTCGCCTCAATGAATCCCACGCAGCTCGCGCCTGATCGAATTCGTAAAGGCGAACGCACGCGCACCCGGATACTCGGCGCTGCGGCTGACGTGCTGGCTCGCAAAGGGTATGCGGCGGCGACCCTGACCGAAATCGCCGCGGTGGCGAAAATGCAGGCTGGGAGTCTCTACTACCATTTCGACTCTAAAGACGCGATCGTTGAAGAAGTCCTGCGTGTAGGTATCGACCACGCTCGCGACGCCATACGGTCCGCCTTGAGTGCTGCGGGAGACGACGCGTCGGGTCACGGTCGGCTCATGGCTGCAGTCGTCGCCTATGTGACAGCCATCACCATCGATTCAGATTTCACTCAAGCAAATATTCGGTGCTTTGAAGAATCACCGGAAGACACGAGGGAAAACCTCGCGGTTCCGTTGAGGGAGTTCGTCAACGGTTGGGTCAGGCTTATCGAGTCGGGACAGCGAGATGGGTCACTGCGAAACGACGTAGAGGCGCGAATCATTGCCCGTATGACGATCGCAGCCATGAACTCCGTTGTTGGCTGGTGGCGTCACGATGGTGAACTCAATATTGACGGCGTCGCACGCATGTTCGCGAGCACCATGGTCGATGGGCTTTCCGGCAACGCGTAGACGGTCTTCTCGGAGGGTCCCGCGTGAAGTTCAACCTATTTATGTACTGCACCACAGGTCGGCGCGATGAGTTGGAAGCGGGCCTGGCCGGACTCAACAACGACTATTACCAACGTATGCTCGCCGAGATTGCCGACATCGCTCGATACGCCGATGGGCACGGCTGGCATGGAATAGGTCACCCCGAACATCACCTTCAGATTGAAGGCTTCGAAGCATCCAACGACCTGGGATTAATGGCGTCGTGGATCGCGAACGCCACCGAACAACTCAGAGTGATCTCATGCGGATTTGTTTCAACGACCCACAATCCGTTGCGCGTCGCAGAACAAATTTCCACCCTTGACCACATGACCGGGGGGCGTCTGGGAATTGGGATTGTCAGGGGATACCAGCACCGATGGGTCGACCAACTGAAAATCCGCCCCGACCTTGCCGCGGTCGGTCACTGGAACAAAGACACCGACATTGATGAATATAATCGCCGATTTTTTGCTGAATTTGTGGAGGTAGTACTCACTGCACTGACCAACCCAACCTTTAGCTACCAAGGCGAATTTTGGAAATTCCCGAATGACCATCTCAACCCTCACCTACACACCGTCTACTCCGATTACGGCGCAGGAGTCGACCATGACATGACTATCCACGAGATAGGCATCGCTCCGCGACCCCTGCAACATCCACACCCGCCGCTATACGGCGGATTCACCATGTCAATGAAGACAGCACTTTTTTGGGCCAAATATGGCGGAACTCCCATCGTCCTGAGCGACAAACTCGACTTCTGCGAAGCGCTCTGGAGTACATATCGAGAAGAAGCTTCCCGCCACCACATCGAAAAACCGGTAGGTCACGAAGCTGCTTGGGGAGGAATAGCAGTCTGTGCCCCAACTGACATTGATGCTCAACAACAGTTTGAGGACATGGAATGGTTCTGGGAAAAGTGGGGTAACCAATTCGGTCAAGGTTTGCCGCTCAAGCTGGTCGGCAGTCCCGACACCATCAGCAGACAAATTGAGGCAGCCCACAAACAGCTGGGATTTGATGAGATCTTTCTCTTGATCCCGCAAGGAATTCACTCCAGTGACCAGATCATCGAATCCCTCGATCTCATCACCGAACACGTCATGCCTCGGTTCTCCTGAAGTGTTGGGCAACGTCACTGCGCAGCGACGAGGTGTATGGGTCGTCGTTACTGCGTCGGGCGAACTTGACCTGGCCACTGTTCCGGCATTGCGTAGTGCTTGCAACCAAGCCCTCCAGCTCGCAGATGATCAACCGCGAATCGCTGTCAATCTCACCACCGTTGAATTAATTGACTCCGCGTGTTTGGGGTTACTCATCGGTTTACGGCGAAAGGTCGTCCAAAGAGACGGGCAACTTGTGGTCCTGAGCAACGAACGAATAGATCAAATTCTTGATGCCACTGAGACCAGCGCTCTGTTCGAACGGAGCGACTCCTTGCCGCCTCTTGAAAATGAGTGAAGCTGAATCACCGGGAAGCAAACGCCGTGGCTCTAGCCTGGTTGGATCATGGCTGGATCCGACTCACTCCTGAAACGGCCGACATTCGCCAGTAGCGACCACGGCCTGGCGAAGTTCATAGCCCGCCCCGTCCTTCGCTTCGTAGATCGCGAAGTCGCTGGAGGGATTCTGTTGCTCATCGCGACAGCTATCGCTCTGGTATGGGCAAATTCAGCCTGGGCCGACAGTTACCAGAACTTCTGGCATGCCGAGATTGAGTTGATAGTCGGACCTTGGCAATTACCGCATTTCAGTGTTGGGCACTTCGTGAACGACGCCTTGATGGCATTGTTCTTCTTCGTCGTCGGACTAGAAATAAAACGTGAACTTGTTACGGGAGACCTCAGCTCATTTCGCGCCGCGGCTATGCCGGCGATCGCTGCCCTCGGAGGGATGGTCGTCCCAGCGGCGTTATACCTGACTCTCAACGGCGCGGGTGAAGCTTCGCGAGGCTGGGGCATCCCGATGGCCACCGACATTGCATTCGCCGTAGGGATTGTGGCTCTCCTCGGGGCCCGTGTCTCCCCCAAGATCAAACTTTTCCTGCTCACCTTGGCGATTGTCGACGACATTGGCGCAATCGCTGTGATCGCAATCTTCTACACCAACGACCTCAGTGCTAACTGGCTGCTCATAGCAGTTGGGGGGCTTGTCGCTGTGTGGCTGTTACAACGACTTCGTGTTTGGGCTATACCGATCTACGCGGCACTCGGCATCTTCATTTGGTATGCCACTTTGGAATCAGGAGTCCACGCGACAATCGCAGGAGTCGCGCTCGGGCTATTGACTCCAGCGCGGCCTTTACTCAATCAACGCGATGCCCAAGAAATAGTTGACGGCCTTCCCAACGACGCCAACGTGGCTGAAGTCCGTCAAGCGTCTTTTCTCGCTCAAGAGTCGGTACCCCTCACCGAACGTCTAGAAAACATGCTCCACCCGTTCACCGCGTTCATGATCATCCCAGTCTTCGCTCTCGCAAACGCTGGCATCGTATTGAGTTCCGACAAAATCTCTGACGCAGCCAGCAGCAGCGTCACTCTTGGCATTGTCTTAGGGCTTGTCGTTGGCAAACCCGTAGGTATCACCCTTTTCGCATGGGTAGCCACACGCTTCGGATTTGCGCTTCCTGAAGGAGTTCGATGGCAGGAATTCATCGGAATGGGATTTGCCGCTGGGATCGGGTTCACGGTATCGATCTTTGTAGCTGGACTTGCCTTCGAAAGTTACGCGATCACCGATCTCGCCAAGATCGGAATCTTGGCGGCCTCCCTAATTGCGGCGGTCGCAGCGTTGTTGCTATTGCGGCTTAACGCCACTTCCACCACTACCGAATGATTGACGCGGTTCTCTTTGACTTCGATGGGGTTATTCGGCAATGGGACGAGCCGGACCTTTGGACCTTTGAAGCTGAAGCCGGCATCAAAAGTGGAACTGTATTCGCGGCAGCATTCGCCGCTGACCTCCACGACCCGCTTACGAGAGGAAAACTTACGTGGGGTCAATGGCGAAACGAAACCGAACGCAGGCTCGTCATCGACCACGGAGAATCGGTTCGTCCAATTGCCAAAAAGTTCTTCCAATTCGAAGGTCGAATCGATGCCGAAATGGTGGAACTCCTTGAAAGATTGCCATCGCAGCTTCGCGTAGGCCTCTTGACCAACAATCACGACCAATTTGAAGAATATCTGCAACGCATGGGCCTGGAAGATCGATTCGATGCGGTGATCAACACTCACCGAATCGGTGTCGCCAAACCGGACTCAGCCGCATACCTAACCGCAACGACTCAACTTGGAGTGGCACCAAAGCGTTGTCTTTTTATCGACGACCTAGAAGTGAACGTGGCTGGCGGACAAGCCGCGGGGCTGGTTTGCCACCACTTCCAGCACCGACAGGGGCTCATTCGATGTTTACAGGAATTAGGTATCGAACTAATCGACCTTCAGAAGTAGTTGCCGCGCACGCCACGTCTTCGTAGGCTTTTCGGTTGGTGCCAAAGCGCACCTTGCCGCGTCGGACCCCCGTCGGCCCAGATCGAAACGGCACCTTCTACCAATTGGGTCGAACTGAGAGGACACCGTGACGGCCATTCCCTATTTCGCGCTGATCGCTTCAGCATTAGCGCTCCTTCTTGCTTACTACTTTGCTACGACAGTTATGAAGGCGGACGAAGGTACCGATCTGATGAAAGAGATCGGTCAGGCCATCCGTGAGGGAGCAATGGCCTTCCTCCGACGCGAGTACCAGTGGGTTTCGGTCTTCGTGATCGCTATGTTCGTACTGCTCTTGGTAGTACCGATCGACGGAAGACCTTCGGCTTCATTTGCCTATTTGATGGGAGCATTACTCTCGTCGATCGCCGGGTTCATTGGTATGCGAATCGCGACAGCGGCGAACACCAGAACAGCAAACGCGGCCCGCGAAGGCGCTGCAAAGGCTTTACCCCTAGCTTTCAAAGGTGGTGCGGTCATGGGCTTCACCGTTGCTGGGTTGGCATTGCTTGGTATTTCTTTCAACTATTTGCTGTGGGTCACCTGGCTCGGTGTTGACAGCGCATTTCAGGTCGTAGCGGCGTTCGGGCTTGGTGCGAGCTCCATCGCCCTATTCGCTCGTATTGGTGGCGGTATTTTCACCAAAGCTGCCGACGTTGGGGGTGACCTAGTTGGAAAAGTTGAAGCTGGGATTCCCGAAGATGATCCCCGCAACCCAGCGACTATCGCAGACGCCGTTGGAGACAACGTTGGTGACGTCGCCGGAATGGGTGCCGACCTTTTCGAATCCTACGCTGGTTCGATAGTCGCCCCCATCGTGCTGGTGTCACTCCTCCTGTCCGGAGTTTTCATTGAAGGCGACAAACTCCAAGTGTTCGGAGATTACGAATCACTGTTGATGTACCCGATTCTGATCGGAGCTCTCGGAATGATCGCGTCGATTGTCGGCGCTCTGCTTACCAGAGGCAAAGAAGGACGGAGTCTTTCAGCACAACTCCACACCGGCCAATACATCGCTATGGGCCTCACCGTTATCTTCACCATCGCGGGCACCCAGTGGTTATTCGGCGGAGCATCCAAAGCTGATGGCTCTGACATTGTTCAAACACCTATCTATCTTGCGTTGACCATCATCACTGGCCTGCTTGGCGGATGGGCGATCGGGTTCGTATCGGAGTACTTCACCTCCGAGCATTACAAACCGGTGAAAGGCATCGCAGCACAGTCAGAAACTGGCGCTGCGACAGTCGCCATCGAGGGCATCGCTCAAGGCAAACTTTCCACGCTTCCATCGGTCGTTGTGGTCGTAACGATGATCGGTCTTTCCTACTGGTTTGGCGGCGCGGCGTTCGGCCAAACGGGAGACGTGATCGGACTCTACGGTGTCTCACTGGCCGCAATCGGCATGTTGGCCGTCACTGGCGTCATCGTGGCGGTGGATGCCTATGGCCCTATCGCTGACAACGCAGGCGGTATAGCTGAGATGGCTCAACTTCCGTCTGAAGTGCGCGATGTGACTGACCGTCTTGACGCGCTTGGTAACACCACCGCGGCTATCGCGAAGGGTTTCGCAGTCGGATCCGCGGCAGTGACCGCGCTCGCTTTGTTCAAAGCGTTCAGCCTTACCGCAGGTGCAGAAGTCAACCTCGATATCAATGACACCGCGGTGACTATCGGTCTGTTCCTTGGAGCGATGACGCCATTCATTTTTGCGGCAATGACAATGTCATCGGTCGGTCGGGCAGCTCAAGCGATGATCGTTGAGGTGAGGCGACAATTCGCCGAAATCCCCGGACTGCGAGAAGGGCGACCAGGAGTCAAGCCCGACAGTCGTCGCTGTGTCGACATCTCGACCCAAGCAGCTTTGCGCGAAATGCTTTTACCGGGAGGCCTAGCGATTGTTTTGCCGCTCGCTATTGGATTCATCGATGTCAACGCCCTTGGCGGATTCCTAGCGGGCGCGGTCGTTACTGGCTTCCTAATGGCCATCTACATGGCGAACGCTGGTGGAGCCTGGGACAACGCAAAGAAGTACATCGAAGCTGGGGCACACGGTGGTAAAGGCACCGACGCGCATTCTGCTGCCGTGGTTGGCGACACAATCGGTGACCCATTCAAAGACACCTCAGGACCGGCCATGAACATTCTCATCAAAGTTATGACGATCGTCTCGTTGGTCTTCGTTCCTGCATTTATTTGATTAACGATTCCGGCGCCCGGGTTACTTTCGAAAACGGAGGTAACTCCGGCGTCGGTGCGTCATCCATCGCTCTCGTGTGGGCGTAGCCTTCGTGAATGGATCTCCGAAACGCACGGGTATTAATTACTGGCGCCAGCCGAGGGATAGGCGCGGCGATGGCTCGAGCCTTCGCTGACGCAGGAGCGCGCGTCGCACTGACAGCGCGGTCGGTGGAAGATATTGGGGCTCTAGCAGACGAACTTGGCGGCTCTTCGTATCCTCTCGACCTCACTGATTCCGACCAGCTTGACGGATTTATCCAACGCGTCGAGGCCGACGATGGACCGGTGGATGTGTTGGCCAACAACGCGGGAATCGAAACCCAAGATTATGTGGAAGATATAGCCGAAGATCTTCTCGCTCAGGTCCTTGCAACTAACCTGCTCGCCCCGTTACGACTGACCCGCCAAGCCTTACCCGGCATGATTCAACGGGGAGAAGGCCATCTCCTCTACACCTCCTCTCTCGCCGCTATAACACCGGCCCCCGGGCTCGCCCCCTACTGCGCGTCTAAAGCCGGACTCACTCGCTTTGCTGAAAGCCTGCGCATGGAAATCAAAAACACCGGCGTCCAGATCACCACGATGCATCTGGGTCCTGTTGACACCGGTATGTGGGAACGAGTGACCGAAAACCCCGCGTTTGATGCCGCCCAAAAACGGCTGCGACAACTCAGAATGCTCGCGAATGTCACCCCTGAGAAAGTTGCGTCTGACGCAGTTCAGGCGGTACTCACAGGAAAACGAGAAGTCCGTCACCCCAAACGCCTATGGGGGACGATGGCGATAGCCGCTTTGCCGGGACGAGTCACCGAGTTCTTGGTCGGTGGGGTCGACTATCGGTCGCACAAAAACCCGCAGTGAATGCGCTCATTGCCCAGTGCAGTTCGACTCTTGCCGCAGAGATGAGTTCCCATTCGAACCCTGTCCCCTCGCCCTACTGGATCCAGGTGACCGAATCGGACAGGGAGTGAGCAAGAAGCTAGAAGCGCGACGAACCAGGCTTGCTAACGCGTCTAACGATGCCGTTACTAACTGATTGGGTACCTCGAGATTCGAACCCGCGACCCTCACCTTGGCAAGGTGGGACGCCCTGTTGCGCCGACCTGCGGAAACACCCCGAAACCTCCCCCGACCTGCTGTTCTGGTTGATCGCTGGTTCGCGCTGTTTTGTGACGTCTCGCGGCATGTACACGGCCTGCAGACGGTCACTGCTGATGGCGTCGAGGGGTGTCCTTGGTACGGTCCACTATGTGTGGCGAACGATCACGACACAAATGTTTCGAGGTTTCTGCATGGGAGCCGCGGACATAGTCCCAGGTGTTTCCGGCGGAACCGTCGCACTTCTCTTAGGTATTTACGACCGTCTGATCGAACAAATCAAGTCGATATCGACTGCCCTCAGCAAAGTAGGACGCGGTGATTTCGTGGGTTTTAAGCAACGAATCGGTGCTGTCGACTGGTCGTTCCTTATCAGTCTTTTGATCGGAATAATGCTGGGCGTCGCCGTGCTGATTTCTTGGCTCCGCGACCAAATTCGAGAGCATCCGGTCAACGTCTCTGCGGTCTTCTTTGGACTTGTCGCAGCGTCAGCATTGGTGGCACGACGCGAAATAGTTCAATGGTGTCGCTCCCGATATTTAATCTTCATTGGTAGTGCCGGGCTGACCTTTGGTTTGCTCGGACTTAGATCTGGCAGCATCGAAAACCCGACAATGATCGTCGTGCTGCTCGCAGGTGCTCTCGCCATATGCGCGATGATTCTGCCGGGAATCAGCGGCTCTTTTCTCCTCCTAACAATTGGTCTCTACGACCACCTCATGGGAGTCATAGAACGCCGAGATTTCGGCGTTCTGATGCTCTACGCTCTCGGAGCAATAGTCGGCCTATGTGTGTTTAGTCATTTCCTTCACTGGCTCCTGAGTCGCTACCGCGACTATGTCGTTGCTGGCCTTTTAGGACTGATGACAGGCTCGCTGAGAGTGCTATGGCCGTGGCCTACAACCGACGGAGGAATCGAAGACACACGACTGGGAATTCCGAACCTCGACGAGCTATCTGGAGCATTAATCGCAGCAGTACTGGGGGCTATCGGTCTCGTGGGATTAGTTCAGGTAGCGGCCCGGTTTGGGAATTTTGATGTGGATGATGCGTTGGAAAGCTCTTCGTGACCGGTACCGTCCGCGAGCAGGGCGTGAATTATTTCTGTACGCCAAAAGTTGACACCCACCCAACTGATAGGGAATAACTAGTCGCTGTGCCAAAGTCTCTGGTTATCGTCGAATCGCCTGCCAAGGCCCGTACCATCGCGGGTTTTTTAGGTCCGGAATTCGTGGTTGAATCGTCGATTGGTCACATTCGCGACTTACCCAAGGGCGCGAGCGAAGTCCCGAAGGCCTATAAGGCCGAGTCGTGGGCGAATCTCGGAGTCGACGTCAACAATGACTTCAAACCCCTATATGTCGTGAGCGCTCGCGCCAAAGACCAAGTCAAACATCTGAAAGCTCTTCTCAAAGAAGCCGACGAGCTCTACCTGGCCACCGACGAAGACAGAGAGGGAGAAGCAATCGCCTGGCATTTGCTTGAAGTACTCAATCCCACGGTTCCGGTTAAACGCATGGTCTTTCACGAAATCACAGAGAAGGCCATTCTCGAAGCTATCGATTCCCCGCGAGAACTTGATCGCCGACTTGTTGACGCACAAGAGGCTCGACGAATATTCGATCGGCTGTACGGATATGAAGTCTCCCCAGTCATGTGGAAAAAGGTGCGCCCCCGACTGTCGGCGGGCCGCGTCCAGAGCGTTGCGAATCGCCTCGTAGTTGAACGTGAACGGGAACGCATAGCGTTCATCTCAGCCGCTTATTCGAGTATCGAAGCGGACTTTGCTGCAGATATCGCATTTTCGGGAGCCTTGGTAACTCTTGAAGGCCGCAGATTGGCAACTGGTCGCGATTTCGACGATAACGGTCGTCTCACTCGTGAAGAAGCGGTCGTACTCGAGGCTGAGACCGCTGAGCGATTAGCGGCCGATCTTGCCACTTGTCCCTTCGCCGTTCAATCTGTTGACGCGAAGCCTTATCGCCGCAGGCCTTCCCCCCCGTTTATCACCTCGACGCTTCAACAAGAAGCTGGGCGTAGATTCGGGTTTTCGGCGTCTAGGGCAATGCAAGCAGCGCAGCGACTATACGAGAACGGTTACATCACCTATATGAGAACGGACAGCACGACGCTGTCCGCGGAGGCGCTCAGCACCGCCAGAACTCTCATCAAGGAACGTTACGGGTCACAGAACGTGCCGAGTGACACTCGGGTGTACAGCAAGAAAGTCAAAAATGCTCAAGAAGCTCATGAGGCCATTCGTCCGGCCGGGCAAGTATGGAAAACGCCTGAAGAAATAGCCGGTGAAGTTGCGGGGGACGCTGCTCGCGTCTACGAACTCATTTGGCGTAGAGCAGTCGCTAGTCAAATGACCGACGCGACTGGCCAGACCGTCACTATTCGTCTTGAAGGATCAACGACCGACGCGAGGGCCGTTGAATTTAGCTCTAGCGGGACCGTGATTAGCGAACCAGGTTTCCGCCTTGCGTATGTTCAGGACTCAGACGATGAAGAGGAACCTCAACTCCCCAACCTTTCCAAAGGTGATGTTGTCAGCTGTTTAACGTTGATCGCACGCAATCACGACACCAGCCCACCTGCTCGCTACACCGAGGCGACGCTTGTTCGGCGTCTTGAAGAACTGGGAGTGGGGCGTCCCAGTACCTATGCCAGCATCATGGAAACCATTCAGGCGCGTGGTTACGTCTGGAAGAAGGGATCTGCTCTGGTCCCGGAACTGACAGCATTCGCCACTGTGGGCCTTATGGAAGGTCACTTCGCCCATCTCGTTGATTACGCGCTTACTGCTCGAATGGAAGATGACCTTGACGACATCGCAAATGGCGAAATTGATGCCGCTCCATGGCTCACCGAGTTTTACTTCGGTGGCATGGAAGTCGAAGGGGACCGGTTGCCAGGACTCCGCGACCTTGTATCAGATGATCACTTATCGGCCATCGACGCCGCCGAAATCAACACCCTTCCGATTGGTGTGGATGAGAACGGTGAAATTGTTGTCGCCAAAGTCGGGAGATACGCCCCCTACCTAAAACGAGGGGAGGAGACCCGGCCGCTCCCAGCTGAAGTCGCTCCCGACGAGATCACTCTTGAGATGGCTATAGCAATTTTGGAAACGCCTGAGGAACGAGTACTTGGCTCTGATCCTGGAACAGGACTAGAAATAATCGCCAGACCTGGGCGATTCGGACCTTACGTTTCGTTGGGTCGTCCTGACGAGTCTGATGAGAAGCCAAAAACGGCGTCACTGTTTGCGTCAATGAAACTCGAAACGTTGACCCTTGACCAAGCGACACAACTCTTAAGTCTTCCCCGAATAGTTGGGACTCACCCCGAAGATCAAGAGGACATCACTGTTCAAAATGGTCGTTATGGTCCGTATCTGCAAAAGGGTGGTGACAGTCGAAGCCTTGAAACTGAAGACCAACTGTTCACGTTGACGCTTGACCAAGCGCTCACAATCTTGGCGCAGCCAAAACGCCGCCGGGGGCAAGTAGCGAAACCTCCTCTCAAAGAGTTAGGTGTTGACCCGGTTAGCGGAAACCCGATGGTTCTTAAAGATGGACGGTTCGGGCCCTACGTGACCGACGGTGAGTACAACGCATCTCTGCGCAAAGATGATGATGTTGAGACGATTACCGCCGACAGAGCAGCCGAGTTGCTCCAGATTCGACGGGAGAGCGGTCCGGCGAAGAAAAAGGCTGGGGCGAAGAAAAAGGCTGGGGCGAAGAAAAAGGCTGGGGCGAAGAAAAAGGCTGGGGCGAAGAAAAAGGCTGGGGCAAAGAAAGTCGGGAAGAGCACCGATGAGTTCCTGGCTGATCTAGAGCGCCGTCGCGGGTCCGACTGACCTCAACCTACAAGTCAGAAATCTAGAGAAAAGCGAAGCGTGCGCACCATCCCTTAGCCTTACTAGCTAATAAAATGGCATCTACCCCTCTGAATCTTTCGTATGAATGACCTAGCCGCACCCGCACCTAATGGCGATGAGAGCCGACTTAGTCGATCGCACCCCGTGTTTGGTAGCCCGGAGTTTCTTCGTCTTTGGATTGCACAAATAGTCAGTGCCTTCGGAGACTGGATTGGGTTTCTAGCGATTATTGAAATCGCTCGACGCATTGGGGGAGACCAACCAGGGTCAGCAATTGCTTTGGTGATGTTGGCGCGTGTGTTGCCAGGATTTTTCCTCGCGTCAGTTGGTGGGATCATCGTCGACCGAGTTAATCGCAAACGGCTGTTGATTGGCTGCGACATCTTGCGTGCCGGGGTGCTGCTCACGATCCCGCTGATCGAGCGCGTATGGGGATTAGTGCTCGCTTCACTGCTGCTTGAACTTGCTACTTCACTTTGGGGACCCGCGAAAGAAGCCATTGTTCCGAACCTGGTACCAAAAGAACAGTTAACAGCGGCAAACTCGTTATCTCTTATAGCGGCGTATGGCACTTTTCCTTTGGCCGCGGGAGCCTTCATCGGCCTTGCCAAGTTCGCTGAATGGCTAGGAGGAAGCAGCATCGGTCAAGTCGAGTGGGCGTTGGCTCTAGATGCCCTGACGTTCCTCATTGCTGCGGCCCTTATCGCCACCTTGCCGCTGCTTAAGCATCGCCGTGACAGAGACAAGGCCACTTCAATTGATTTGTCGCAAGGGATAAGGGAACTTCGCGAAGGGTGGAGCTATATCGCAATAAGCCCTCAGGTAAGGGCTGTTCTCGTTGGCCTGGGAACCGGCATGATCGGCGGAGGGATGCTGATCCCTTTAGGCGCAGTTTTCAATGACGTGGTCTTAGGGGCCGGCAACGCTGGATTCGGAACCATTCTGGTCACCTTGGGCTTGGGAGTAGCGGTCGGGGTCACGGCTCTATCAGCGATACAACGACGATTGGACAAAGAGCACACTTTCGTTGCATCGGTATTCGGATCAGGAATATGTCTGCTTTTCGCAGTGACGAGTTCAGACACATTCCTCACTCTGGCTGGTGTTTTTGCAATGGGCATCTTCGCTGGGTCGGTGTATGTCTTGGGTTTCACTCTCCTCCATGAAAATGTTGAGGAACAACTGAGAGGGCGAGTATTCAGCGCGTTGTACACACTCGTGCGCTTTTGCTTGCTTTTGTCGATCACCGTTGGAGGATTTCTTTCCGATGGTTTCAATTGGCTTTTTGACGTGCTCTTCGACAACGAAGTCACTGTGGGATCATGGGCCATGGCTCTACCCGGTGTTCGGGGGGCCTTATGGATGGCGAGCAGCTTTATGCTGATCGCATCTGTACTTGCGTGGATTTCCCTGCGCGTCCCCGAAAAGAAGTCCTCATGAGTCGCCGCGGAAGATACATAGCCTTCGAAGGGTGGGAGGCAAGCGGCAAATCGACCCAAGCTCGCCTTCTGGCTGAACGTCTCAACGCCGTTCTTACGCGTGAGCCTGGTGGGACCGATCTAGGACTGGCTATTCGCGACTTGCTGTTGGGGAACGGTCCCGAACCAACTCAACGCGCAGAAGCACTGCTTTTCGCCGCCGATCGAGCCCAACACTTAGCGGAAGTCGTCGAGCCGGCATTGGCAGAGGGCAGCGATGTCATCACTGACCGCTCTTATGGATCGACTCTTGCCTATCAAGGCCATGGTCGAGGCCAATCCATAGATGAACTTATGGGCCTAGTGGAATGGGCGAGCGGTGGGCTGTTACCTGATCTAGTGGTTTTGTTGACCGTGCCAGTCGACACGGCCGACGGCAGGCTAGGAGAGCAACGAGACCGAATGGAACGTGAAGACGGAAACTTCGCGGTTCGGGTTATCGACGGGTTCGTCGCCCTGGCTACCGCAGACCCAGATCGATGGATCGTCGTGGATGGCTCCGGATCGATTGAGGAAGTAGCTGAGAGGGTCGCCAACGCGGTTGGTGTGAAATGAGCGATGCCTTCGGCGAAGTCGTTGGGCAACCTGCTGCAATATCGATGCTACGAGCCGCAGTGGCGAACCCATTGCCTGCCTATTTGCTTGTTGGATCAGCAGGTTGCGGGGCTCGAGCCATCGCCATCAGCTTCGCCGCAGAACTCTTAGCCCACGAACGCGACGATTCACAGCGTCACCGAAGACTCGCCATCTCCGAGGAGCACCCGGACTTGATCGTGTTCGAACGTACTGGACCCTCACTCACCGTTGAACAAGCCAGAGAGATTGTCAGAGCTGCAACTACGAGTCCGTTTGAAGGCAATCGAAAAATAATTTTAGTCGAAGACATCCACCTCGCTATCGGTGCTGCCCCGATGATTCTCAAGGTTTTGGAAGAGCCGCCACCGTCGACCTATTTCATCTTGACAGCGCAAGAAATGCCTACCGAATTAGCAACTATCGCCTCGCGCTGCACCCAAATCGATTTGGCTGCGATCAGCCCCCAAGACCTCGTAGAGCTCTTGCTTGAGTCAGGAGTCGACGTGCAACGTTCTTCAGTCATAGCAGCGGTCGCCAACGGGTCGATTGATCGAGCGCTACTCCTTGCCTCAGACGACGCCGCCCTTGAACGTTGGACCGCATGGCAACAACTTCGAGCAACGCTTGATGGCAGCGGAAACATCGCGGCTGCGGCTGCAGATCGATTATTGGCAATGATTGATAATGCGGCGGTTCCTCTGCAGGATCGACAAGTTCGAGAACACGAAGAACTTGATGAACGCGCCGAACGTTTTGGCGAACGGGGCCTGGGGCGTCGAAGTCTGGAAGATCGCCACAAAAGAGAACTTCGGAGGCTGCGTACAGATGAACTCGTAATGGGCATCACCGCGATCGGTATCTCCATTCGTGATGACGTCGCTACCGGCAGTCTCGATGCTGTACGTGCCTCAACATCATTAACCGCGGTAACCAAAGCCGGGGATGACCTGCGCCGCAATCCAAACGAACGATTACTCCTACAAAGGCTGTTCATGAATCTCAACTAGCAAGGGACGCAGTTGTCTCATGAACGATGGAGCCCGAGGCGGGGATTGAACCCGCGACCTGCTCTTTACGAGAGAGCCGCTCTGCCACTGAGCTACTCGGGCGCTGACTCACTGACGCTACCAGCCGCTTTAGTTGACACGACCTGCACATTTATGGGATTCCGAGCGAACCTGCTCTCAGATTGAAGGTGTCTGCGGCACTGTTAGATACGATGACCATATGAACGCACTTGCTGCTCAAGTCTGGCATTTCTGGCTCGCTGTGCCCCTCGCTGTGGGCACCGTGCTTGGAGTCCTCCAACTCGTCGTGGGGTACGTCACCAAAGTTGTGGCTCCCCGATATCCCAAGCGCTGAGTTCAACAATGACGCACGAGCCGGTCGATTGGGAGCTGGCCCGCCGGGTTGCGACCCGCGTTGCAGGCGAAGAACTGTTGTCGCGTTCGTATCTAGGCGACTCGCTGCATGAAGATTTTGCTCGCTTCACCCCCTTAGCAGAAGAGTTAGTTGCTGCCGAAACTGGCCTGATCTCCAACGAAGGTTCTGCCCGCGCTCGGGTAATCGACCGCGCGGGGTGGATCGATGCGAACATCCGAGCCTTTCGCCGACTATTGCGTCCAGTCTTGGCTGAGTCCGTTGGTACAAACGCCGCCAGCAGAATCACGCGCAAAATCGCTGCGGCCGAACTAGGAGCGGTCCTGGGTTGGATGTCCCGGCGCGTGCTCGGTCAGTATGACCTGTTACTCGCCGAAGATGAAGATCGCGACGAACAAGATCTCGTGTACTACGTCGGGCCGAACATTATGTCGATCGAGAAGAAATTCGCCTTCGACCCCAAGCAGTTCAGGCTTTGGTTGGCGCTGCACGAATTAACGCACCGCTCACAGTTCACCGGAGTACCGTGGTTGCGTCCCCGCTTCTTGGACCTCGTAAATCAAATGCTTGACGAAGTTGACCCTGACCCCGCCCGGCTTAAACAGGGATTGCAAGATTTCATAAAGTTGCGGCGCGCAGGGCGAGACCCGATCGCTGAAGGCGGCGTCGCCCAGCTATTCGCTAGTGAGCGTCAGCGAGAACTTTTGGATTGTGTTGGCGGCATGATGAGCTTGGTGGAGGGACATGGGGATGTCACCATGTCCCGTGCAGCGACAGGCCACGTACCCCACGCCGCACGATTCCACCGCGTTATGCATGAGCGGCGAAATGGTGCAACAGGCGTCGCGCGGGTGATGCAAAAACTTATGGGGATAGAAGCCAAGCTGGCGCAGTACCAGGCGGGAGAAGAATTCATCGCAGCTATCGAGTCGGAACGCGGTAGCCGCGCCGTGGATGTCATTTGGCGTGACCCAGATCACCTGCCATCCATGGTTGAGATTCGAGACCCTTCCGCTTGGATGCAACGAGTTCCAGCCGCGTAACCGAGGTTCTCGCATGGCAGACCTCAATCAGATCGACCTACTCCTCCAAGATTGCAATTTCCCCTCCAGCGGCACACTGCATTGTGCAGTTTCAGGCGGTGCAGATTCCTCAGCCCTTTTGATTCTGGCCTCGTTGACCGGATCAAAGGTCATCGCATATCACGTCGACCATGGGCTGCGACCAAATGGTTCAGCAGAACGTGACCGAGTCGCAGAGCTTTCCCGACTCGTTAACGCGGGTTTTGAAACTCTGATTCTCGAATTGGAGGATGGCCCTAACGTAGAAGCTCGGGCGCGATCGGCACGTTTCGCGGTGTTGCCTCCAACAGTTCTCACAGGACACACTGCCGACGATCAAGCAGAGACGATCATCCTCCATCTTCTGCGAGGAGGAGGTCTTGATGCGTCCGCCGGTATGCGACCGGAACACCACCCGCTTCTCTCTCTTCGACGCGTAGATACTGAACGGATATGTGAACTGTTCGATTGGGAACCCGTTAATGATCCAACCAACGTCGATCCGCGATTTCGTCGAAATCGAATTCGTCATGAGGTCATACCCCTCCTGAATGAGATCGTCGAACGAGATGTGGTGCCCTTACTAGTTCGCGGGGGACAACTCGCAGAAAGCGATCGCGACTTACTTGACGAACTTGCGCAAGATATTGACCCCACTGACGCCGCTTCGCTGGTAGCGGCACCTCTTCCTTTAGCGCGTCGCGCGGTCCGAAGGTGGCTTCGAGGTGAACATCCGCCTGATTTTGCGTCCGTTGAACGAGTTCTCGCAGTTGCTCGGGGAGAGTTTGTCGGTACCGAAGTAGCCGGCGGCCGATCTGTGCGACGAAGCGGTGGCATATTAAGAATCGAAACCTTGCCTAAAGGGCGTAGAAAAGTGCGAGATAGCGGCTAGGTTCCGACCTTGTGACGGATCAGAGCGCCTTGCACCCCGACCCCGCCCTCAGCGAAGTCCTTCTAAGCCACGCCGAAATCAGGGCTCGGGTCCAGCAACTGGGTCAAGAGATCGCGAACGACTACAACGGACGAACCCCGTTGCTAATCGGTGTACTTAAAGGCGGGGCCATCTTCACCACTGACCTCGCCCGTGCCATTGACCTTCCCGTCGAACTCGACTTCATGGCAGTGTCCTCCTACGGAAGCTCTACCCGCACTAGTGGCGTGGTTCGAATCATAAAGGACCTCGATGAGGACATCGAAGGCCGAGATGTGATCATCGTGGAAGACATCGTTGATAGCGGGCTAACTTTGCGGTACCTCAGAAAAACCCTTTTGGCGAGGAACCCGGCAACTTTGGAATTCTGCTCTCTTTTGGTCCGAGAGGACCAACAGGCCGACCTAGATGACCTTGTCAAATACGCGGGATTTCGACTTCCCCAGGTATGGGTCGTGGGGTATGGACTCGATGTAGGTCAGCGTTACCGAAACCTTCGCGATATTTGGGCGTACGACAGATCAGTTAACTCCTAAACACCGCCAAAGTGTCAGTGGCCCCCCCGATATCTGACAAGTAACATCTGCTTCGCATCAGCGTTTCTTAACGCATGCGGAATAGGGGACCGTGAAGGCAAAGTGGGCAGAAGGCATTGAGCCCAGAAACTTTGTCTGGGTGATCAAGGACTCCCTAGCTATCTGTGAGCGTCCAGGGGGCTATGGGGAACACCACCGGCGTGTTCGCCGTCAGGAAGAAATCATATGGATTCGCCAACACGAATTCGACGTTCTCTATTCACTCATTGCCGGTTCGCACAACCTTCACAATTATGAAGAACTCGGCATGCCCTTTCGGCATCGTCCGTGGCCAGCCCATGACCGCCTTGTTCCATACATGGAAGCGCTTTTTATTGAGATCCACAACGTTATATCCGCAGGCCAAAAAGTTGTTGTTCACAAGGAAGTAGTCGAGGAACGTTTGTGTGGACTCATGGCGGCGTATCTGCTGTGGGCTCGCCTTGTTCCTACCGGACCGCAAGTCACCGCGATTGCCGAACGGATCTTTCAGCAACGACTGGGGCCACATGGTCGGGAACTAGTTGAAATAGCTGTCGGTATGGAACCTCAACAGGAGACCACAGAGCAGTGACAGCATTGAGCAATAGCGATTGCATTCAGCTACGTGGCCTGCGCGTCGTGTGCATTGTGGGTGTATTACCAGAAGAACGCGAGCGGCCTCAGCCGTTGGAACTCGATATAGATATTTATGCTGACCTCTCCGCCGCAGGTAAATCCGACGAATTAGATGACACCGTTGATTATGGGTCGGTGGCTACAACCGTTGAAGAAATATGTCTCGGAATGAAGGCCCAACTTTTGGAACGCTTAGCGGAACTTGTAGCAGGACGTCTACTCGAACTCGATGGTGTCGTAACTGTGGAAGTGACCGTTAAGAAGATTCGGCCGCCAGTGCCATCTGACCTACATTTCAGTGCCGTTCGAGTGACCCGGCACGGTCAATGAATCTCAGGACGAAATGTCCCAAACAGTAAGAGCCTTTGTCGGTCTGGGGTCTAACTTAGGCGACCGTAGAGCATTCTTGAGCGCAGCCGTACGAGACCTGCCGAACAAGGTTGCGGTCTCGGGTGTGTACAAAACAGCGCCAATCGGAGGGCCGGCTCAGGGGCCCTTTCTGAACTTGGTTGTTGAAATGCGCACCTCTGTTGGGCCCTACGATCTTCTTGCTATCTGCCAACAACTCGAAGCATCAGCTGGACGTGCCCGCACCGAACGTTGGGGCCCGCGCACCCTCGACGTTGACGTGCTTTTGTACGGCGAATTTGAACTTGACGACACAGAATTAACGATTCCGCACCCGCGAATGAACGAAAGGGCGTTCGTCCTCTACCCCCTCGCCGAGTTGGCCCCGGAATTGCTTCCGTCCCGCTGGCGAGAAACAGTTTCAGACCAGGAGATAGTGCGCGTAGATGACCTGCTTTGCTGCTAAATCCCGGTGCCCAAAAGAAATTGCGGCACCGCTATTCGTAAAAGCCGTGGGTTGATCTAACTCTGAAATGCCAAACTTTTACGAAGAAGGATGCTTATTTAACAAATGATCGCACCATTAGCGTGATTCATGAAGCACCATGAAACAGGGTTATCGTGCAAAGTTGAGTGCGATGCCAACGAAATTGAGCGTCATTGAGGAGACATGGCCGAAATTCCTTACCGATTCGTCACCGATAGCCGAGTCGAGGAACTGATCGCTAATCACGGTGATCTTGAACCTGGTCAAGAAACCGAGCATGCGGTTGTTATTGCTGGACGGTTAATGCTGCGTCGGGTTCAAGGCAAGCTTGCGTTCGCCACCCTGGATGATGGTTCGGGCAGAATTCAACTCTTTGCCCGTGCAAACAACACACCAGAGTTTGATCAGTACTGCGATCTCAATGTCGGTGACTGGGTCGGGATATCGGGTGTCATCATGACAACCAAGCGGGGAGAATTGAGTGTAAGGGTGGACTCATGGGCTCTTCTAGCCGAGGCGCGCCGCCCATTCCCGGACAAATGGCATGGCATCAGCGACGTAGATACCCGTTACCGACAACGCTATGTAGATCTTTGGGTGACCCCAGAAGCGAGACAGACTTTTCTTATGAGAAGTCGCATGATGTCGCTTACCCGGTCCTTCATGGAGCATCGGGGATTCATCGAAGTAGAAACTCCGATTTTCCATCCGATACCGGGAGGAGCGAATGCTCGACCGTTCACCACCCACCACAATGCCCTGGATCTTGACCTGTACCTCAGAGTCGCGCCCGAGCTGTACCTCAAACGATTAACGGTCGCGGGATTCGAAAAAGTGTTCGAGATTGGGCGGGTCTTCCGCAACGAGGGAGTCTCGACGCGCCACAACCCAGAGTTCACAATGCTTGAGCTGTATCAGGCCTACGCCGATTACAACGACATCATGAACCTCGTGGAAGAACTCGTAGAGCATCTCGCTGTGGAGCTCACTGGCTCGACGGTGTTAGCCGTCGGCGACCGGGAGCTTGACGTTGCTCGACCATGGCGACGAGCAACGATGATTGAACTAATCGAAGAGTCAATTGGGGCGACTTTGTCGCTTGATATGCCGATGGAACAACTCCGAGCGGTCGCGGCGCAGCACGAGGTGCCGTTTAAAGATTCGTTTGGGCCAGGCAAGCTTATTTTGGAGATCTATGAGAAAACCACCGAGAGCGCTCTCTGGGGTCCGATATATGTGACCGAATACCCAGCGGAAGTCTCGCCTCTCTCGAGAGAACACCGAGACAAACCAGGTATGACGGAACGTTTTGAAGCAATCCTTGCTGGACGTGAACTCTGCAATGCATTTAGCGAACTCGTCGATCCTGATCAGCAACGTTTGCGGTTTGAAGATCAGGCGGCTCAAAATGCTGTCGGTGATGACGAGGCAATGATGGTTGACGAGGATTATTTACGTGCTTTGGAATACGGGCTGCCCCCTACAGGAGGTTTAGGGATTGGTATGGACCGTTTAGCGATGTTGCTGACCGGTGCAACGAGCATCCGCGATGTCGTGCTGTTCCCAACCCTTCGACCTGAACAGTAGGGGCACAAGGCCCCACCCAAGTCGCGCTATGGCGCCGGGAGGGATCCCTCAGGTTGATCTTCGCGCTGAACGAATAACCCCTCGGCGTCCAGGAAACGGCCCTCCGGACCGTCTCCTGAGCCCCTCACATAGATCTTCCTACCCTCAGTTTGATGGACCCAAGCTCGAAACGTCAAAGGAACACCTAAGGGCGCCGGACCCCGGTAGTCCACATGGAGGTACGCGGTGTAAGCCTGGCGGCCTCGCATGCGATTGAGTGCGCCCATCACTTCATCGATGACGAGAGCCTGAATACCTCCGTGGACACGCTCGGGCGGCCCCGCGAACATCGGATCAATTGTGCCCGTGCCGATGACACCTTCGTCCGATTCCTTGATGTAGGTCAATCCGATTGACCCAGGATGAAACTCGCCGCCTGCAAGCGAGAAAGGATCAAATTCGATTTCTTCTCCGACTGCAAGTTCTAGCGGTGTGTACTGACCTGCATAAATCGCAGCGAGGTGAGGGCGAGTCATCATGTCGTCAAGCTTGCTTCTCTCGGTTCCAACATCGAAACGATCCGCAAGATCGTGGATAGTTTCGGTGATCTCATCGAGAGCGTCGTCGGGTAGCCGACGGCCCGAAAGGGCGCGATTTAAACGACGCATCGCGCTGGCGGCGCGCCCCACTGCATCCCAAGTGCTCATGTCTGGCACGCTACCGTGCCAACTTGCCTCGCAGGCGAGCACCCTGAGCCAGTACGGTCACAGCATGCGACGCCTCATCTTTGATGAAGAACACGACATGTTCCGCGACTCCATTCGAGCGTTTGTCGCGAACGAGATTGTCCCGAACCACGAGAAATGGGAGCACGACGGAAAAGTTGACAAAGGTATGTTTCGAAAGGCCGGCTCACTCGGCTTCCTTGGTATGTCAGTACCTGAGTCGTATGGCGGCGGTGGAGTTCAAGACTTCCGGTACAACTCAATCATCAACGAAGAAATCCAACGAGCAGCAGTGGTTGGTTCGGGAATGTGCATCACCCTGCACAACGACATTTGCCTTCCGTATTTTCTGAACTACTGCAATGAGGAGCAGTCAGATCGGTGGATGCCCGGTCTCGTTAATGGTGAACTGATGAGTGCAATCGCTATGACCGAACCCGCTATTGGCTCAGACCTAGCGTCGATGGGAACAACAGCTATTCGCGACGGAGCTGGCTACGTAGTCAACGGCTCCAAAACCTTCATCACTAATGGCATCAACAGCGACCTCGTAATCACAGCCGTGAAGACCGACCCCTCAGAAAAGCACAAAGGCATTTCTCTTCTGGTTCTTGAAGAAGGCATGGAGGGTTTCGAACGAGGGCGAAATCTGGACAAGCTCGGCTTGAAGAGCCAAGACACCGCTGAGTTATTCTTTAACGACGTTTTTGTTCCAGAAGAAAACGTTCTTGGTGGCGAGGGAGCAGGTTTTCTAAGCCTTGTGAACAACCTCCCACAAGAACGGCTGTCGATCGCAGTAACGGGTACGGCTTCCGCTCAGGCCGCTTTTGATTGGACAGTCGAATACGTCACCGAGCGTGAAGCGTTCGGTCAAAAGGTTTCATCGTTCCAGAACACTCGGTTCGAACTCGCTGAGATGAAGACTGAACTTGATATCGCGTGGGTCTTTATTGATCGTCAAATCGAAGCCCTAAATGTTGGTGAGTTGACAGCTGAGGACGCCGCTGAAGCCAAATGGTGGTGCACCGAAATGCAACTGCGGACTATCACGCGGTGCCTTCAGTTGTTTGGCGGCTACGGGTTCATGAACGAGTACCCGATTGCTCGGGCTTATGCCGATGCGAGAGTCCAGACAATCTATGGTGGCACGACAGAAATAATGAAAGAGATCATCGGGCGCCAAATTGTCGGTCGATAACGCTCACACCAGAATGTGGTACCCGTTGAGCCCGACTTTTTGAAGGAGCACACCTTGTCTCGATCAATCGAATCTGTTGCTGTACTCGGTGCCGGAACTATGGGTGCTGGCATCGCCGCAGCGAGCGCAGCCGCTGGATGCGACGTCCTACTGCTGGACACGAACACAGATGTTGTTGAGGCCGCTCTGCAGCAAGTTGACCAAGACGCTCAACATTTAGTGACGACCGGCACAGTGGCGAACGATCTGGGAGCAGTTTCAGACTACGACTGGGTTTGTGAAGCTGTGATCGAAGATCTGTCGATTAAACGAGAGCTCTTCAGCCGCTTGGAACTGATCCGAAAAGACGGTTCAGTGATCTCGTCGAACACCTCAGGAATCCCACTACGACAGATATCTGAAGGAATGACCCCCCGTTTTCGCGCAGACGTTGCAATCACGCACTTTTTTAACCCGGTGAAAGTGATGCATCTACTTGAGCTCGTTCCTGGTGAGGACACTGATGACGACGTGATTGCTGCCTTTGCCGAATTCGGCGCTGAGCGCCTTGGCAAAGGTGTCGTGAACGCAAAAGACACGGTTAATTTCATCGGCAACCGTATCGGGTGCTTTTTCATGCTCTCAGGGTTGCATCTTGCAAAACCCTTTCTCGTTGAAGGAATGAATCAAGAGACTGTAGACGCGATCCTTTCGACCCCTGTCGGCCTACCTCCCACTGGTCTTTACGGACTTATCGATCTGATTGGCCTGGATGTGATGGAACTCGTAGGGAAAAATCTTTCAATCAACTTGCCCGAATCAGATCCAGGGCGTGCCTTTACGGCATTTCCAACGGTTGAACAACAGATGCATGACAGCGGCCAACTCGGCAGAAAAGCTGGGGGAGGTTTCTCTCGCCAGATCAAATTGGACGACGGGACTCGCAGCAAAGAAACCTTCGACCTCGTCGACGAAACATGGCGCGATGCGCAACCAGTCGCCTCGGAAGGAGTTGCGACAGAGCTTGGTGAAGTGATCTTTCAAGACTCCGCGGCAGGTGAATTGGCTTGGCAGGTTTTTGGTGGAACGCTGCGGTACGCGGCGGCCTTAGTGCCTGAAATCGCTGATGATGTCGTGAATATCGATAACGCCATTCGGTGGGGTTTCAACTGGGTACACGGCCCATTCGAGATGTTGGATCATCTGAACCCCAGGCGAGTGATCGAGCGAATCCACGCGGAGGGTAGCGAACTGCCGTCGATGCTTGCAGTTCTAGAGAGAGCAGAGGTTGGCTCCTTCTACCGCAACGACGGCACTGAGTGTCTAGGCCTTGACGGTGAATACCATTCAGTTGACGAGTCGGTGAGTTGACTTAGCTACGTCGGACAATCGAGTCTGTCATCATCACCACATCGCGCATTTCGATCCCGTCGTGAACTCGGACCACGTCGATGCCCCCACAAATTGCCTGGGCGACAGTTGCGGCGGTACCGAATAATCGTTCTCCAGTATCGCTGCCTAACACAGTGCCAATGGAGGACTTTCGCGACGTGCCGATCAAAAGTGGTAACTCAAATCGAGTCAATTCTGGTAGCCGACGCAATATTTCCAAGTTCTGCTCAAGTGACCATCCGAACCCGAAGCCGGGGTCCAGTATCAAGTTTGATAACTCGATCCGAGCGGATTCGCAGACTGAGAGAGTTTCATCAAAGCCAGCAACGATGTCATCAATCACATCGCGATGTTCTCGGCCCCGCTGGTTGTGCATCACCACAGCGCCCACTCCGCGCTCAAACACCAGTGAGGGAAGATCGGGATCTAGGAGGAAACCACTGATGTCATTAACCACCGTGGCTCCTGCATCAAAGGCAGCTTCCGCCACAGCCGCCCAGGTCGTGTCGACCGATATAGGGAGATCGACAGTGTCGTACACCGCTTCAATCACCGGAACAACCCGAGACGTTTCTACACCAACAGGCGTTGGTTCGGCACCGGGGCGCGATGATGCTCCTCCGATATCGATGACATCGACACCGCAGGCCTCCAACTCGGTCGCTAACGCAATGGCTTTGTTGATTTGGCCATTGATGCCGTCGCCCGAAAATGAGTCCTCGGTCGCGTTAATGATCCCCATAACAAAGGTGCGGTGTCCCCAATCCCAAACCTGTCCGCGCCCCGGTTGGAAGCTAGCTGCCTTGTACCTACGGTCGATTGGCCACACGAGAAGCTCCGCAGACGCCGCTAACGGTCGAGAGTCGACAACAGATTTGTCGCCGCGTCGCGCATCCCTAGAACACCGGGCGTGCCGGGCAACTCAGCGAGCGCCTTCACTGCGTTACTAACGAAGCCCTGAGCAGTTACTTTCGACGTTGCAATCTCAGGACCCTCAACTACCGCTTTCCTCGCTTCATCCCTCGTTTTGTCGTCCAACTGCCGACCGAGTAATTCCGTCACCGGATCGCTCGACGCAATCATGCGAATCACCGGCAAGGTATAGACGCCTTCTCGCAGATCGTTACCCGAAGGCTTGCCGAGTTCCTCATCGGTTGCGACAAGGTCAAGGATGTCGTCAACTATCTGAAATGCCATTCCGTAAGCGTGACCGAAGTCGGTTAACCGATCGATCACCTTCCGATCTACGCCGGCTAGTAGTCCGCCTATACGACACGAGGTTGCGTACAATGCGGCCGTTTTCCCAGCAATGGCCTGAAAGTACTGTTCCTCGGTTCGAGCGATGTCGTAAATCAGTTGCAACTCACGAACCTGCCCCTCACACAGCCGTCCGATTGTGGCGGCAAGCAATTCAGCGACTTCGGTCCCTAACGAAGCCGCCAATTCCGAGGCTTTCGCTAGAAGAAAATCACCAGCAAGAATTGCGGTGAGGTTCCCCCAACGATGATTCACTGCTTCGATGCCGCGCCGCATCTCGGCTTCGTCCATTACGTCATCGTGGTACAGGGACCCTAGATGGACTAGCTCAACCGCTACCCCACCCCGCACCATCGCATCGGTCATGGCGTCAGGACGGTCACCCTTGGCGTCCAAAGAAAGAGCTGCTGCAACTACAAACGCTGGCCGCAAGCGCTTGCCACCAGCTGGTATGAGATGGGATGCCACTTCAGTCAGAAAGTCGTCATCTGTTATAGCGGCGTCGCGCAACGCCGTTTCCACTCGCCGCAAATCGTCGCCGGGATTAGCGCGGTGTTGAAGAGGAGTGAGGGAAACCACGATGCAAACCTAACTGCAAAGCTAAACGACGACTCCATATAGCTGGAAACGTTCCATCTCGGATGTTGGCAAACCAGTTTCTTGCAGTTTGGGAAGAATCTGCTGCAAGACAGCAGCCTTCGCCCGGTTACACTTCACTAACGCCCGTCACCTGTGGGCACACTTGCCTCCTGGAGGATTCAGTGTTTGAAAGGTTTACCGATCGAGCCCGCCGAGTTGTTGTGCTTGCTCAAGAGGAAGCTCGCCTTCTCAACCACAACTACATCGGAACCGAGCACATTCTTTTGGGGCTCATTCACGAGGGCGAAGGCGTTGCAGCGAAAGCTCTTGAATCGCTGGGTATTTCGTTAGAGGCCGTTCGCAGTCAAGTAGAGGAAATAATTGGTCAAGGCGGATCGTCGCCGAGTGGTCACATTCCCTTTACCCCTCGGGCGAAAAAAGTTCTTGAGTTATCACTTCGCGAAGCACTTCAGTTAGGCCACAACTACATCGGTACTGAGCACATTCTTTTGGGCTTGATCCGAGAAGGCGAAGGTGTGGCGGCACAAGTTCTGGTCAAGCTCGGAGCTGATCTGTCCCGTGTTCGACAGCAGGTGATTCAACTTCTGTCGGGCTACAGCGGTTCGGGCCAAGGGGAAGGTTCTGCACCCGGCAAAGAAACAGTCGGAGGATCAGCAGATCGTGGCGACGGCGCACAAGGCGGATCAGCTGTTCTCGACCAATTCGGTCGCAACCTCACCCAAAATGCTCGAGACAAGGCGCTTGACCCAGTCATTGGCAGAATGCGTGAAACCGAGCGCGTCATGCAGGTGCTCTCCCGGCGAACAAAAAACAACCCAGTGCTCATTGGTGAACCAGGCGTTGGCAAGACAGCCATCGTGGAAGGGCTGGCGCAAAAAATTGTTGCCGGAGAAGTCCCGGAAACCCTGCGCGCAAAGCAGCTGTACACACTTGATCTTGGCGCGCTGGTCGCAGGTTCGCGTTATCGAGGAGATTTCGAAGAGCGGCTAAAGAAAGTCCTGAAAGAAATAAGGACGCGCGGTGACATTATTTTGTTCATCGATGAGTTACATACCTTGGTGGGAGCTGGTGCGGCAGAGGGCGCCATTGATGCAGCCTCGATTTTGAAGCCGATGTTGGCTCGTGGTGAATTGCAAACAATTGGAGCCACAACACTTGAGGAATATCGCAAATATCTCGAAAAAGACGCAGCCTTAGAAAGACGCTTTCAACCGATACGAGTTGAAGAGCCAACCCTCAGCCACACCATCGAAATTCTTAAGGGACTGCGTGATCGTTACGAATCCCATCATCGGGTGACGATTACCGACCAGGCGTTGGTAGCGGCAGCCAATTTGGCCGATCGCTACATAGCTGATCGCCACTTACCTGACAAAGCGATCGATTTGATCGACGAAGCCGGATCACGGTTGCGAATCAAACGCATGGAAACGCCACCTGATTACAAGGAAATCGAAAACAAGATCGCCGAATTGGTTGACAAGAAGAAGCAAGCCGTCGAAGAACAAGACTTCGAACTGGCGGGTTCATTGCGCGATGAAGAAAAAGATCTTCTGGATCAGCGCACCGAGATGATGGAGCAAATTAAGTCCGACGGCGTGGATCTCTTCGACGAAGTTGACGAAGAAGCAATAGCGGAAGTTCTCTCGATTTGGACTGGTATCCCCGTATACAAACTGACCGAGGAAGAGACCCAGAAGCTCCTCAAAATGGAAGATGAACTCCACAAACGAGTCATCGGTCAAGAAGACGCGGTTACTTCAGTGAGCCAAGCGATTCGCCGTACGCGCGCTGGGTTGAAAGACCCGAAGCGCCCCGGAGGCTCATTCATTTTCCTTGGACCATCTGGGGTAGGCAAAACAGAACTAGCTAAGACCCTCGCAGAGTTCCTATTCGGAGATGAAGACGCGTTGATTAGCTTGGATATGTCGGAGTACATGGAAAAGCACACTGTCAGCCGTCTCGTAGGGTCGCCTCCCGGCTACATCGGTTACGAAGAAGGCGGCCAGCTAACTGAGGCAGTTCGGCGGCGCCCCTTTTCGGTGGTTCTGTTCGACGAAGTCGAAAAAGCCCACCCCGATGTCTTCAACACTCTGCTCCAAATTCTCGAGGAAGGCCGCTTAACCGACGCCCAAGGCCGCTCCGTTGACTTCCGCAACACCGTCCTGATTATGACCTCAAATCTTGGTACTGCCGACCTTCGAAGAGCAAGTGTCGGATTCACCAAGGCCGATGAGGCGGTGAGCTACCAACGCATGAAAGACACAGTTAACGATGCTCTCAAGGCTCACTTTCGACCGGAGTTCCTGAATCGCGTTGACGAATCCATCGTGTTTCATGAACTCTCCAGGGATGAAGTCACGGAGATTGTTGACCTGATGATCGCGAGAACATCAGAGCAGTTACGTGCTCAGGGCCTCGGCCTCGAACTCACCGACGCCGCCAAAAGTTGGCTTGCTCGAAAGGGCTACGACCCGACGCTTGGTGCACGTCCGCTCCGACGCGCCATCCAACGCCACGTTGAAGATCCTCTCTCTGAGCGCATCTTGTACAAAGAGTTCGAAGCCGGTCAGATTGTCGTCGTTGACGCCGACGAAGACGCCGACGAAATCGTGTTCCGCTCAATTGAGGGATTCGACCCTGGACCTGTCGAACTAGAGGACGCTGCAAGCTCAGACTGACAGGATTGAATGGCGAATAGTTCCTGCGGTGTTCAATGAGGGACGCCGTCCGGGCACTCTTTTTCTCCAATCGTCCTATCTGGTGCAGGAATTCGACTCGACTAGTGCCAGAGTGGTCATGTGGAAGGCGTATGGTCGATTGTCTTAGCGGCTGGATCGGGATCCCGGTTTGGTGGAAATAAGCAACTCGCGCAACTTGGCGACCAACGGGTAGTCGACTGGAGCGTGGCTAGCGCAAAATCGTGCTGTGAAGGCGTGGTTCTTGTCGTTAACCCTCAAACCATTGGGGAATCGGGCATACCGCAAGTAGACATTGTTGTACCTGGTGGTCTCACTCGGAGCGAATCGGTGCGCAAAGGGATGGCGGTGCTGCCGCAAAGCGCAGAAATTGTCGTTATTCACGATGCTGCTCGACCAGGAGCAACAATTCAGATGTACCTATCGACGATTGAGGCAGTGCTCGGTGGTGCTGACGGAGCTGTTCCCGGACTCCCGGTAACGGACACTCTGAAGCAAGTGGTGGACGCGCCCGTCGGAAAGAAGGTGGAGGCTACGGTAGATCGCAACACCCTTATGGCAATCCAGACCCCGCAAGCTTTCAGTAGAAGAATGTTAGAGAAAGCCCATGCCGCCGGGGGACAAGCAACCGATGACGCCGGTTTAGTTGAAGCAGTCGGTGGCATCGTCATGGTTGTGCCCGGCGATCCCGTAGCGAGCAAAATCACATGTCCTAGTGACCTCATTGTTGTCGCCCAATTGATGGGGCTTGACTCATGATGCGAATCGGGCAGGGATACGACGCTCACCCATGGGCCAACGATGACCGTCCTTTAGTGATTGGTGGAGTTCATTTCCCGGGGCATCCTGGACTTGATGGTCATAGTGACGCAGACGTCGTCGCGCACGCAGTTATCGATGCGGTGCTTGGCGCCGCAGGCTTGGGAGATATCGGTCAAAATTTTCCCGACGACAACCGGAAATTCGATCGTGTAAGCAGCATCGAATTACTTGAACAAGCAGTGCAATTGGTCCAAGCCGCTGGCTGGAGGATAGTGAATGCCGACTGTACCGTCATCACCGACAAACCCCAGATCGCACCTGTTAAAGACGAGATGGAAGCGAACTTGTCGGGCGCTGCAGGAGGGCCGGTCACCGTGTGTGGGAAACGTACTGAAGGGATCGGTGCCTTAGGCAGAGGCGAAGGCATAGTGGCGATAGCGGTTGCGTTGCTGGAGCAAAGATGAGTGGTTCTCGAGGACGTTCAAAGGGTCCACGCCGGAGAGCAACATCAGAGAATCGAAAACCTGCGGTTAGCGGGCCTCGCGGTCATCAAAGCCGAGACCGTAGAGCAACCCCCAAGAACAGATCGGGCCGAAATGATGCTCAAGGTAAGTCCCGCACGAGGTCTGACGACCTGGGTGGCGATCACATCGAAGGCCGTCAAGCGGTTCGGGAGCTATTACGCGCCGGACGACGCCGGGTTGAACAGGTCTTTGTTAGCGCGGAGGTGCATGACACGGCGATCTTGGCTGAAATCGCTGATCTTTCAGAGGAACGGCGAGTTCCCATTCGCCAACTTACTCGCGAGAAACTCGACGACTACGCCCTCACCGAATCTCATCAAGGAGTAATCGCTAAAGCGGAATCAATTCAACCCGTGGATCTCGACATGCTGTTGTCAGCTCGACAACATGAGCCTCTAATGGTTGTTGCACTTGACGGTGTTACGGACCCCGGAAACCTTGGCGCGATTCTGAGAACGGCGGAAGTGGCAGGAGTGACAGGAGTGGTTCTTCCTCGCCACAGAGCAGTTCGACTCACCCCGGCAGCAGTGAAGGCTGCTGCAGGTGCTGTGGAACATCTACCGATAGCACTGGTGGGCGGTTTACCTACCGCGCTCCGACAAATGTCCGATCAAGGGTTATGGGTGATCGGCCTTGATGGAACAGCGAAAGATTCGATATATAAGTTACGGGTAGCCAAGGAACCATTGACGATTGTGCTTGGTGCTGAAGGTCGAGGCCTCTCACATCTGGTAAGCCAGAGATGCGATCAACTCGTTTCGATCCCCCAAAACGGGCAACTTGAATCACTCAATGTGTCAAATGCTGCAGCAGTAACCATCTACGAAGTTCGACGTCGTAGAGAAATCGATCAGTGAACGACATCAATAGTGACCCGCTGGGGTTTACGCTGGGCGTGCACTGCCCGAGTAGCTCAACGGCTAGAGCACCGTTCTTGTAAAGCGGGGGTTGTGGGTTCGATTCCCACCTCGGGCTCCGTGAAACCGGAAGGAAACCAATCGACGTGAAAGAAGCGCCTCACCAACAACTGAGTCAGCGAGACCGAGCCATTCTTGACTTTGAACAGTCATGGTGGGAGTCGGCCACCCCGCGAGATCAAGCTGTTCGAGAACATTTTCAACTGACCGAGTCGGAATACGCAGAGGCGTTGAACCTACTCATAACTTCCGAAGCTGCCCTATTTGCCGAACCGCTCCTTGTTCGGCGCCTCCGACGCCTGCGTGATCGCCGACGTCAAGAACACATCGCCCGCCGTACCGCCGACCAGGAGGTCGCCCGATGAACGGTCCCATGTCCAGACCCAACAACGCTGCCGCGATAAGAGGGTTGCTGTTGGTCGTCGTTGCTGTCGCGGTAGGGATTTATTTATTGAGAGGGACCGACACTCCCACTCTTGACGCAGCGGCAACGCCGACGCCCACCACGGCAGAGTCCTCACAAAATGAACCAACTGTTGGACAAGAAGACACAAATGATGCGACTGGGGCCACTCTTCCCGGAATCACCGTAGCCACGTCAGCCCCGGAAAGCGGAGCGAGCACGGATGACTCTGATGCGGGAACGATGGTCGGGTTTGAAGGTCGACCAAATGAGGAGGTCTCAGTTCAAGTCGCAAATTCAACGACAGTGCGTGGGGCAGCGGGGCGCACAACGGACATTCTCAAGACCAAAGGTTTCATTACCAAGACCCCGATAAACATGAAGGGCACGGCGCTTGACCGCACCCGAGTTCACTACCTACCCGGGTCGATCATTGAAGCTGGCAATATCGCTATTTTGTTGGGGCTCGACGACAAGAACGACGTCTATAAGATGCCTACTGATCTGAGTGCCTACCCCCAGGTCGAAGAGCCCCACATCCTCATTGCGTTAGGCATTGATAAGGCAAGTGCCGAATAGTCAACAGCATCGGTTAAATCGCCGTGCGCATAGTCATCTGCCCTGACAAGTTTCGTGGCACCGCGAGTGCATCAGGGGCCGCTCAAGCCATAGCGGCTGGCTTTTCGGCACCTGACCTGGACGTCGTCTTTATGCCGTTAGCCGATGGCGGTGAGGGCACCCTCGATGCCTTAGGAGGAGCAAACCGAATTACACAGGTAACAGGTCCCCTCGGCGATCCCGTGGAAGCTAAATGGAGGCTCTCCTCTGGTGAGGCGGTTATCGAAATGGCTCAAGCAAGCGGTCTACTTCTGGCAGGCGGCAGCGAAGGTAACGACCCTCTTTCTGCCAGTAGCTCTGGTACAGGAGAACTAATTGCTGAAGCAAGAGCGTCAGGAGCCCGACGCATAGTCATTGGTGTCGGAGGATCAGCGTCAACTGACGGTGGCTTGGGCGCAATTCGCGCGATGGAGCCACTGGTGCGATTCTCCGGGATTGAACTCATCGTCGCATGCGACGTACAAACAAAATTTCTCGATGCGGCTTCAGTTTTCGGACCTCAGAAAGGAGCGACCTCCGCGCAAACGGAACTACTACGGCGTCGACTCGTGCGGTTAGCGGAGGTCTATCTGGATGAATTTGGTGTTGAAGTTCGAGGCCTAGCCCGTGCCGGTGCCGCCGGTGGTCTGGGTGGTGGACTTGCCGCTGTTGGAGCTCAACTCGTCGATGGGTTTGACCTGATCGCGGAGGAAGTCCAATTGGCGGACGCGATCTCTAACGCGGACCTCGTCATCACTGGAGAAGGCCGTCTCGACGCAGAGTCGTTTAATGGGAAAGTTGTGGGCGGTGTTGCATCCATGGCAGACCGGTACCAAGTTCCCGTTGCTGCCGTGGTTGGGTCAAGTACCCCAGGCACGACTATTCCCAAAAATTTGAAGACCTACTCGCTGACCGAGATTTTTGGAAAAGATCTCGCTTTCGGGGATACCCGAAGATGTCTGACACAAGTTGCACCCCGGCTCTTAACGTGAAAACCAAGTGGTTTCAAACAACACGATGAGGCAACAGATTCTGTATTTGAGCGGTCGCGGCTACAGATAGCTGCGAGATTTAACTTCTTCGTCAACGGCAATCGGGTTGACAGAAGAATCAAAATCCTTAGCGTTTGGCTTCCTAATCATTCAAGTGGCGAAATCAGGGAATCGAAATAAACCGCCAAATAGGCACAGAATCCTGGCCGTCAGGTTGCAAATGGAGGGTGTTGGCTGATTGGCTGTTAGCACTCTCCTAGTGAGAGTGCTAACAGCCAAAAGCCTCAACGAAGACCTGGCTATCAGCTAGTTCCAGTTTTAGGTAACCGACCAACACACCAACGGAGTCAGATCCAGATGGCAAAGATGATCTCGTTCGACGAGGAAGCCCGACGGGCTCTGGAAGCGGGAATGAACCAACTCGCGGACGCAGTCCGAGTAACCCTCGGCCCTAAAGGACGCAATGTCGTTCTTGACAAAAAATGGGGTGCCCCCACCATCACCAACGATGGAGTATCGATCGCCAAAGACATCGAACTAGAAAACCCGGTTGAACGGATCGGCGCCGAGTTGGTGAAAGAAGTCGCGAAAAAGACTGATGATGTAGCAGGCGATGGCACCACCACCGCCACAGTGCTTGCCTGGTCAATGGTCCGGGAGGGAATGCGCAACGTGGCCGCCGGCGCCAACCCGATGTCTTTGAAGAAAGGTATTGAAGCCGCAGTGGCCGCAGCCGTTGAAGCCATAGAGGGCATGGCTATGAGCGTCACGGAATCTAAAGAGCAGATTGCTCAGGTCGCGGCAATTTCTGCCGCTGACGGTGAGATCGGAGACCACATCAGTGAAGCCATCGAAAAAGTTGGTAAAGACGGGGTCATAACGGTCGAAGAAAGTCAAACCTTCGGACTCGAAATGGATCTTGTCGAAGGCATGCTCTTCGACAAGGGGTACATATCCCCATACTTCGTCACGGACCCAGACCGTCAAGAAACTGTCTTAGACGAGCCTTACATTTTGTTTGTACAAGGAAAGATCACCGCAGTACGAGACATCCTTCCCGTCCTGGAAAAGGTGATGCAGGCAGGGAAACCGATGGCCATTATCGCGGAAGACGTAGAAGGTGAAGCTCTCGCGACGATCGTTGTCAACAAGATTCGCGGGACCTTCAAATCAGTTGCAGTTAAAGCCCCAGGCTTCGGCGATCGCCGTAAGGCGATGCTTCAGGACATGGCAATCTTGACGGGCGGCCAAGTCATCAGTGAAGATGTCGGACTCAAACTTGAGAACACGACTCTCGATCTTCTCGGCACAGCGCGCCGCATCATCGTGACGAAAGACGAAACCACCATCATCGAAGGTGCCGGTGACGAAGCAGACGTGGTGGGCCGTATTGAGCAAATTAAGAACGAGATTGAGAACACAGACTCAGACTACGACCGTGAAAAGCTTGAAGAGCGTCTAGCCAAGCTTGCTGGTGGGGTTGCCGTGTTGAAAGTCGGTGCCGCTACCGAAGTCGAACTCAAAGAAAAGAAACATCGTATTGAAGACGCTGTAAGCACGACCAAGGCTGCTATTGAGTCAGGGGTTGTTGCTGGCGGCGGAGTTACATTGTTACGCGCTCAAGCTGCGGTTGATGCCTTAGTAAGCACCCTCGAAGGAGACGTTGCGACAGGAGCCAATATCGTTGGCCGCTCACTTGAAGGTCCCCTCAAGCAAATCGCCGAGAACGCCGGCCTCGAAGGTGGCGTTGTCGTGAGCCGAGTGAGAGATCTAGATGGTTCCGAGGGGCTGAATGCAGCAACCGGCGACTATGAGGACCTTGTTGAGGCTGGCGTCATCGACGCTGCCAAAGTAACTCTCTCGGCGCTGGAGAACGCGGCATCGATAGCGGCTCTGTTTTTAACGACTGAAGCGGTCATTTGTGAGAAGCCTGCGGAGGGCGGCGGCGGTATGCCCGCGATGCCCGATATGGACTTCTAGGCAAACTGATTTTGTACCAACAAAGTTGAGCAGGGGACGTCTGCAGACCCCCCTGGTCGCATTGAAGCCTATTCTGTGAATTGTTTCACAGCGGGGTCTCGGTGCAGTTACCACTTCACGAAATGTGCGAGTCATTATCGATCATTGTTGGCGAATGGCGTGGTTCAGGAAGCGGCCATTATCCGACCATCGAGGACTTCGAGTACACAGAAGAAGTCATCTTTGGTCATAGCGGAAAACCGTTCCTCACCTACGGGCAGAAGACTAAGAACGCGAAAAACGGCGATCCACTGCATTCCGAGCAAGGCTTTGTGCGTGTCACGGGTGACGCAACGTTAGAACTAGTGCTCGCTCAGCCTTCGGGCATCGTTGAAATCCATCAAGGTTCTTTCGCTGTGAACGCGTCAGCTTGCGTCATCAATCTCGAATCGATCCACGTGGGAACTAGTCCCACTGCGAAACCAGTGAACCGAGTGCACCGCTTGTTGAGAGTCGACGGTGACACTCTGACGTATGACGTGGCTATGGCCGCAATGGGCGAGCCCATGCAGCATCACCTTGCCGCGACCTTAGAGCGCAAACAGAAATAGCCAGCAGCCCGAACTGCCTATTCTTGCTACGAATTCGCAGGCCGGCAGTACCCTGTCGGCATGCGACGCGCCCGGAGCGAGAAATATTTTGTGCAACGCATTCGCGGTGACGAGATCTCACGCTTTCCTGATGAGGTCGTCGTTGAGGAACCACTTGAGATTCGACTTGACGGAAATTTGGTCGCTACGACGATGCGAACACCGGGGCACGACTACGAACTTGCTGTCGGTTTTTGTGCCAGCGAAGCCCTTCTTGAAGACACTGCTGTGACGCAGGTTCGGTATTGCGGGGAGGGTCCTGCAGCGGAGTTTGAATACAACGTAGTCACTGTAGATACAGGTGGACGGGCCGCGGTTCCTCAACCCCGACTCGGCAACGTCAGTTCATCTTGTGGTCTGTGCGGATCAGCCACCCTTGTTGAGTTGGCTACTCGACTCGAACCGATAAGCGACCCCGTTATCTTCACAGCCCATGCCATCACGTCCGTCCTAGAAACAGTTGGTTCTCAGCAAGAAATGTTTGTTCGGACCGGTGGACTACACGCAGCCGCGGTCTTCGACTCTGATGGAGCGATCGGACTAATCCGTGAAGATATTGGCCGCCACAACGCTGTTGACAAAATCATTGGTCGACGCGTACTGGACGAAAAACTGGACTCAAATCAACTCGGACTTTTTGTCAGTGGGCGGGCCAGTTTCGAGATGGTTCAAAAGGCATGGACTGCAGGTTTTGGAACTCTCGTGGCGGTATCGGCGCCGAGCGCGCTCGCTGTTGACATAGCCAAAACCGCCAATATGACCTTGGTGGCGTTCGCGCGTAGCGACTCGATGAACGTCTACGCCGGTCAGATTAATCAATAGAACCCTAGGATTATTGACATGACCCAACCCCAGTACGTCACTACCTCTGTTGGTTGGGGTGTTCTCCATTTGTTCTGCAAAGTCACTGACCGCACCGATGGCCAACGAGTCGTCGCAGCAGTGAAACAAATCCAGGACAGTGACCACCAGGTTCTTTGCGTCGCTTTATTTGGGCATAAGGCAGATATTGGGTTTATGGCTCTCGGCCCCGACCTTTGGCGTCTCCGGCGCTTACAAAGCCAGCTCCAACAGGCGGGCTTGGTGGTTGCCGACAGCTATATTTCGATGACGGAGACCTCGGAATATGCCCCGGATTTGCCAGAGGAAATGAAAACGCCTCGTTTGCATCCAGAACTTCCGCCCGAAGGAAAAAACGCATTCTGTTTTTACCCAATGTCGAAACGACGCGAGTCCGGCGGTAACTGGTACACGCTTCCCTATGAGACCCGGCGGGACCTCATGTATGAACACGGCAAATCGGGAAGGAATTTTCGAGGACGGATTCTTCAGGTGGTTACCGGGTCGACAGGCGTCGACGACTTCGAGTGGGGAGTGACACTTTTCGCCACGCACCTCGACGATCTCAAAGAAGTCGTGTACACGATGCGCTACGACGAAGCGTCAGCGATTTACGGTGAGTTCGGCGCGTTTTACACCGGATTGTTGGACGAAGCGGAAATCGTCGTCCAACAAGTTCTAATCAGTTGACGTCTTGTGCCGAAACTTTTCAACTCATTTTTTACGGACACCACTCAGCTTTAGGCGCAGTTCAAAAGTCGCGCCGGACGAGCTGAGTGCTGGCGGTATCTCCTAGATAGCACGGCATTCCAAATATTCCGTCAGGTTCGTGATACCGGGTCTCAAGAACGACGTGGCCGGGTTTTGGGTCACCAAACTGCTTTTGTTAGCCCTCATGGTTTCTGGGTGGGCTATCACCGCACCACTTGTGGCGGATTTTGCTTCCTACCCTCGGATGGAGTTTTCTCGCCGTGTTGGCACGGAGACCCACCGGAACTGAAATCAACCGATGTGATGAACCGTCAGCTGGTGCTGTTGGGTGGAAAGCGCCTGAAGGGCCAGGCGACACCGTCGGGTAATAAGTTGAGCGAGGGCACATGCTCTACCAAACAAGATCAACGGTTTGTTCGGTCGAGTAGTGGCCTCTTCCGGTCGCTCTCATCACCGCGTTTTTGTGAGGGTATCGGTCTGTTCTCTTCCGAGGAGTCCGAGCACTACGCCAAGTATCGAAGCGACAACAGGGATGGTCGAAGCTGAGGATTTGATGCGATTTCCGCGTCGAAAAGCCAGAGCGAAAAGAATGTCGAACCCGTCAACCGTGATCCCTTGTCGAAGTGCCTCTTCCAACTCGTTGTCCTCTGCGTCAAGGCGTTCAGCTTGGTAGAGCTGATAGGCAAGTAGCGCGTTGCGAATACCGAAAAGCCTGATCGCGTATTTGACCTCATTATCGAGGGGAAACGGGGCTCGCCACGCGCGCCCGATCAGACTGGGTGCCAACACAGACAACCAGCCAACTGCGGCTCGGCTCGACACAAGTAACTTGCGACATGTAGCAGCTTGCATGCATTTATCCTGTCACCTGTATTTCGCGATTCCTCATTGCACGTTGGCCTAATAGTCTGAAAGGAGGAGGCATCGATGTCTGAATACAGCGCACCTACCGCCGACATGTTATTTGTTCTGGAACATATAGCGGGTCTTGCGCAGTTGGCGAACCGAGAAGGTTATGAACACGCCGACCTTGACACTGTTGAAGGGGTCTTGGGTGAAGCAGCGCGATTCATGGAAGAGCAACTGGTCCCACTTAACCGAAAAGGTGACGAGGAAGGCCTCGTCGTGGAAAACGGACAAATATTTCATCCCGATGGTTTCGCCGACGCGTATATGAGATTCGTGGAGGCTGGGTGGAATGGCATTTCCATGAACGGCGATCACGGCGGCGGTGGAATGCCGTGGTGTGTGGGACTCGCGGTGCAAGAGATGATGACAGCGTCAAACATGGCTTTCAGTCTTTGCCCATTGCTTACCCAGGGGGCAGTCGATGCCATCAGCCATCACGCGGACGAAACGTTGCAAGAGATCTACCTACCGAAAATGATCAGCGGTGAATGGGCGGGGACTATGAATCTCACAGAACCTCAGGCTGGATCTGACGTTGGTGCCTTAACAACGAAAGCTGTTCCGGGCGAGGATGGAACCTGGTTGATCTCGGGAACCAAAATATTCATCACCTATGGCGAACATGAGTTGACTGAAAACATCGTTCACCTGGTTCTCGCTCGAACCCTTCATGCCCCCCCAGGGACCAAAGGAATCAGCCTCTTTATCGTTCCTAAGTTCCTAGTGAACAACGATGGCAGCCTTGGTGACCGAAATGACGTGCGGGTTGTCTCAAGCGAACGCAAAATCGGGATCCACGCGAGCCCTACATGTGTCATGTCATACGGTGATTTAGGTGGCGCCAAAGGATGGCTGGTCGGGGAAGAAAATACTGGTATGCGAGCCATGTTTACCATGATGAACAACGCCCGATTGTCGGTAGGTCTTGAAGGTTTGTCGCTAACGGACCGGTCGTACCAACAGGCCCGCCAATACGCTGTCGACCGAAAACAGGGCAAGGCTATTGGCGCGGAACTCGATGCCGGAGAGTCATCACCGATCGCTGATCATGCTGATGTTCGTCGCATGCTTATGACTATGCGAGCAAATGCCGAAGCCATGCGTTGCGTAATGTATGCAAACGCTGCGGCCATCGACTTTGCCGACAGCAGTTCGGATGAATCAGAGCGAGAGCATTGGGATGCTGTGACGGGGTTGCTAACACCCATTTCTAAAGGGTGGGGCAGTGATCTTGGAGTTGAGATGACATCGCTAGGCATTCAGATCCACGGCGGGATGGGCTATGTGGAAGAAACCGGCGTGGCGCAACACTGGCGAGATGTTCGAATCGCCCCCATCTATGAGGGTACAAATGGGATCCAAGCAGCAGATTTAGTCTTCCGGAAGCTCCCCCTCGGCGGCGGAGCAGTGATCGAAAAGTTCTTTTCGGAGATGACGGATCTGGCGTCACAACTGGCGGACAACGATGATCTCGGATCCCTGGGTAGCGCTCTTGCCGCTGGGGTCAAGGAAATGCGGGAGGCCGCGCTCTGGCTGGGAGGGCGTCTAGCAACTCAACCTAACGATGCTGCCGCAGGTGCTGTGCCGTTCCTGCGCGTCGCAGGTGTGGTGGTTGGCGGCTATTACCTCGCTCGGTCTGCCCAAATCGCCCAACAGCTCCTCGATGCGGGCGAAGGCGACGTGGACTTCCTGAACGACAAAATCGCTACAGCACTGTTCTATGGACAACAGATTCTCCCGACCGTCGCGGGACTGGTTCCGACGATAACCCGGGGCGCCGACTTATTTTTTGCCATTCCCAATGAACGAATGTAATGACCGCTGATCTGCAAGCACTTCGGGACAATCTTCGAAGCTTCGAACGTGTTTTGGTGGCGTTCAGTGGAGGAGTCGACTCGGCCTTTCTTGCATGGGTCGCAAATGACACTCTTGGGTCTGACGCCGTCCGCTGCTTCACCGCTGTTTCGCCCAGCCTCGCTGATAGCGAGCTGGAGGACTGCTCAGCACTTGCTCAAGAATGGGGCCTGAATTGGCGCGCGATCGAAACGTCGGAGATGGAAAACGCTGCGTACCGAATAAACGACAGCAACCGGTGTTATCACTGTAAATCCGCTCTCATGGATGTGGCCGGACCCCTTGCCGAACCTGACGACGCGGTCGTTGTGCTCGGTGTCAATCTTGATGATCTTGGGGATCACCGACCAGGCCAAGCGGCCGCTCAAGAACGCGAGGCGCGCTTTCCGCTGGTAGACGCCGGTTTCTCGAAGGTTGATATCAGAGAACACAGCAAGAACTTGGGGCTTAGGATCTGGAGCAAACCAGCCGCTGCCTGTCTTGCATCGCGCATTCCCTATGGGACGGAAGTGACCGTGCCGTTGTTGCGAAGACTTGACCGAGCAGAAGCAGCTTTAAAGGCGTTGGGCTTTCAGCAAGTCCGAGTCAGAGATTACGGCGACGTCGCTCGACTTGAATTTGAACTCGATCAATTCCCACTGGTGTTCGAACGAAGAATCGACATCGTGGACGCTGTCGTAGCCGTTGGCTATCGCTACGCCACGTTAGACCTAGAAGGCTTCCGCTCTGGCAATCTGAATGATTCACTTCGATGACCGCGCTGATCGAGCTGGGGCAAGAACTCGCTCAAGAGCTCGAAATTGTGTTGCCCAGATGGGTCGAAGCTCGTGTCCGCGGTATCTATCAAGCATGGACATCTGACTGGAGCGAAGAAATAGCACACGAAGCTGAAGAAGCCGGAAAGAAATGTGCAGCAGATCTTGGGCTTCAGTTACGTGAGCTTTTGGAATCCGACATTGAACAGCAAGACACGAACCCAATGTCGATTCTTCGAGGAGCAGCTAACTATCCGACCCAGGTGTTAAAAAATTATGATGTTCCACCCGTTGAACGCGACGATTTTGCCGAGAATACCTTTCCCGACGATCTGTATGGTTTGACGCCGGCCGCCTTCTCCGACTTTGGCCAGAACGCACATGAATTAGGAATAGCGTGGGGAGCGGCCAAAGCTCACACACATTTTTCGAGGCGTCGAGAAACACAAAACTGATGACCCGGATCTTTGCTTATGTCCCAAACTTGATGGATCGAAGCCGCTTTGGAGGGACGGTTCAGTTCGTGCAAAAGTCCTCTGATCTGATGTCGGTAGAGGCAGACCTGATTCTCGTGGACCTATCTCATCAAGAAGTTCTGAACCACCTTCCTCCTGGCTCGCGTGTTATTGGTTTTGCCCCACATGTCGACACAGAAACCCTGCGGGCTGCGACAGCAGCGGGATGTGCGGAAGCCCTACCCCGTTCGATCTTCTTCAAACGACTGCCAGCGCTGATTGGACGCGAAGATGGCTGAGGCAACTCTCACCGAACTTCGGCGAAACGTGATTGAAGAAACAGATCTCTCTGTGTGGGAAATCCCCCAAGCGTTGTCCGACGTCACTGACGGATTCCTCACCGACCTTTACGCTCGCGAGATTCAAATTGATAGCGGTGTCGCGCTTGTGGCGTTGGGCGGCTACGGAAGATCTGAGCTTTCCCCATCAAGCGATCTCGATTTAATGCTCGTCCATAACGATCGGGATGATATTGATTCACTTGCTGATCGAATCTGGTACCCGCTTTGGGACGAAGGATTCAAATTAGGGCACTCAGTAAGGTCAGTAGACCAAACTTTGAGGCTGGCCGCGACGGACCTTGAAACCGCCACAAGTCTCCTGAATGCGCGACTTGTCACCGGAGATTTCTCGTTAGTCCAAGATTTGCTTGCTCGTAACGAAATGCAGTGGGCTGATCAAACTTCAGATCGACTTGACGAACTTGCACGCAATGTCGCACGTCGTCACCGACTTGCCGGAGAGGTCGCATTCTTACTTGAGCCGGACTTGAAGGAAGGTCGTGGCGGTCTGCGCGACGTGCACGCGATTGATTGGGCTGCGCGAGCAGGAGTACAAGTCACTGTTCATGATCGCGAACTGCTTGATGCTGCCTACCGCGTATTACTCGAAGCGCGAGTGGAATTACATCGAATAAGCGGCAAACGCGGAGACGTCCTGCTGCTTGAAGAGCAAGACTCCGTTGCAGCAGCCCTGGGAGACCCTGATGCTGACCTGCTGATGGGGCGTATCGCGGCGGCGGCGAGGCGGATTGCCTACCTCAGCGATGAAACTTGGCGGCGCATCGACTCAGAGTCACATGATCCCACTTTGGAAAACATCGAGGTTGCTGGGCTTCGGGTTATCGATAACGAAATCGTCATTGTCGGTGACCCTTCGAGCGATCCGCTTTTGGTGCTGCACGCCGCCGTCCAGGCCTCGAAATCGGGCCTTCCCTTGGCAAGGGAATCCCTGGGACGTCTTGCGCAGCGGCAGCCAGATCTTCCTGACCCGTGGCCTCAAGGCGCCCGAGAGTTATTTGTGGAATTACTCAGAGGCGGTCCCCGAGCTATTCCCGTCATTGAATCCCTTGACTATTTCGAAGTTTGGAGTCGCCTCCTCCCTGAATGGACACCCAATCGGGCGCGCCCTCAACGGAACGTATACCACCGCTTCACCGTGGATCGACACCTATTGGAGACAGTTGCCGAAGCAACACGTTTGGCGCACCGCGTGCCACGGTCTGACCTTCTACTCGTGGCAGCATTGTTGCACGATATAGGTAAGGGATATCCGGGAGATCACACTGAAGTAGGGATGAGGCTCGTCGGTCCGATTGCATCGCGTTGTGGGTTCTCCGAGCGCGATTCGCTCGTATTAACTCGACTTGTGGAACATCATCTTTTGTTGCCTGATGTGGCGACGCGTCGAGATCTCGACGACGCACAGACATTGCGAGCCGTCGCAGAGAAAGTACAAACCGTCGATTTTTTGGAATTGCTCGCTGCGTTAACCGAGGCGGATTCGATCGCGACAGGTCCAACTGCATGGGGTGATTGGAAAGCCCACTTAGTCCAAACCCTCACAGAAAGTACGGCGGACTTCATATCTAGTGATGGAACAACCAACAGAAAACGGCGATCGTTTGTCGACGAGCACATCGAAGGCTTAATGGCTGAAGGGGAAACGGTCGTCGAAGGCTCCGGCGACACCGTGACGATTGTGGCCCCCGACCGAACTGGGGTCTTCAGCAAAGCAGCGGGTGCATTAGCCCTGCGAGGTTTAGACGTATTGCAGGCCGATGCCTACTCCAGTGATGCAGGCATGGCAGTATCTCAATTTCGCGTTGCTGAGCCTGACACGCCCGTCGACTGGAATCGAGTTACTGATGACGTTCATGAATGCTTGAGAGGCCACCTCGCTATTGACGCCCGCATAGCTGAACGTGCCCGCGTGTATCGACGCAGAACCGCCCTAGCCGCCAAACCCGCCGCGACCCGAGTCACCTTCGACATCGAATCGGCTACCGACGCGACGATTATTGAAGTGCACACCGAAGATCACATCGGTGTGCTCTACCACTTGACCCGAACCCTCGCTGAAATGGGGCTCGATATTCGTTCGGCAAAAATTCAGACCATTTCGAACGAAGTTGTCGACACATTCTACGTAACAGGGTCAAATGGTCCGATACTGGAGGACCTCCACCGCCGAGAAATCAGTGCCGCTCTTCGACATGCTCTCATGCTGGTTGAGTGACTCGAGTGGTTGACGGTGACGAGTAACCTCTCGCAAATGCCAGAACGCGCAACCGGACAGGACTTACTTGGGTGGGCGGAGGCGCTGTCCGGAATTGCTCGGACCGGCTTGGGGTTCACCGAAAGCCTTTACGAAAAGGAACGTTACGAAGAGATTTTGAAAGTCGCTTCCCACATTCGCAGCGCGGTCAACGCGGACCCAGACATAGATGCTGTGGCAGACGAATGGATGCGAATCGTCGGTCAGGGAGTGTCAGGCTACGTAACCCCTAAAGCCGCCGTGGGTGCCGTAGTCGGTAACGAAAAAAATGAGATTCTGCTGGTTCAACGCGCCGACAGCGGGGTATGGCTATACCCAACTGGATGGGCAGATATCGGTTACTCACCTGTTGAAGTGGCTATGAAAGAGGTATACGAGGAAACAGGTGTTCACTGTGAGCCGCTGTCGTTAATTTCGATTGTGGACGGGATGCGGCAAGGTTTCACTCGGATACCTCTCTATTCGATGGTCTTTCATTGCAGAGCAATAGGCGGTGAACTCCAGGCCCATCCGCTGGAAACTAGCGATGTGGGATGGTTCGCGCGTGATTCATTGCCTGAGCCGTTGGCAGGTTTAGAGAGATGGGTTGACACCGCCTTCGATGCGATCGAAGGAAAGGTGAAATCAGTCGAATTTGATTCTCCGCGCTCATTGCCATGGGAAGAGGAACCAAAATAAAGAACGATCGACCGAGCCTTACTCGTCTTGTTGACGCAGAAACTGCTCAAGTTCATCGATCATGACTTCGGGATCGTCCGCCATATCAGTGAGTTCGTCGGTCGCGTCGTCAAGAAGCCCTTGTGCGTACTCGGCGAGGTTAGGGTCGCTTTCCACTAGTTCGTTGATTTGACGGTCATAAGTGGCCGCAGCGATTTGCAGGTCAGTTGCCCCTAGGGGGATGTCGAGGAAGTCCACGATTCGTTGCACCAACGCAAGAGCGGCTTTAGGGGAGGGATTGTGGCCGATATAGGAAGGAACCGCGGCCCAAAACGAAAGACTGTCGAAGCCCCCGCGATGGAAAGTATCGTTGAGAACGCCAATAATTCCGGTAGGGCCCTCGTACTGAGAAGGAGTCAGCCCAAGCTCTAGATTTATGACCTCATTGCTGGAAGCACCCACCACATCAACTGGACTTTGATGGTGGGTATCAGTCAATAGAGCCCCCAATGTGACGACAGTTTGCGCCGACAGTTGGTGTGCCACTGAAACCAGCGCTTCTGAAAAAGTGCGCCAGCGGAGCCTAGGTTCGATTCCCAGTATGGTTATGAGTGGACGACCGTCATCAAGTTCTCCCACTCGAACCTCATTGATCGGCCAGTCAATGCGACGCTCGTCGCCTTCTAGCCTCACGTTGGGTCGTACTGACGCGAAGTCGTAGAAATACTCAGGGTCTATTGTGGCTACTTGCCGACAGTCATAACGGCGTGTCAGATAACCCACAGCCTCGGTTGCGGCATCTCCTGCGTCGTTCCAACCTGTGAAAGCTGAGAGGAGCACAGCATTTTCCAAGACGGGATGTTCGCTCCAGTCGACGTGTTCCACGTCGAAAAGGCTATCTGCGGATCTCGCGATCCGTACCATAAAGACGTTGATCGGGAGCAATCCAATGACGATTGAGATCAGTATTTGTGATGAAGTGAATGATGCTGTAGTCGCGGCCTTTGCTGAACTGGTACCTCAGCTCTCTCGGTCTTCGTCTCCCCCTACCGCCGAAGAGTTGAACAAAATTGTTGCTCACGAAGCGTCGACCATCCTTCTTGCCTCCGAAGGGACGACCATCCTGGGCTCAATGACCCTTGTTCTTTTCCCGATTCCTACGGGAATACGAGCGTGGATAGAAGACGTAGTAGTTGATGAGAGCGCTCGAGGTCGCGGCGTAGGCGAGGCACTTAATCGGCGCGCCCTAACAATCGCGTTGAATGCGGGAGCCCAAACGGTTGATCTCACCTCTCGCCCTTCACGCGACGCCGCCAACAGGCTGTACCAACGCCTCGGGTTTGTGGCTAGAGAGACAAATGTTTATCGCTACGAGGCTTAGAACATTGAACAACCAGGCAGACGAAAGTGTGTATGAACTAGTCGGTGGATTGCAATGGTTCCATGATCTGTGTTCTCGTTTCTATCAGCGAGTAGCGACCGACGAAGTGCTTCGACCTCTCTACCCCGATGACTTGGAGCCGTCCCGCCACTGGCTTGCGCTTTTCCTTGCACAATATTGGGGAGGACCGGGCGATTACTCCATCGATAGGGGGCATCCGAGACTGCGGATGCGTCACATGCATTTACGGATAGGTGCTGCCGAACGAGACTGCTGGTATCACCACATGGCGGCAGCCGTATCCGAAAGTCGGATTGATGCCGACCTACAAGAAAGAATGCTCGAATATTTCTCAATGGCAGCTAACCATCTCGTGAACAGTGCAGATTAAATAGCTTCGATCCTTATAATCCCAGTAAAATCTGTTCTCCTAAGAGGGGATTGAGGATGGACCAAACCGCGATTGATTTAGGTCTATTACTTCTGCGACTTGTTTTAGGAGTGACGCTCGCACTCCACGGCCTCGCCAAATACCGGGGGGGAATCGGCGGGGTTGGCCAATGGTTCGAGGGTGAGGGCTTAAGGCCGGGCATAGTCCACGCCCACCTTGCAGCGTCAAGCGAATTGGTCTTCGGTGGCGGAGTAGCTGCGGGTCTTCTGACGCCCCTGAGTTGTATGGGATATGTGGGAGTCATGGTCGTCGCAGGTTGGGTAGGTCATCGAAAGAACGGATTCTTCATCATTAAAGAAGGATGGGAATACGTGTTTGTGCTTGCCGCAGCCACGGCCTCATTGGCATTGCTTGGGCCTGGGTCATGGTCGCTTGATAACGCTCTGGGCTTGACGCAATGGTTCCATGATCGGAGCGCTTTGGGGTGGTTTACCCTGGCACTATTGGGTGGAGTCGGTTGCGCTGTCGCGCTGCTGATCGGTTTCTACCGTCCCAATACAGACGAAGAGCCCCCTGCATAGCCTCGTACACTGCGCGACGTGCCCAGCCAAACATGGGACCTACGGGTCAAGCTCCTTCGATATTCCGGTGTGTCGATTGTTGCAATTGCTGTGACCCAAAGCTCGTTGTGGATCGGACTGGTAGTGATTCACTGGCCAGCGGTCGGCGCGAACATCGTCGCGGTGTCGATCGGTGCACTACCGGCGTACCTACTGAATCGATCGTGGGTCTGGCGTCGAACCGAACGGCACTCAGTGCGGGATGAAATCTTGCCGTTCTGGGTATACAGCCTTGCTGGACTTGCCCTTTCGTCAGTTCTTGTTGGTATCGCCGATCAATGGTCAAGTTCGACGCCCATCGTGATGTTGGCAAACTTGACGACATACGGCTTGCTTTGGGTGGGCAAGTTTTTCCTATTAGAAAAGATCCTCTTTAGAAGGCCTCGATGTGATGATGCGAACTGATCTGGAAAGAGCAGCGCGTTCAGCGCGAGGGTTTATGCCCCACGACGAAGGTTTGTGTCTTTATCAGACAGTGCTTGAGATCACAGTCCAGGGGCCAATCGTGGAAGTGGGTTCTTACTGCGGAAAGTCGGCCATCTACATGGGTGCTGCGGCTGCTGAGACCGGCTCGGTGGTGTTCACCATTGACCACCATCGTGGATCAGAAGAGATGCAAGAAGGCTGGGAGCATCACGACGGTGAAGTTGTAAACCGAGACACAGGCAGAATTGATTCATTACCCGCTCTGCGTCGAAATTTAGAAGAAACCGGTCTCGAAGGCTCGGTCGTGCCCATCGTCGGGGATTCCCGACTTGTTGCCTCACACTGGGAAACGCCGATCTCAATGGTGTTTATCGATGGCGGTCACGGTCCCATCCCTGCCCATGCTGATTATGACGATTGGGCTTCGAAAATAACCCCAGGCGGATTTCTGGCGATCCACGACGTTTTTCCCGACCCCGCAGATGGAGGTCGCCCTCCCTATGAAATTTTTCTGCGAGCAGTGAACGAAGGCGATTTTGAAGAGCATGCGGCGGTTGGCAGTCTCCGCGTGTTGCGTAGCTCACCCTGAGAAGCACGCCAACGTTTTAGCGAAGCAAAGGCAATCCCTCTCCGATGATCAGACGGGACGCTCTCGATCGATGATCAAGTGCGTCTGCGGCTAACACGACCGCCGCGCTGGAATAAGTTGAACGTTCGTTGTCGGGAAAGGTGATGCGTTCCGGGTAGACCATCCCAGTGAAATACGCACCATCGTTGCTCCGCAATGGGTGAATGCTTTCGAACAGCGTCCGAGCGGTATCTTCGTCGCCGACAGCGAGATAAGCCATTGCGCACTCACAGGTCTCTGCTGTCGTCACCCACGGCTGATCTGAAACGCATCGCACCCCATGGTTTTCAAGAACGAAATCATCGGATCGTCCGAGTAGGCGCTGAGAGGCAGTCTCACCCGTGATTGCGCCGGTAAGCACNGGGTAATACCAGTCCATAGCCCAACGTCGTTTNGGCTCNAATTCGGCCTCGTGCCGTTGGAGAAGATCGGCNAGNNGNACTGCCGCGAACTCCCATTCNGGCCGCTCTTTNCCTAACCTCTCGGCGATAGCGATCCCGCAACGCAGAGAATGATAGATCGAAGAGCTTCCGGTAATAAGCGAATACGACCAAGGCGTTCCGCTGGTGTGAATGGCCCATGGGATGTGACCAGCGGCGCTTTGATGGTCTACGACAAAATCCAACGAACGCCTCACGACCGGCCACATTTCCTTCAGAAAAGTGAGATCTTCAGTCGCTAAGTAGTGATGCAAAACCCCAGTCGCCACGTAAGCGCAACAATTCGTGTCAACTTTCGCGTCCTCAACGCCATTAACGAGGTAATAGTGATGCCAAGTTCCGTCTGTGCGTTGAGCTTTCGCCAACCATTCGTACGCGCGACCCGCAGCATCGACAAAACCAGCCGCGGACAATGCCATAGCTGCTTCGGTGTGGTTCCAAGTATCACCATGTCCGCCAGAGAACCAAAGAATCAGTCCTTCTTCGGATTGCTGTTTACAAATTGTTGATGCTGTTGCTGTGATTTGATCTTCCGTCAACACTCTGGTGAATTCAGGCTGCATGCGAATCCTTCACGTTGGGCTTGATCGCATACAGCACTATCGATTTACCAATGATTGGGTTCAATAAACGGTTTGCAGTACGGGTTATCCAGGGGTTCTGAACGATGTCCCATACCAGCAGCCTGTGGTAGGCCTTCACCAGGCGGTGCTCGTCGTTAGCTGGACCTACCGCGCATTTCAGCCACCAGTAAGGGGAGTGCAAAGCGTGAGCTCGATCCCAGCCACAAGGCTGAAGGCCAACTTGTCGGATTTTGGACCGCAACTGCGACCGGCGGTAAATCCTGACGTGCCCTCCGACCGCTTTAGGGGCGTGGTATTCGTCGTTGAGCTTCCAACAAATCTTTTCGGCTACCCAGGCAGGCACGGTTAGGGCGATACTGCCGCCTGGTCGTAACACTCTCGCTAGCTCTCCGATTGCAGTGTGGTCATCAGGAATGTGCTCAAGTACCTCTGAGCAAATAATTCGATCGAATGTGCCGTCTGCGAAAGGCAGTTTGAGGGCATCTGCGCTGACTGGTTGCCCTTGCACGTGGCCGTGTAGTTCTCCGGCGTCGATCATCGCAGCGAAGGTGTTTTTGACGTCAACCAACTCTTCAAGGCTCTGGTCAAGGGCCACGATTCGACAGCCGCGTCGCACGGTTTCAAACGCGTGACGTCCCCCGCCACAGCCCATATCGAGAACCAGATCTCCCGGCTTTGCTCCCAGCCGGTCGTAGTCAACCGTGAGCATTATTGAGCCATTTCATCCAATAAGGCGTAATAGTGCTTCGCCGTTTGTTCTGCAGTAATCCGCCACGAGAAATTTTGCTCCACCCGTTTTCTGCCTGCAGCGCCAACAGTCGCTCGCAACTTCTTTTGCGCCAGAGCCCATCGAATTTTCGCTGCCAGGGCTTCGCTATCACCAGGTGGTACTTGAAGCGCTGTCACCCCGTCGTCACCCACTACTTCAGGTAATGCCCCGCCGGTAGTTGCCACGAGGGGCACCCCACACGACATTGCCTCAATGGCGGGCAGAGAGAAACCTTCATAAAGGGATGGCACTACCGCGACCTCTGCCTGGTTGTAGAGCTCCACAATGCGTTCATCAGAAACGCCACTCACAAATTCGACATTGTCGGCAAGACTAAGCTCTTTGATAAGTGCAGTGGCCCTTGAATCGTATTTGGGTCTGCCGATGACAACGAGATGAACCCGAGGATCGTCGGTTCGGAGCTTTGCCAATGCTTCAAGCAGAAACGCAAGGCCTTTCATGGCAACGTCCGCGCTCGCTGTGGTCATGAGTCTTGCCGGGACTACATCAATCTTGTCCATCGGACGAAACTGTCGTGGATCAACACCGACATGCACTATGTGTAAACGATCTGGGTCAACCCCATAATCCGTGATGATGTCGTCGTAGCTGTTCGAAGACACCGTAAGGATGCGAGGTAGTCTCCGAGCGACCCTGGCCTGCATTGCCGTAAAAGCGTAAAAGCGGTTCTTGGTGAAACGTTTCCATGGAGTTGGAGCGTGTTTCGTCTCGAGTCGACGGTCCACTGTTATGGGATGGTGAATGGTCTCAAGCACGGGAAGTCCCGCCTCGTGTATTTTCCAGATACCGGTCCCCAGACACTGGTTGTCATGTACCAGATCGAATTCATCCAGCCGACCCAACAACTCCCGGTGAGCACGAAGACTGAACGTCAGTGGTTCGGCAAATGTCGCCCCTGCGGTGACCAAGTATTCCAGTACATCGAAACGATCTTTGAACTCGCTGAGCCGCGGGATGCGGAAGGGGTCGGGCATCCGGTAAAGGTCAAGGCTCGGTAACTTGGTCAGCGAAATATTTTCATCAGTGTGTGGATAAGGCGGTCCGGACATGACTTCTACGTGATGCCCAAGGGCCGTGAGCTCCCGCGCCATATGGCGCGTATAGACACCCTGACCCCCGGTGTAGGGGTGACCTCGATACGTCAAAAAGGCGATGCGGAGTGGACGCTCGCTAGACATGAGACCCTTTCACAAATAGCTCGAACAGAGGGTAGATCTCAACACTACCGGTCGGTAACTTTTTCTCAAAGGTGGACTCGTAGGCTCAATGGTCCAGGTGCTCACGGGTTCCTGAAGTTGTTGAGAGCGAGTAACCATGCGGGCACTAATACAGAGAGTGAGCCGAGCTTCAGTTTCGGTTGACCAGCACGTTGTTGGAGCCATCGGCAATGGGTTATGCGTATTTGTCGGTGTCACCCACGCTGATGACACGAACACAGCGCAAAAGTTGGCCGACAAGATCTGGAATTTACGGGTTTTTGAAGATGAGCAGGGATTGATGAACCGTGCCGTAGGCGAAGTCACCGGTGAAGTCTTGGTAATTAGTCAGTTCACCCTTTATGGAGACACCAAGAAAGGTCGCCGCCCATCATTTATCCAGGCAGCCAGACCAGAGACGGCTGAGCCCCTCATTCAATTCGTCTGTGAGGCGTTGATAGAGCTAGGCGCCAACGTGTCAACCGGAGAGTTTCAAAAGCATATGGAAGTTGAGATTCACAATGATGGACCGATCACCTTGACGATCGACGTTTGAGTTCAAACAAAGCGGTTCCTGCCAATAGCCCCATGGCGATTAGCGATATAGGCAGCTTCCCGAATTCAGTTGCCCAGGTGTTCCCGCTGCGCAGTTCCACGGAGGTTGTGAGCACCGTCTGTTCCCGGAGAGCACTTCTGAGTACGACATCTCCCTTCGCCGAAACAACCGCGGAGTAACCAGTAGTAGAGGCTTGCAACACCCACCGGTCAGTTTCGATTGCTCTGAGCCGGGCGCTGGCGAGCGATTGCTCTGGGACCAATGACGTCGTGTATGACGACGCCAAGGTTGGGTTCGTGAGGATACGAGCTCCGGCCTGTATTCCGCTGCGAACTCGCTCAGGGAAGTACACCTCAAAAGAAATAACGTTTCCTATAGGACCTAGACGCGACCCGAGTAGCCCCGGACCGTTGCCCGCCAAGGCTTCTCTAGGAATCAAAGACAGGTCAGCGAAATTCTCGACGAAGCCGCGAAGAGGGACGTACTCGCCAAATGGAACAAGGTGGACTTTGTCATACCGCGCAGCAAGCCCAGTATCGGGATTGACGGAAACTGAGGCGTTGCGAAAATGAGAACCGGCTGTTTCGGAAAAATTCGCGATTATCACCGTGTCGAGATCAGTTGCCAGCTGAGCGATAATGGCTAACTGGTCGCTTGTTTCCAATGGTGCGTCGGCCGTCACGCTGCTTTCAGACCAGACCATGAGATCGGTATCGACGGGTTGTTTGGCCACAGCTTCCAGATGCCGGTCGAAGACCGCTAGCTGATTGCTTGTTGCTGCCCTAGTCCCTAATGCACCGCCGGCTTGGACAACGCTGGCGTTGATGACGCTATCGGTACGTCCCGTAGGGCTGATCTGGGCGACCATGATCAACAGCACAATTGCCGCCAACGCTCCCAAAGTGGTTCGCAGTTGCGCCGACAAAGCTCCTTCGACACCAACGGCAACAATACCGATCGAACCTACAAGGAGGAGCGCTCCCCCAACGCGAACGACATCAACGAGATAGGTATCGATTGGACCGAGGGCGAGGCTTGACATTGGTACGCCCCCAAAAGGGACCACCCACCGCGCTGCTTCGCCCACCACCAAGGCCGAAGGTACGGAGATTGAACGTCCGATTCCGTTGCGAGGAATGAACGCCATAGGGAGGGCCATTATCAGAGCTTGCACAGGAGTTGCTATGACCCACCCAGGAATAGTTAGGTCGATCATCCACGTCAAAGCAACCGTGTAGTACCCCATCCACAAGCTCCAGGCGTCGAACAAACGGCGCCTAGGGCTCGGACTCCGCGAAGTTCTCAGAAAAATGCCTATTCCGATTGGGGCCAGTGCCCACAGTCCATATGGCGGAAGAGACAACGAGATCACTGCCCCTAGAACGAAGCGCCCAACAGGCGCAAGCCGATTCATTTTGCTTTGAGGTAGTCGAGGGCTGCGTCTGCGCATTCGCCACCCTGCCTGACGCAGGCCGGGATTCCGAGGCCTCTATAAGCAGCTCCGGTTAAGAACACGCCTGGCATTTCGATCCGCAGATCACGTTCAATTGCGCTGACCAACCGATCGTGACCTGGCGCGTATTGGGGAAAGGCGTCGATCCATCGTGATACTCGCCACTCAATCAGGTTCCCCTCGATACGAAGAATTTGAGCTATTTCGGTGAGTAATGCTTCCACGAGGTCATCGTCGTCGAGAGCCAACGCTCTTGTGTCCCCAGCGCGGCCGGCAGACACCCGAAGAACAACGTGTTCATCGTCAACCCAATGTGGCCACTTGGAACTTCCCCAACTGATAGCAGTCGTAAGTAGCCCCTCAGTGCGGGGGACGAGTACGCCTGATGCGTCAAGTGGGTGACGAACTTCGGATCGACGAAAACCCATAGTGACCAGTGCGACTGACGCATGCTCAATCGAAGACAAACGACTGGAAGCCGATGAACAGCTGGACAAAAGGTCCGCTGCTTGATGGGCGGGTGTCGCAAGAACGACGACGTCGCTTTCGATGGTTGCGTCACCGGTGACGATGTTTAGATATCTGCCGTTGTTTTCAATGTTGGTGACGCGTGTATCGGTTCGAATATCAGCATCGCCCAGTGCATTGACGAGCACCTGAATTAAGTGACCCATTCCGTTTTCAAAGCTGAGGAAGAGAGGTCTCGAATTCTCGGCGGAGAATTTCGTTTGTTCTTTAAGTCCCGCAGTCAAACTGCGGTGTCGTCGCGAAGCGGTCTCTAGCTGAGGTGCAGCCAACGCCACATCAAGGTGGTCTGTGTCGCCGGCGTTGATGCTTCCAATTAGAGGGTCAACTAGTCGGTCGGCGATCTGGTCGCCCATCCTGCGCCTAATGAGCCCGCCGACGGATTCATCGTCACCTGGCCAGTCGTCGGGTCGAATTCGGTCTAAAGCAGCGCGAAGTACAGCAAATGGACTAACGATTCGACTCCGTAGAAGTGGAAGGAGCTTCGTGGGCACCCCAAGGACAAGACCTTCGGGAAGTTTCCGTAGTTCGCCATCAACTAAAACGTAAGCGCCGGTAGTCGCTGGGCTAATGAGAAAGCTGTCCAGGCCGAGTTTTTCACACAGTTCGAGTGCCCATGGCACTCGGCTAATGAAGGCATCGGCTGCCTCGTCAATTGGTTTCCCCAAAAAGGTTGTTGTGAGGATCTTTCCCCCGAGACGCGGAGACGCTTCAAGAAGAATGGTTTCAGTTTCAGGAGACTGCTGCTGGATGCGGTGAAGGGTGGTGAGACCTGCGATCCCCCCGCCGATAACTACGACACGCTTGGTCATGTCGCCAATAGGTCAGGATTGAGGCCTTCGGTGTGAACCAATTCCACCACCTGCTCAAGTATCGCCGGGTTTGTCTCGGGGAGGACTCCGTGGCCGAGATTAAATATGTGACCCGGCTCTCCACCAGCTGCCCTAAGTACTCGGCGGGTCTGTTCGGCTACGACGGGCCAATCCGCCAAGCAGACGGCAGGGTCAAGGTTGCCCTGGACGGCAGTCTTTGGTCCGACGCGACGTCGCACCTCGTCGATTGGGACCCGCCAGTCGGCACCAACAACATCTGCCCCTGCTTCGCTCATGAGGGACAAAATTTCTGCCGTTCCCACCCCAAAATGAGCGCGGGGGACACCAAGGTCGGCGAGCTCCTCAAACACCCGTCGGCTATGGGGCAGAACATGCTCTTTGTAGTCGACAGGCTGTAGCGCCCCTGCCCATGAATCGAACAGCTGCACTGCGCTCGCTCCAGCGAGCACTTGAGAACGCATCGAGGAAATTGAGATATCTGATAACCGCGTCATCAATTCGTGCCACAGCGTCGGGTCTGAATGCATCAGCGACTTGGTTCGAGCGTGATTGCGCGAAGGTTGACCTTCGATCAAATAGCTAGCAACCGTGAAAGGTGCACCGGCGAAACCAATGAGTGGAACTTTGAGTTGTTCGACGAGAAGTCTCACCGCATCCAACACGTAGCCAGTATCGATCTCTGGTTCAAGTGGACGTAGACGCTTCAGGTCTTCTTTGCTTCGAAACGGCTGCTCTGCTGTCGGCCCGACACCAGGAACTACATCAATCTTGAATCCCACTGCATTAACTGGAACCACTATGTCGGAAAATAAAATCGCTGCGTCAACCCCGTATCGGCGAACGGGCTGCATCGTGATTTCAGCGGTCAGGGAAGCATCTTCGATAGATCGGAGAATGCTTCCTTGTCCGCGAATTCGCCTGTACTCGGGCAGTGACCGGCCAGCTTGCCGCTGAAACCACACAGGAACGCGGTCAGTTTGTTGGAGACGGCATGCCCGCAAATAGGGATTCTCACCGAACGAGCGGCTCGGATGGTTAAGCGGAAGAGACATCTCAGCTCCGACGCTACCGCCGCTTCACGCCTGGAGCCCCACTGGAGTATTCGTCCCGATTGGCTTTCTTCGCGGTCGGGGCTCTTGATCTGACCCCAAAACATTTGCGAACGGTATGCTGGTCTGTTCTTTGAACTGGTGTTTTACGCGTGACTCACCCCGAAATCGAAGCCGAACAGGCGCATATTGATCGTGCGCATCTCCTGCTTGATCAGGCTCGCGACCGAGCGCGCAAGTTACGCGGAATGGTTGAAGTAAGTCGTGGCGGCACAACCCAAGCTCGATATGAACGCGACGTGATTGAGGGAAGTGTCCAAAACAGACTCGGTCAACTGCAATTAGGTTCAGCATCTTTGATTTTCGGCAGAATCGACTTGGATAGCGACGACCGGTTCCATATCGGGCGGCTAGCCGTAGCAGATGAACATCAAGAACCAGTGGTGGTGGATTGGCGTGCTCCGGTAGCGGAGCCCTTCTATCGGGCAACTGGCCGCAACCCAATGGGACTCGTCCGGCGTCGACACTTCGTAAGCAGTGGTCGGGAATTGCTCGACATTGAAGACGAGTTGTTCGACCTTGACCAGTTAGATGAGGGCTTTCAGGGACATGGTGCGTTGTTGGCGGCTTTAGACCAGAACCGCGATGGGCAACTGCGTGACATAGTTGCCACCATTCAAGGTGAACAAGACGAAATTATTCGCGACCCACTCAAGGGGATGCTTATCGTCCAGGGTGGACCAGGAACCGGAAAGACAGTCGTCGCGCTCCACCGCGCCGCCTACCTCCTCTACACCCATCATTTTCCGCTTCAAGGCCAGGGTGTCCTCGTCGTAGGGCCGAACCGGTTGTTCTTGCGCTACATCGAACAAGTTCTCCCCAGCCTTGGCGAAGCGGGCGTATATCTGACGGTATTAGCGGATTTATTCGTCGACATTTTTGACGATGTCCGCGTCACGCTGCCCGATCTGCCCGATTCAGCCGCCGCTAAAGGCAACCAACGGATGGTCTCGGTGATTGCAGACGCGATTCGAGATCGCGAACGACCCCTACGGGACCATTTTCTTATTGGGTTCGGCCTCGCCCGGTTACGTATTTCCGTATCCGAAAGTCGCGGCATCGTTCGTGAGGCGCGTCGCAGATATCGACGACACAACGCTGGACGTCGATACGTTGAAAATGAGTTCTTTTCGGTGCTTGCCGCGTCGCATCACTCTCAACCGGACCCTAATAAGGTGCGTTACCGGTTGCGACGTGATCCCAGAGTCATTGCAGCGCTTGAACGTATGTGGCCGGTCTTGACTCCTGCTCAGTTGCTCAGAGATTTGTTCGGCTCCAAGGCCCTCATTGCATCAGCGGCGGCGGAACACCTCCCCGAAGAAGAATGGTTGACACTGTTCCGAGCGAGAGGTGAATTGCTGTCCGAGTATCGATGGAGCGATGCTGACGTGCCGCTATTGGATGAGGCTTACTTAGGTCTAGGTCCGCGGTTAGATAGCCGGCGCAAGGCTCGAGACCCTGAAGTTCGCACCTTCGGGCACATCGTTGTCGACGAGACTCAAGATCACACGCCAATGGCGTTGCGAATGATCTCCCGTCGTTCATTGAACGGATCCATGACCGTTGTGGGCGATATCGCTCAAGCGACGGCCCCTGGGTCCGCAGCGGACTGGGATGAAGTGTTGAACTACTTACCGGCTCGGGTAAGTGAGCCCCGTGTTCGCGAACTGACCCTCAGCTACCGTATTCCTGCACCCAATCTAGAATTGGCCAACAAAGTTCTTGCTGTCGCGGCACCTGAGCTTGCTCCACCTAAAGCAGTACGTTCGGTCGGCAGTCCACCCCGCGTGGTTGAAGTACTAGGTCAACCAATAGCTCCGGTTCAGGCGCTTGTAGAACGGGCCGTATCAATGGTTCTAGAAGAGTCGGAAGCACTTGGAGGAGGTTCGGTTGCGGTCATTGCGCCCGGAAGTCTCATCGAGGTCGTTGATGAAGCCCTTCGGGCGCGCGGCGTCGATTATGGGAGGGCGAGGACCGCGAGCCGAAACATCAGTGGTCCACTCCACCCCAAAATAGCTTTGGTGCCGGTACAACTGGTTAAAGGCCTTGAACTTGACGGAACCGTGGTCATTGAACCAGCGACAATTCTCGATGAAGAGCCTCAAGGCCTGCGAGCGTTGTTCGTAGCCCTTACTCGTTCCACTAAACGTTTAGCCATAGTGCACGCGCGTCCACTGCCTCAAGTGCTCGTCGACTGAGTCCACCCGTCATCAGAATCGTTCGCTTGTTCAGCTTCGTCGAAGATCCACACGAAAGGCTGTCCGCCAAAACGAGTGCCCTATGTGTGCCCGAGAATCTTGTCCACCGAAATTTCAATGACCGTACGATCTGAACGTTCTTGTGGCATCCGATACCGCTGAGCGTAGCGTTGCGTACCTTCCAGGCAGCGAACCGGATCGGCAGTTACCAACGCTGTTCCTTCCAGGCTTAACCAGCGCCCTCCGTCAATCTGACATACCACGGCCCGAGTTCCAGGCGACTTAAACAAAATCCGACTCTTCATGGACCCTGCCCACGTGATCACCCGGACCAACTGAGCGTCGAAATCCCAAGTGAATCCCACAGCGGACACGTGAGGACTGCCGTCTGCTCGCAGAAGTGTCAATGAAGCGAGGTGGCGTTCATATAGAAAAGATTGAACTTCTTCGTTTAGGTCTAAGGGATCTAGAGACATCACGAATGAGCGATCGCGTCGAGGACGTTAAGTCGTGCTGCTCGTCGAGCGGGCAGAATGGCGGCAAGGACGCCCGCGGCAGCGCACATGACGAGAATGATGACAAAATTTCCAACCGGAATGCCGAAATCTGTGATGAATGACTCTGGCATGGCCTGAACTGCGATAAAGCCGAGCAGAGTTCCGACAAGTATTCCCAATACCCCGCCGAATACGGCGATGATTACCGCTTCCCATCTGATCATTCGCCGTGTTTGACGTCTCGTCATCCCGACGGCTCTGAGGAGCCCAATTTCTCTTGTTCTCTCGAACACTGACAGCATCAATGTGTTCACGATGCCCAACACCGCAATGATGACAGCGAAACCGACCAGTGCGTTGACTGTGAGCAGCAAGGTGTCGATCCTGCCTTCAATTGTTTCTTGGTACTCCGTTCGGTCTTGGAGGATCGCTTCAGGGTAATTGACGGCGATCGCTTCAAGTTGTGATCGGATGTTTTGGACCTCAACTCCGTCTTCAAGTTCTACAGCGGCGAAAAGGTCTGACTGCCGTGCCGGATCNAANCCGCTTTCGTAGGTGCTCATATCGATGACCCAGTTACCGAGAATGGCACCGTCATCAAAAATTCCGACAACTCGNAAATNTTTCGTACCGGCAACCGGGAATGTTGCCGGCACCACATCGCCTACAGCCAAGGTCAGATCTTNGGCAGGATCCTTNTGNACTAGGACACCGTCGTTCGANAAGCCTGAATAGCTGCCTTCNATCAGCGAGATGTCCATTACGCGGCCCAAACCTTCTTCTTGGGTACCGATCACGTCTTTTGATGAACCGGCGACACTCATTTGGGCGGTGCCGGGTCCACCGCGAAAGCCGACAGCTATNGCCACACCATCAATCTCTTTGATTTCTTCAANGAGNTGGGGGCTGAAGCCCCACGAACCNTCTCGCTCTGTATCGATGAAGAAATCTGCNCCCAAAGAGGAATCCAGTATTGAAGAAAATGTNTTNTTGAAACTGGTGCCGACAACCAGAACCATTGCAACTAGAGCNAGACCNACCATCAAGGCCGAGGCCGTGGACGCGGTTCTGCGGGGGTTTCTGCTCGCGTTTTCTCTAGCNAAGTTCCCGGATGCGCGNGCGAACCGAGTCAGAGGCCAACCNAAGAGTCGGGCTGCGGGCCTGGCAATGAGGGTGCTGAGAAGNGAAATAGATATAAATANCAGCANCGCTCCCGCCGCCAAGAGCCCNAGTTGTCGTAGGGCNCCACCATCGGTTGTGGTTCCGAAGGCGGTTGCGAGAACACCACCAGTTCCCAAAAGAAGTCCGATGATGGTTCGGCGGCGACCACCGCCCGACCAGAGAGTCAGGTCGTCTCGTAAGGCAGCGATGGGTGGAATCCTTGAAGCTCTCCGCGCCGGTGAAATAGCTGCNAGCAGGGTTANTCCGATACCCACTATTGCCGCCGCAATCCATGTACGCGCAGCGATNACTAACGGCCCGTCTGGCAAACCTGATCCGTCCCCAGCTTGAGCTATAAGTGCATTAATACTCCACGCGATTCCCATACCAGCGAAGACGCCAACGAGAGAAGCAACAATGCCTATGAGTAGAGCTTCAATCAGAACTGAGGAACGTATCTGACGACCCGTAGCACCTACTGCGCGGAGTAACCCAAGCTCCCGGATACGTTGCCCGAGAACGATTGCGAAGGTGTTGTTGATGATGAAGGCACTGACGACGAGGGCAATCGCGGCAAAAACCAAGAGGGCATTCTGAAAGATGGTGATAAATGTGTCGAATTGATCACTGAATTCGTTTGCTACGACCTCACTGGTGACCGCTTCAAAACCGCTTGGTAGCTCATTGGTCAACTTCTCGGCTAGCTGTTGTTCGTCTATCCCCGGCTGAGCGGCAACTGTTACAGCTAAGAAGGAATCGGGGTAGTTGAAGAGTCGTTGAGCGGTCGCAGTGTCTATCAATACGAAAACGGCACCCCCACCGTTGTTTAGGCCCCAGCGAGTTATGCCAGTAACCCGAAAATCCTCTGCAGGTTGCAAGGAGCGGATAGTGACCGTGTCACCGATAGCGATGCCGTACTTTTCGGCCGTATCGACGTCGACCATGACTTCGCTATTGCCCGGCGCTCTCCCTTCGATAGTTTGAAAACCGCTTAACTCCTCGGTTTCTTCCTCAAAGTTGAAGGCCAGAGTAGGAGCTCCACCGAGTGGCTTAATCAGAGTTTCGCCAACTGAGATTCTGGGGAACCCTTGAATAACTCCTAAAGCGCCGTACACGTCCTCGGTTGAGTTGATTTGATCAACGACTGACTGGGTAACCGTCGGCCGACTAAATGGATCCCCTTCGATGGTTTCGACTCCTCGAACCTGAAGCCAGTCAGGGCCGGCAATTTCGATAGCGATTTTGTCGAATACGGCCCGGAGGCTGTCGGCGAGGATAAACGAACCCGAAACGAATGAGACACCCAACACAACCGCGAAAGTGGTCAAAGCCAGCCTTATCTTCCGGGCTAATAGCGAATTCAGGGTGAGTTTGAACACCTCAGTCGCCTAATTGTTTCATGGTGTCGAGGATCAGATCGGCAGACGGCGCTGCGAGTTCGTGAACGATGCTTCCATCGGCCAGAAATACGACGCGGTCGGCGTGAGCCGCGGCCGAAGGGTCATGGGTGACTAGGACAATTGTTTGACCTAGGTCGCGCACGGCCTTCTGCATGAACTCGAGAATTTCGCCACCTGTTTTGCTATCGAGGTTGCCTGTGGGTTCATCAGCGAAGATAATTTCGGGCTGCCCCGCCAGAGCCCTGGCGACGGCGACCCGCTGCTGTTGGCCACCGGACAGTTCATTAGGTCGGTGTTTCAGTCTGTCGCCAAGTGCTACGGCTTCAATGACTCGTTCAAGCCAGGAAGCATCGGGTGCTCTTGCCCCTAATTGCTGAGGCAACACGATGTTTTCTTGAGCAGACAAAGTAGGTACCAAATTGAACGCCTGAAATACGAAGCCGATGCGATCTCGTCGCAACAAGGTGAGCGCACGTTCGGACAACTCACTGATATCGGTTTCCCCGATGAACACTTTTCCCGAGGTGAGATCGTCAAGGCCAGCCAAGCAGTGCATCAAGGTCGATTTACCTGAACCGGATGGGCCCATAATTGCGGTGAGTTGCCCAGATGCAAGATCAACAGACAATGCATCGAGTGCTCGGACAACGGTCTCTCCCGAACCATAAATCTTTGAGGCTTCGACCGCGCGAGCCGCGAACGGTGTGGTGCTATCCATATCCGCACCTTATGGGTCAATCTGCTGCGATTCGAGGTGCCGGAGACAATTTCTCTCAATGAACTGCGTCCTGATGCGCACATATGAACTAGGTCCTGGTCGATCCATAGGAAATGGCTAATTCTCGGCTGCATTTCGAAACCGCATTCGCTCCCTGTCACCGAGAGGGCTAGGGTCCAAGGCCATGGCAGAACGCGTACTGGTGACCAAACTAGGACTCGATGGCCATGACAGAGGGGTCAAAATCGTGGCGCGAATTTTGCGCGACGCAGGCTACGAAGTGATCTACACCGGTTTGTTCCAAACCCCTGAGACCGTCGTCGCTGCGGCTATCGACGAAGATGTTTCCGCCATCGGAGTCTCGATGTTGTCCGGAGCCCACGAAGCCATACTCCCAATGGTTACCCAAGCGCTTTCTGATGCAGGGGCCGACATCCCCGTGATCCTCGGTGGCATCGTTCCGGAAGATGATTTTCAATCTATGTACGACGCTGGTGTGGCCCGGGTGCTGACTCCAGGCGCTACTGCCGAAGAAGTAGTCGAAGCTGTTAGAGGAGCCATCGAAGAGTCACGCGTCAGCTGATCCCCAGGCGAAACCCCTGGGCGCTCTTGTACCCTCGCGCATGTGATTATTGAACGATTTGGAGTTGTCGGCTGCGGACTCATGGGGTCAGGCATTGCAGAGGTAGCCGCACTCAGCGGCTGCGACGTAAGAGTCGTCGAAGCCAACGAAAGTGCTCTGCAAGCTGGCATGGCGCGTATCGAAAAAAGTCTCGACCGTGCCGTACAGGCCCAAAAAATGACCGACGATCAGCGGGCAGAAGTAATGGGAAGTATTTCTTTCTCTACCAAGCTTCCCAGCCTTGCCGACAGGGAATTCGTTGTGGAAGCGGTCATAGAGCAAGAAGAGGCGAAGTTGGAGGTATTTCGACGCCTAAATGATGTAGTCGATGACCCTGAAGCAATTCTCGCGAGCAACACCTCTTCCATCCCGATCATGAAGCTTGCGATGGCTACCAACCGACCGCAGCAGGTGATCGGAGTCCACTTCTTTAACCCCGTACCCGTAATGGGTCTCGTAGAGATCATTTCTTCCCTACTAACCGGAGACAAAACTGCCCTGCTATGCCAAGAGTTCGCATCTGAGCAATTGGGCAAGCGCGTAGTCAGCAGCCAAGACAGAGCGGGTTTTGTGGTCAACGCGCTTCTGATTCCGTACATACTGTCGGCGATTCGAATGATGGAGTCCGGATTCGCTAGCGCCGAAGATATCGACGCCGGCATGGTGTTGGGATGCAATCACCCAATGGGGCCATTGGCGCTATGCGACCTGATCGGGTTAGATACGACCATGGCGGTGGCTGAATCACTGTATGAAGAGTTCAGGGAACAGTTGTATGCACCGCCGCCGCTTCTCAATCGGATGTGTGACGCGGGTCTCTTGGGCAGAAAGAGCGGGCGCGGGTTCTACCGTTACGGCTAACTCCCGAGCTGTACGATCTTTTCGGTTCACTGAGGAGAGAAGTCAATGAGTGGCGACGTCACTGAGGGCATTAATGACACCAACGTCGCTTCCTGGTTTTCCTCTCACTTGTCTGGTTCAAGTCCCCCTTTCAAATATGAACTGATTGCTGGAGGCCACTCGAACCTCACTTACAAAGTGGTGGATCAGGTAGGGAACACCTTTGTGCTTCGTCGACCTCCTTTAGGGCATGTATTGGCGACCGCTCATGACATGGCGAGAGAACATCGAATCGTTACCGCAGTTGGCACAACCGAGGTGCCCGTGCCACCAACATTGGGAGTGTGCGAAGACGTTGAAATCAACGGAGCGCCCTTTTATGTCATGGGGTATGTCGATGGCGAAGTTTTGCACAGTGACGTTGAAGCGGCGTGTGTTCCTACCCCTGATCGCATGACGTTGAGCCGGCAAGTGGCCGAAGTCCTCGCCGAGTTGCATTCAATTGAACCTGACGACATTGGGTTGGGTGACTTAGCGAAACGCGAGGATTATCTGGGGCGGCAACTCCGAAGGTGGAGTCGCCAGTGGGAGCAATCAAAAACCCGGGAACTTCCGATAATGGAACATGTCCAAGGCCTTCTCGAGCAGCAAAAACCGACCCAGGTTGGATCCACGATCGTTCATGGGGACTACAGACTCGGAAACATGTTGACCCGATCTGGGGAGATCTTGGCTGTTCTTGACTGGGAGTTATGCACGCTGGGTGATCCTCTCGCTGATGTCGGCTACTTGTTGAACAACTGGGTTGAACCTGATGAAGCTCCTGCCGGTTCTAGCGCCCCCACCCTCGCCGGTGGGTTT
>PBHE01000044.1 GCA_002719335.1 Acidimicrobiaceae bacterium
TACTATTAATCTTCCAACATCAGCATCCCATATCTTTTGTTGATAATGGCCTATGCCAGATCTTATCTCTCTTGTTATATGCATAGGGAAATTAGTTATAATATGTTCTTGGTGTGAATCAACAAAATTTGATATTAAACTTCCAACTTTGCGTGCACCATCTGTGGTACATGTACCTATTGATAATGTATTTTTTAGTTCGCTGTGTATACTTTTTAGTAATTTATCTACATCTTTTTGTAGTTGTACTATATCATGTGAATCGGCATTGCCTATTCTACTTGTTATTGTGCTTAATCTCTTATCTTTTACTACTGTTGTTGTTAAGCTTACTATTGGTTTATTGAGTGAGCCTTTGCTTGTATTACTACCATCTTCCCAAAACAACGCTCCTACTCTGCCACGTCTTCTATATTTGGACAATTCTATAACCAACTATCTTGATGGAAGTTTTTGTAATAATCAAGCACCTCAGTAATTGTTAAATCGAGGGCTCCATTCGTTATTGCATTTTGCATCATCCAATCAAAGACAATGTATCTGGTGTGAATGTTAAACTGATTTTTATCGTGACTGTAGGTCTCTTTGAATGGTGTTTTATCTAAGTTCAGCATAAACGCATCTCTATCAATATTATAAATCACTGTCGCTTCTGATGCACCGAGATTGTTAAATTCAATCTTGGGTATCCCAGTTTGACGTTGTCTTTGTGCTTTTACTGATAAGCGTCCTGCTAATGCTTCTTCATAAGTTGATGTTTCACCCTCTTTGTCTCCTGTTTGTGTTCGTGGTTGTTGTGGTGCTAATGGTACTAAATCATTATCGATTTCATCTGGTCCTGGGGCTCCAGCTGGTCTTACTACACTCTTGCCTTTTTCTTTGCCTGAGTTAGACCTCATTTTTATTTTATGGCTTACCTTTGATGGCAGTATATCGGTGAGTCCCATTGAACTTATTTTATCAAATATACTAGACATAAGATTCCTGCTTGCCTGGACACCTTTGGTGCCTTTGCTAAATCCTTTGTTAAAATTATTATCTATGATGAATGCCTTAAACATATCAGCTGTTTTCTTTTGCACTGCTGTCACTGCAGGATTTGTTCTAAAGTCCTCTTTGGCCGCAGTTACAAATTCTGATAATGAATCACATTTTACTATGCATGTAACTTTACCTTTGAGTTTATCCTGTAATGATGCTTCTATTGTTTCATTACGAATTGTCTTAACTCTCTTTCCATATGTTGTCATTACTACATTAGTTAATTTTGACTCTTCATCTAATACTTCATCAGATATATAGAAATCACAACTGCCTTTGTGCTCTTTGTTTTCTGCTGTCACTTTAAAGTCCTTAGATGAATGAAATGCTATTTCATGCGGGCTTTCTACTTTTCTATCATTAAATCTAATATCTAAATCACCACTTAAGATACAAGCTAGATAATTGTCATTAATTGTTTCTAACACATGCCTGCCTATCCAATCAATGTTTGCCTGTGGCATCTTTATGTACTGTGTTGTTCCAGCCTCTGCGGTCCTTAATCTATTTGCCATCGCTCGACCATACTTATCGATTTTCATATCAGCGGCCTTTGGACCTCGGTAGTCTCCTGAATCAGTAATCAAGACTTGTCTATTTCCCTCTTTGCCGTTTTCCCAATAACATGACTGGAAATCTGTTCCATCATCTGATATTGTTATAACGCTTACATCAAAGTCAGCACCTAGTATCAGCTTTGCTCCCTCACCAAACATGCCTGATTGGTCTCCAGGATTCTTATCCGACACTGCAAATTTTGAATAATCTGCAAACTGTGCTTCGGTCATTATCTCACCGTTATTATATATTTTTAAATATCCATCACTAGTGATTTCAATTTTAACTAGTGTTGCATGTGCCTCTTTGGCATTGTCAATGTTTTCTATAATTGGAACTTTTTCATGTCTTACTTTGTATCCTTTTAATGCTGCCTGAATAGCACGGTAGGTGTCTACTTGCATTGGTCTAAGTTCTTCATTCATTTTAATCGTTATTTGTATTCCATCTACTAGTATATTAATCTAAAGAAGGTATTCGCAGCCATCACACTACATGTCAGTTTACAATAATTATGAAACACACTATACCGTATAAGAAATAACAAATATAGTAAACTACACTTGTGACTTCCTACCTAGGGGCAATGTGACTCACAATCAAGTCCCTGATTTCATATGACGGACTGAACAGGCTCCTAACCTATAAGATGCTCACTTTCGTACATCAGTTTCAAGTAAACGCGTTACTTACTATCGATCTTTAGGCCAGGGGCCTCATAGGTCGATTGACTTGATGTTAAAGTTGAAAGTACTTGGATTAGCGGGCTATTTTGCTACAAAATTATGCTTGGGGTTTCCCCGTACGCGATGTGAGGTAATATGTGATGCAATATCGTGAGGGAGGTCAGAGAATTTGGGACGCGCTCTTCTGTACCAAAGTTCTCGTGAGAGCTGTGCTAATAGGTCAGCAGTTTCTGTCAGTGCTCACAATAATCATGTAGCAAACTAGTGCCTCTCGGTTATACGCTCAACTCCCTGTATTCAGATTTTACATGCTTACTATAATTCTCCTTGCCCTGCCAACGCATTTTTCTATGCCAGTTAATCAATTTTCTTAATCCAATCTTTCCATACTTTACAACTAAGTATAAGTCCCATGCGATAAAGCCAACCCAAAATGCTATTCCTAATGCGTCAAATAATTCCATTTAATCACTCTCTGGCTCAGACTTCTTTTGTTTTCTTATACGTTTTACAACCCCACCATCTAATGCTGCATCTATAAATTTGTTAAACCTCTCTTCAATGTTGGATGATAAATCTGTTGGGTAATCTCTATGTTGGGGGTGTGGTCTCTTTGGAGCGAATATTGGTACCACATCTTTAATTGTAAGTAGATTTCTGTTTATTTTTTCCCATAATGCTGAAAACTTTCCTAATTCAGACATATCATATTTCTTATGGTAAATTAATCCCTGGTTCCATAAGTCATCCATTGGTCGTTTCTCACTACCAAATCCAGCTAATACATTAATTGAGTCATCACCAGCATCTGTCTCTACTATGACTTTGTAGTAATTTCCGTCTTTGTCAGTTCCACGCTTATGTGCAAGTACTGATAAACCATTAATACAATCTTGATACTCTTCAAGTGTTAATGACTCTTTGTCGACATCTTTATCATCAGGATTCCATAGTATCCTAGTTTGTACTATGTAATCGTGCTTTTCTAATTGTCTCATTATTGTAGTTAGTTGGTCTACTGTATCTTTATTGAAGGCCCATTCTGGGCTACCCTCTGTAAAGTCAGGTCTACCATCTGCACGTTTTCTCCAACTATTCATGTTGTTCATCCCATTCATTCATTCCGTTAGGTAGAAGTGTTTGTAATCCTATTATGGCTTTCATATTAAAAGCGGTCGGACTTGAGAAATAACTTAGTATACGCTTTTCCCCAGATACTGTTAAACAATAACCTCTGGTTTTTAGTTTATTTGTGAGACCATCCATCACTTCATTTTTAAGTGTCTCTGTTGGTATCACATCAAATCTTTTGTCCCCATCATTATTGTGTTGTTTTATTGTTATGAAATCATGTGTTAATCCATTGACTGCTCTTTCTGGGCCTAACACCTTAACAAAATCTACTGCTTGAGTCGATGGTCGATACCCTTGTTCTGTCATCTCTTTAACTTCTTTCATGAGAGTTTTTTCAATTTCTGTATTAGACATTAGTACACCGTTTGTATGTGACGAGAGATGAATTTTGATATGTCTCTTGTTAGTGTGTTAACACCATCTTCATATCCACTGTTTATGATTGTGTAATTCCCTGGTCCGAATATGGCCCTCTGCTCTGTTTCAATAGCATCATAATAATCTCCTATACAAATTCCAAATACATGTAATCCATGTGAACGTGCAATATCAACTTGCTCTCTTGCAGCATCTTGACTGAATGCACCGTCACTGACAAAGAATATTGCTTTGGTCAATTCTCTCTGTCTTTGTAACCATGTTGATGAGTACCATAATGCATTAGACTCTGGTGTGCCTCCGTAACTTTCTGCAACTGAAAAGTTGTTAATATCATCCATTGTTTTATGGATAGAAATTCCAGTCTTGTATCCTCCTCCCCAACCAATCATACTCATCTTTATTTTTGGCTCATTCTCTAATGACTTCTTTATTGTTGCTGTAACATCTCTTACTAGTTTTAATGGAGTACCTCCCATTGAACCACTGCAATCAACAGAATAAACTATATGTAATCCAGGCTCTGCTCTTTCACTTGTATAAATAATATTTTCTTTGACAGGCTGTGGCAGTTCTTGGATATATGAATCAATATCTATATCAACACCCTCATCATCAACAATTTCTCTGGTCTTACCTTTTGCCTGTTGCCATACTTTTTTCAACTGTGAAACTATTGTTGGGTTTATTTGATATGGTGTATCTGTTCGGTGTCTTGTAATCATATCAAATGATTCTGGGTTAAAGTTGTATGCGTCATTTGTCTCGTCTCTGACTAGACCTTTTGTTACTAACTTTTTCCTTAATCTAGTGTTTCTCTGCTCACCATCTTGTTTGAACTGTTCAATCTTACTTGGGTCAAATAAGTCATAACCTTTGCCGAATGAACTTCCATTACCAGTGCTTGGCATATCATTAAATTTACCAGCTGGGTCTCCATCAAATCCTTGCCCTGGCCATTGTCCTTTTTGTGTAATCTGTTTAGTACCACGTTTTGTTTTCTTTTTATTAAGTGGGCTTAACATTCCTCCATGTCCTGGAAATGCTGAATCTTTACTTCTGACTTTTTGTATTGACTTGATTAATGATTCAACTGAATGACCTTTGTCTATTGGTCCACTGCATGGTCCAGGCATTCCTCCACATTGTCCATATGGTGGCATCCCAGTCGGTGGCAACTTTGGTTGTTGCTTACCAGTATTATTAGGGTCTTCAGGTTCTTCATCACCATTGTTTTGTTGTAATAACCATGGTAAGAATACTTTCTGGAAAAATTGTTTCTGTAAATATAATGAACCTCCATAATCATTCTTTCTGACTGCTTTCAAGTACTCTTTCGCAATCATAGATTGAAATGGCACTTCATTTAATAATCTTAGATATTCAGGCGTACCTATTAGTTCTTGTTGCCATTCTGGTCTAGCAAAGAATTTTTGGGCTTCAACTGATAGTTGCTCATCATATGTTTTCCCATTAAATGCATACCATAGTGCTTCTAGTGGGTTGGTTGGGTCAGTAAATAATACTGCTCTTACATCTTTTTTACAGTCTTCATAATCATTTGCTGTTCCTAGATATATGTCAGTCCATAATGAATTGCATCTTTCATCCTCTAGTATGTCGAATATGTGTCTAAGCACATCTTCTGTTAGGCTACAATCAGCAGTCAAACCTGACTGTGATTTTATATTATCTGGTACTGCGTCACCTAATGATAATCGCTTTGCTTGTTGTCTTGATAATTTTACAGGTGAATCATATGCTACATGTGATAAACAGTGTTCTAATACAGCATAGTTTGTCAGAAATTTTTTGTTGTTTGGATTAATATGAATAAAAAACTTATCATTATATGATGTAATTCTATTGTGTGTGCGCCCATATTTGAATAGATCTGCTTTCTCCTGAGCGGACATACCTTTGAATTCTGGTCCAATCTTTAACACTATTTCTACATCTTTTATTTCTTCAAAGATTCTTGCAGTCTTTTTATAGTCTTCCCATTTATCAAATTGAAAGAATGATCCAGCTCCTCCCCATGGACTCCATATGTCTTCATCTGGTGACATAATGTCAACTATGTCTTCCCCTTTGGGTAACCAATCCCATCCAAATGGGTTGGTAAAATAACGGGCCATGGTGCTAGTCGTCGTCGGCTTTTTGATCGCCTAGTGTTTTAATTCCAAATATTCTTCCGATTCTTTTTTGAACTAAGTCTTTTTGTATTGGTATATCAAACTCATTTACTATCGTGTGTAACAACGCATAGTGTAATGCTCCTTTACCATTAAAGCATGCACTAATTCTTGGGTTTTTTGCGTACTCTCTTAACACATCACAAAACTTTTGGTTTGTCGCTGGTGATGGTGAGTTATCAATGTCACCCTGTGCTTCTGATGCTCTTAGTTCCATTCCTAATTGTATAATACCTTTGACATACTTTTCATCAACACCGTCATGTTCAATAATTTTGAATTCTTGGTCTGATGATGGGTACGGCCATTTTATCTGTGTGAATCTTCTCTTAAAGTCCTTGTTGAGTTCGTTAGTTCCTCCATATGTTGATGGATTCATTGTTGCAAACACCATCAGCTTTTTGTCTTTAGCTACTTGGAATGTTCTAGTGATCTCAGGCACGTATATGTGATCTCTCCAATCTAGGAATTGATTCAATACTTTTTGCATGTGTGGCTGTAAGCCATTAACTTCTTCAAAGTCTATAATTGCCTGACCTGTTTGGTTTGCAATTTCTATTGCATGTGGAATTGTTCCTAATTGGAATTTAACTGAACCATCTAGTATGATAAATCTACCAATTAAATCGGCTCTTTTGGTTCCCTCTGAACAATCAACCTGTAAGCAAAGTGCTTTTAGGTATGCAGCATATGCTGCAACTGATAATGTTTTTGCTGTGCCAGTTGGTCCTGTTAATAATAATGGGGACTTTACTGCATTCATATGACTAGTATAAAACTCGAATTCTAGTCCTCCTGTTTCGTCATGTTCGTAATATGGAACGTAACGTACATCAGATACTTTGTATTGTTCTGCTGATGCTACAGGCATAATTTCTATTTCTGACTTTTTTACAGTCTTTAGTGTCTCAACAATCTGTTGGTTGTTTTCGCATTTCGCAACTTTTTCATTTACGGCATCCACTTCTTGTTGGGTTACATTATCTTTTTCAAACATTTTAATCATTTTTTATTGAAAGAATTTCAACACCCACAAGTTGAGGAGAACTACCATTTTTGACGTAGTCCAAATCTATCCCCTAGTATGTTTATGAATGAATTCGCTCCAACTGCTTCATGTGGCACCCCACTGTCTAATGTCAATGTTATGTCTTCAGTTCCAGATTTTGCAATCTTTTTGTTAATTCGATATAATGATAAATTATCAATTGTCGTAGTTGGCATTTCAGCTTGAGAATTATTTGTAGCATCTATACAACTTGTTAATACAATCAATCCATTAAACGTGTTAGGGTCTTTCTTTACATCATCGTAACTTGGTGGATCTTCAATATCAACGGGTTCTGTGGAACTATCAATTTCTTTATCTGTGCTTTTTCCATTCATTGTTCGTGCTAATGCCATAACAACTCCTCCTGCAACATATGCTACAGCATTATCTTCTGTGTATTGTTTTACTGTACTATTAAATGGATCTGGTTTATTTTTTGAAACGGCTAATACTTTACTGGCCACAGTTTTAAAATCTCTTTCTAACACCCATATTGTTAACGGTAAGTTTTGTTGTGAGTAACAACATATGTCTTGTATTAAATCAGTATAGGTCCGCGTAAAGTTATCAATTAATTCTTTTGGTGTTTCTTTCATTATATTCCACTCTCTATTTCGGGCTGACTTTTCAACCACTCAAACATTGTCGTTTCTGGGTTGGTCTCAAACTCTCTGAGAAATCTGGCGGTTTCATCAAAGTCTAATGATGTGCCTATTATATGAGGATCAAGTGTCTCTACTTTGATTTCAAAATAACCTTTTTCAAAATCATGTGTTGCATAATTACAAGTAATACTTAATTTCCAACCATTATCATATTCACGGTAGTATTGATAATCATTTGGCCCGTGTAATGTTCCTGGCACTGTTTCGGTAGATACACGATTTGGATGGATGAATTTAGTTGGTTTCATCGTCATCAACATCTACATCGACATCAGGTAACGATGTGCCCTCTGGGGCATCGCTTGGTGGTGTTGAGTTCTCTTCAAGTGTGGCTTCCTCATCACTCTTTACTTTATCCGTTCTATCTATCCAATCTGGAATAAGATCTGGTGGGTATACCCCATGTTGGTCATGTAATTTTAATAATTCAGTTCTAACAAGCTCAGGTAATTCACCATTATCCACCACTGGTGGTATTATACGATGGTTTGATAGTGGTTCGCCTTTAGGCATATATGGTAATGTTATTGATTTCTTTTCCATTATTCTCCATACTAACCACAAGTGTCCAAGAAATATCTTTTCAACTTTTCTCTTTGCGGCTTCAAACCTATGCTTAGGATTATGCTGTAGTCTTTTCTTTCCTCTAACTTCTATTTGTTCTGCTTCAGGAAATCTTCTATCTAGCTTTGCTCGCTCCATATCATATATTGATCTGTACCATGACTTTGTTGCTTTTTGCAAGACAAAACTGCCTCCTATTTTCCACATGTGTGTCTTTAGTTTTGGATTCCAGTTTAATTGATAACCCTGTACTTTTGTTTGTGGATAGAACTTTAGATGATTTCCATTACCACAATAATTACAAATCTCAACTTTGCCTGACACTCTTTTTGCTTTGGTCTCTGAGATTTTTCCATCAACGTCTGTCTTAGGAATAAAGAACTCTTCGTAAGCCCATTTCAAACATTCTTCACAAAAGCGATTCTGACCTAATCCTGCATTCTGATGCAGTTTTGATATGTTTGTATAATTAGATGGGTCTTGTATCCATGCTATCAAGCCTGCGGCAAGTATCACACTGATACCTTGTATCTTTTGTAGGTAATCTGTATAAATTGGCCTATGTTTCAAATCATGGGCTATTAGTTTTACAATATCTCTTTCAAATTTTTTAGATGTATCGAATAACCCATCTACACCGTATTTTTCTAATGCGTCCTTACCTATACCATTTCTTTCTAAGTTCATGGCGGCTCTGTTGCCTGTTCGTATTCTTGTGTTCTGAAAATCGTAATACATCTCCACTAATATTCTTAATATCTCTAATGGTATTTGTGGTGGTTCTGTAAGTTTTTCACCTTTCTCTGTCGGTCCAACATCTGGCAATCCCCCTGCTTCAATACTATCAGCAATATTCTTTGGGTGTGTTGTATCTAACTGTGCTCTTAGATTTTTTAAGTGTTTTGCTAACTCTAACTTTTGGTCAGGTGTTGCAGATTTTAATGTGTCTAACCACACTGTAACATCTTCAGGTAATTCATTCTTTCCTTTACCTGTTAAGCGTTCAATCTCTTCCTCAATAAAAATTTCAGCGATTATGTCTTTGTTTGTGGTTTTACGTTCGACCAGATTGACTGATGGTATGGAACAATCTGTTACATCTGCAGTCTTAGATTTTTTTGTGGTTTTACTTTTGACTTTGCTGACTTTGGATTTCTTAGTGGTTTTACGTTTGACTTTGCTGACTTTAGGCTTCTTGGTAATAGACTTTTTCTTACTACTGGTCGTTGAGCGTTTACTAGTAGACCTACGCTTACCAGTAGATTTTTTAACTTTTCTTTTTACCATATTAAAAACTCACATTTACGGTTAGAAAGAGGGTAGTATTTCGCATTAATGGTCTGGGTTTCAAATGAATCATGGCTCGCAATTTTCCTCTGGGTTTCACAATGACCATGGCTCGTACATTGTACATGGGCTTCATCACGAATTTGACTCGCAAAATACTTTTAGGTTTCATGTTATATTTAACTCGCACATTTTTTATGGGTTTTAGCTATCGTTCGGCTCGCAATTCTTTCTTGGGTTTTAAGATGCATTTAACTCGCACGTTTTCCTTGGGTTTCACATCTGGTCTGACTCGTATCTGAAATTTGGGGTTCAAACATTTTATGACTCGCATTCACATTTTGGGTTTTATAATTGCGATGACTCGCATATGGATCATGGGTTTCAAAACAAGGATGACTCGCACGTTTTTAATGGGTTTCACAACAAGGATGACTCGCATGTCTTGATTGGGTTTCAAAGATGGAATGACTCGTAAATTTCCTGTGGGGTTCATTTTTTTCCTGACTCGCATCTTGTTAATGGGTTTCAATGATTTCTTGACTCGCATGCAGATTGTGGGTTTTATCATACTGTTGGCTCGCACGTTCTTAATGGGATTCAGCATCTTTGTGGCTCGCACTATTTCTTTGGGGTTCAAATTATTCATGACTCGCATTTCAGTTTTGGGCTTCAACAGTTAATTGGCTCGCATCTCCTTCATGGGTTTCAAATGACACATGACTCGCATACGCTTACTGGGATTCAACTGATTCTTGACTCGCATCATTTCTTTGGGGTTCAAATTGTTCATGACTCGCATATGGCTAGTGGGGTTCAATAATACTATGACTCGCATTCATCTCATGGGGTTCAATGTACTCCTTGGCTCGCAAAACCCATTTGGGTTTCATGTTATATTTAACTCGCAATACCTATTTGGATTTCACATTGTATTTGGCTCGCAATTTTCTAATGGGGTTTATGCAGGAAGTGGCTCGCATATCGACTATAGGTTTTATCGGCGTTTTGACTCGCATGTAAATTGTGGGTTTCAATGTCCTGTTGACTCGCATCGCCATATTGGGTTTCAACTCATCAATGACTCGCAAACTTATCTTGGGTTTTATGGGGTGTATGACTCGTACTTAAAACTTGGATTTCAGTTATCTTATGACTCGCAAAACTCTTTTGGGTTTTAAATTCTCTGTGGCTCGCAATACTACATTGGGTTTCATTTGCCTGATGACTCGCATTATGGCAATGGGTTTTATTTCTGATATAACTCGCATGCTAACGTTGGGTTTCATATCTATTTTGGCTATCTAAGTTCTTTTGCTGTTTTAGGATCTAGGCGTAATCTACGGCTTTTGGTTCGTAGTTCCACGGCCATAACTATACCTGTGATTACTAGCATNGGNATGAAGTTTCNTGACTCGGCCTCATCAGGGTTNACTGTNGGCTCTGTTAATANACCATCAGGTGGNAAACCAAATGCTGTTCCTGACAGCACTGCTACTGAATGCCATAACCAGCTTTTTGTATATGTNCAATCNTCGTTGCCTTGTGGGTCGCCTGCTGCAGTTGGACAGTCAATGTTTTGTTCTACTGTTCCATAGAACATTACAAATATTGTTAAAATAAGAGGGATAATGAAGTATTTCATTTCTACTCGTCTTCGTCGTCTTCATAGTTTGTTCGACTTGGACGTCTTGGAACAAATAGTTTTCTTGACTTCATTTACCCAATCTCCCCACAATCGTTAGATGTACTAGTATAAGATATTTTATTCAAATTATGTTTCACCAGGTTTAGCAGGAAAATATAATGATTCAAACCATGCATCTGTCGGTTCCACTTTTTTGAATCCCATAGAATCAACAACATATATCCTTTCTTTAGTTTCGCCAAATACAACAAAGTCACCTACGGACATTGATGTATGGCCCACGCTTAACTTTTTAAGTTGTTCCTGTTTTTCTGGGGTGCTTAACGGGTTTGGTTTTTTGGATGCTCCATTATATAATGAAAACAATTCTTCTGAGGCTTTTGCCATCGCAAACGAATGTGTAAGCGATGAGTCGGTTTCTATATTTATCTGGTCAACTTTCACATAGTGCTCACGCTTACCATGTTCAATATCACTGATTGATGGCTTTGCATGGACAAATGACATTGGGTCAGCATTTCGTCCAGCCATTGTCATATAGTATATATCAGCTATCATTTTCTTTATCCTTTTTCATATCATAAAACTTTCTTGCGTCGCCCTCTTGGTATTGTATGAATGTGTGAAGTGGTATATCATGTATTTTCTTATGGCAGTCATAGTGTACATATGCAATTTTTTCAGGAAAGTAACACATATGATGCTTAACTAATTCTATTTTTGTTTCACCTTTCCATGTTTGTTCTACTTCGGGCTCTTTGAAACAAACCATACATCTGTCAGGGTTACCCCAATATTCAGTCATCTCTATCTGGGTATCTATCATTCACATCTAGATCGTTATCTGCAATGAAATCATCAGCACAATACTGTCTTGCAGTCTTCATGTCTTGAGAATGATTATCTGTATCCTGGTTATTATCTAGACAATATCTATATGCGTTATCTTCTACAACGTCACCATATTTAGCCCAAAAATCATTCCAATTATATCTACTTTTGAGTCTTATATGTAATTCTTCATTACAATCCATTATAATTAATCCTCTTCTGTATGTACGCCGACAACGTTCTTACTATCTTTAATTGCATTTGCTAATCGTATTGAATTAAGATTGTTATTCATTGCTTTGAATAACACTGCCTGTGTTATAGCAAGTGTCTTTTTATCATCAAATGTCATTTTACTATAATCGGTTATACCAATAGAATGAACTGCATGCTTGTATGCTACATCCCATAACCACTGGGCTTGCTTTACGGCTTCATCAGTTATTTCCATTTATAAACCACATTTACGGGTAAGAAAAGTTTTTTGATCATTTAATGAGTATAGGGTCTTCAGCCGACGGGCTGAGACACAAGACTTACGAATCAGACTCAAGTCACTGCCAAGCGTTCCCGCGAGAAGCACGGAATGAGGAATCCATAAGATTCTACAATGCCATGAATAGAGTACAAACGCCCCTGTCTGGAAAATGCAGATGTGGTGCGTTCCACGAATAATGAATAGATGGATGCCGTATCCTGTGCTTCTGGCTTTCGGTAGTCTTAATCACTAAAGACCACTAGTAATAATATAATCATTTAATGAGTACAGAGCCCCCCAGCGCAAACTCACGAATTAAACTCAACTATATCAATATCTCGTTGATACTATAGATACTGTTGTGAGTGTTGATACCATTGTTACTTGAATAAACCGAAAGTTGGCGTTGCCTTAATGAAATGAGTTCAACCGACGGATTGGTAGGGCAAAGGGCTACATCTACGAATTGAATAGAGCAGAGCCAATTGTGGTCGTATGAAAGTAACGCGGACGAGTAAAGCCCGAATTACTATAATGAGTGCTAGTTTGCCTTCACCAATCTATTAAGTAAAGCCTAGTGGGCCTGGAGCCGTACCGAATTATTGTTGAATAGGGGTAGTGGAATGATCGTACCCGTTGCGATGAGCGTTTGAAAAATGAAGACGCTTGCGATGAATAAGGGTAGTGGACCACGGACCTAAGTGAAACGGAATGTAATGTAGTGAACGCACGGTCTTGGGACAGGGTGTGGTGTATGAAACGCAAGTTATGAATACACGCGATATGCAGAGCGGTACATCAGGGAAGGCTGTGGCGTATGAAACAATAAGAGTATGTGTAATGCCCCCGAGGCGACGATAGTGACGCAATGTCTCTGCGCCAGCAGTGAAGGGAAAGCACGAAACTAATCAACTAGTCTTATTTCGCACGAGGATTCACACTAAGAATAACTAAGTGAGTAAGCGTAGGTTGCCAAGAAACAACGGGCGGTCCTCTGGAAACAGCCCCAGAAATCATACGAACGCTTCAGTTATACTAAATCTTTAAGGTCCACGGCCAATCATATCAAAAGTTTTAACGAGTAGGGCGGCTGCATTCTTTCCTACAAGTGCGCGGCCATGGCGAATGCTATAAGCCCGAAGCCATCAGGATACACGAGTTACAATCCTTAGCCAAAATCAAAAACAATTAATCGATCAAAAATGTGAGTATGACAATGAAGACCAAGCCTGCGAAAAGTCTTCAGTGCCGTGACGGACCTTGGTAATTGTTATGAATAAGTATGTGCGGGAATGCCACGACCCCGTGGTGAATGTGGCACTATGGAACGAAGTGGAATAATGAAATAGAGTACACTTCCGTCCGCTAAGTCCACGTATGAATTGAGAGGACAGAGGCTTTGACATTACTCAATCGGCGGTTACCTCACAGTAGGGGATGAATGAGTATCCAGCACTAGTGCTAGGAACGCAGTGACGGTGGCACGGCGTGCTTGGACTTACGAAATGAATAATTGGTAATGTGAAGCCGAATCCGTGAAATGAAAAGTACACGGTGTGGACGGAAGTACTACGAGATGAATATGGAGAAGGCTAGGGTTCGTTTACCACTTTGGGAGTGTCATTCCCGCAGACTCTACGAATGAGTATGGACAACGGTCCTCACGGTTACTAACGAACATTGGATGCCTCTGCCGAGTAGTCCTTTACTGATTAAAGGACATATGTGCAAAACAACTATGTGACGAGGTTGTCAAAGTTGTGTGCAAGGGCCGCTAGGCCTTCCAAACAAACTGATAATCACTACTTTGAGTAGTTTCGAAAGAGTTTCTACGTGGATATAATACGAAAAGTAATAATGTTAATACTAAATAGAATGCGAGTAGTTGTTGGCAACTGAATGCTGCGGTACGCGGTAGTCACCCAGCAGACGAGACAATATCATTAACACTTACAGGTTGTAGAAACCGAGTAAGTTTAATCCCCGAGCGGGTGATC
>PBHE01000001.1 GCA_002719335.1 Acidimicrobiaceae bacterium
GCCGCTTTCTTGGTGGCGCCGTTGTTGGCGCAGTCGTCGGCGCGTTAGTTGCCGGTTTAATTGTGGTGAGCCTTGGTGACGCCCAACGTATTTATGTGACCGAAAAAATTGATGATACCCAAGAAGTCGAATTAGCCGTGGGTGCTGCCGTTGATGAACGCGCTACCGCCAACACCGTGGCGTTGGATGCCGAAATTGTTACCGACTCCGACGAGGTGCTCACCCCTCGCGTGGAAATGACGGACGCCGGGCGTCTCGACGTAAAAGCTGTCCTGGCCGCAGTCGCTCCGTCGGTTGTACAAATTGAGATTGAAACTGAGGACGCGGTGTTTGGGGGTGGAGCGGGAACTGGGTTCATCATTAGTCCCGACGGTCAAGTCGTGACCAACGCCCATGTGGTCGAAGACGCTGTCACGATCAAAGTGATGTTGTCCGATGGGACTGTGAAGTCCGCTGAACTTGTCCAAAAAGACCCGACTAGGGATTTAGCGGTTCTAAAGATCAACGGCGACAATCTCCCGGCGGCGAGACTCGGCAATTCCGCTGAAGTCGAAGTAGGAGATGAAGTTCTTGCTATCGGCAACGCGCTCGGTTTGGGGGACACCCCAACTGTCACCACCGGCATCGTCTCAGCGCTCAACAGGCAACTTCAGCTTGCAGGAAATAGGCTGACTCATCTTATTCAGACCGACGCAGCGATTAACCCAGGTAATTCGGGCGGCCCGCTCGTCAACGCGAATGGTGAGGTCATTGGAGTTAACACCGCCATTGCGGGCAATGCGGAAGGTATCGGATTTGCCATATCGATTGACCATGCGCGACCAGTCATTGAGACCCTGCAGACAGGCGAAGTACCCAAGCGCCCTCTATTAGGCGTCAACATCATCGACGTTGGGATGCTCGATGAGACCTCTCGAGGTCAGTACGACATCTATGAAGGTGTCGAGACAGGCGTGGTCATCGTTGCTCTCGTCGAGGATGGAGCAGCGCATGTCGCAGGATTAAGGATCGGCGAAGTCGTCATGAAGTTTGATGGCGTAGAAATCGAGACAGTCGACGATCTTGTTGAGGCAGTGCGAGATAGCGAGATTGGGCGGGTTGTTAAAGTCGTTGTTGTAAGTAACGATGGTTTGATTCGTAACGTACGAGTCGAATTGGGCTTCACCGAAGGTGCTGGCGGCTGACGACGCTCCAGACGCGAAAAGGACAATTGTTCGACGCGTCTCTCCGATGTTCGCGATACTTCTTTCGTTGAACCACGTGTATGTGACTAGCTGGAGACGATATGTCTGATCGTATTTTCGATACTGGAACCGACGACATCAATACCGAAGTGATTGATGGAGTGATGAGAATTACTCTCAATCGTCCTGAACGACGCAACGCCATGTCCGATGGCATGTTGCAAGGGCTCGTCGCTTCGCTTAGTGATGCTGAGGTAGCAACTGATGTAGGAGCGGTTGTTCTTACTGGTGCAGGTGGAGCCTTCTGCGCTGGTGGTGATGTGAAAGGAATGGCAGAAGCTGGCGGCGAGGGCGGAAATAGCGCCGTGCAGTACGACGCTCGTGTTCATTTGCAGCGCCTCAACCAACGAGATACGGCAGGCAAGCTCTACGAGTTACCGAAGCCGACAATCGCGGCGCTGCCCGGTCCGGCCGCCGGAGCGGGTCTGTCGATCGCGTTGTCATGCGACCTTAGGTATGCATCCCCGAACGCTATTCTCACCACAGCGTTCGCCCGCGTCGGATTTAGCGGAGATTACGGAGGCACCTACTTCATGAGCCGGTTAATCGGTTCAGCAAAAGCTCGTGAACTGTACTTCTTGTCGGAGAAAGTCGACATGGAAGAAGCAGAACGGCTCGGTCTCGTCAACGGCGTCTTTTCTGAAGATTCCCTGCAAGAGGAGGTGATGGCGATCGCTCGACGCCTAGCGCAGGGACCCACCGTCGCCTACCGCTATATGAAGGAGAACCTGAACAGAGCGATACACGGCGAAATGGGAGAGTGTTTAGACATGGAAGCAGCGCATCACATTCATTGTGGACAAACTCGAGATCATAAAGAAGCTGCCAAGGCCTTCGTCGACAAACGTGAACCAGACTTCCAAGGGCGGTAAAAAAAGTTCACACTGCAACAGATAAATCGCGGAGCTCCAAATTGGTTGCCTACGCCTCAATATTCTTTGTCGCTGGTGGAGGCGCGCCACCCTTCGGGCATTGAATGGGGATACCTTCGAAATGGTGAGCGGTCGGACCTTCATCCAGAATCCAGGACCTACCAACATTCCTGATCGGGTCCTCCGGGCAATGGCCAGACCGGCAATTGATTTCGGTACCACCGAGTTTTCGGCCTTGCTTGATTCCTGTCTCACGAGGCTAAACGAGCATATGGGGAACTCCGGGCCTCTGATCGGGTACACCAGTACAGGTCACGGAGCATGGGAAGCGACTGTCACCAACCTGTTCGACACCGGAGCGCGAGTACTTCTCTGCGACAGTGGCCATTTCAGTCATCGATGGGGCGAGATGTGTGAAGCCCATGGCCTAGACGTCTGTTGGTTCGAGACCGGCTGGCAACGAGGGGTTGACCCTGACGCTCTTCGTGATGCGCTTTCGACCGATGCCGGTCGGCATATAGAAGGGATTTTGCTAGCCCACACCGAAACTTCAACCGGGGTAACTTCCGACCTTCAGGCAATACGAACAGTTCTCGACGACCTAGAGCATTCAGCGCTATTAGTTCTCGACGCGATTGGCTCCTTTGGGTGCACGCCCATCAACGTCGACACGCTAGGAGTCGATGCTTGTCTCGTAGTCAGCCAGAAGGGCCTAATGATGCCGATCGGTCTCGCATTCACCGGGATCAGCGATCGAGCTGTTGACGCCGCGTACGCAAACGAAAGAGGCAGGTTCTACTGGGATTGGAGACGCCGACTAGAGGCTGAGGGATACCGGATGTTTTGCGGCACTCCGCCCATTCACCATCTTTTCGGACTTGACGAAGCCCTATGCATGATCGCTGAGGAAGGCGGGATAGAGGCAGTGACCAGTCGACATCGTCGACTGGCCGATGCGGTGCGCTCCGCTGTCGGAGTCTGGGGTGAAGCGGGAGCGCTCGAGTTCAATGCCACCAAAGAAAGCGAGCGCTCGGACAGTGTGACGTGTGTTCGGCTTGCCGCGAATTATGACGCTGACCACGTCGTGGCGATTGCTAGAGAACGGTTTAATTTGAGCATGGGATCTGGAATTGGTCCCCTAGCGGGATCCGCTTTTCGCATCGGACACCTCGGAGATCTCAACGTTCCAATGCTGCTTGGGGCGCTGGGAGCAGTGGAAGCTTCGCTGCGCGTATGCCAGGTGCCAATTGGAACCGGTGGGTTAGAGGCCGCAACCAAGATGTTGAGCGAGGTGTCGTCGTAGATGTCTTCGTTAGCTCCAATGGCAGCTGCCGACCGGATGACTCTGATCGATCTAATTCATGATGCCCCGTTGGTGATCGTGATGGCCGTTACAGGTGGGGGAGTTGCGTCAATATCGGACCTGCTCTCCGTACCGGGGGCGTCACGAACCGTCCTGGAGGCCACCGTTCCGTATGCAACGTCGGCCTTATCCGATCTCATTGGGTATTCCCCCGCACAAACCGCGGCGAGCGATACAGCCGAAGCGATGGCGACAGCATGCCTTGAGCGTGCGAAGCGGCTTGCCGATGCGGACATACCAGTAGCTGGAATTGCCTGTACGGCGGCCCTAGTAACGGATCGCAGACGTCGCGGCGACAATCGTGCCCATATAGCAGTGGCGACTCGCGACGGGGTTAGTTCGTCGAACATCACGCTAGAAAAGGGTGTGAATGATCGAGCTACTGAAGACCGGATTGTGTCCGACGCGGTGCTGCGAGTTATCGCGACTGCGGCAAAAGTCGCTGAGTAGCTAACTCTGCGCCAGAATCTCTACATGGCGCGACGTGATACTCAACACATCCCACAAACCGCAGTCGAACTCGACGCGAAATGGTTCACTTCGGCGATTGGTTCCAAATATGGAGGAGTGATCACTCATGTGGAGACAGAGCCCATCGGTGAAGGCGTTGGGTTCATGGGCGAACTCCATCGTTGCAAATTGACGTGGGAAGGAGGCGATATGGTCCCCAGCTCGGTCGTAGCGAAACTTCCGTCCCAGGTCGCGAAGAATCGCTCCTTAGGTGAAGGCCTCGCCGTTTATGAAAGGGAGATCTGGGTCTACAGCAAAATGAGAGGCCAACTTGGAATTCCGATGCCTGAGTTCATTCACGCCGAACTTGACCCCAACCCGGTTCCGTGGCTCGAAACAGTCTTCGTTTTTCTCTTCGAAAAACTGCCAATCGGTGGAGTGAGTTGGCTCCTCGACCGTTTGTTGTCCTTAGGGGCGAAGAGTCCCCGCAGATACTTGCTGCTCTTGGAGGACATAGCGGACGCTCGACCTCCGAGCCAACTTGCAGGCGGATCAATTGACGATGCCTTGGTTGGCCTTGACCTACTCGCTCGCTTTCACGCACACAATTGGATGAATCGAGATCGCCGGGATGCAAATCCGATCCTATGGAGTGTTGGTCGCACCCCAAAGGTCCTTCAGGCTAGCTATCGTCGACACCGCGACGACTTTGTTGACCGCTTCGGTTCGTTAATCGGCGAAGGAATGGTTGCCAAGATGGACGAAGTTCAAGAGCGACTTCCCGTGTTTGCTTCCCAGATGGAACAGGGCCCTTGGACTCTGTGTCACGGCGACTACCGGTTAGACAATCTCATGTTCCGTCCCAACGGTCAGACCGTTGTTCTTGATTGGCAGGGTATGGGGTGGGGACGCGCTGGATGGGAAGTTGCCTATTTCATCACCACAGCTTTGGAGCCTCACCACCGAGACGAGGAGCAAAGGTTGCTGCGCAGGTATCACCAAGTCTTGGTTGGTGAGGGAGTACAGGATTACTCCTATGAAGATCTAGTTGACGACGTGACCACTACCAAGGCAGTCCTAGCGCACAGAATGGTCGCAGGTGACGACCTACTAGACACCGGTACGGAGGACGGAGAGCCCGACCTCGTTGACGTGCTAGTCCAGCGAGTGGTTGGTTGGGTCGATCTCGAAGAATAAGGAAGCGTCGATTAACTAAAAAGGCCGTTCCCTATCCCCTCGGCGACCTCTTCGAAATCGAGACCAGCGAGTTCAGTCCATACTTCAAAGTTGTGTTCGCCCAAATACGAAGGTGACAAAAGTCTTGTGGGCAGGCGTCGACCATTCCACAGAGCCGGAAACGTGTCGATTGTGCGATCACCGAACACATCGTGGGTCGCATCTCGCCAGAAACCCCGTGCTGCCAGTTGCGGGTCCTCATTAATCAGATCGTCGGCGTTTTGCACCTTCGCCACTGGAACACCGATGGACTGAAGAAGCTCAACCACAGAATTCGTGTTCTGGTTGGCCCCCCATTCCCTGAAGACTTGGTTGATCTTGTCACGTTCCGCTCTGCGTTCGGTTTCAGTCGACAGACCCATTAACTCCGGGTTCGCTAATAGAGCTGCTAGGCGTGACCATTGCTCGTCGTCGGTGGCCGTTACAGCAACGAAGCCGTCCGCACAGGGATAGACCTCGTTGGGTATGTGGTCTTGCAACCCATCTTGGTTGCCGTGTGGCTGGGCCATGTTTTCGTTCGACAGCCAATCGAGAGCCGCGGGACCAATGCAATAGGTTCCGATCTCCAGTTGTGCCATATCGATGTGTTGACCCTTACCTACCACGTCGCGAGCTAACAACGCAGCCACCGTCGATGAAGCGGCAGCGAAGCCGGCAAGATGATCGTTGAGAGAAAAACCTGGCCCCACATCACCGCGATCGGCAAAGTTCGTAAGGTGCGTTATGCCACAAATCGCGTGAACCGTTGGCGCGTAAGAGATGACATGGCTCCAAGGGCCGTCGTGTCCACAGCCCGACATGGTCACGTAGACCAAACGCGGGTTCCATTCACTGACGGTTTCCCAGTCAAGGCCCCATCTGTTTAGAACCCCGGCGCTGTAGTTCTCAATCAGAACATCACAGTTCTCGATGAGTTTGCGCATTACCGCTAAAGATTGGGAATGTTTCATGTTGATGGTGGCGCTGCGTTTTCCTCGGCCCCAAATGAAGTAATACGGATAATCCGGTCGGTTCACCAGAGTGCTGTGTTCCTCATTTTGGACTCGGATAACGTCCGCTCCCAGATCGGCGAGCATGCGGGTAGCAAAGGGACCTGCTAACACCCACGTCAAGTCGAGCACGCGAATGCCGTCGAGCGGGAGATCACCCGCAGATCTTTGCGAGGCACGATCACATGTAGCAGGATCGATCGTTGACCATCGCTTCACAATTTCGTCAACGGGAGTGTCTTCGAATGCCGGCGTCCGGGGAGCCTCAGCGGGTGTTTCTGAGAATCGAACCAAGCGACTCGGCATCACCACTTTTGAGTCACCAACTGAGTTGAAGAAATTTCGGTGTTCGAACTGCGGGCTCGCACATGCTTGCTCAATATCGTGAACTGCACCGACAGCTACGTGACGTTGTTGAGCCTCCTCCCACAAGTCCATGGCATCGTGCTCACGAACCCATCGCCTCATCGTGTCCATTGGCTCATCGATTCGCAGCAATAACTCTTCTACTTCGTAACCCAACCATTTGCGTCCTTCTTCAAACCCACCGTCGACCATCATTTTGAAGGCATTTTCTGGAGTTGGTGTAAGAGTGATCATCATGTGACCATTCCGGCATTCGGCGAGGTCATACGCGCGGAGCCAATGGAGCGCTCCTTGACGCTCAGCCACCTTAGGGAGCGGAAGAATGTCGTCGAATAGCCACTGCATCAAAATGTTTTCAACGGATCCACTCAAGGTTTCGTGGATAGAAACATCTACGTGACGGCCATGGCCGTCACGCCGGACGGCCCACAACCCCGAAAGGGCACACAAAGCGCCCATGAACCCCGCGTAGTTGTGCGCCTGGCGGCCCCACACGTTGAGCGGTCTGTCAGGCACACCGCCCACTGACAAGAATCCGCCCATCGCGGCGGCAGTGAGATCGGAACCCACCCAATTTGAACGAGGACCAGTTCGGCCAAAAGGCGTAATGGAGACCTGAACGAGACCAGGGTTGCTTGTGAGTAGGTCTGAATGATCTAATCCAAGGTCAGCCAGCCTCCCAGGGGTCTCGGTCTCCACGATGACGTCAGCGCTAGACGCCAAAAGGCGATACGTGTTTTGACCGGCGCCGGTATCTAGGTCGACGCGGTGGCGCTGCTTTCCGCCGTCAAACCACCAGTCAAGTACTCCGCCTTCGACCTGCGTCATCGAATGCCCAGGAGAGCCGGCAGGGGTTACCCGAACTACGTCTGCCCCGAATTCGGTTAATAGTTTGGTCGCGAACCGTCCCGGGTCACCCGTTAGGTCGAGGACCTTAACTCCTTGAAGTGCGCTCACGGCTGAATGTGACGTGCAGCAAAGGCAGCAAGGGTGTCAGAAATTATGCCGACCTCGCCAGTGTTACAGGACAACACCAAGTCGGTCACTCCGGCGTCTTCGTACGCTTCTATCAGTTCAGCGTCTACGCCGTCGAAGTCGCGCCGCACCTGAACTAGAAACTTTGTGTCCGCTCTTCCTGTCGCCTCAGCTTCTTCACGGATAACACGGAGTCGTTCAGTCACACCGGTTGGTGAAACACCCATCGGATGCCAGCCATCGGCCAGCCGGGCAACTCGTCTCAACGCAGGCGCGCGATTGCCTCCGATCACGATCGGCGGGTGGGGCTTCTGCAATGGCTTGGGTGAGGTGACTACTCCTTTGAATTGCCAATGCTGTCCCTCAAAGCTCGCTTGATCTTGGGTCCATAAGCGAAGCAACACTTCGACAAACTCATTGCTGTACTGTCCGCGGTTGTTGTAATCGGAACCCAGAATTCTGTTTTCTTCGGGAAGGCTGCCTACCCCGAGCCCAAGTGTTATGCGGCCCCCGCTGAGGTGATCCAGAGTTGAGATTTCCTTTGCCAAAATCATGGGGTGCAAGTAAGGCATCACCAAGACGCTGGTTCCGAGAGTGACGGTGCTTGTGTTGGCGGCAAGCCAGGTCAAGGTAACTAGAGCATCATGATACGGAGCTTGCCCTAAGCGGTCGTGGACGTAGCCGACGTTGATGACATGGTGGTTGACCCAGACTGAATCGAAGCTCAGTTGTTCAGCTTCAACTCCCAAACGGACGACGTCGTGAGGGTCGGCGACACCAAAATTATTGGGAAGCGTGAATCCAAAACGCATTAGCCAATCCTTCTAAACAGCGCAGTTGGCAGCGAGGCTAGCGATCGACGTCCCTCGGCGAGGCTGTCGAATTTGGTGACGGTCTAAGCCGTCGGTCGTGTAAGCAAACGATAGGCCTGTTTCGGGATCACAGAAGGCAATCTGCCCGCCTACCCCGTTGTGTCCGAACGCTCGTGTTGACACTGTGCGCCCTAAACCTCGCCGGTTAGCCATGCCGTCGTCGCCAGCCAGAATTACCCCAAGACCTCGATTAGCGGGAACTCCCATTGGGTCTGGCAAGTTGTTATGGACCTGACCAACAGCGTTGTCGAGCATCGTGGAATCCCACATGTTGCCCGGGTTGTGTAGCAGTGCTTGGTAAAATCCGGCAAGGTCAGCCGCCCGCCCATAACCCCCACCGCCTGGTACACCCACTGCCCTTGTCTCGGGATCGTTGAAACGGACGATCGTTTCGTCGTTGACTTCGCTAGGCGGCATGGACCGAACACCGAACACGGCCTCAAGCTCATCTGGTGTGGCTTCTCCCTCACATAAGGTGAGGTCGGCGATGCCCTCCTGGCTCTCCAGGTCGATACCGAGAACGCGGGGAAGCCCAAGAGGGGCTGTCACGCGGCGGTGAATTTCGTCTGCGTAAGGCTCCCCAGTGACCTCGTTGATGACTTCAGCGAGTACCCAGTGAGCGCTAGTTGGGTGATATTCGTAACGCGTTCCTGGCTCCCAGTTGAGCCGCCAGTCGGCCATACGCTGACGGCGACCCTCAACTGTCGCCCACACGTTGGGTCCCATTGGAGCGTGAGGGAAACCTGAAGTATGCAACATCACCTGTTCGACAGTGATCTCTGCCTTACCATTTTGCGCGAACTCTGGCAGATATGAAGAAATAGGAGCCTCTAGCTGAACCAAATTTTCACTCAACAGCTGCCATATCGCTGCCGCAACGAACGGTTTCGTTGCCGAAAAAAAGCAGTATCTGGTGTCTGGAAGCGCATCCCCAATGGTTTCGTCTACGACGATCTCTCCACCAAAACCTATTGCTAGTTGGCAACTGGGCAAGAAGCCGTCATCGACTTCTCTTCGGCAACGCTTGACTAGTTCCGCTACCCGCTGCACGTCGATTTTGTGTGTGGTCATCCCTCTGGCCTAGCACTGACCAACGCGCTGCGCCCAATAAATGCGCCTCTTGGCCGACTTTCAAATCTCCTAAATTTGCGTTTAGTAAGTGAAAAGCTTAAGCTCCGATCGATCGTCCGCAGAGGATTTTGGGCCAACCAGGTGCGGCCCGAAAACCAAATAGGACGTGACCGTTGGTGCCGCTTTCCACGGGGGAGGCGCCGACAGCAAAGGGGGGAAGCTGAACTGCTTTTGCGGCCAGCTACCGATCTACCCCAACGCACGGACAGCGATGGACCGGGCGCCCTAACTGGGTGTCCGGTCCTTCGATTCTCCTTCAAAGGTTGAGGTCGCGGCTACGGTCAATTCCATAACAAAGAGGTGATCTGTGGGAAGTGACCAGCAAACACAGTCGAGGGTTCAATTCGGTCTGTCCATGCGGCGCGCCGACCACATAGCGGAACAAGCACAAGCAATCGAAGAACTTGGGTATGACTACGCCACTACAGGGGAGCACGTGTTCTTCCACGTCCCCTGCTCGAACGCGTTTATTTCTCTGGCGGTGGCGGCTGGAGCGACGACGAAACTGAAACTAATGTCCACCATCACCTTGCTTCCTTTATATCCAGCGGTGCTTGCCGCGAAACAAGCGGCGGCGTTAGACGTAGCTTCGGGTGGACGTTTCCATATGGGAATTGGGGTTGGAGGCGAGCTTCCCCAGGAGTTCGAAGCCTCCGGAGTCCCTGTCTCAGAACGAGGAGCTCGAACCAATGAAGCACTAGAAATCATGAGAAAGCTTTTTACCGAAGATGACGTTCACTTTGAAGGTCAATTCAACCAACTTTCTGGTGTAACGCTGGAACCTAAACCGGTTCAACAGCCATCACCACCAATCTGGATTTCTGGCCGGAAAGAAGCTGCGTGGCGCCGCGCCGCCCGCTATGGCTCTGGGTGGCTTCCGTATATGTACACGCCAGACATGCTCGTAGAATCCAATGTTCGGATCGCGGAGTATCGAGCGGACGAAGGTAATGAATCTCCTGTCGATCCCGGGCTCTTTATTTTCTTCTGCTGCCATGAGGACAATGCCACTGCCATCGAACACGCCAACCAACGTCTTTCAAAGCAATACAACCAAGACTTCAGCAAGATGATTGATAAATATGCGATTGCTGGGAATCCGGACCGATGCGCAGAACGGCTGCGCGAGTACGTTGATTCTGGGGCCCGAACGATCATTCTTAGCGCCGCATCACCGATGCATTACGTCGAAGAGGCGGAGCGTTTCATGGCACAGGAAGTTCTCCCTCGTTTCCGATCCGGATGATGAACAAAGTCAACTAAAAGGGACTGCTGATGCCAACGTCGAAGGGATTCTTTGAAACCACGCTTAGCCAGTCGCGAATTTCAACAACGATTGAAGCTGGCGATTGGCCAGACCGATTTTTTGATCCTCTCGTTGATCATTGGGCCGCGGAGCGCGGCGAGCACGTGGTCATTACAGATCGGTTTGGGTCGATCACCTGGTCAGAATTTGCGGTTCAAGTAGACGAAATTAGCCGCGGTCTGCTCGAACTCGGCGTTCGCCCCGGCGTCGTGGTTCAGGTTCAAATGCCGAATTGGCGCGAATTTTTGGTTGCGGTCGCTGCAGTTGAGCGGATAGGCGGTGTAATCAATCCTGTCGCCCCAATATTTAGAACTAACGAAGTTTTGGTTATGAGCGAGCTTGCTCGACCAGTGGTTGTTATCACCGCTAACGAATTTCGAGGGTTCGAGCTTGGAGCGATGCACGCCGACCTGAGGGAACGTTGTCCTTGGGTAAAAGAGATCGTGACCGTCGGCGGCGGTGCATTAGCTGACGCACTGACATGGGAAGACCTCCTCGAACAAGGCCGATTCTCCTCCTACGATCGAGCAGCCGTTGATCTACTCAGGCCGGGAACTCACGAAGTATGCGAAGTGATGTTCACGTCCGGCACTACGGGCCAACCAAAAGGGGTGATGCACACCCAAAACACCCTCAACGCAGCTGTCGATCTATTTGTGGAAGCTGTGTGCGAAGGTGTCTCATCGCCCCTCGGAACCGACGTCGGACCCGGCTATACGTTTCACATGGCGTCCACCCTTGCGCACCAAACGGGCTACCTCTATGGCATTCGCGCTCCACTTACATTGGGGGGACATGTCGTCTTGCAGGACATTTGGGATCCTCAAGAGTTTGTTGACTTGATTGAACGTCACAAGATCCAGATATCGATGGGGGCAACTCCATTTCTTGCTGACGTCCTCGCTGTCGATCAAGTTGAACACCGAGATTTATCGAGTTGGATGCGATTCGTGTGCGCCGGAGCCGCAGTCCCCGAACCGGTGCTTGAACAAGCTGACGCAACCCTTCCCTGCGTTGTTCTTCCAGGCTGGGGGATGACCGAATGCGCTTTGCTTACCGTGGGACGCCCTTCGGACCCTCTTGCCCTGCGACTTACCGACGGCTGCCCCCTTCCAGGCAATCAAGTCCGCGTAATTGATGATGATGGACATCCAGTCCTAGGAGTTGAAGGTGATCTCCAATGTTGCGGCTCGGAGCTCTTTGTGGGATACGTACAGGGACGCGCTTTGAGCGAGGCGTCGTGGCACGGACTGTGGTTCGACACCGGAGACCGCGCCGTCATGAACGATGACGGATATATCCGAATCACTGGCCGATCTAAAGACATCATCATTCGAGGTGGCGAAAACGTCCCGGTGAAGGAGATAGAGGACCTTTTGTTACGTCATCCCCTGGTAGCGGGAGCAGCAATCGTTGGTAAGCCCGACGAACGTCTGGGAGAAATTGGGTGCGTCTTTGTGGTGCCTTCTGGAGACCCCCCGACGCTCGTGAGTCTCAGTGAATTTCTTCAAACACACGGAGTGACGCCGCAATTCTGGCCCGAGGATCTGGTAATTGTTGAGGACTTTCCGATGACCCCAAGCGGGAAAGTTCAGAAATACAAGTTGCGTCAAAATTTCTTCGACGGCTAGCGCTGAGACACCGTCCGTTCCTAACTCGGCGCGGCGACGATGCCCTCGGCCGTATAGGTGACAGTTGGATCCCAAATCAACCAGTCGTGTATACCCAACGAGGCCGCGGCATCAATCTGGGCTTTCACCTCTGCGGGTCCGTAAGGAACTCTCATCGAAAAATCTTGAAGCCAAGGAACTAACGCTGTGTTCGTGCCGTCCAGTACTCGTTGAAAGTCAGCCAAGGAAGCTCGAGTGATGTCGTAAGGCTGCGCTTCTGGGTGCGCTATTCCATACTCACCTCGAGACCAATGAGACGGATACACCATTGGTGCGACATAGTCGACGTAGTGAGCCATGCCAGCAATATCTTGAGCGATGAATTCACCTCTTGTTGCGGAAATTCCGAAAACGGAAACGCCTTGGAAAACTCCGTGCTCGCGCAGCAAGGTTTGAGATTTGCGCAGAAAGTCCACAATGATTGGCGAAGGGTCATCCAAACCGACTCCTGGTATCAACATGCTGGTTAGCCGTCCCTCGGGGCGTCTCATATAGTCCCAAAGGATGTCGTCGATCCCAGCCTCAGCAGCTTCTCTGGCGATGTCGAGGTTGTAGTTCTGGACGTTGATGTTGTGAAAATTAGTGAAGCCCCCGTATTTGCTGAGAGGTCGACCATCAGAGGTTTGAATCACCCAGTCTTCGTTGCCTTGCGCCCAGGCGTGCTTAGCGAGAATGGGATCTCTGAAAGCGACTATGCGGCCGATCACTCTGACGTCTAACGCATGTAGTTCTTCAATAGCTGAGCGAAGGTTGAACAGGTCACTAGAGGCTTCTATCTCTCGTGCCAGTGGCACATTGCTGTGGTAGCCAACTACTCCGCTCTCGTTCTTCAGGCTGATTTCAATAGCGGTGATTTTCCCTGCCCGAATTAAGTCGAGCACGGAGTTCTTCAAACCCTCGTGTGCCCACGCGGCAGCGCTCACATGTACGCCTTGTGTTTTGGGATACGCGACCGGAATGATCATGTTGAAAGTGCTTGTGTTGCCTGCACGGTCGATTGCTAACACCGACACGGGCCCGGCTGGAGGCTCATCAAGTTCGAGAACGAATGAACCATCCCGGGTTTCGATCGGTACGCCAGCCACTATTAAGGTCGCGCCTGGCTCGGAAGTCCCCGCAATGGTGACAGGCTCATTCATAGGTACGGGCTCCAAAACCTTGGGTAGGTCAATCAATGGAGGTGTGCCATCAACAGTGAAATCGAGCAAACTCGACGTTTGGCCGTAGAGCCGTCGTTGCACCACCAATTCCAGTGAATGTGGCCCTTCGGTTAGCGGAGGTGCTACCCACACAATCCGATTCCCATACCGTTGAACGCCACTGACGGGGAAGTCATCAAGCAGCAGTTCTGCAGATCGCGCATTTGCTCCGCTCACAGTGAAAGAAATCTGGGTTCCCTCGATGGAACTTGGCTGCAACGCGACACCGTCTTCGATTCCACCGATCTCTATGTCGACTTGTCGGATGGTCATTAACAGCAACGCGATCCCGGCAACCGTTACCAGCGAAGCGAGAGCTAATAGGCCCCAGCGGCGCCTTTCAGGCGGACGATTTGGCACATGCAAAGCAAAACGGGGTTGCCGGACCGCATTTCGACGTTGGCTCCTCGGCCGTGGCAAGTTCCTCGCGTAAACAGGGGGGTCTTTCTTCACAGGCCGCCACGGGAAACCCCACCCTTCGGCAGGGTCTACAGAGTCTTCGCTGGGAGTAATTATCGACTCGCTTTTCGCCAACGAGGGCCCAACTTGCTGTCCGTGCGAAGTAAGCGACCAGCGACCTTCCCCTAGTCCTGGGGTGTGGGGCATGGGAGCCGCTAAATCGGTTCGGTGAAGATGATCGAGTGCGTTCAACACATCTTCGGTTGCGAGATCGATGTCGATTGATAGCTCGCTGGGCAAAGCGGTGCCGCCCCGCGACAGCAACTGTCGCAGCACTAGCTTGTGTTGCGGGGCCAGCAACGGCATTAGGACAAGCTAGTGCTGATGACGGCAAGAGTGACATCGTCGAACGTGTCACAAGGATTAAGTCTGCGATGGGTGTAACTTCCGGAGATGAATGATCAGCCCCGCGAAGTCCTTGACTGGACCAACTACGGTATCGCTTGCCGCGCTCTCGCAACCCGTGTTGCCGACGACGGCTACCGGCCCGACATCATTCTCGCCATAGCTCGAGGTGGTCTTTTCGTGGCTGGATCGTTGGGCTACGCCTTATCTGTAAAGAATCTTTACGTCATGAACGTCGAGTACTACACAGGGGTAGACGAGCGTCTAGACGTTCCTGTCGTGCTCCCACCTTATGTTGACGTAGTTGATCTGCGCGACACCAGAGTGCTGATCGTGGACGACGTGGCGGACACCGGTCACACGCTCGCCCTTGTTCGTGACCACTGCCTGAGTGAGGTTGCTGAGGTAAGGACAGCGGTCCTTTACGAGAAATCTCGCTCTGTCGTCGAGTGCGAATATGTGTGGAAATATACGGATCAATGGATCAACTTTCCTTGGTCGACCCAGGCCCCCCTCGTTGAGCCCCGCGAAGGCGGCACCGTGCTCGACGCCTAGGAATCTAGAGGCAGCGTCAATCTGGGTGACTCGCGGAGACTGTCGTGGTGATGCCCCCACGCACCAACCACTCAGTGGTGACGGTCATCAATGAAGGAGCTAACGCTGCTACCAGGTCATCCAAAATGCGATTCGTAATTCCCTCGTGGTGCACCCCCTCGTTGCGGAAGCTCCAAAGGTACGACTTCAATGACTTCAACTCGACGATTTGGGCATCGGGTACGTAGGTAATCACGACCGTCGCGAAGTCCGGTTGTCCCGTCACGGGACACAAGCACGTCAGTTCCGGAGTTTCGCAACGAATTTCATAGTTGCGTCCGGGTCGCGGATTATCGAGGACCACAAGTTCTTTCGATGGCTCGCTCGGCATTTCAACTGCCCCCTAGGGTTCCCTGACCCCAACATGACGCTACCGTTCGCTGACAGCTACGACGAGACCAAAGTCGAGTTTGGAGACCCTTATGCCGTCAACATTGATTATTCGAGAAGCCCGAAGCGCTGAGTACGACGAGGTTGCGGCCGTCACAATGGCCGCCTACCGACCGCTGTTTGCCGAAACTGGTCTTCCCGATGACCTGGGCTGGTACGGAGCGGAGTTACGCGACGTTGCCGGGAGAGCGGAACGAGCAGAAATCATCGTCGCCGAGCTTGATAAAAGAATTGTTGGAAGTCTCGCGTATCACCACGACTATTCCAAGGAAGTGAAGTCAGGCAACCCTGAAGGGTGCGCCGGATTCCGGGTGCTGGCGACCGACCCCTCCTGTCAAGGGCTCGGAATTGGTGGCGCGCTAACCCAGTGGTGCATCGATAGGGCCAGAGCCGATGACCGGGTCGCTCTTGTGTTGAACACGACCGACTATATGGAGGTTGCACAGCACCTCTACCGTAGGCTCGGATTTAGCCCCTACCCCGAGATTGCCTATCAGATCGGTGGGAGTCAGCCTGTAGAGGTTTTGGGCTTCCGGTTAGAGTTAAAGGATTGAAATCGTGGGTAGTCGACGCACTGTCATCATCGCTACCTCGGCACTGGTTTTGGTCGTTGGCGTCATGGTCGCGTACGGCGCCTGGAGAGTTTTACGTGCCGCGCCCGACGAAGTATCTCTTGACGCGGCGGTTGCTTCTCTTGAAGAGCTAGGAGCTTCACAACCCGCTACGAGTGTCGCGGGTTCAGACAATTCCCGAACGGATATCGCTGCAGAAACAACGATCGCCGCGTCCGACGATGGCGTTTGGTACGTGGATTCGACCTTTGGAAGTTTCACCTTTGACGAATCCACGGGATCGTTTGTTGGATTCAGAGTGGAAGAAGAACTTGCTCGGATCGGGTCCTTCACGGCAGTAGGGCGAACTGGCGAAGTTGAAGGTCACCTCTCGATCGAAGACGGGCAACTCGTTCAGGTTTCGGTCTCAGCTGATCTCTCGACCATCATCACGAACGACTCGCGACGTGACCGGGCCGCACGCCACGCGCTGAACGTCAGTGAAAACCCGATGGCTACTTTCGTGCTTGATGAGCCAGTAACTCTTCCCGGAACTAATGATTCCCCCGTATCAATAGAAGTAGTCGGTCAGTTAACGATTAATGGCATACGCCACGATGTTCCGGTCATCCTTGAAGCGCAACTCGTCAACGGCACGATCGTTGTCGTGGGCTCGGCAGAAGTCGCATTTGCTGACTATGAAGTCGCCGTTCCCTCGGCAGTCATTGTGGTTTCGGTCGAAGATCACGGGATTATTGAATTCCAGTTGCTCTTCACGCGCGGTTGAGTTCCTACTCTCGCATCATTTCCGCTCGACCCAGACCTTCCCCATCAAGAATTTGATCGTCGGCTAAGTCGATAGTGACTTTCACGAGATCACCCGTGAAGCAATTTGGCGATTCGTAACGCGACACGGGGGTTCCTCGATCGAGACCGATATCTAGACCAGACCAGGAAATCATCAGGAAAAAAATGTTGTCCGTTTCTTGTGTGGCTACCACCTCACCGTCAACAACTAGTCGACCCAGTCCGCGTTGCCCGTGTTCCTCACGCGTCATGTAAAAGCCCAGGTTCGTTGCTCCCAGAGGAACCGGATTGGGTGAGCGAAGTATCTGATGACTTCCGCCAATGTTCAGATCATGAACAAGATGGCTTCGATCATCCAGATACAGGCTGTAGCCGGAAGTTGCGTCACCATGAGCGATCAATACCCCTGAGACGTTGCTTTTGATCGGTTCGATCTGGGCGTCCAGGCGGTAGCTGCGACTTCGTAAATCAGGAGCGACATCGCTAGGTAGATGCCCCATTCCTTTCCAAAATGTGAAAGAGGTGCGGCCCCCTAAATGACGTTCTGCGTTTTCGGCGAAGCGCTCGGCAAAGCGGTCATCGAGGGGAAGTACTTGGTGCAGTCTCGCTTGCTCCCACCAGAGGTCAATCATTTCGCTAAGTCGAGCCCCTTCGATTGCCGATAGATCTTTGGTTTCGTTGAAATCGTCTACAAGATTGAACAACTCCCAATGGTCGTCCCCATAGGGAGTTCCAGGAGGGTGAAAAGCAACGGCCTTCCACCCGCTGTGGACTACCCCTCGATGACCGAACATTTCGAAATATTGGGTTGTTTTTCCGGTTTGCGCGTGCCTGTCTGTCAACGTTGACGCGAAACTTACGCCCTCGATCGGCTTTTGCTGAACACCGTTAATTGTGTCGGGCGCCTCCACCCCTATGAGGTCAAGCAGGGTTGGAACAATGTCAGACGCGTGGCAGAACTGATCTCTTAATCCGGGTTGTGTGACCTTGCGCGGCCAGTGCACAACTAATGGGTCTCGCACTCCACCGCCATGAGTATTTTGCTTGTATCGGCGCAGTGGTGTGTTGGCAGCCATTGACCAACCCCAAGGAAAGTTGCTGTGAGTGTCGGGTCCCCCGATGTCGTCGATCCGGTCAAATTTGGCGTCGATGGGCTCTGGGAGCCCGTTGTAGGGCCCCATCGCATTCACAAAGCCGAGCGGCCCACCCTCCTGACTTGCCCCGTTGTCTGAAAGAACCATGATCACCGTGTTGTCCAGTTGGCCTGAGAATTCGAGATGGTCGATGAGTCGAGCGAGGTGTTTATCTGCGTGGTCAAGCATCGCGGCGTACGCGGCTTGGAGTCGAGTAGCTACCCGACGAGTGATGTCGTCAAGGTCCTCCCAAGCCTCCACGAAATCGTTCCTGGCCGGTAACTGAGTTCCCTCGGGCACTATGCCTAATGCGATCTGCCGTGCTAGTCGCTCGGCACGCTCCGTGTCCCAACCCCGTCGAAACACGTTGTCGTAGTGGCTAATAAGTTCCTTCGGGGCTTGGTGAGGTGCATGACATGCGCCAAGCCCTACCAAGGTCATCCACGGCTTGTCAGGAATGCTTGCTTCATGTGAAGCGACAAATTGGATCGCTTGATCGAAAAGATCCTCAGTGAGGTGATATCCCGTAGCGAAGGTGCCAGGTGCCGCAATGTGGCTGTTATCACGAATCAGTTCCGGCGAATATTGGTCGGTTTCGGCATCGAGGAAACCGTAAAACCGGTCGAAGCCCCGACCGAGAGGCCAACCGTCAAATGGTCCGGTTGGTCCTGATTCGGTTAAAGGATTGACATGCCACTTCCCGATCATGTAATTCCTGTAGCCATGCGGGCGCAGCATCTCGGCGAGGGTCCCTGCATCGGGGCTGATCTTTCCTCTATAGCCCGGGTAACCGCTATCAAAATTGGCGAGACATCCGACTCCGACGGAGTGATGGTTACGACCCGTTAGCAGCGCCGCGCGCGTAGTCGAGCACATAGCGGTTGTGTGAAAGCCCGTGTATCGAAGGCCATTCGCTGCAAGCCGATCGATGGTTGGAGTAGAGATGGGGGAGCCGTAGCATCCGAAATCCGAAAAACCCACATCGTCGAACAGCACAATTAAGACGTTCGGGCTTCCGACTGGCGGTGTTGACCCGACGGGCCAGCTTGGAAGAATATCTTCACCGGAATTCACACGGAAGATCCTACGAATAATCGGTACAGAGGTGTGACCGAGTGCCTATCTAAAATGGACGGGTGGCCCATCTAGTTCCCGTTTTCGATCCGGGGTAGGAACCAGGCCGCAAGAGACGCGAATGCAAAAGTCACTGCGAGAAGAACATAGGTGACTCGGTAAGAGCCGGTGATATCGGCCAACACCCCGCCGGTAATCGGTCCAAGCACTGAGGCCGGTCCATAAAAAATAGTCATGGCACCGAAAACGGGCGTGAAATCGTGTTCATCGACCTGGTCACGCACAAAGGTTGCGGTCAAAGATGGGACCGCCATCGCAGAAGTGCCGTAAATCGCTGCTGCTAAGGCTGCAGCCCACATTTCCCCCACGAGCACTAATAGACAGGTTGTTGCGCCGAGAGCGGTCACCATGCACATGGTTCGAGGCCGCCCAAGACGATCGCTAAGCCGGCCGAAGGTAAGAGCTCCAAGGACGCCTCCGATGCCCATTAGTGCCCACATATGGGTTGTAAATTCCCGCGACATGTTGTGGTCATTTTCAAGAGATAACCCAAAGAACTGAAACCATGAAGCAGACACAAAAGCAAACGCCATATAGAAGAAAACGGCTATTTTCCAGCCCTGAAGACGCGTAATCGCCCTGATGCCGGCACCTAACGGAAGCCGAGGTGAGATGTCATGGCGTAACACCAGATAGAGCACAGCGAGAATTGCTGAGGCTGCCACCGTCTCGAGCAGCCAGATTTCGCGCCAGGCTCCGCCGTCATCGACGACGCGGCGGAGGCCAGACGTAGCGAATGGCACAACTATTGAAGCCACCCCCATGGTTGCGGTGAGGGAACCCATCACCATTCCCCTTTGAGTCGGGGGAACTCCTGCAGTTGCAATCACCGGCATGGTCAACCAGATACCCGCGCCGCCCAACCCAGCTAAAGCGGTTCCGACCATGATCTGCCAAGTGTTCTGAGCCGTGCCAAGCGATAACAGACCAGCCAGGACAATCCACAAACCGAACTTCAGTAAAAAGGCTGGCGCCACACGGCTCGCAAGATATGTGACCGCTACGACGCCGCACAGGTATGCAGCCATGTTGACGGACCCCGTCGCGCCCGCGGTGGTGGCGCTTAAACCAAGGTCTTCTGCAATAGCGGGAAGTAGCAGGGGCATCGTGCCACGTCCGAAGGTGTGAGAAACCACCCCTGCAAGGGTCACGAGAATAACCCTGGACCAGTTCATTTCGGCTGCAGGCTCAACTACGAACACTGAAGGAAATTGAGCGGCCCGCTGACGGAAGGAACGGGGATTAGCGCTGGTATTCAACGTGTCCTTCACCTAGGGCTCGCGCGACTTCCAACGCCACCTTGGCGTTGTTTGCCTCTGCACCCTACGATCGTCTGCGTGCCCATGTACTCCTACCACTGTCGCATCTGCGACGAAACTTTTGACCAACGTCGCCCAATGTCTGAATCTGCGCTCCCAACGACATGTTCGGTGGGGCACGGCGGAGCGAAGCGTCGGTTGTCTACGTTTGCTTCTGTTGGAACGACAAATTCGTCAAATTTTTCTGAGAGCGCTTCATCGTGGACCGGACGTGATTCCTGTTGTGGTGGCGGATGCCACTCTCATTAAGGCTTCCGGCAGCTACCGCGCCACGTGTGCACCTTTAGTGTCCCCCTAGGAACGCTATTGGAAGACTTTCCGGACCCCAGATGCCGTTCTGCAGCGGTTTCCACGAAATCTCGCCGTCAAGCGTGAGGTCAGGCAGCCGACGCGCAATCACAGTGAACGCTTCTTGAAGTTCAGCGCGCGCCAGGGAAGCCCCCAAACAAAAGTGAGCCCCGCTCCCGAATGTCAAATGTGGAGTCCCTGCTTCGCGGGTGATGTCAAAGGTAGTCGGGTTCACAAACTTGTCCTTGTCGTGGTTCGCTGCCACGAAATTCGGGAAAATCAGTGTGCCCTTTGGAAAGAGCACGTCTCGATAGGTGATGTCCTCGCTGGCGTACCGAGCTGTCCCGCGCACGGCCCCGAGATAACGCATGACTTCCTCTACAGCGCCAGGAGCTAGTTCTGGATCATCTCGAAGAAGTTCGAACTGGTCTGGGTGTTGGGCGAACAACGCCACCGCGCAGCCCAACTGGTTTCTTGTGGTGTCAGTGCCGGCGAGCAGCAGAGCGTTCGCCATCGAAAGTAACTCGTCGGTAGAAAGTCGATCTCCCTCTTCTTCTGCTGCTATTAGGTCGCTGAGTAGATCGTCGCGAGGGTGCGAACGTCGCTCGGAAATGAGATTGAGCATGTAAGCGTCCATTTCTTCGCTCGCCGCGATGATTTTTGGACCGTCCTCGGCAAGGTTTCCGTTGAACACGCGAAAAATATCGACGGCTAGTCGACTGAACAGTTCCCAATCTTCGCGAGGGGCCCCCAGCAACTCGCAGATGATTGGTATTGGGTAGGGCTCGCAAACATCAGCCACGAATTCGGATTCGCCACGTTCACAAACGGGATCTAACAACTCGTTTACCACGTCGCGCATAAAAGGACGTAGGCGATCCGCCGACTTTGGGGTGAAGGCAGAACTCACGATGCGACGTATTCTCTGGTGATCGTCCCCTTCGGTAGACAAGATGCTCTTACGATCTCGTTTCGACCACTCGGGGTTCTCATAGTTCTGGGTTTCAGCGATTAGGGAGAGAGCGCTAAACCAGCGCCTATCGCGCAACATGGCCGCACAATCATCGTGAGTAGCTATTACATATCCGAGATCAGCCCGAGCGATCCAATGGCCTTCCGTTAGCTGACGAAGGCTCTCGCGTCGTTCGGATTCTGAGACGGGCTGTTCCGTCGAAATCACCGGGATATCAACTTCGCTGATCGGTGTTGGCATCGCTCTAGCTTAGTGACACGACGGTTCGGTACCGAATAGTGGCCCACCGACGCTGCAAAAAGCTGGGCGTGCAGCTACGGTCCCAGCTATGCCCCACGAGTCAGTAGACAGCGAACGCATAGACAATGTGCTGTGCATCTCTGTCGATGACGGCCGAGCGAACGCGTTTTCGCTTTCGTTGTTGCTCGCTATAAGTGAAGAGTTAGCCGTAGCTGAGTCGGATCCCGATATTGGGGCCGTTGTTCTAGCAGGGAATCAGAAAGTCTTTTTTGCAGGCTTCGATCTTGATGTCATCAATTCCGGTGACCGCAAAGCAATCGCCGAAATGGTCAGTTCCGGTGGCGCTCTAATTCGGCAGGCATATGGGGCTTCGGTTCCTGTCGTCGCTGCCTGCACGGGTCATGCGGTTGCGGCGGGCGCCCTGATGCTGTGCGGATGCGATTACCGAGTTGGCGTTGACGGCCCCGTAAAAATCGGACTCAACGAGGTAGCAATTGCGTTGACTTTGCCCCGGTGGGCGTTGCTCATTGTTTCGGAAAGACTTTCTAAGAGACATCTCCAGGTGTCTGTAGTTAATGCCCAAATTGTTGATGGACCGGGCGCCGTCGACGCGGGCTTTCTTGACGAAGTGACATCTCACCATCAAGTGGTGAAGCGAGCGTTAGAAGTCGCTCAAGGGTTTGCTGAAGAACTCGACCAAAACGCTTACGCGTCGACTGTGCGTAGTTTGCGAGGAGATCTTCTGGCCACAATGGACGCCGCGGTTGCCGCCGATCGTGCTGCTGCCGGCTTGTAGACGTCTCTGCTGTGGACACCAACGCTCGAGCAAAGGCCAATCGGACACTGTTGGTGACCTCCCTTGTCGGCTTCATGGTCGCGATGGAGATCACCATCATTTCTGTGGCTCGCGATGAACTTGCTCGAGCATTCCCCTCCGCGACCCCAGCGACCCTTTCATGGGTAATCACTGGCTACAACCTGGGCGTCGCCTCGCTCTTGTTACCAGCTGGATGGCTGGCTGATCGGTATGGGCGCAGGCGGGTGTTTCTTTTCGGGCTTGTTGGGTTTGCTGTCGGTTCGTTGTTGTCAGGGTTTGCCCCGTCAGCTTCTTTCCTTATCGGGGCTCGAATACTGCAGTCCATTGGCGGAGCGTGCCAGTATCCGGCTGGGCTAGCTCTGTTGCTCAGTGCCTTTCCTAGGGATCGCCAGCAGGCCGCTATTGGTATTTGGGGTGCAGTCGCAGGGCTTGCTGCTGCTCTAGCTCCGTCGCTTGGAGCTCTACTAATTCAGGGGTTCGGCTGGCGGGCGGTGTTCCTGGTGAACGTGCCTGTCGCAGTGTGGGCATTTCTGGCTGGTCGGGCGTGGATTGAGGAGAGTGTGGGGGAGGGTGTTAGCCAGCGGGTTGATCTGCTGAGTGTGCCTCTTGCGTCGCTAGGAGTTGGGGCGTTACTTCTGGCTGTGGTGCAAGGACGCGCCTGGGGTTGGTTGTCGCCAGCCACCCTTGTCGCGTATCTGGTTGGCTTGGCTTTGATGCTGGCCTTCGTGGTGCGATCCAGCGTTCATCCTGAGCCGTTGTTTGACCTCAAGTTGTTCAGGGTTCGGTCCTACACCGTTGCCAACATTGGTTCGGTGTTTTTCCTCGTCGCCTTTTTCAGTTGGCTAATTGTCCTGCCCGAATATCTTCAACGGGTGTGGGGTTGGTCGGTGCTGAAATCGGGATTCGCGATTGCTCCCGGCCCTGTGCTCTCGAGTGTGCTTTCAGTAACGAATGGCCGCTTGGCCGGACGTATAGGTCACCGTCCCATCCTCATGGCGGGAGGCGTTTTCGGTGTTTTTGCCTGTCTGCTGCATCTCGGCTTCACAGGAACCACACCCAGTTTCCTTGGCGGGTTGCTGTTGGCAAATCTCTTAATGGGAGTTGCCGCGGGTTGTAGCTTTTCGATGCTGGTCGGCGCTTCAATGCGTGACGTACAGCCAGCGCGCTTCGGAATGGCCGGCGCCGGCCGGACCACGGTCTTCCAGTTGGCTGTTGGCGTTGGCGTTGCCGTCGCGATCGGTGTTGTTGGGCGCCCGGGCGGTCCGGCTGAAGCCCTCAACAATATGCGCATCGTGTGGTGGATTGCACTCGTCATGTATGTATGCCAAGTCGCGGTGTTCGCGGTCGCCTATCCCGGTGAGCTCTCAAGCCTTCCCATCCGAGAACAAACAGCCCTGAGCCCGCATCGGTCGCCGACTGTGTTTCGAGTTAGTTTCCTTGTTAAAGACGTTCAAGAATGAAATTGACATTGTTCGGAGCCGTTCAGAACTGTTGAAAACTACGCGCTGACGATGAGCGGACGTCGTTTGGCGCGCATCGGATAAGCGACGAAAAGCCTATGGTGGCTGCATGGACGGGGAGAACATTTTTCGGTTTGGTGATGCCGATCGCGAAATCGGGTTCCATCGATTGACCTCTGAGGCTCTCAGTATTCTGAGTGCGGAACAGATCGATCTGTTCAACAACGTTGGGTATCTCACAGGGTTGCCAGGTTTAGGACACGACGAAATAGTCGAACTTCGCCAGTATCTGGATTGGCTTATCGATGAAGTGATATCGGCCGATGACCGTCGAAACAACTATTCGATCAATCAGTACCACCAGGTGTGTGGCCCTCTCTGGGATTTAATTCACACACCAATTTTCGTGAGTTACGTCACAGACGTTCTCGGCCCGGAAGCGGTGTGCTGGAGCACACATATGTTCTGCAAGCTCCCTGGTGACAACATGGAAGTACCGCTTCACCAAGATGCAAACTATTGGCCCTTTACCCCGACGAAATCGGTCACTATTTGGCTCGCAATCGATGATGTCGACCGGGAGAACGCGGCGATGCAGTTCGTTCCCGGTAGCCATCTCATTGGCGACCTGGAGCATGTCGAACTTCCTCTGGACGGCTCGGTAGTTCTCAACAGACGTGTCGTAGCTCATGAGGCATACGACAATCTTGTTTTGAACGAGCTCCGGGCAGGTGACGTTTCTCTTCATAGCGATCTGCTGCTTCATGGTTCGCCGGTCAACTCAAGCGACCGTCGCAGATGCGGCATCGCTTTGCGCTACTTAGCTGCGAGCGTGAGGACGGTGCGCGGTGGAGAAAGTTGGACCCATAGTGCGGTCCATGTCGAGAACGGCGATCCTTCGGGTTACTGGCCTAATCGGCCCCGTCCCGCTGTGGACGAACCTCACAAAATGGCTCGATTCTTGGGCGGATTTGATGGCAATTTGTAAGGTTCTTGAACCACGAACATTGGTTGAGTAAGCAGAGGTCTGCGATTGTTGAAACTCGCTGCGTGAGACCCTTAACTCAAAAACTCAGGCCCCTTCAGTAGCAATGATCACCAAGAGTTCGCCGTTGTCGACTTGATCTCCCACGGCAACGCGAACGTCCGCGACAGTACCGTCAAATGTGGCGACGATTTGGTGTTCCATTTTCATCGCCTCCATAAGCACCAGTAGTTGGCCGGCGGTTACCGAGTCGTCCTTTGCCACTTCTATAGCTAAGATTTTTCCAGGCATCGGCGCAGTCAACCCGCCTTCAATATCAGCAATGTCCGCCCCGGGAAAGCGGCTTTTTTCCAAGAGACTGAGACCTCCCGCTGGAATGTCGACATACCAACGGCTACCGAATTTTGATGCGTAACCGCTGGCATGTACGCCGTCTAGTTGAATCTCGAAATGATCCGATGTAGACGACAGCAGTTTCGCCGATCGAGACTCTGTCTCTTCACCGATTCGTATTTCGAAAGATCCGTTGCGTAGACGGCGATAGTTGACGACGATCTCGGTTTCTCCGTGAATCAAGACCATCTGTTGACTCGGCATCGAACTGTTGCGAAACCCAGAGGGCATAAACCGGAGCGCAATTGCCTTTGAACGGTTGGATTTTTGAGCCATCAGCACGATCGCAATAGATGCGTCCTCCAGCTCGCATTCGGTTGGTACGCGTTGTCCTGGGATACTGACACGGTCGATGAAATCGGTGGTGGTGTTGGCTGCAAGAAATTCGTCGTTTCGCAGAGCTGCCACCAAGAAATCTCTGTTAGTCGTAACACCGTGAAGACGGGTGCGTTCTAACGCCAACGCCAACTTCAGCGCTGCTTCCGTCCGAGTCGGCGCATGGGAAATTACTTTGGCCAACATCGGATCGAATTCCACTGTCACCTCTGAACCAGCTTCAATCCCGGAGTCATATCGAACTATCGGTCCCGGAGCGGGATGCCAAATATCCACCCTTCCGGTTGCGGGTAAGAAGTTGTTGGCTGGGTCCTCGGCATATAGACGAGCCTCGATGGAATGACCGTTGATGGACAGGTCCGCCTGGTTGTAACCAAGCTCTTCACCGTTCGCGATCCGGATTTGCTCTCTAACTAAATCGAGTCCGGTGATTTTTTCGGTGACGGGATGCTCTACTTGAAGTCGGGTGTTGACTTCGAGAAAGAAAAATTGTGCGTCGTCACCGGAGCCGTCGAGGAGGAATTCGACCGTTCCCGCGGACACGTAACCAATGGCTTCAACAGCAGCGACCGCGGCAGCTCCCATTCGCCCTCGCAACGACTCTGACAAAACTGGCGATGGGGCTTCCTCAATAACCTTTTGATGTCGTCGTTGGATTGAACACTCTCGCTCGAAGCAATGGAGCACAGTTCCGTGCTGGTCACCTAGGACCTGAATTTCAACGTGGCGAGGTGTCGCGAGGAAGTGTTCAAGAAAGACAGTGTCATCGCCGAACGCACTTAAAGCTTCTCGTTTCGCTCCAGCAATCGCGTCGGCCAGTTCAGGTTCGGAGTTCACGACGCGCATGCCTTTCCCGCCGCCTCCAGCGCTAGCTTTGACCAATAGCGGAAAGCCGATCTCATTGCCGGCCGTCGATAAGTCAACGGAGTCCGTAATTTCAACTGAGGGCAAGGTCGGTAGCGCAGCACCAGCCATGGTTCTTTTTGCGGCCAACTTGTCACCCATCGCAGCTATTGCCGCAGACGGTGGACCGATCCAGGTCATGCCCGCAGCAATCACCGCGTCAGCGAATGCAGCGTTTTCGGACAAAAACCCGTATCCCGGATGGATAGCGTCAACCCCTGCCGAAACCGCGGCTTGGAGTATTTTGCCGGCATCGAGGTAAGACTCTGCTGCGGTAGTGCCCCCTAGAGCGACTCCCAGGTCGGCGTCGCTAACAAATGGCGCGCCGCTGTCACCTTCGGAATAAACCGCGACGGTGAAGATGCCCATTTCTTGTGCGGTGCGAAAAATTCTGCGGGCAATCTCACCCCGGTTCGCGACGAGTAGACGCCTGATTGTCATGGCAGTGTCCTTACATCCGGAAGACGCCGAAGCCTTCGGCGCCTTCGATCTTGTTGTTGCTGCATGCCGATAGAGACAATGCAATGACATCGCGGGTGTCGCGAGGGTCGATGATGCCATCGTCTGTCACGCGTCCAGATGAGTACAGAGCGAGCGATTTGAGTTCGTGATAGTGCTCCACCGATTCTGTGACTTTCCGATCAGCGTCTTCGTCGAATTCGATACCTTTGCGTGCGGCTTGTCCGCGACGTACGAGCGACATGACGCCCGCGATTTGTTTGGGGCCCATGATTGCGATCTTGGCGGTCGGCCAAAGGTAAGTGAAGCGTGTGTTGAATGCGCGCCCTGACATGCCGTAGTTGCCTGCCCCGTAGCTGTTGCCCAAAATCACGGTGATATGCGGCACCATTGAATTAGACACAGCGTTGATCATTTTGGAGCCGTTCTTCACGATTCCTGAATGTTCGAAGTCTTTGCCGACCATGTACCCCGTGATGTTCTGAAGGAAGATGATGGGAATGTCCTGTTGATTGCAAAGCTGAATGAACTGTGTCGCTTTCTCGCTACTTTCGCTGAAGAGTGGTCCGTTGTTGCCAATGAGACCGACCGGATATCCATGTATTGAGGCCCAGCCACAGATGACCGTCGTCCCGTATCTCGCCTTGAACTCTTCAAACCTCGAGCCGTCAACGATGCGTGCGATGACCTCGCGACAATCAATCAAAGACTGAAGATCGCGAGGCATCATTCCGAGCAACTCATCGGGCTCGTGAAGGGGATCATCATTAGCCATGCTTGGTTCGGGTCCAAGCTTTCGCCAATTCAGATGACTCACCACTTCTCGACACATGCGGAGAGCTTCAGCTTCGTCTTCGGCGAGATAGTCAGCGAGCCCTGACACCTCGGCATGCATCTGTGCGCCACCGAGTGTTTCGTCATCGCTGTCTTCCCCGGTCGCCATTTTTACGAGCGGCGGTCCGCCGAGGAATACCTTTGATTGGTTGCGGACGAAAATGTTGTAATCGCTCATGCCGGGCTGGTAGGCACCGCCCGCAGTCGAACTGCCAAAGACCACGGCAATGGATGGGATCCGAAGTTTTGATAACTCCGTTACGTCGTAGAACAGTCGCCCAGATTCGGCGAAATGATCGCGTTGTTCCAGCATTTGTCTTTCGGGGTCATCATCTCCTCGCAGGTCCCCACCCGCTGATTCAACAAACTGGATGTAAGGCATGCGGTTCTGGCGAGCTATTTCTATGGCCCGCATTAGTTTGCGTCCCGCGACGTGCGTCATTGCCCCGCCAAGCACTGTGGGGTCGTTGCCTTCAATAATGCACTCGACGCCTTCGATTACGCCGATTCCCGTGACCAATCCGCCTCCCACCGCGTAGTTAGAGCAGTAACCGGCAAGGGAGCTAATTTCGAAAAATGGGGAGTCAGCGTCCAAGACCATTTGGATGCGCTCGCGAACCGGCGTCTTTCCACGACTCCGCATCCGTTCCATGGACGCAGGCCCGCCGCCTGCGGCTGCTTCTTCATGTAGGTCATCGATAATCGCTAATTGTTCGAGCATGTCTTCGCGGTTCTTTATGAACCAATCGGCATTGGTATCGACATGTGATTGGAGTGCGGCCACGCGGTTCTCCCTGTAAACAATTCCTCGGACCTTGGATTCCTATGTGAAACAGCGGCCTATAGCAAGCGCGTTGTTAAATCATCGGCCAAACTTGCGGCCGTGGGCATCCAACTACCGGCTTCTCCCTGGCTCGCGAGGGCACATCGATTGACGCGTCCTGATGTCGACAGAAAATATGTTCTGTGGGTCGATCTTCCACCTACCTATGACCCTGAAGCTGGGGAATCACATCCCCTGTATCTGTGTTTTGACGCGATGTGGACCTATGGCACCGTTGTCGACTCCGTCCGCCTGCTCGCCCCAACGAAAGAACTTGCCAAAGCCATTGTGGTGGGCGTCGCTCACGACGATCCGTCCTACAAGAATGTTATTCAACAGCGAGCAATGGACTTCACTACCACTGCCGCTGATGCCCCGCCCCTCACCGGGGTGCGTGTATCGGGTGATGAGCTTGGGGGCGCAGAGCGTTTTCGACAATGGCTGGAATCTGACGTGATCCCATTTTTGCGGTCTCAATATCGGATTTCTGAGATGACTTTCGTTGGGCACTCCTTCAGTGCTTTGTTTGGAGTTCACGTGCTCTTCGAAAGTTCAGCGATGTTTGATCACTACTTACTCGCTAGTCCCTCGGTCTGGTGGGACGACCAAGTGATGTTCGACAAAGAACGAGAACGATACGCGACAGGGGAAAGCCTCAAGGCACATGTCTTCATGTCCAAAGGTGACTTAGAAACAGACGAACTGTCGTTTCAGAAGGAATTTCACGATCAATTGGCCGGCAGGGGCTACGACCAGCTTCGCTTGCACTGGCAGTTATTCCCAAATGAGAACCATTTGTCGGTCGTACCGGTTGCTTTGAGCCACGGTTTGCGGGTACTTCACTCCACTCAATGAGCGAAGGCCAGTCTTTCTCGGCAAGAATGGGTCCATGGCGGGACCACTACTTACAGAAGAGCCGTACGCATCAACCGGCGCAGTTCCGGTTTACGACTCTGACGCTCACATCGCCGAACCGCCTTCGGTATGGCAGGAATATACCGACCCGAAATTTCGTGAACTGGTCATGCAATGTCGACCGGTGGGGCAATTAGACAGCATCTTCGTTGAAGACCAAGGCATAGGCGTGAGTTGCGCGCCCGCGTGTATCCCGAACGCATATGGGACCGAAGTGACTTGGGACGACATCGTCCCGGGAAGCTACGACCCCGCGGAGCGACTCAAAGTTATGGATGCTGAGGGGCTTGATGCAGCGTTGATGTTCCCGTCGCTGCACCTCTTGTCTGGAGATATCTCCGATCCAGACGTCGCCGCTGCTAATGCTCGCGGATACAACCGGTGGATGGCCGATTTCGTATCAGAGAATCCGAATCGTCTCTATGGTGTTGGCGTTGCTCCCCTTCAGTCCGCTGATCACGCCGTTGCGGAAATTTCCGCATGCGCCGAGGCAGGGCTCACTGGTGTCACCTTCCGGCCTGAGCGGTACAACGGACTCGAGTTGTTTTCCGAGGAGATGGGTCGCGTTTGGTCGGCCGCCGAGGACCACGACATGACAGTTGCTATTCACGGCAGCTTTGGCTCAGACATGACGAGCTTCGCCAAAACTAGGTACACAAACCAGTTCTACGTACACATGGTTTGCCATCCATTTGAACAGATGGCATCGGTCATGGAAATGGTTGCGAGTGGCGTTTTGGATGATCATCCTCGGTTACGAGTCGGATTTTTCGAATCGGGACTGGGATGGCTGCCCTATTGGTTAGATCGTCTCGATGAACACAAAGAATCGATGGGTCACCTCGTTCCCCGGCTGAAAAGAGAGCCGACTGAGATCTTTTCGGAACAATGTTTCGTCACCATGGAAGCAGGAGAAGGCGAAGCATTCGCCCAGCTAGCCGATATGGGTCTCGCACACACCGTCGTCTGGGGTTCGGATTACCCCCACTACGACTGCACATACCCTGGAGCGTTAGCCGAACTTGATGAAACCTTCAACGTTATTGGGTTGAACGATCTGCGGACCGAAGTGATTTATACCAATGCGAGACGGTTCATGGGGTTGAAATAGTTTCTATTACTTAGAAATGCGACTGACCATCCTATGGAGGGCTAAATGGGAACGACCGTTCAACTAACGACCGTCGACGGCAACACTTTTGACGCTTACAAGTCGGAACCTGACGGCCATCCCAAAGGAGGTGTAGTCGTCGTCCAAGAGATCTTCGGTGTTAACGATCACATCCGAAGTGTCACTGATGGATATGCCGAACAGGGTTACCTAGCTATCGCTCCGGCGTTGTTTGACCGTGTTCGCGAAGGCATCGAGTTGGAGTACGACCAGGCTGGCATCGACGTTGGTAGAAAAATCGCGTTTGAAGACGTCACTATGGACCAAGTGATGGCTGACGTTGAAGCGGCGTGCGATGCTGTGTCAGCCGCTGGGAAAGTCGGCATCGTTGGGTATTGCTGGGGTGGTTCGATTTGTTACGTCGCAGCCGCGCGTCTACCGCACAAGATCTCGGCCGCGTCGGGTTACTACGGTGGGCAAATTGTTCCTCACCTAGATGAAAAACCTGGCGTTCCGTTGATGCTTCATTTTGGTGCTGAGGATGCCGGAATTCCGTTGGAAAGTGTGCGGACGATCGCTGAACGATGGCCTGAAATAGCTGTGCATGTCTATGAAGACGCAGGTCACGGCTTCAACTGCGATGCACGCGGAAGCTACGAAGCTGATTCGGCAGCGGTGGCGTTAGAACGAACCCTGGCCCACTTTGCTACGTGTTTGGGCTAGGTATTAACTCCGATCAAGGAACAAGAGACCCTGATCGATAGCTGGCCCTCCTTCCGTGGTCAATACCTGAAAACGCACGATGTCTTGCCCTTCGACTGTCGTGCAGTCAATGACTTTGACGTTAATAGTTGACGGCATCAAGACCATCGAAGCCATGCGGCCTCTAATTCGACGAACCCGCTCCGGGTTGCCATCAGCCACCGCGTCGATTACCGCGCTAACACCTAACGCGAGGGTGGCTGTTCCGTGGAGAATGATGGCTGGAAGCCCTGCAGTTTCCGCCACAGACGCATCGGTGTGGATGGGGTTCCAAATTCGTGCCGANTCGGTGTAAGTATGCGCNGCACCATGAGCGACGGGAACGAGAATTTCGGCGATCGGTTCTTCAGGCGCAACACCGAGTTCNGGGATTGGGGGTGCGCTTACGTCGGGTCGATCTTCCCCAACCGCCGGTATTCCNAGATATATGCCCCCTTGATGGGTCGTGAACACTTCCTGACCTTCGCCATCGACTGTCTCCAGCTTGGTAGTGGAGTAAGCACCCGGCCGTTTGTTCTCCACTCCGGTACAGGTAAGTCGCGTCGATAAGACATCTCCGGGACGCGCTAGGCGGTGAATCGTTAAATCATGTGTAGCGTGCACCGACTGGCGTGTTTCCTCGGGAGTTATTCCCCATTTGTCAGCTAAGTCGCGACTTTGGACGATGACTGGCCACTCAGGACACACCGCGAACATCGGATGAGCTACAACCCCGCCGTTGCGTCGCGTGTCGAAATAACACTCATGGGTGTCTCCGAGCGCCGCCGAATAGGCCATAGTCCATCGGGCATCGACCTCGTGTTTTATGGGACCGATCTGGTCACCAACCATGTCGGTGGGAACAGGCATGTGGCACCTCGACTGTCAGTGGGAATATCAAGACTGTAGTAGTGAACCATCTGCGCGGTCTGTGGAGGGGCCGACAATGATGCCCACCGGCTAGCTTCGCGGACCATGCGGAGATTCTTTTCGCCCGATGGCCCGTTCGGCAAAATCTTTTTTAGAGCTGTGCGGGGATCGGTGCGTGTTTTCTTGTTCCGCTGGTTTCGACTCAAAGTCGAGGGTCGCGAACGTTTGCGCGTCGAAGGCGCGGTCATCATTGCGCCGACACATCGATCGAATCTCGACGGTCCCCTCATTGGGAGTTCAAGTCACCGCCGTGTGCGCTATCTAGGTAAGGACTCATTGTTTCGCCCAGCGGCAGCTGGATGGGCGATGCGCGCCCTCGGGTCTTTTCCCGTTCGTCGAGGCGAAGCTGACCTAGATGCCATGCGAGTCGCAAAAGAGATGCTCGAAAGCGGCGAATGCATGCTCGTCTTCCCCGAGGGGACCCGGCAGGTTGGCGACGCGATCGCCGAGGTGTACGACGGAACCGCATGGTTGGCTTCTAAAGCAGGAGCGGCAGTGGTGCCTGTAGGGATCGCTGGCACAGAGGTAGCTATGCCGGCAGGCTCTAAATTTCCTGCTCGAGTACCGGTTGCCGTGGTAGTTGGCGAACCTTTGGATCCTCCACAAGCTGGCGACGGGAATCGGGTGAAGCGATCCGACTTAAAGTTGTGGACTGATGATCTTCGACAGCGGTTGCAGGAATGCCAAACCCGTGCTCGTGAAATGCTCAACGACTAATGCGTCTGTACTGGATTGAGACTCCCTGTGGCCGCCTGGCAACAGCGCCGGCTCCGAGCGGAAGCAGCCTCGATCGAGAGATCGGCGATTTGCTGGAGGCAGAAGTCGGCATAGTTGTATCCCTTCTCGCCAGTGAAGAAGCGGCAAGCATTGGTCTCGCTGATGAAGCCGAAGTGATGAACGAAGCCGGCATTTCCTTTCGAAGCATCCCCACACCAGACTTCGGGGTTCTTGATGATTACCGCCAAGCTCAAGCCGTCATAAGCGAATTGGTGGAGCATCTCAATGCTGGACAAACCGCAGTAGTTCATTGCCGCGGCGGGATCGGCCGATCTTCGACCATAGCGGCAGTAGCCCTCACCCAGTTAGGACTCGAGCCCAATGAAGCGATGGACCGCATCGCCAAAGCGCGAGGGCTTAGAGTTCCCGAGACCCAGGCACAACGACTATGGGTTCATGGATACGCCGAGTGGTGCGGTGAGGTAACACGATGACGGTGCCCGTTGAGGAAACGTTCAAGCCCCAAGCTTTGAATGGCATCCGTATATGCGATTTTACCGGGCAGTTAGCTGGAGCCGGCGCTACCAAAATTCTCGCTGCCTTTGGCGCTGAAGTGATTCGAGTCGAAGATCCGACGAACAAAGGTAAATGGGACATTCTGCGAGGCATTCCCCCCTGGGTTGGTAACTCGCCTGGCCTTGAAGCAGGTGGCGCCTTCAATAATCACAACGCTGGCAAGCTCGGAATCACGCTCAATTTGAGACACGACCGAGCTAAAGAACTTCTTCGAGAACTCGTACATATCAGTGACGCTGTTACAGAAAATTTTGCTGCAGGAGTGATGGAACGTCTGGGTTTCGGATATGACGAACTACGAGAAATTCGCGAAGACATCATTTACGTGTCGCATAATGGCTTCGGTTCTACCGGACCGTACAGCTCCTTCAAGTCCTGGGGGCCTATAGCGCAAGCGGTCTCAGGGCTGACCTTCACATCAGGACTACCTGAGCAGCCCCCCGCCGGGTGGGGCTACTCATTTATGGATCACACAGGCGCCTACTACATGGCAACAGCGGTTTTAATGGCTCTCCTGCACCGGCGTCGAACTGGCGAAGGTCAGTGGGTAGACCTCGCTTGTATCGAGGCCGCGGGGACGTTGCACGGAACTGCGACGCTTGACGCAACTGTCAATGGGCGAGCGATGCGCCGCTCCGGTATGCCCAACAGCAATCGGTCGCAGTCTCCGAGAATGGCGCCCCATGGGATCTGGGCGACCCAAGGTGAGAACCAGTGGATCGCAATTGCTGTGCGCGACGACAGCGACTGGCACCTTTTCGCTGAAGTCGTCAACGAGCCCTGGTCACAAGAACAAAGGTGGCAGTCCGCGGCCGACCGTTTGAGAGCAGAAGACGAACTTGAACTGCTAGTGGCCGCGTGGACTGCACCCCAAGATCGTCACGCGCTTGCTCAACGACTAATTGACGCCGGAGTTCCGGCAGCTCCGGTCCTGCGGCCGGGAGAACGAATCGATTCAGATGAACGCACCGCCGATCTGTGGATCACGGTCGACCATAGCGAGGCGGGCCCCGCAAGAGTTGAAGGTCTCCCGGTGCGCTTGTCGGAAACTAACTGGTCACTCTCCCGTGGTGCTGCGTGCCTAGGAGAACACAACAGTTATGTGTTCGGGCAACTGCTCGGACTTGATGAACAAGAAATTAACGAACTTGCTGAAGAGGGAGTGATCTAAACATGACTCCAAAAGATTCAGAAGCCGCCCTTACTGGCTATCGAGTGATCGAGTTAGCTTCGGAGCGATGCGCGCTCGCTGGGAAGCTGTTGGCAGATATGGGAGCGGAAGTGATCGTTGTCGAACCTCCAGGTGGTTGCGAAACGCGGGCCTGGGAACCGTTTGCTGATGACGTACCTGGGCTAGAGAACTCTTTGCACTGGTGGCATTACAACACTTCGAAAAAGTCGGTGATGGTTGATCTAGAAACCGAAGCCGGTGCCCAACAATTTCGATCATTGCTAGCCACCGCTGATGTGGTGATTGAGGCTGAGCCTCTCGGGCGTTTAGATGCCCTAGGTCTTGACTGGAATCAGCTTCGCGAAGATGAAAGCGAACTAATTTGGACCTCGATTACCCACCATGGGCGTGACGGAGCAGACCCACCCGCCACTGACCTGACTTTGTTAGCTGAAGGAGGCCCTGTTTGGTCGTGTGGTTACGACGATCACCAGCTACCTCCCGTACGTGGCGGCGCGAATCAGGCCTTTCACACTGCTTGCCATTACGCGGTTCCTGCGATTCTTGTCGCGTTGATGTGGAGGGAGACCTCCAGCAGAGGCCAGCTAATCGACGTCTCAATGCTGGGCGCCGCCAACGCAACTACGGAATTCGCGACCCTTTGGTGGCTAAACGGCGAACAAGAAGTGCAACGCCAAACCGGCCGTCATGCTCACATCCGACCCACCGAATGGACACAAATACGTTGCGCCGACGGGCGATGGTTCAACACCGGCATGCCTCCGCGCAACAAACGTGAATTTGCTGCGTTACGCATGTGGATCGAAGAACTAGGCCTTGTAGCGGAATGTTCCTCCTACGAGATTCTCAAACTCGGTGATCAATATGAACGCATCGGTGTTTTTGAACTAGACGCCGATCCGATGGCCGGCGAAGTCTTTCAAGCTGGAAGAGACGTGATTGAATTTCTTGGACAGCGCCTGCCAGCTTACGAACTCTTCCTTGGGCTGCAGGAAAGAGGCATGGCATGTGGCATTGTCTACTCGCCCGACGAAATGATTGAAGATCCTCACTTTGTCGAAAGAGGATTTCCCGTGGACGTTTTCTATGAAGATCGCAATTCCACCTATACCCACCCTGGAGCCCCGTATCGTTTTGAACGCACGCCTTGGATGGTCACTCGCGCTCCCCATCTAGGTGAGCACCAAGTGTTGGTAGAAGACCTACCAGAATAGACCTCGCACTATTGCGCTCCTGGGATAAATGCCCATGTAGCGAGTTAACAGAAAAGCCGAGACCATCCCAAAGACACTGCAAAGTTTGACTCAGAACGCGTTGTGTACGGGATACGAAACCCGGGTTCTCAAATATTTGCGGCTTCTGCTCGTGATGTGGCGTGAGATCGAGCGGCCTTTGAAAGATCTCGTACCTCAGCGCGCTCACCATCGGTTAGGCATTCGAAATCGGGTGCGTGAAGCTGATCTGTTAACGACTCGGTCTCTTCTCGTGCTGAACCAAGCTCGGTGACGTCGGGGTATGGCTTCGACCAACCGAAGAACTCTGCGTTCCACTCGCCAGCGGGGCCGCTCAGAATGGCTTCCAGGGGTCCCATGCCAAGTGCTTGCACGGCTACCGTGTGACGACCGAAACGCAACTCGCGCATGCATTGAGCAAGCTGAAAGGTTCGAGCGGCGCCGACGTCATCTGGGAGTTCTTGATCTCGCCATCCCACGAACGTCGGAGCCCCATGGGGCACCGCGTTCTGTACTACCCGATCAAGTAACTCGCCCAGTCTTTCGTTGCCCTCGAAATCTGCCAACGCCTCGGCCCCGTACTCTTGGCAGATTCTCGCGTAAACCTTCGCCCCCTCCATAGGATCGAAAGCAGATCTGCCTTCTTCGATCATTGAGCGCATGTGATCGGGCGCCCACAAGAACGCTGCCGCCACGACGTTATCGACGGGGCAGTTCCCTAAGACGCCGAGTCGGCCGACGGCGTACGCTCCTTGCCCGTCACCCATGCCAGCTGCTGCCGCCTTTTCTTGAGTTGACGGGGCCATAAGCCAGGCCATCGCCAACATTCCTAACGAACCTCGCATGCTGCGAG
>PBHE01000002.1 GCA_002719335.1 Acidimicrobiaceae bacterium
ACTTAACGTGTCGATCCGTACGAACAACATTTACAAGGGGGAACGGTGAGTATCACTACCGAATTCCACGACCCTCGGGCTAAGCCTCGTGCTGTTGCGGAGCCTTACGAGCTGGACGTTGACCTCGAGAAACCGCTGACAATTGGTCTCGTTGCGAATGGGTTCCCAGACAGCGTCCGTTTTCTGGACCATGTAGAGAAATCGCTGGCCCAAGTCGTTCCAACCGCATCGTTTGTCCGTTACGACAAAGGCGATGCGTCATCGGTCGTTAGCGGGCCCATGCTTGAAGAAATCCAGGCGGAGTGCCAAGCGGTTGTTGCTGCGTATGGTCATTGAGGCAGCTGCACTTCTGGCACCGTGCGTGACAGCATTTCAGTAGCCCGGCTGGGCATTCCTGCAATCGCCTTAGTAACCGAAGAATTTTGGCCTCAGGGTGATTTCTTCGCTCAGTCCACGGGCATGCCCGAGGTACCTCGCATTAAGTTGCCCCACCCGGTTGCTGGGACTGGGGAACAAAAGATGGCCGAGGTTGCCGCAGATATCACTCCCTCCATCATCGACTTGTTGTCGGGCGGAACCAATTAACGCGAGGCCAAGATGAGTTTGCTCGACGCTCCCACCGAGTACGACGCGCTCGAAGTGCTACACGAACTGGGCTGCACCGATGGCCTGCCTGTGGTGATACCGACTCCTGATCGGGTCTCTCGAATGGTTTTAGCCACGGGATTTGATCCGGGCCTTGTGCTGGGGGTTATGGGACCTTTAAATGGCTCAGCTACCGTGGAAAAAGTTTGTATAGCGGCGGTCATGGCAGGGTGTATACCGGACCACGCACCGGTGGTTGTTGCCGCGGTTCGGGCGGTTTGCCAACCCGAGTTCGATCTGACTGAGATGCAGGCGACAACTCATTGCACCGCACCATTAACGATCGTCTGCGGTCCGGCTCGGCACGTCTGCGGCGGAATTGCGTCCGGGTTCGGCGCACTTGGACCCGGACATCGGGCAAATGCCTCGATTGGTCGAGCACTTCGCTTGTGCATGATCAATATTGGTGGGGCCCGACCCGGCTCTTCGGATATGGCGTTGCATGGACACCCTGGAAAGTTCACGTATTGCATCGCGGAAGACGAGGAGAGGTCGCCGTTTCCTGGTCTGCATACCAGCTTCGGGTACGAGCCTGAGCAAAGCGCGGTGGTGATAACTGGCGCTGAGGCTCCACATTCCACCATCTTTGCTGGCAACGCCGATGATCCCGACTCAGCTGGCAAGCTTCTCCAAGCCATTGCTCTGGTCATAGCGAATCCGGGAAGCAACAACAGTCAACTTCGCGGTGGTTCTGTCTCGGTGATCATGAACCCCGATCATGCCCAAGTCATCGCGGCTGCTGGAATGACCAGAGAAGATGTTCAAAATGAGCTGGCCCGCCGGGCGACTATCTCCGTGGGAACGCTCCGAGAAGTGGGCTCCCGCATGATCCCTCACGACGCTGACGTCGACGACGATGATCTGCTTCAAGTTCTCAAAGATCCGAGCCGAATCATCGTGTTTCAAGCTGGGGGCAGCGGCCTCTACACCATGGTCATGCCGTCGTGGTGCGCGGGTCCTCATCAAAATTCAATAGTCCACGCGGAAATCGAACTCGATCAAGCCTGTGAAGTTCCGGGAATGGGCGACTCGCCGCAACAATCCATGGAAAGAAGTTTGAATTGACCAACGATCGGCCTCACGGGGGCTTGTGGTTTGAAGAGCTGACACCCGGACTCGTTATTCAACACCGCCTCCGCCGCACAGTGACCGAGACCGACAACATCATGTTCACGACGATGACCATGAATCCGGCAGCGTTGCATCTCGATTTTGACTACGCAGAAAAAGAGACGCAGTTCGGACAGCCACTCGTCAATTCAATGTTCACCGCAGCGCTTGTGGTCGGAATTTCAGTTCACGAAACCACTCACGGCACAACTGTCGCAAACCTCGGATTCGAACAGATGAACTTTCCGGCTCCGGTGTTCCACGGCGACACTCTTCGAGTCGAATCAGAGGTGGTCAGTTCTCGAGAGTCTTCGAGCAAACCCGATCAGGGGATCGTCTTATTCGAACACAGAGCTCACAATCAAAACGACGTGTTAGTGGCCACGATGCGTAGAAATGCGCTCATGTGGAAGCAACCCATCTGAACTAACGCCGCGCCCTGTATCAAAGAATCCCAACATTCAGTTCGGAATGCGATGTCACACTCGCTACCGTCTGCGACTGACTTTGTCTTTGGAGGATGAGCCATGTCGTATACCGCTCCAACCGACGCGTTCCGATTCGACCGCTACAGAGCAGCGGTGGAAGGAAAACGGGTGTTTATCACCGGCGCTGGGAAAGACGCTGGGATCGGCCAGGCCTTTGCTTTATCAGCGGGCCTCAACGGAGCGGCGTCGGTAGGAGTTCACTTTCACCGAAGCTACGAGGACGGCTTCGATCTCGTCAACCAGCTCCGCGCGGAGGGCGTCAACGCGTTCCCGGTTCAGGCAGATGTGACTAACTTGGGTGACCTCTGGGCAAGTCGAAGCTATGTCATCGAACAAATGGGAGGCCTTCCTCCAAATCTTGTTATCTGCAACTCGGGGCTCACCGAGTCGGGGTACAGCTTCGGACGCGCTTTAAAGGAAGAGGATGGAGAGCCCAGTGCCGTTCGGCGGGCCCGAGTTCGTCAGCATTTTCTCGAAAACCTTGATGAGTCTCGTCTGGTACTTGATACCAAGGTCGATGGATTCCTCGCTTCGACTCACCTTTGGGCTGGTGAAGCTGTTTACCACCAGGAGCCGATTCAGTTTGTTTATGTGTCGTCTCGACAAGCAATCGACCCAGGGGTTTCTGTCCCGGGCTATGCGATAAGTAACTGGGCTGTTTTGCAAATCCCGAAAGTACTGAAAGTCAACCTCGGCAGAAACGCAGATCTAGTTCAATGCTTCTCGCTCATGTTTCCGTTTATCCGCACCGGTATGACAGATGAGTACGCCAACAACGAGCGAGTCTTCGGGCGTTGGCAGCCTCGGATGCTTGAACCATCCGAGATGGCGGAAGCTTTTATGGCTTTGTTAGACCGTCCTGGTAACGAGACCGATGACGGAATGTTCCAGTTGATGGTTGAGGCTGCTGAGCAGAACGAGGTAGATGTCACTTGGCGTCAAGTGAAGTTCAATCTCGCCGAGGAAAAACTCACTTGGAGTGAAGACAACCCTCTGAGGTTTTAGAGGGCTAGCTCAACCCAATTAAGGCAGACCGGCGCCTGGTATGTCGACCTGAATTCGTTCTATTCGCCCTTCGCGTCGCTGCGCGGCACCACCTCGTCCGGAATTTGGCGCGGTTACGAGGTACAACGTCCGTCGATCCTCACCTCCGAGCATGCACGCATAACAGTTGAGTTCAAGATCAATGTGGTGCGTTACTTCCCCGCCTTCAATCACTCGAAAGACTGACCGATTGGTAGGATCACCAACCCAAATTCCTCCCTCGGCGTCGAGGCAAATGCCATCGGGAACGCGGGCACCTAGATCTGCGAAAAGCTGTCTGCCAGTGAGAGAGCCATCGTCTTCGATGTCGAACGACAACAGCCTGCGGCCGTAGGACTCGGCGATGACCAGTTGGTTACCTTCGGGGTTAATGACCGTACCGTTGGGAAAGTCAAGCCCATCGGGGCCGCTGCGCGCTGTCCCATCGGCCGCGACGATGGCAAGGGTGGCCTGGGAAAACTCTTCGCCTGCATCAGATCCAAAATTTCCTACGTAGGCAGTGCCATCGCTTGCGACGACCATGTCGTTACATGGACCGCCCGCAATATGTGAAAGGTCCGCATGTACCGACACCTGACCGCCGGCATCCATGCGTTTAAGGCTCCTGTCGAGCATTGACACAAACAGAAGATCCCCATTGGGAAGCCACCCGAGACCAGATGGTTGCGCAGCAACTTCAAGTACAAGCTCTTCTGTCCCGGCTTCATCAATTCGAAAAATTCCGTGGCGGTAAAAGTCCGAAAACCATAGGTAACCGTCTCGCCACCGTGGGCCTTCGCCGAACGCCAGACCAGTCAGCACAATGTCAGTATCCACAACATCTCTCAATCTCGATCAATGGAAAATCTAACTATTCCTAAAGCCGAAGGTAGCGTCCTGAGGTGTGGGTGAACTAAGTCAACAGGAGGCTCGCCTCCGAATTGCGGTGCCGAGAGCGAACGCCGACTTGATATCAGGCGAACTTTGGCGACTAGGAACCTTAGGCATAGAAGAACGCGACGAGGGTGCTCAAATTGTGCTTCTAGCTGGTTTCTCTTCCGCTCATGCCGCCGAAGCAGCCGCACGAAGCCTCGAAACATTTTCCGTAGTCGAAGAATTTGGATCGAGCGATTACCTTGACATCTGGCGCGAATTCGCAACGATTTACAGGGCTGGGAATCGCGTCGTGATTCGACCGCCGTGGGTCCACTATGAACCGAAGGCAAGCGAATTAGTCGTTGGGATAGATCCTGGGCGTTCGTTCGGGTCCGGGAGTCACCCTTCGACTCGACTCGCTCTAGCTGAACTTGAGCAACTGCTCGAAGGAAACGAATCCGTTCTCGATGTTGGTTGTGGAAGCGGCATTTTGTCGGTCGCTGCAGCACGGCTGGGTGCAACTCGGGTACTTGGAATCGACATCGACCCCGCTGCAATCGAGTTCACGACTAGAAATGCAAAATCGAATGGGGTAGCTGAGCTGGTAACCGCGGCGGCAATTCCAATAGAAGCGGCAGACGGTACATTCGATGTGGTCATTTCGAACATGCTCGCCTCACTTCTGAGCTCATATGGGCCCAATCTCGTAACGATGGTTCGACCAGGCCGGCGACTCGTACTCTCAGGCCTTTTGAGCTCCCAGGTAGATCAAGTCGCTGATAGTTGCGCTCCCCTACGGCTACTTACTACCCGACATTGCGACGCTGGGGAAGGCGACTGGGTAAGCGTAACTTTGGGTTGAACGGTGTTAACTCGGGACAACCATTTGATGTTGAATCGGTCCAACGTGCAGGTGGCCAACTCGTTCAAGTTCACCTTCGAGACGCAGACCTGGCAAGAGTGGAAGGGCCGTTCGGAAGAACGCTCTCAACTCCCAACGCGCGAGGTGGGCCCCAAGGCAGAAGTGAGCGCCATGTCCAAAAGCTAGGTGCTCGTTTGGATACCGAGTCACATCAAACCGGTACGGCTCGTGGAACTGTCGTTCATCGCGGTTAGCCGACGCGTGCCAGATCCCAACATGATCACCAGCCCGGATTATTTGACCGCCGATTTCGGTGTCTCGGGTACAGACGCGAGCGAACTGAATAACAGGAGAAGTCCATCGAAGAATTTCTTCGACACCGTTGTCCAGCATTTCCTTCTCTTCAAGGCGGTCAACTAAAAACGCCAGTTCCTCGGGGTGTTGGAGGAGAGCAATCATTCCTCCAGTGGCTGCGTTCCGGGTCGTCTCATTACCTGCAGCGATCAGAACTCTGACGTACCCCAATAATTGCTGAGGTGTGAGCGGCTCGCTTTCGAGTTCCGATCGAAGAAGAATCGATATCAGATCCGGTCCGCTGCAATCAGTAGCGCGCCGGTCTGCTATCTCTTCCAAGATCCACTCCTCAAATTCGACAAACATGCGCCGCCGCATGTCTTTTTTTGTTTCGTTAGCTTTGGCGAAACGCATCAGTTTGGGATCGTCAAAAAAAACAGCGGTCCAGGCATGCACTTGTTCCCAATCGTCAGGAGATGCGCCGATCATCTCGCAGATCGTGGCCAACGGGAGTTTGACCGCCAAGTCTTCAACTAGGTCTGCAGTTCCTTCAGTCTCCACCTTCTTCGCGAACTCGTCCGCATACAACTGCGCATGGCTGGTAAGAGCTTCTTCTCGGGACCGCATCGCCTTGGGGGTAAATTCGGGAGCTACTAATCGGCGCATGTCCCAGTGGACGGGCCGGTCTGTGTAAATGAAGTCTGGGGGCTCCTCGGGATCCCATCCGCGCTCCTCCATACGGACGCGATATCCATCCCAAAATCGTTGATCTCGTTCGGCGAGGTCGAGTCGTAGTCTGCCTTTCCCATTAGCGAACGTCTCGTTGTCACCTGAGATCCGTTTGACGTCTGCGTATCGAGTTACAGACCAAAATGGGGTAATTAATTCACGTTCATACCAATAAACAGGGGCTTCTGCGCGAAATAGGTCCCACTCCGCCCAGGGATAACCTTCGCTTCGATACCTTTCCAGGTCGTGGATTACTGCTTCATCAACATTCATCGTCCCCCCCCTTGAACTGCAATCGTAACGAGAGTCAGAAGACCAAGTCGTACATCTGAGTGTCAACAAGATTTCAGGTGGGGTTAAAGTCCAGCAATGACTGACCTACCGTCCATTTGGTTCGATCGCGCTCTTGATCATTCGATGATCGAACTCGTCGAGGGACGAGGCGAACCCTCGTGGCCCATAGGTGGTGATCCTCTTGATGGGATTGGGCAGGCCGACGGAGCTGTGGTTGGTGCTTCCATCCTCTACGACCGAGAGGTGTTTTCGGTCAGCCCCAATTTACGGGTCCTGTCACGGGCAGGAATTGGATTCGACAACGTGATTTTAGGTGATGCAACTGAATTCGGCATCGCCGCTTGCAACACCCCTGACGGACCAACGATTTCGACCGCCGAGCATGCCTTAGCCTTGATATTTGCAATCACAAAGGGCTTGAAACAGAGCGAACGTCGTCTCCAACGTCAAGAGGGCAACTACTCAGCCTCCCACAACTTTTTAGAACTCGAAGGTGCGTCGCTCACCTTGATAGGGCTCGGGAGGATCGCTTCTCGAGTAGCGGAAGTTGCTATTGCAACCGGAATGCGTGTCACCGCTTACGATCCATTCGAATCAGACAAAAAATTTGAAGAACTCGGAGTAAACCGTGCCCCAAATCTCACCGAAGCTGTGAGCGAAGCCCAAATCATTTCTGTCCACGCTCCCTTAACGGATCAAACCCGTCACCTAATCAATACTGAACTGATCGATCTAATGACCAACGGCGTGTTCATAGTGAACACAGCTAGAGGAGGCCTTGTTGACCACTCTGCTCTCCTTGAAGCCTTAAGAAGCGGCAAAGTGCGCGCTGCCGGTTTGGACGTCACAGACCCAGAACCGTTACCGCTGGAACACCCGCTCCTAGAGCACGACAACGTGCTCGTGACACCTCACGTCGCCTCCGCAACTACTGCAGGTCGAAGACGAATTTTCGCAATGGCAATTGATCAAGTTCTGGCGGGTCTTTCTGGGACGGAGCCCTCCAACATACTTAATCCCGAGGTTTGGCCAGGTCGCAACTCTAAGTAGAGAGCCGCTCAGGGCAGCTTGTTGCAGGCATTTTCAGTTCTAAGCTCCTGACCATGGCGGAATGGACAAACTGGTCGGGAAAGCTCTCCGCAGAGCCACGGCGCGTCGTGCAAGTCGGCACCGTCGATGCAATTAGAAGCGAACTATTGGCAGCACGAGACGGAGGGTGGAGCGTACGGACCGCCGGAACTGCGCATTCTCATTATCCCTTGCTGCCGACTGACGGAGTAATTCTTGACACTCGTCCGCTTTCAGGCCTCGTATCGGTCGACAAGGACGCGATGACCGCGACTTTTCGTGCCGGCACCAAGATTCACGCCTGCGGCCGACCGTTGTTAGAACACGGCCTTGGTTTATTGAACCAAGGCGATATCGACCAACAGTCCGTCGGCGGTGCTATCGCCACAGGAACTCACGGCACCGGGATTCACCTCGGAAGCTTTTCGAGCGCAGTAACCGAATTATCGGTGCTTCTCGTTGACGGGTCAGTGGTCACTTGCGGACCCGATTTTGAAACAGATCTGTTCGAAGCGGCACGGCTGTCGTTAGGAGCAGTTGGGGTTATTTTGGAAGTTACGCTGCAAGTTCGTGAGGCCTATCGACTCGAGGAGCAACGCTGGCTCGAACCTTTCGAAAGTGTCATGGAAAGGATTGAGGAGCTAACAACTGCGACTAGACACTTCGAATATTTTTGGTATCCCGGTCAAGACCGCGCCATCTGCAAATCGATCGACATTACCGAAAAGCCCAGCCAATACCCCCTGGGGGATGAAGGCCAAAGGTTGGCGTGGGGTTTCGAGGTTCTTCCCAATCAGCGGCTCGATCCGCATACCGAGATGGAATATTCAATCCCGACCGAGCATGGACCTTCATGCGTTGCCGATATTAAACATCTGCTTTCAAGCAGCTACCCAGATGTTGTCTGGCCAATCGAGTACCGCACCGTAGCGGCGGATGACGTTTGGCTCTCTCCAGCACGAGGACGAGCAACTGTAACCGTGTCGATTCACGAAGATGTACAGCGAGATGAAACCGCGTATTACAGGGCCGCCGAATCAGTTTTTCGTTCGTATGAGGGACGCCCACATTGGGGCAAGGTGCATTACCTATCTACTGAAGACCTCGCAGGTGACTACGACCGTTGGCAAGACTGGTGGCACGTTCGAGATGGAGTGGATCCCACTGGCGTCCTTTTAAACGATGCCCTGCGCGAGTTACGTGCATTGTGAGCGACTCACGACTACTCACCCATATCCCGCAAGAAGTCGATTCGGCAACGTTGCTTGATGGCTTCCTCGCGTGGACTAATGAGGGAAACATCGATTTATACGAATCACAAGAGGAAGCGATACTCGAGGTCTTCTCTGGTCACCATGTGATTCTCACGACCCCTACGGGCTCAGGAAAGTCACTAGTCGCGACCGCCGCCCACTTCGAAGCCATCGCTGACGGAAAACGTTGCTGGTACACCGCTCCAATCAAAGCTCTAGTTTCTGAAAAGTTTTTCTCCCTCTGTCGAGAGTTCGGTTCGGACAACGTCGGGATGATCACAGGAGATGCGTCGGTAAATCCCGATGCGCCAATCATTTGCTGCACGCAAGAAATCTTGGCCAATGTCGCACTGAGACACGGATCCGACAGCCCGGTCGATACTGCCGTCATGGACGAATTCCATTACTACTCGGACCGAGACCGCGGGTGGGCGTGGCAGATACCTCTCCTGGAGTTGCAGCGAACACGGTTTGTTTTGATGAGCGCCACGCTCGGACCCGCAAAATTTTTTCTCAATGATTTAGAAAGTCGAGGCAGCCGCACAGCGGTGGAGGTAACCGGAAGCATCCGACCCGTTCCTCTCGAATGGAGCTACCGCGAGACGACACTCCTCGAATCAATTAACGATCTGATCCAGATGAATCGGGCGCCTATCTATATCGTTCATTTCACTCAAAAAGCGGCGGCAGAAAGAGCTCAAGCGTTGACGAGTTTGGACGTGTTGACTCGCGAAGAAAAACAAAGGATCCGCGAAGAAATCTCCAGTTTTCGTTTTGATTCGCCTTTCGGCAAGGACGTAGCCCGATTTGTGAAAGCGGGAATTGGAGTACATCACGCAGGACTTCTGCCAAAATACCGGCTTCTGGTTGAGCGTTTAGCCCAGGAAGGTTTGCTGAAGCTGATTTGCGGTACCGATACCCTCGGCGTCGGTGTAAACGTGCCGATCAGAACGGTGCTGTTCTCACAGTTGTGCAAATTTGATGGGCATGAGACTGCAATCCTTACCGTTCGCGATTTTCAGCAAATCGCAGGGCGAGCTGGTCGTAAGGGTTTCGACAATCAGGGGTTCGTTTGGTGCCAAGCTCCGGAACACCATGTTGAAAACCTAAAGGCGTTGCAGAAAGCCGCTGACGACCCCAAGAAGCGTAGAAAGGTACAACGAAAAAGGCCCCCGGAGCGGGGCTACGCGCACTGGGACGAAAAGACTTTTGAACGGTTACGCGTTGGGCACCCGGAGGTGCTTTCTTCGACTTTCCGAGTATCACACTCGATGTTGCTGAATGTGTTGGACCGTCCAGGAGATGGATGTGCGGCTTTGCGTCGGATCTTGACTGACAATCATGAGTCACGGCCGCAGCAGCGCATCCACATTCGTCAAGCCATTGGCATGTATCGGTCGCTTGTTTCGGCGGGCATAGTTGAGACTCTTGACAAACCGGACACCCAAAACCGTTTGGTGAGGGTCAACATCGACTTGCAAGCGGAGTTCGATCTCACTGGGGCGCTTTCACCGTTCGTTCCTGATGCCGTGGAACTTCTTGACCGCGACGACATTAGCTACGCGCTCGACGTACTGACGGTGGTCGAATCTGTTCTCGAGAACCCCGGTGTCGTATTAAGGCGGCAAAACGACAAGGCACGAGATGAACTGTTTGCAGAACTCAAACGTGAAGGCGTTGACTACGAAGAGCGCCTCGTTCGGCTCGACGAAGTTGAGTGGCCGAAACCGCTGAAAGAGTTTCTCTATACGACCTTTGACGCGTGGGCTGTCCATCATCCGTGGTTGGGTCAGGAAAATCTGCGCCCGAAATCTATTGTGCGTGACCTCTACGAGCGAGCGATGACGTTTCGCGAATACGTCAACTACTACGGCATAAAAGGGTCCGAGGGAGTTTTACTGCGATATTTGACCGACGCGTTTAAGGGCTTGAAAAAAACAGTCCCAGATAATTCATGGACTTCGGAGCTCGAGGACTTATTTGAGTGGCTTGGCGCGCTAGTTCGTCAAGTCGACAGCAGTCTTCTCGATGAGTGGGAACGACTTCAGAACCCTGAACAGCCAGGTGAGGAGATCCGTCCTCAGGCTATTGACATCACCACGCAGACCAGAGCCTTCCAAGTGATGATCCGTAACGCCACGTTTCGGTGGATTCAGTTGTTTGCTCAAGCCGACTACGCGGGTATCGCTGAACAAGCTGAAGGTGTTTTGTCGGACCCAGAAAAGGTTAGAGAAGTCCTTAGTTCATATTGGGAAGAGTTCAGTGAGGTGGTCACCGATGCTGATGCTCGCTCTGCTCAGTGGTTGGTACAAACCGCTGGGGAGAAAACTCGGCTGGTCGTTGAGCAAATCGTGTGCGACCCGGAAGGTTTCAATGAATGGCGGTTTCGCGGTTTTGTTGAGCTAGAAGCTTCTCGTGAAGCGGGTGAAGCTGTCACGAAGTTGACGGAGATTGTCAAACTCTAAACAGTCAGCTCGGATGCTCAGATAGCCACCAGATAGATACAGAGTGCGACGATTAGGCACGCCACGGACCATCCGAACACACGGAATTTGATCGGTCCAGGCCAGGGGTCCTCGCTCACGCAGGAAGCTGGTAGTTGGGGGCTTCTTTCGTAATCATGATGTCGTGCGGATGACTTTCGCGAAGCGCTGAGGCCGTGATCTGTATAAACCTTGTGGCCGTTCTCATCTCGTCAATAGTTGTCGTGCCGCAATAACCCATGGCCTGTCGTAGACCGCCAATCAGTTGATGGAGAACATTGGCTATTGGTCCCTTGTACGCGACTCGCCCTTCAATCCCCTCAGGGACTAACAAATCCTCGTCTCGTTGATCTTGAAAGTAACGATCTTTTGAGAAGCCCCGGCCCTTCATGGCGCCAATTGACCCCATGCCTCGGTATTCCTTGAATCGCTCTCCTTGATAGAGGACTACTTCGCCAGGGCTCTCGTCGACACCAGCGAGGAGTCCACCTACCATCGCGCAGTCTGCTCCGGCAGCTATCGCCTTTGCGAGGTCACCCGAGAATTGCATTCCTCCATCTGCCACAACTGGGATGCCGTAATCAGCCGCTGCTAAGGCGCAGTCGTACACTGCAGTGACCTGAGGCACCCCAACTCCAGCCACCACTCGGGTAGTGCAAATGGAGCCGGGTCCGATACCGACTTTAATTCCGTCGGCACCAGCTTCGATTAAGGCCCGCGTAGCATCGGCCGTCGCGACGTTTCCGGCAAGAACATCGACAGAGTAGTTGGCCTTGATCTTGGCGACCGCTTCGATCACATCGCGACTGTGCCCGTGGGCCGTGTCAACAACTAAGACATCAACATCACGTTCAACCAGCGCTGCGACTCGGTCATCCGCATCTGGACCAACGCCTACGGCAGCAGCGGCAAGCAAGCGGCCCTGATCGTCCTTAGCGGCATGGGGATATTGAATCTTCTTTTCTATGTCTTTAACGGTAATCAAACCAATCAACTGGAAGTCATCGTCGACGATCGGCAGCTTTTCTATCCGATGTTTGCCGAGCACTATTTGAGCTTCTTCCAGCGTCGTCCCTGCTTGGGCGGTGACTAGACCTTCGACGGTCATGACCTCCGAGATAAGGCGGCTGGCGTCGGTTTCGAATCGCAAATCGCGGTTCGTCAAAATGCCGACCAAACGTCGGTCTGAGTCCGTTATTGGCACTCCGCTGATTTTGAACCGCGCCATGAGTGCTTCAGCATCAGCCAAAGTGGCGCTCGGGGGGAGAGTGAAAGGTTCAACGATCATCCCCGACTCCGACCGCTTAACTTTGTCGACTTCGTCGGCCTGTTCATCAACTGAAAGGTTTCTGTGCACTACTCCGATCCCACCGTGGCGGGCCATGGCTATTGCCAGTCGGGCCTCTGTCACCGTGTCCATAGCAGCACTCGCCAACGGAATCGCCAGTTGGATGTTCTTCGTGAAGCGGCATGTCGTGTCAACTTCGTCGGGAAGAACGCTAGAAGCCGCCGGTACGAGAAGCACGTCGTCGAAGGTAAGACCCTCTAAAGCGAACTTCTCATCCTCTGAAGGGAACGAAGCGGACGACGTGGTCATGTCGAACGATACCTCGGGCACCTTCGTAAGCGGTGCACTACTCGTCTACCGTAGGCCCGACGACAGGAGCGGCATGGCTGACTTTCAGCAACGAGGGCCCATCACAACGCTGCACCGCTTAACCACGAATGCCCAGTCAGAGGCCGCTTCTTCGCTTTCCGACCCCGATGTTGGGAACCGTGTGGCGTTACTTCTTCCATGCTTGATTACCGAGTTCAACGGCCCAGCTTTGCCTGAAATGGTGAATCAAATTTCGAGCCTTGAGTGGTTAGGCAGAGTGATTGTGGGAATTGATGGAGCGAACAAAAGTTCTTTTACTAATGCCCAACAGTTGTTGGCTTCACTCCCACAGAAGACCACAGTTATGTGGAACGACAGCGCCGCCATGGAAGCTTTCGACCATGGAGTCGGCGTCGCTCCCAAACCTGGAAAGGGCAGCAACCTGTGGCGCTGTATCGGAGCGGTCGCGGCATTTGGTGACATAGACACGATCGTCGTTCATGACGCCGACATCTCCACCTACGAGTCTTCATTTGTGGCCAGACTCGCGCATCCAATCGTTGACGAACGACTTGGGTTTGATTTCGTCAAAGGTTTCTATCCCCGTTTTGATCGCCACGGCCTTAACGGACGAGTAACCCGGTTGTTGGTAGGGCCCTTACTTGAATCCTTGGCTTCGTCAACGCCAGCAAACCAGGACATCTCGTATTTGCAGTCATTCAGGTATCCCCTCGCCGGAGAATTCGCGACGCGTTTGTCGACAGCAACTTCATTAGCAATACCCGAGCACTGGGGAGTTGATATTTCTTTGCTTATGGCAGCACGGGCCTCTAAATGCCGAATCGCGCAAACTGATCTCACTGACAATTACGACCACAAGCACCGAAGTCTTTCATTGGACCACCCGGAGTCAGGTCTGCACCGCATGGCCCGCGACATCATCAGCACAACACTTTCTCTGAGCGGCAGTACGGCTGTGGACGCAGTGGATTTCGACTGGAGAGCTAGCGAAACTATCGCCGCTCACCGAGCCAACGCTATTAGTAATTCTTTACCCTTCGATGACGCTCAAGAAGAGTCCGCTGTCGCATTGTTTTCGAAATTAATTCGCGAGAAGCCCGTTCCCTTACCGGTCGATTTACCAGCTTGGGATCAGCTTGAGACGAAATCCCCGGGCTGTCTTGCAGATTTGAAGTCGGCCGTGGAGAGCCAAACCACCGCTCCCGGGTCGAGGTAAATTTCGTCACGAACACGTTGTTCTGTGAGCAGATCCAGACTCGGCTGGGAAGGTCGATATTTGATTTTCGAAAACCCGAGGTTCGCGACCACCGTCACTGCCTCAGGTCCTTCGCCCCGAACAACCCCCAATAAGGGCGGCCGCAAACTCAACACACGTTGGCTAGCGTCCGGATGAAACGCAGAAAAGCGGCGACGTATCACCAAACGACGCACGAGTTCGTCGCGGGCAAAACGACGCGAACCTGTAAGCATTTTGGCTCGCGACACAATCGTTGATTTAGGACGGTTAATGGCTCGCGCGTAGCTACTATTCCGGACCGCTTCCAAATCATTAGGTTCGCCTTCCACTGCCGGTAGGTAGAAAGCCGGAACTCCTCGAAGACTCGCCAGAACAGTGTGGCCAGTGAGCAATCGTTCTAGACCAAGCAGCGATGCTGGAGCGACATTGAGTTCATACGGTCGAATCCGGTCTGATGCTGTATGTCCCGCCCAGCTTCCGTGTGCTCGCTCGGTTGCAGCTAACAACGTTTCGATTTCGGAATCATTCAACAGATCTTCCACGGGGCGAACTCCAATCCCGTCATGACTACCCAAAAAGTTGAGCAACGTGGTCCCTTCAGGCGACTGCTCTGACGTTTGAAGCCATGCGGTGAGCTGTTCACTTGAACCTGTTATAAGCGCATGTGTGAGGAGAGGTGCGAGGGTGAAGTTGTAGGCAAGGTGCGCCTGCTTTCCGTCGCGCAGGTAGGACAGGTTCTCTGTATGTGGCACGTTGGTCTCGGTAATCAAGACAGCGTCGGGACAACGCCACTCCAAAAGATCGCGCAGCAGACGAACCAACTCATGTGTTTCTTCTAAATGCATGCATGTTGTACCGAGACGTTTCTGCGCGTACGCCACGGCATCGAGCCGAATCCATCGGACGCCGGCCTCAAGCAAACGGTGCAGCGTTCTTAAGGTTTCTAAAAGAACTTCGGGTTCTTCCCAATTCACATCAACTTGGTCGGGGCTGAACGTGCACCACAGACACTTGACACCGTTGACGGTCTCAAGTGGAACTAGCAAGTCTGTAGCTCGAGGTCGTACGACAGCTGAGAGGTCGGTGTCAGGCGATGCGGCCAACAAACATCGGCGTCCTGGCTCGACATCATTTTGAAATTGCTCGACCCAGCGGTGAGAGGCGCTTACATGGTTCAATACAAGGTCCGCCATGACCCTGTTGTTGATCGAGATTGATTCGATGTTTCCCCAATCACCGAACTTTTCAGCAACTTCGCAATGATCTACCACGGCAAACCCATCATCAGAACTTGAGGGGAAGAATGGGAGGATGTGAATCGTAGAAAACGCGTGATTCACTTCCGATAGGACACGCTCAAGTGTGGCCAGAGGAGGTTGATCCTGATCACTAATCTGGTCTGGATATGCAATAAGCACGACATCGTTTTCAGACCAACGATCACCCCCGGTTGAAGGGGTCGGATCTCCCAACGCTGACCTGCACCGTTCGAACAATATGTCGACGTCGGAGTCGCTGTAGAGCAGCTGAAGTCGCCGACATATCCGCTCTTCTTGAGGCGTCATGGCACAGCCTGACGCCCGCCGCTCAACTTAGATTGTTGATGTCGTTTAAGACCTCTTGAGCATGTTCTGAAAGATCGGGCGAGTCCTTGAAGTCATACGACTTGGCGATTAATCCGTCGGCACTAATCAAATAGCTAACTCGGCGAGGAAATCCCGCCGCTTTGTGGTCAGCTGGTCGAGCAGCTTCATAAGCGGTGCCGGCGACCCGCTCAGAATCCGCTAGCAACCGGTACGGGAAGCTGCAGTTGTCTGCGAACGCCTTCTGGTCATCGACTGTGTCGAATGAGGCACCCAAAATTACAGCATTGGCTGATTCAAACTCTGGAGCTCGATCACGGAGCCCCTGTCCTTCAAGAGTTCAACCAGGCGTCGATGCTTTCGGGTACCACCACAACAAAACCCATTGACCCGCGAAATCATCAAGCGAAACCTGCTCACCGTTCTGGTCAGGCAGAGTAAACGCGGGTGCAGAAGTTCCAACTTCGAGCATTCGAATCCTCCCAAACGTGCACTCTGGAGACTAGAGGAATTTGCTTTGGATAACACCTAGCGACCGCGGGCTGACTATCCCCTATCTGGCCTCTAAGGTTTCCTCATGCATGCACTTTCGATGATGACCGGTAAGGAAATTGAAACCAGCGTTGCAATACTGCGCGAATCCGGCCGGATTGACGACAGCGCAACATTTCACGGTTGTTGCATCCACGAACCACCCAAAGCCGAAGTTGCCGCTTGGAACGCTGGAGATCCAATCGATCGGCGTCTAGATCTGGTGGTGCGATATGAGGGTGAGGTGTACGAGGCCACGGTGTCGGTAAGTCGCGGCGAGGTGGACCGCTGGGCGATGATCCCCGACGTAGTGCCACGGGTCGGATTCGTCGAATTGTTCAAAGTAATGGGAGCAGTCACTTCCGACCCTGGTTTCCAAACGGCACTAGCGAAACGCGGGATTTCTGACGCCTCGACGATGCAGATTGATCCATGGCCTACAGGGGATTACCAACTCGAATTCGAGAATGGTCGACGTGTTCAACGATGCATCGCTTTTCACCGTCCCACCCCCCACGACAACGGATACGCGTTTCCGATCGACGGGCTCATGATCCACGTTGATGTCGACACCTTGGAGGTCCTCCATATCGAAGATTTCGATCAATGGCCACTCGCTACCGAGCGGGGAAATTACGACGTTGACTCCGTGGTCAACGATTACGGGCCGCTCAGGGAAGACATTCGACCGGTCGAAATTACTCAACCTGAAGGAGTGAGTTTCTCTCTCGAAGACAACGAGTTGTGCTGGCAAAAATGGCGTTTCAGAGTAGTGATGGACGACACCGAGGGCTTGGTTTTACACCAAATTACCTACAAGCAAGACGGCATCGAACGGCCAATTATTGACCGGGCCTCACTGGCAGAAATGGTCGTTCCCTACGGCGACACCAGACCGAGTCAGACCTTCAAGCACGCTCTCGACTCAGGCGAATATGGGCTCGGGATGACGGTGAACTCGCTGACACTTGGATGTGATTGCCTTGGCGAAATCGTCTACCTCGATGCAGTTCAGATGCTTGACGACGGGAGTGTTGTAGGCACCGACAATGCGATTTGTGTTCACGAGGAAGATTTCGGGATCGGCTGGAAACACACCGACATGCTGACGGAACAAGTCGAAGTACGTCGGTCACGACGTCTGGTGGTGAGCAGTATCCACACGGTCGGTAATTACGAATACGGGTTCTTTTGGTATTTCCATCTCGACGGATCTATCAAGCTCGAAATAAAATTGACTGGCATTCTGACCACACGTTCACATCGCGACGGTGATGACCTGACTTTCGCTCGACAGGTAGCGCCTAATGTTTCAGCTCCAATTCATCAGCATATGTTTTGTGTGCGGTTGGATATGGCTGTTGATGGAAACACCAACAACGTCGTGGAGGTCAATACAGAGGCCTTGTCTCCCGGTCCCGGTAATCCTCACAACACCGCTTTCGCCGCGCGAGAAACTCTACTTACTAGCGAGAAGTCCGCTATGCGACAGACCAACTCGGCAAGCAGTCGATATTGGAGAATCGAACATTCCGAGAAGACGAACCGGCTAGGACGTCCAACTGCTTACCGTTTATTGCCGTCCTCGACACCCACCATGTTCGCCTCAGCGGACTCACCTCACGGCCAACGTGCCGCTTTTGCTAAAAACAATTTGTGGGTGACGCCCACCGTGCAGGCAGAAAGATATGCAGCTGGCGATTACCCCACGCAAAGGAACGCCGGCGAGGGTCTGCCTAAGTACACGGCGGAAGATCGCCCAGTGTCTGACACTGACATCACGGTTTGGCACAGTTTCGGACTTACCCACGACGCCCGACTTGAGGACTATCCAGTGATGCCCACTGAGTACGCCGGATTCTTGTTGGTTCCCGATGGCTTTTTCGAACGTAACCCCGCTATTGATGTTCCACCGAGCAGCACTGACCATTGCCACTAAACCCAACACTTCCAATCGACAGCTTTACTCGTAACTGCCACGATCACTGAGCCTGCAGCAGGGGCATTCCTTCAATCGGCCAGTCGACGGCATAGACGTATCCCTTGTCAGAAGAAGTTACGAACAAAGTGCGAAGGTCTTTTCCTCCGAAACAGCAATTCGTCGGTCCAGCGTCAGGAAGCTCAATGATCTCGATAGGGCGACCGTCCTGCCCGTCGAGCACGAATAGGTTGCTCGAACCATGGCCAGCCACGATGATCCGTCCGGATGCGTCGAAGCAGAATCCGTCAGGCACCGATCTCCGTCCGATCATCCCATTCGCTTTCGGCGTCTCACTCAAAATTCCCGGCTCCTCAATTCGGTAGCTCAGAAGCATCCCAGTTAGGGACTCGCAAACAATCAGCACCTTCCCATCTGCTCGGACACCTAGGCCGTTGGGAAAAGCGACGTTCGTAACTGCTCGAGATGCCTCCCCTTCGGAGTTCACATAGCACACCGGCCCCCCGGCCCTGTCCCCGCCAACGAGTCCGCTCCACACTGGGTCAGTGAAGTAGTAGCCACCATGTGCGTCGAAACAGACATCGTTAGGGGAATTCAGAGCTATTCCATCAATTTCTGAGAGTTCCTCGATGACTTCACCTTCTGCGGTCACCCGCTGCATGCGCCCCGGCCCGCCTTCGGGTTCACCGGCCTCAGATGTTGAAGGAACATCGGATGGCCATTTCCCGCCGTTGTTGCAAACTAAAAGATCGCCTTGTGCGTCGAACGCCGCCCCGTTCGGTCCACCTCCAGTGTCGGCATAGGTTGAAACCGTCCCGTCTTCCGAAATTTTAGAAATACGTTGACCCGCTATCTCGGTCACATAGAGAGCCCCGTCTGAACCGATTGCTGGACCCTCGGGAAACATAAGTCCTGCGGCTAGTCGGTCCACTTGATTAATCATTAATGTCCTCCACCGTCGTCCGAGAGTGGACGCTACGTCATTGAATTTGATGACGCGGCCCGGATTCGCGACCAATACTGGAGCTATGGGTATTCGATTAGAGGGCCAAACGGCCATCATCACGGGCGCCGCGCGCGGTCAAGGTGCCGCTGAGGCACGACGTTTCGCTGACGAGGGGGCGTTCGTCGTCATTACCGACCTCCTCGATCGCGAAGGTGAAGATTTGGCGACCGAGATAGGCAGCGCCGCAACTTTTAGGCATCTCGACGTAACGAATCAGCAAGCCTGGGGCGAACTCATCGAAGACGTGCTGGACGAAAAAGGCGCCATTGATGTACTTGTTAACAACGCGGGCATTTTGGTATTTGACCGCATGACTGGGACTTCGCAGGAAGAGTTTGAACGAATAATGGACGTGAATTGCACTGGAGTGTTTCTCGGGATGCAGGCGGTTTCTGACGTGATGAAACAGCAACATTCAGGGTCCATAGTGAACATTTCTTCAGTCGCCGGCCTACAGGGAGTCGGATTTCAGTTCTCCTACTCGGTAAGCAAGTGGGCGGTGCGGGGCATGACCAAGTCGGCCGCTCACGAGCTTGCCCGCCACAACATTCGAGTGAATTCGGTTCATCCCGGGCTTATCGATACCGCCATGCTTGAGCAGTTCACAGAAGAAGGGTTCACTGAACCAACCGCTCACGTACCGATGGGCAGGAATGCCAGTCCAACCGAAGTGGCCGAACTAGTGCTGTGGCTGGCATCTAACGAAAGCAGTTATTGCACTGGCAGCGAATTTGTGGTGGATGGTGGGCTCTCAATCGCTTAACGGACATATTGGCTGTTGGGATTGTTCTGACGTCTTTGAGCGGCAAACATAGACCCGAACAGTCCAGATCGGAGGCCACCCGTGCGCACCATTCCTGATCCCTTGCTACGCGCCGAGGCGATACACAATTCACAAACCGCCTTTATTTGCGAAGGCCGAGAACGAACATTCGGTGAGTTCGTCGATAGGTGCCGGCGAGTGGGCAGTGTTCTTGATGGTCTCAGAGTTGGTTCTGGAGAACGAGTGGCACTCTTGGCCGCTAACTCAGATACTTACGCTGAGTTGTACGCAGGTGTCCCTTCGTCCGGACGAGTGGTGGTGCCGTTGAACAGCCGTTGGGCTGAACCCGAATTGGCGTACGCATTAGAGGATGGGGCCGTAACAATTTTGATTACCGATCAGGATCCGGGTGAGTTACGTAACTCAGTCGAACAAGTGCTGAGTCTCCAAGAATATGAGGATCACCTGTCAACATCTGAACCTATTGAATTCGCTCAGATGAAGGAAGATGACCTAGCTGGTCTGTTTTATACCGGTGGAACTACTGGCCGAAGCAAAGGTGTGATGCTGAGCCATAGAAATCTGATTGCGAACACTTTGCATAGTCAGATCACAATGCCTCTCGATGGTGAGGACACATATCTAGTCGTCGCACCTATGTTCCACGCCGCGGGATCTAACTCAGTGCTCCAGTGCATCGCTTTGGGTATCTGCCAAGTTGTGGTTCCCGCCTTCGAGCCGAATTTGTGCTTGGACCTCATTGAGAAACACCGTTGCTCCGCCACGTTGGCTGTCCCAACCATGGTCGCGGCGTTGATAGAGGCACAAGCGTCGAACCCTCGAGACACTTCGAGCGTCATGCTGATCGCTCACGGGGCATCCCCAATCGCAACCGAAGTACTGCGACGCGCACATGAGGAGTTCCCAAGTGCCGAACTCTTGCACTTGTATGGCGCTACTGAAACCTCGCCTTTGGTAACCGGCCTCCGCCACGAGGAGAACCTCATCGGCACCGCTCGCGGCAAGTCCGTAGGACATCCGTCTCTTGGTGTGTCTTTGCGGATTGACGCGGAGGCGGGTGACGCTGGCGAGGTGTTGGTTAACGGGCCCAACGTCATGCAGGGCTATTGGAACAAACCCGACCAGACTGCTGCTGCTTTAGAGGACGGCTGGTACCGGACGGGAGATATCGGCTATCTAGACGATGAGGGTTACTTGTATCTGGTTGACCGTGCCAAAGACATGATTATTTCTGGTGGAGAAAACGTCTACTGCTCCGAAGTAGAAGAGATCATTTATCAGCATCCCAACGTGTTGGAAGCAACGGTCTTTGGGATTCCTCATGAACAGTGGGGGGAGCAAGTTCACGCGGTAGTTGTCCCACGCGACGCCAGCTTGACTGACGCTGAACTCATCGATTTTTGTCGAACGTCGCTAGGCGGATACAAGCTCCCACGATCGGTGGAGTTCCGGTCAGAAGAGCTGCCCAAATCAGGCCCTGGGAAAGTTCTCAAGCGTGAGCTTCGGGCACCCTTCTGGGAGGGCAGAGACAGGTCAATCAACTGACCTTTCTCCCAAAACGGGGGCTGAGAGTTCTGTGACTAGAACTTCTGGGGAAAACCTTCCAACGAGTTCGGTAAACAATTGTGTAGCCGCAGCGACATCGTTCGGTCCCTCTTCGTGATGGGCTTCTGCGATTACGAGCGCTCGTCGAGTGTCAGGTTGCGATGCGAAGCGTCGGTCTTGACGCCAGCACCAACGACGGGTCATCAATTCGCCCTCGGCGTCAGTGAACACCACTTCTCCGACTTCAGGACGGTCGGTTTCACTGGACCCAAGGTCCGAGAATCGTTCGCCACCGGTCGCGAACCCGATTTTCGCTGGTGCCGAGAAGCGATCGACGTCGAATATCCCTAACGGCACTCGACAGCTGATGGAAACAAGATTGCCGACATCGACGAGGTAGCTGATGGAAGGCAAGGTTTCGCCTTTCGAAACGCGGCGGAGAAGCGCCTCTAGAGCGTTTCGATACTTTGTGGGTTTCGCTCCAAAGGAGCTGAATACGCGGCGCCAAGCGGCTACCGCCGAGATTTCCGCGATCGGCGTGGACTGCAGAGCGGCTCGAACTTCTGCTTCCGCGGACCGAATCTTCGCAGTTAGCTCCGTCGGAGCAGGACCGTTGGAGACACCTTCGATCAAAATACACGCCCAGGACAATTGGGGAAACTGAGTGGGGATCTCCGGGGCGTAACCAATTATCGGCTCCATTTCGTCACGACCTCGAGGTGACAAAACCTGGTGCTTGGGACATTCTCGCTCCTCCTGGGGCTGCTAAGGCGTAGCCTGCCATATCGACGACTGCAGCGCTTTCGGAGGATCCACCGCCTCGTGATAATGACCAGATCGGATCAAGAAACTTATGAAACTTGCATTGATGCTCGGCTATTCGGGAGGCCGTGTAGATCTGCCAATGGAGAGAATCAAGTTAGCGGAGCAGTTGGGCTACCACTCGGTGTGGACCGCGGAGGCATACGGGTCAGACGCCATGACTCCGCTTGCCTATATCGCGGCCCACACTGACCGAATCAAGCTGGGCACGGGAATTATTCAACTTGCGGGTCGGGCACCGGCTATGGCTGCCATGCAAGCTCAGACTATTGACGCTCTTGCCGGTGGCGATCGAATGATTGTGGGACTCGGTGTCTCGGGTCCGCAGATAGTGGAGGGTTGGTACGGACAACCGTGGGGCAAGCCGTACTGGCGGTTGCGGGATTACATCCAGATCATGAGGAAGATTTTCGAACGTCAGGAACCAGTGTCTCACCAAGGGCGCGAGTATCAGTTGCCGTTCACTGGTGAGGGAACGATGGGTCTTGGCAAACCACTCATGTCGATCTTGCATACGAACTCAGATGTTCCGATTTGGTTGGGAAGTGGCTCTGAAGCGACGGTGAAACTAACCGCGGAGTTATGTGATGGTTGGCTACCGATGCATTTCGTGCCTGGGCGAATGAATTATTTCCGTCCGTGGATCGAAGAGGGTTTTGAAAGGGCACGCCGAAACGGGGTCGACAAAGGCTGGAAAGACTTTGAAATAATCGCTCAGTGTCCAGTGCAGATCACGGACGACGTGGAGTCGGTGTTTCGACGAGCAAAAGACAACATCGCTCTCTATGCAGGGGGGATGGGCCACAAGGATGTCAATTTTCACAACCAACACATGGTGCAACGCGGCTATCCGGACGTCGCAGAGCGGGTACAGGAGTTGTTCCTAGATGGACACAAGACCGAGGCAGCCGAAGCGATCCCCGACGAATATGTAGATGAAGCCGGGTTGTATGGTTCTCCAGATCGAATAAGCCAACGATTCTTGCAGTGGGCGGATAGTGGCCTAACCGGCATCAGCATTGTCACCACCCAGGATGATGCAGTCCGACTGATGGCCAATTTGGCCGGAACAGGTAATCAGCAGTAAGAAAGCAACGTGGAATCGGCAGCATTTAGTTTGGGAGACAACTTGCCTCACCCAGTAACTGGGGTCGCGTTGTCCGAGGCGGACCGTCACCGACAACTAATTCAGTATTCAATCTGGGCTGAAGAAGCCGGATTCGATGCGGTGCATGTCGGCGAGCATCACTTCAACGACTACATGCTGAGTTCTCCTCCAGTTGTTTTGTCGGCTATCGGAGAACGCGTGCCCAATCTGATTCTGTCAACGGCGGTAACCCTGGTTCCCACGCTCGACCCTGTACGCGTGGCGGAGGACTATTCCACGCTTGACAATCTCTTTCCGGGTCGCGTTGAGATCGTCGCTGGTCGCGGCAACTTGTTCAGCAGGAGCTTCCCAGCTTTTGGTTTAGAGGTCCGTGATGCGCGACAAATCTTTGAGGAACGATTGAGTCTGCTGCAGACGTTATTGCGCGAAGAGGACGTCAACTGGTCGGGGCAGTTTCGTGGACCATTGCAAAATGTAACCACTCGTCCACGGCCAACACGGGACCTTCCTATCTGGATCGGCGCCGGGTCGATGGAGTCAGCTTTACTCGCGGCGAAACTCGGCTGCCATCTGATGCTTCCCTCAGTGTTCGGCCATCCAAAAATGTTTGTGCCCATCGTCGCGCGTTATAAGGAAGCCTGGGAGGAGGCCGGCAGAGACATTGATGGCATCCTCATTGGCTCCTGTTGCCATGCCTTCGCTGGTTCAAGCCACGATGACATGCGAGAACGGTTCGTCCCCCGCTACGGCCACTACTGGAATTTCGTTGATCAACTCGTTAGCGACAACACCGGCGGCAGGATTCAAATGCCTTTCGACCTCGAATCATTTCTATCCGGTCCAGCAGTCGCTGGAAGTTCTCAGGAGTGCATCGACCGCATGGGTGAACTACACGAACTTCTCGGACACAACAGACAACTGTTCATGTTTGACCTTGGCGGCATATCTGACGGCGAACTGGAAGAAACAGTTCGACGATTCGGAGAAGAGGTACTCCCCCACCTTCCCGATTAGCCGCTACCGACTCCACTGTGAGATGTGCGCAGGCGTTGTGATCCCATCCCTAAGTTGCGGGTCAGGTATAGGCGTTCCGACTTCGATGCCGATCGGGAGAATCCCGGCCCAGGTGTCGAGCTGGTGGTCTTCTTCATCGTCCACAGGTGGTCCAGTGCGAATCTTCGCGGAAGCTTCGGTGATGCTCATTGATAGAACCAAGGTTCCTCTCACTTCGCTTTCATGGTGAGGTCGAGTTCCTGCGACGCGCCCCGGAATTACGTGGTCGCTAATGACATCGAGTGCTCGAGCGCGTGTCCGCAGATCTTCGACAGGCGAAGCTTCACCCATCACGACAACTGACCGATAGTTCATCGAATGGTGAAATAAGGATCTGGCTACGACGAGTCCGTCCACGAGGCTAACGGTGACGCATAACTCGACATCACGTCCATCGCGAAGCAGTCGGCTTGCCGGAGAGCCGTGAAGGAATAGGCTTTCTTCTTCGCGTCCATAAAGCATGGGGATAACAACCGGACCCTGTTCGGTGGTCATTCCGACATGCGCAAGCAATCCTTCATCCAATATTGAATGAATTGTCTCTCGATCGTAAGAACCCCGGTCGGGCATACGTCGAATCGCGGTCCGTTTCGATGACGCCTCATTTCGCTCATGCATCGGCACAACCTAACGCTCTCCAGTACGGTGCCGTGTATGGATAGTGATCCTGTCGCCCACTTCTTACCTAGCGAGGAGACACACCTCTTGGTGTATCCGGTTTTGGATGCCGTAGAGGCCCAAGCCGAAAATGCTGACCGAACTAGAACGGTAGCTGGCGACGTGATCGAAAGTTTGCGCGGCACTGACGTGATGCGAATGGCGGCCACGTCTGAGATAGGAGGGGTTGAATCATCAATCCTTGCGATGGGACGTGAATTAGAAGCTGTCGCGGCTAGATGTCCGTCGACTGCGTGGTGCTTGTGGAACCACCTGGCTGTGTTTCATCTGTTCGTCGGAACCCTCGGTCCTGAGCATCACCAGTTTCTCCAACGCATCGTGGAACAAGGCGAATGGGTTTCATTCGGGGCGGGCGCTGGCAGCGGCGTTCATGGCCGCATCGAGGGCCACGAAGCGGTGCTTAACGGCACAGCTACTTTCGGCACCGGCAGCAGATACGCGGACCATTGTGGTGTCGTCTTCGCGGTCGTCGACGACGAGGGGCAGCTAGTTCGACCCATGGATTTGCGTTTCTCAATTGTCTCAGCAGAAATTGAGGGTCTGAAGATTGAACCAACCTGGGATGGTTCGGGTCTTCGCGCATCAGCCACTGATGACTTGCACTACAGCGAGGTTCGAGTCCCATTGGACAGTTGCGTCCAATGGTACGGCGCCAATCGAGCGGAATCTTTGCGGACCGTACCCGTCATTAGTCATCGATATAGGGAAGATTGGGTCGGAATTTCAGACCTGTGGTTAGGTTGGATGGCGGTAGGGCTTGTTCGTCGGTCATTACAAGAAGCGTCGGCTTCAACTCGAGAACGGCGGGTGATTATGGGAGGCAAGATGGTTGAGAAACCGTCCGCCCAAATCAACATCGGGCGTGTGGCTGCCCTGCTCTCCTCCGCTCGGGCCGCGGTGGAAGCAGCTTGTCTGGAGTTAGATAAAAGGATCGAAATGGGGATTGTTCCCGACGAAGCTGACTATTTGCGTCAAATGTCGATTGTGTCAATGAGCGTCGAACAGTTGGCGGAAGCGATGCAGCTCCTAGAACGAACCCAAGGAGGTAACGGGCTCCGTGAAGGTGGAAGTTTCGAACGCAGATACCGGGACTTCCGAGCTATGCCGTTGCATATAAATGTTCATCAGGATCGTGTAACCCATCAACTTGGGCGATTTGTGCTCGCAATAGAACGGGACCCGTTCTAACAAATTGCGCTAGGTCGACATGACCGGATTATCCGGATCTACGCTGTTTCGTAGCCAATCATTCCCAGGGGACGGCCAGAGATGAGCTTCGACATTGTCATCAAGGACGGATTTATTTTTGATGGCAGTGGGGCTCCTCGAGTACGCGGAGATGTCGGCATAGCCGAAGGTCGCGTCGTCGCGATCGGCCGAGTCGACCATCGAGACGCGGCCCAAGTCATCGACGGTAACGGCATGCACGTCGCGCCCGGTTTCGTCGATCTACACACTCACTATGACGCTCAAATCTTTTGGGACCCTTACTGCACGCTTTCTGGTTGGCATGGCATCACCTCAGTAGCAATCGGAAATTGCGGATTCGGTTTCGCACCAGTCGCACCGGAAATGCGCGAATACGCGATGCGTTCCATGGTGCGGGTAGAAGCGATTCCCTACGACTCTATGGCACAAGGTATGCCGTGGGATTGGGTGACTTTCCCTGAGTATCTAGACAGTTTGGACCGGACGGCAAAGGCGATGAACATTCTTCCCTACGTGCCAGTTGGCCCGATGCTGTTGGAGGTACTCGGGGTGGACGACGCCAAAGCGGGTCGAATGCCCACCGACGAGGAGCATACGGAACTAGCAAATTTGTTAAGGCAGGCGATGGACGCGGGTGGCTGCGGATGGTCGGCTCAAAGACTTCCTCCGACGGGACCCGCGGCGGTACAGCGCGATTGGGATGGCACTCCCATGCCCACCGACATGATGAATGACGAAACCGCGCGGGTGCTAGCCAAAGTCTTAGCTGAACGCAATCAAGGTGTCGTGCAGATGACCCTCACAACCGATGACATCAAACACGACCTCGCACATCTCGAAGAGATCGCGTCCATAAGCGGTCGCCCCCTGCTGCACAACGTGGTGCAAGCGTTCGAGGCCAAACCTCACGTGCATAAGCGTCAAATTGAGTGGCTGGAACGATGCCGACAACGCGGCATTCCGGTATACGGCCAGGGGGTCACGAGTGACGCAGGATTCACTTTCACCCTAGAGGATTGGAGTCTTTACGACGACTCCGAAGCTTGGATGGAAGCATGTATGGGCGATAAGGAGGAACGTTTAGCCAAATTCTCCGACCCCGCTCGGCGTCAAGCTTTGAAGGACAATCTGCCGTCGACAGCGACCGCTCCGCTAGGCACTGTCACAATCCTCTCTCCACGCTCGGAGAGTACAGAAAAGTACCGAGAAATGTCGGTCGCTCAAGCTGCAGAGGTAGCGGGAAAGCACGAAGTCGACGTGATGCTCGATATCGCGGTCGAAGACGGTCTCGATACCTTATTTTTCGTTGCTCCGCCGCAAGGAAATAGTGATCTGCTTCGTGACGTAGTGAGTTACCCGCACATGCTATTTGGGGTTTCGGACGGGGGAGCACATACGAAGTTTCTTACCGCCGGGCGCTATCCGACCGAAACTCTTACCCAACAGGTCCGAACCAACGAATGGCTCACGTACGAAGAGGCACACCGGCGTTTGTCTTCTCTTCCGGCACAGCTAGCCGGGTTTAGAGACAGAGGCGTTATTAGGGAGGGTTGTCCGGCTGACGTCGTGGTATACGACCCCGAGAACTTGAAAGTCCTACCAATGGAAGTGGTACATGATCTTCCCGGTGGAGAGTGGCGCCGAATACAAAGAGCGTCCGGTTATCGCAACGTCATCGTGAATGGTGAGATCACCATAGAAGACGACTCGCAGACCGAGACTTACAGCGGCAGGCTTTTACGGCACGGCCGGTAGCTTCAGTCTTTCGGTCGGCTAATTCTCGCAGTCAGAGAAACTCAGATCATGTTTAGGAGTTCGGCTGCTCGCTCTGCTCGCTCTCTTACCGAGTCCCTCATATGTTCTAGATCGATGTCTTCATTTTGTTCGCCTTGTTGGCCGGCGAGGTATCGGGCATACACACCTTCGCCAATGCACGCTAGACGCCATTGTGCAAACGCTCGATAGTAAGTAATGGACTCAATCTCCGAGTCCATGATTGCTGCATAGCGTGATGCCAAATCGTCTTGGCTAAGGAAGCCTGGCAACCCGGTGCTTTCTGCATCCCCGTCAGGGTCTTTGTCCTGCGGGTCGTGCCAGTATCCGAGAAGCCCGCCTAGGTCGGCCATTGGTTCGCCCAAAGTGCAGAGTTCCCAATCCAAGACGGCTATTAATGACCCTTTTGCGTTAACCATGCAGTTAGATAGCCGATAGTCGCCATGGGCGATGGTTGTGGGGTTCGGTTCGGGCATTGACTGAATCAATTCGAGGGCAACGGCATCTACCAGGGGCAGATCACGGGTTCGTGCGCTCTCCCATTGACCAGACCACCGTTTTACTTGGCGTTCTATGTATCCGCTGCGTTTGGCCAGGTCGCCGAGTCCAACTTCGTCAATGTCGACTTGGTGCAATGCTGCGAGTGTGTCGATTAGCGATTCCGACATGGCTTTTCGAGCCGCGATATCCATTTCAGTGGCGATGTCTATATCTCGGACGACAATTCCGTCGACGTAATGCATGACGTAAAAGTCGCGGCCGTTAATCGTTTCGTCTTGACAAAGACCAACCATTTCAGGAACCGGCACGTCACTGTCACGAAGCGCATGCATTAGTCGGTATTCCCGTGCCATGTCATGAGCGGAAGGCAAAAGCGGACCGGTAGGTGGGCGTCGCAAAACAAATCGGGCCTGGTCACCATCGTTTACGACAAAGGTCATGTTCGACCTGCCGCCGGCAATCAACGTAAACGTCAGCGCTTCATTAATTTCCGCACGTTCGCTGATCCACGACGTGACTTTGTCCGCCGCGATGATGGTGGGTAGGACTTCAGGCATGCCTTGTATGTAGCAGAGTGGCCTGGGTTCATGTCGGCTAGCTGTTTCCAAACCGTGGCGAACGTCCTTCTGTCAACGCCTTCATAGCTTCGCGGTGATCTGCTGATCGTGTCGTCGCCACGTGGTTTGCTTGGATTTTGTCGAGGTCCGGGTGGACTCCAGCCAGATCGTTAATCGCTTGCTTCGTCAATTTCACTGCGTCCGGCGCCAATTCAGAAATGGCCTTGCATAGCTCGACTACTCGAGAGTTCAAATGGTCTGGTTCGATGATTTCGGTGAGGTAGCCCATAGCAAGCAACTCATCAGCACTTATGGTCTCTCCTGTCAAGAAAATGCGTTTCGTTGCGGAAGGGCCGATACGTTCAACGAATCTTTGTAACCCTGTTGCGTAGTACTGAAGTCCTATTCGGGTGGCCGGCATCGCCAGGGCAATGTGACTCGTTGCCAACCGCATATCGCAGGCCAGAGCCAGGTCGGTACCTCCGCCGTGCACATTGCCGTTGATGATCGCAATCGTGGGCATTGCGACTTTCGCTAGAGCGTCGCACACTTCACCGAATCCGAACTTTGGTCGGTCTCCTTGTGCGAGGGCCCCTAGGTGATAGCCAGAGCACCAGGATGGGCCGTGAGCTTCGATCGTCAAACTACGTACCGTTGGGTCTGCCTCTACAGCCGCCAAATGAGCCATTACCGCCTCTAAGTCTGGGGGGCCCAAGCGGTTTCGTTTATCCGGCCTTCGAAGAACGATTTGAGCACGACTTTGGAGAATTTCGAGACTCGGCACATCTCCTTCACTGTTTGGTGTCATCGCTTTAATCAAACACCAGTATTGATCGTCCCGCTACGCGGCCATTTTCTAGATCGTCAACCGCGCGTCCAATTTCGTCTATGGAATAGCGTTGAGTGACTAGGGCGTCGAGATCGAGAATGCCTTGACGGTGCCAATCAATGAATCTGGGCAAGTCCTCTCCCGGCGCACATGAACCGCCCAAACTGCAAATGTACGAACGTTCGCCGATAAACATGTGTCGACTGTCCAGTTCGATTGGAGTCTGCGGTACCCCTACCAGCACAGCGGTTCCACCTTTGGATTGCCCGAACTCGCCGCTGCGAGTCATTTCAGATATTTGTCGCATCGTGACTGCGTGCCCGATGCAGTCGAACGCGTAGTCGACCCCAGCGATAGGTTGTCGCAGGACGTCGAACTGGCCGGCAACAGCGGTGAGGTCTCGCACAGCTGCAACGGGATCGATCTGTGAAGCATTCACACCGTGAGTCGCTCCAAATTTTTTTGCAAAGTCAAGCTTGTCGTCATCCAAGTCGACAGCAATGATTGGATCTGCTCCGAGGTGCGCTGCAGCAGCTACTGCTGATAGGCCGACACCCCCGACTCCGATTATCGCGACGCTGTCGCCGCTTTGAACTTTTGCGGTATGTAGCACCGCGCCGGCGCCAGTAATGACAGCACATCCGATGATGCTGCCAGCTTCGCGGTCAATGTCATCCGGGACCTTCACCACATACATCTCATCAGCGATGGTGTGTGTCGCCCAGGTAAAGACGTTGCTACTTGTCGCGGTCCGGCCATCGGGGAGATCGACAGTGGCGATACCTCCTTGGCGGCGAGCCTGGGTCTGATCTTTCGGCACCCAAGTCACCATGACGGTGTCTTCGAGTTGCAGATCTGCGACCGACGTTCCGACAGCAACAACTTGGCCTGTTGATTCGTGACCCAATACAACGGGCGCCTGTCGAGGATTGTGAATTACGTGAAGTTGGCTGTGACATATTCCTGAAGCGAACTGTCGCACCACTACCTGGTGGGGTCCCGGATCAGGAAGGGCTAAGTCGACTATTTCTATCGGTTGATTCTGTTCTTGAGGGACAACCACCACTCGAGCGTCGGTCGGCATGATGTTTCTCCTTCTGCCGTGAGTCCTCTAAAAGCTACTTCCGTTGGTTTGTTTCGACGAATAGTTGCACTATGTCGAAAGTCGCAGGGGTCGACCATCAATGTCGGGTCGACTGTCCGTTGATAACCATAGTTGCACTGGTTCAGCGTCGGGCCAGAGCTGGGCACGGACCATGGGTCGCGCATCTAGAGTTCCGCCTGTCGCGGCGTCGATCTGTCCCGAAAAGACGATCTGGTTACCGTTCGAACATCCCAACACCGCCAAGGCTTGGGAAAGGTCGCCCAGATGTATGCCGATGCGCATCTTTCGACCCGGGTCGTTGATGTCACGTTGAGTTCTCCACTGGGCAACCACGGCGGCTTCTACTGCATTTGCCGGATCGTCAAAGCACGCGACAAGCGCCGACTCGTGACTAACAATTAATGCCCCCTTGGCTTCGAAAATCTCTGTCGCTAGCTCAGTTGGTTCGACACTTTGAGGAATACCCACGATCTCGTAGTCGACACATACATATGTGAGGTTCCGCGTCACTTGGTCCATAAGGCATCTAAGGGGTTTCGAGACTCCACCTATTTTGCTGGCGCGACGTCAGACAGGAACTTGAGTACTGCAGCGACAAAGATGTCATTGCGGTCACCTGCGACCATGTGAGCGGCGTCACTAACGTTTGAATATTCAGAATGGGGCACCAGTTTCAGGTAGGCGTCGGCGCCCTCTTCCGAAAGCACGTCGCTGAGTCCTCCCCGCACTAACAGAGATGGGCACTGAACATTTCTGGCGGCCTCTTCTTGACGGGGTATTCGATCCGCGATGGATCTTTTTCGCTGCATAAATTCTGGATCCCAATGCCATCGATATCGGCCATCGGACCAAAGACGCACATTTTTTGCAAGGCCGTCGAGTGTGCGTGGTCGTTTTCGATGGGGTTGATAGTTAGCGATCGCCTCAGCCACTTCATCAAGGGATGAAAATCCATCTGGTGCTTGGCGCATGAAGTCCCTGATTTTGCGGACACCAGCTACTTCAATGCGCGGCGCAGTGTCGACCAACACCAACGCGATTGCGTCGACACGTCCTTCACCCACCGCAGTGAGAGAAGTGCCGCCTCCCATTGAGGCCCCAACGAGAATGGGTTGCTGCCCAAAGTGTTCAATGACTGCGACGAGGTCATCGACGAGCACGTCATTTGAGTAATCACCGTCAGGAGCCCATTCGCTGTCCCCGTGACCTCGGGCATCGAGACTGATAGCTCGGTAGCCGGCGTCGGCGAGCATCTGGCCAGCACTTTTCCATGCGTGACGCGTTTGCCCGCCACCGTGTTGCAGGATCACGAGAGGACCTGAGTCGCCGTAAATATCGGCCGCAACGTGCACTCCGCCAGTTGCGGCGATCATCTTGTGCGGTTCTGGTGCACCCTCCAAGCGGATGCCCCGTTCACCCTCTGCCACTCGTCAACCCCTGCCCGTACCTTCGGCTTTAGCTGTTGCTTGAGCGGCGCGGCGCTCGTCTCCGGCGGCCGCGAGAGCCGTTCTGTTGGAGTCGTCAACCTTCATAAAATGCTGACGCCAATCATCATTGCAGTCGGCGTCCCACACGAAAGGGGTCTGCGCTGTCGTTCGGGGCTGCCAGGCACGTTCCAGGAGATCTAAGGCCATGCCAGTGATGGTTGTCTGCATCTCGACGTCTCCGGGCTTACCGGTCGGATTTCCTAGAGGAAAGTCGGTGAACACGAATCGGCTTACTCCACATTCTTCAACAATGTCTCTTGCGCTTCCGACAACAACGGTAGGGAGGCCAGCTTCTTCAAGGTGTCGCGCAACCAGACTCACGGTCTGGTGACATACGGGTCAGAGCGGGACTAGGACTACTGCGTCGAGTTCGTCTTGTTGAGCGAATTCAAGTATTTGCGGTGCGTCCCTGCGAGTGGTTCTTCTATGGCTGTAGTCAGTAGGCACTCCGTAGAAACGATCAGCGAGCGAGCCAATTCTGCCTTGGGCAGCAAATTCTCGTAGACGGTTGATCGGCAGGTACGTGTCTAGGTCGTCGGTGTGGGTGTTGTCTTTATCCCAGAAGAGATCTTTGTTGTAGAGGCCTCCTAATGCGTCGCTACAAAGCGCTGCATATGGTTCCTTTGTGCCGGTGCCCGCGACACTTGTCTCGTTGATGTTCCGCTCGAAAAACGATGTAGTGACCAGTCCAATGCGGCACTTAGCGAGCGGTTTTTTAAGCGCTGCAAACGGAACGTCGTGGTGGTAAGCCCATTGGTAGGCCTGCGGGTAGCCCTGGGCTCCGTAGTAGCCGCGCGACTTGTCGATGTAACTGACATGCGAACGATGGGTGCGACGATCATCTGCCATCGAACTCCCCCTTTATAGAGCAACGATTCGATGGTAGGCGGAGAATGGGGGTCTGCGCCTAATTAGCGGGCTACGGTCACCGGAAGTAAAGCATCGGAGGATTCAATGATTGGTGATCTACCGCCGAGGCCGCATCGTGGATGGACTTTCCACGAGGTTCCGATTGGAAAGCGTTGGAGCACTTCGAGGCGCACTATTACGGAAACAGATCTTGTCGTTTACGCCACCCAGTTCGGGTTTGTCGAAGGTTTGTTTCTTGACGCGACGGGTTCGGAGCGGGCCGGCTATTCGGGGCGTCTTGTACCTGGAAGTTTGGTGATGTCAATTGCGGAAGGGTTAGTCATCAGCGGAGGAGCGATCGCTGGCACCGGCATGGCGTATTTAGGTGCCGAGGTACAAGTTAAAGGACCGACTTTTGTGAATGACACTCTCCAAGTCATCGCTGAAGTGACCGAGGCACGGCTTACTTCGAAACAAGATCGAGGAATTGTGACCACTCGCAACGAGGTGTTCAACCAGGATGGAGAAATAGTGATGGTGTACACCCCCACTCGAATGATCCGGGCAGAGCACGTTGATGACTAGGAACGGCCGAACAGAGGTCTCCGTTTGGCCGTTCGTTCCTGACGTCGTCCTCACTAAGCAGAGTGTTTGGCTCTCATCATCGAGCACGATTGGGGATCGGTAACGGCGCTACCCTCCAAGCGTGGAATCAAATATCGATGCAGGTCTAAATGAGAGTGATCTTGGAGCAGTTCAACGCGCGCAAGGTTGGGCACAAGATTTTGTTGCGCCTCGAGCTGAGTCTTGGGAAACAGAGCGGCGATTCGCGAGAGAAGCCTTCGACAGCGCGGGCCAGCATCGGCTTACCGGGCTACTTGTATCGTCTGCCGACGGCGGGGAAGACATCAGCGTTCTTGGATTGGCACGGGTGTTAGAAGAAATAGCCGCCGTCGACTTCGCTATCGCTTTCTCTTTGGTTTGCCATAACAACTTGGCCGGTGCGGTTGGGCGTGGGGCCACAGGGACGCTCCGCGAGAGTGTTCTACCCGGGCTGGTGGAGGGAAGTCTCGTGGGTGCGTTCTTGTTAACCGAGCCTGAAGTGGGATCTGACGCGGCGGCGATAGCAGTAACTGCGACTACCGATGGGAGTGAGTGGGTTCTCAACGGCGAGAAGGCGTGGGTTACCAATGGCACAGACGCTGATGTTCTCTCTGTTTACGCCCAGACAGACTCTTCCCTTGGCCACCGAGGCATCGCAACCTTTCTCATCGACGCCAACACTTCTGGTGTAATTAAGACGCCAGGTTATGAACTGCTAGGTGGCCACGGGTTGGGCGCTAACAGCATACGTTTCGAAAACTGTAGGGTGCCGGCACAGTCCCTTTTCCAACCTGTTGGAGATGGCTTTCGTGCCGCTATGGAAGGAATTGATTTAGCTCGGGTGTTAGTGGGCGCCATGTGCTGTGGAATGCTTCGAACCGGGCTGAGGACAGCCTCAAATTATGTGCGTGGTCGCCTAGCATTCGGAGGCCGCCTCGCTGATTTGCAGGGAGTCCGCTTCAAGCTTGCAGACGTCGCTACTGATCTTGAAGCATCCCGCCTTCTCACTTACCGCGCCGCTCTCACGCTGCAAGAGGGCCGTAACGCGGGGGTGGAAGCGGCACATGCAAAAAAATTCTCGACCCGTGTTACTGAGAACGGAATCGCTTCGTGCATGCAGGTCATGGGAGCAAACGGCGCTAAGAGAGACCACCCGCTTCCTCGTCATCTCGCCGCTGCTCGGTTGACCCATTACGTAGACGGCGCTACTGAGATCCAAGATGTCGTGATCAGTCGCTCCTTGCTTGACTGAAATCGCCAGGAGTTGTCATGAAATCTAATCGTGAAGGCAAGCCCGTCAGCGTCGACGAGGCGGTTAATGCGATCCCAAACCACGGTCGGGTATATGTGGCCCAGGGTTCAGGATGCCCATACGGGTTGTTGGTTGGAATAGATGACCGGCGTGAAATGTTCGAAAGTCTGGAGTTCGTTTCTGCGTTCCTGTTGCAACGGCCCGCGCCTATAGATCATCTGGGCCAACCATTTCGATGGTTGACACTGCAAGCCACAGGCGCAATTCGCGACGTTCTTAACCATCCCTATTTCGGGATCGTTCCCGGCCGATATTCCGATCTCGACGGGATTTGCGCACCTGGCGGCCCATTGGCAGCAGACGTCGTAATTTGTCAGGTCAGTCCCCCAAATGGGAGTGGCGACTGCAGTTTGGGCACGGGCGTAGGGGGTCACGTATCGCTTCTTGCGGAAGCGCCGTTGGTGATCGGACAAATCAACCGACAAATGCCTTATGTCCATGGTGACGGGGAATGCCACATCGAGAACTTCGACTTCCTCGTGGAAATTGACGAACCTTTGTCCGAGCTTCAGCCCGCAACTATTGACCCTATCGCTGAGGCCATTGCGCAGCATGTAAGTCCTTTTATACCGGACGGTTCAACCCTTCAGTTCGGTATTGGCGCGGTGCCAGACGCCGTTCTATCCAGCTTAAGAACACGCAACAATCTCGGACTGCATGGGGGAATGATTAACGATGCTTGTGTCGAACTTGTTGAGTGCGGCGCTATCAACAACCTTCACAAAGGGTGCGACGAAGGCGTTTCAGTAGCCGCCGAAATTATGGGAACGAAACGACTTTACGAATGGGTAGATCACAACCCGCGAGTTCGATTGGCACGCGGGGCGCACACTCATGGCATTCCGGGGATGGCATCGATTCGAAATTTTGTGGCATTACAATCCACCGTCGAAATGGCTTTAGACGGTGCGGTCAACAGCGAGTTTGCTTCTGGCCGTTTTATTTCGGGCCCAGGAGGTGCTCCTGATTTCGCGTTTGGCGCTTCTATCGCTACCGGGGGCCGCTCAATAATGGCTATGCCGTCTACCGCCGCCAACGGCGCCGTTTCAAGAATTGTTCGTCGGCTAGCAGACGACGCGCCTACCACCCTGCCTAGCTATCTAGCCGATGTCGTCGTAACCGAATATGGAGCGGTCGAGTTGAGAGGGAAGACGCTCGCAGAACGAGCGGAGCTTCTCGCGAGTATCGCGCACCCAGACCATCAGACTTCTCTCGGTCAGTAACGGGTCACGCTAGAAATCGTGTGCGCTGTTGGGGGTTTACAACCTTCGAAAGGTCGCTGTCTGACCGCTAGTACCGAACGCCATACCGGTCATTCGATGCAAGTTTCTCGAGTTATGGAGACGACCCAATAGACGAGGTCCGTTTGCAAGGAGACCTCCGTCCACGATGTGTTCTTGGCCCGTGACAAACTGGGAGTCATCTCCTGCAAGAAACAGTGCCATCCCGGCTATGTCGGCTCCTTCGCCGCGTTTCGCTAACGGCTGAACATCAGCGATAACTTCCTCGGCCTGTTCTTCATTACCACTGTGCATGAGGGGTGTGAAGATAACACCTGGACATATCGCGTTAACACGGATGTTGTGCGGGGCTAGTTCGATCGCAGTGGTTTTGGACAGGTTCACCACAGCTGCCTTCGCGGCCGAGTAAGCCTGAGGGCCGCCCCCACCTCCCATACCAGCGATTGAAGCCGTGTTGATTATCGACCCGCCCCGGCCCTGGTCAATCATGATTCGAGCTGCGTGTTTAATTCCAAGGAACACCGAGCGCACCAGAATATGGAAAGTCGTGTCCCAATCGTCGACATCCAGTTCAGTTATTGGACCGAACGCTCCTCCTATACCTGCGTTGTTGAAGACGATATCTAGCTGTCCAAATGCGTCGACGGCGAGCTCGGTCATGGCCGCAACATCGTCTTCTACCGAAACGTCCGTCGTGGTGAAACGGACGCAATCTGCGTAACCTGCCGCGCTGAACGTTTCGACAGCGTCGCGCCCGTTATCGGCATTCAAGTCGCCAATTACGACCGAAGCGCCTTCGTTGAGGAACCTTTCTACCGTGGCTAGCCCCATCCCGCTCGCTCCACCAGTAACAATTGCGACCTTTGATTCGAGTGTTCCGTTCATCGCTTTCCCCTTCCGCTACTCCAGCATTGTCGCCTACTCGCGAGGGTGCGTGCTCGTTGGCCGCACTACCGTCCAGTCATGGATCTTGAACTGACAGGTAAGAGAGCCTTGATCACCGGAGGCTCTAAGGGCATTGGGCTTGGTTGTGCCATGGCTTTGGCTCAAGAAGGTTGTCACATTCAGTTAGCGGCACGGGACGAGGAGAATCTTCGCCGGGCCAAAGCTTCAGTTCTTGAAACCGCTGGAAACGTTGAGGTGTCGACACATCCGGTTGATCTGTCAATAAGCGAAGACCAGAGAGCTTTAGTCGGCGCCGCGGGCGAGGTCGATATTTGGATCAATAATGCTGGCGCTATTCCAGCCGGTGACATCTCGACAATCGATGAACGTCTGTGGCGAGATGCTTGGGATCTCAAAGTTTTCGGCTATATCAACATCTGTCGGGAGGTCTATACCGCTATGGAGGCGAGAGGAAGCGGGGTCATCATCAATGTGATCGGCGCCGCGGCAGTTCGCCCTCAACCTTCATATATCGCAGGAGCGGTTGGCAACAGCGGGCTTGTGGGACTCACGGCAGCGTTAGGAAGTCGCAGCGTTCAAAGAGGCGTGCGGGTTCTTGGCGTTAACCCTGGTTTGATCGTGACCGATCGCATGGGAGATATTTTGCGTCGGGAAGCTATCGACCAATTAGGCGACGAAGACCGTTGGGAGGAACTCATCTCAGATGATCCCGCGCCCGGGACGGTACAACAATGCGCTGATGTAATCGCCTTTCTAGCCTCACCCAGGGCTAGTCACATCAGCGGCACGACTTTGACGGTCGACGGAGGCGCATCTGCCCGTTGAGGCAACTCTCTGAAAGAATGACCATTACCGAGAGGAGGCGACGATGGCAACGACCATTCAACGTGAGGGGCTACCCCATCGAGAAATGCATGAGGTTCACCGGATTGGGCACGACGGCGCGGTTGACGCCGATGGCCACATCCTTGAACCTCCCGACTTGTGGGACGAGTATTTGGAGGCGAAATACAAGAATCGAGCTCTCCGGATCCGCGTTGACGAGAACGGCCTAGAAGAATTAGAGATCGGTGGTCAGCGGAGCACCATGAGCAGAAGAGGCTTCCCTGCGACCTTGGGGGCGATGGGAGCCGCCGATTTGGCAGACATCCAACGCAACCCCGATCGCACGTATCTCCACGAAGCTCCGTTCGGCTCTATGGATCCGCGCCAACGGCTTGAGGTTCTTGACGCGGAAAATCTTGACGCGGCGATCATTTACACCACCGTGGGTTTGCTGTGGGAGGCGGAGTTAGAAGATCCAGAATTAAGTCAGGCTTACACGCGGGCTTACAACCGGTGGGTGGTTGATTTCTGTCGCGATAGTGGAAATCGTCTCATCCCAACTGCACATCTTTCTTTGAGCGATCCTGCCGCTGCTGCCTTAGAACTCCGAAGGGCCGTGAAAGACGGAGCTAAGGGCTGTTATGTGGCTCCCTTTACCCATGGAGCGATCCCGCTCGGGCACCCCGATAATGACGCTGTGTTTGCGACAGCACAAGAGCTGGGGGTTCCTTTCGCGATACACCCGACGTTTGAGCCTCAGTGGACCAAGGGCGCGAGAATGGGTACCTGGGAGCATGTTAAACAGCTCCGGCTCACCGCCTCTGTGACTGCTTCTGACGGTGTGCGTCACCAATTCACGACGATGTTCGATTACGGAGTGTTCGACAAGTTCCCGGAATTGAAGGTTTTGGTGCTCGAATCTGGGGGCGGATGGATCGGCTATTGGCTGGATCGAATCGATGCTGTCTACGCTCACACTTTCGTGGGAACGCGAGTCCCGCTTGAGATGAAACCAAGTGAGTACTTCATGCGGCAGGTGTGGATCAGTTGCGATCCCGACGAGCGGACCATTCCCTCGCTCGCTCAGCGATTTGGTTACGACCGATTTTTGTGGGCGTCCGACTTTCCTCATGCCGACCACACACCTGAGTACGTTCATGATCTGAATGATTTGGTTGCGATGTTCCCCGTTGAACACCGCCGTGCGTTTATCGGTGATAACGCTCGGAATCTGTTTGGAATTTAGAACTAGGAAGGTCGGCAGGAAACAACCAACACCCCCGAACGCGCTTTGGGAAGAAAATACGTTGATTTGGGAGGCATGACACGCCCCAAATCAGCGCTATGAAATACATCTTCAAGTTCGGCCGGGGCTAGGCAAACAGTCACCGGCGCAGTTCGTCGCCCGGAGCCGGCTGGTCGGTAGGACAGCCGCTGGTCATCAGGGCTATGGATGCCAAAAAGTTCGGGAAGAAGTGTCACGTGAAGGAATTCGGCGTCGAGCCCGCTTATATCTCTTCGTTGAGCAGTAAACCATTTGTCTCCAAGTCCGAACCCCAACTCACCTTTTTCAGTTGGTTGTGCCAATGCCCGCGAAGCAACTTCACGAACGTCACACCATTTAGAAAGTAGGCCCACGACGCGCCGAGGTAAAATTGCAAGTTCGTCAACATCGCGGTCGAAGCTGCCTAGGTGCAACTCGGAGGGGGGAACGTACGCGACAAGGACCCGTTCAAATCGAGCTTCACTCGCGGCAGCCACTCGATGGTGACCATCGATGATGTACAGCGGCGACGCAAGAGCGCCCATTTCGGTGTCTATTTCCCAGAGGGTGATTTGGGTCCCATCAATTGCCGTGAAATTTCTGATGGGAGACATGTGCCCAGATTCTTCGAAGGAACGAAGATCTACGTGCTCCTCACGCGAGGTGACTACCACCGGGCTCGACATCGAGCGCACCTGACGGAAATGAGCCGTCAGTGCGCGGACGCGACCCGGATGAACATCTTCGTGTGCATGCAGCATTTCTTCGCCGGGGTGTATCGCTCCGACAATCGAACGTTGAACAATTCCTTCAGTTTCGATTTTTTGCAGGAATAGCTGGGATTCACCAGGTTCTGAATACGCGCCCTCTGAGATAAGACGGGTCAGCGCTGAAGCGCCCTCATTCGCGAGTCGACGATGTTCTGTCGGGTGCCCATGGCTGGCATCTGCTGAACGGGTGACGTGAAGAAATGAGTGCGGGTGGGCAGCCAAATGTTCTTGCCGTTCTTCGGCACTCAAGGAATCGTATGGGGGCGGAACGACTGATGGTCCCCAGTTTGCGTCAACTATCGACGCGTGAATCGAATGAATCACGTGGTTCACCCCCTAAGGCATTCGACGCTAGTCCAGGTTCCGAATGGTCGAAAACGCGAAATGGGTCCAACTGACTATTAATAGGGACACAGCACCACACACGGAGACCACGTTGCCGGGCCCCGCCAGAGAGGCAGCCCAACCAAGCCCAAGAGCACCGATGGGCATAAAGCCAAACTGCACGAGTAGGTAAAGGCCCATGACGCGACCCATTAGCTCTCGGGGTGTGGCCGATTGGATAAGCCCCTGGTTCATCGTGATGAAGAAGCCGCCGGCAAGCCCCATCAAGAAAAAGAGAGGCATTAGAACTTTGAACGAGGAAGCTTGGCCCATACAAATTACTAGAGCGGAACCACACATCATGGCTTGTTGAAATTTGCCACCCTTGCGTTTCATATCCCCTTTTCGCATAACAACAACTGATGTGATTGCGATACCCACCGCCATGACCCCCAACAGGTAAGCCATGTCACCACTATCACGCAGAAGTTCTTCTTTGACCTTCGCTTGCATGGTGACCATTACCGCGGCGTTGACGCTGATTGAGGCAACGGCGAGCAGAAGGAAAAGGACACGTAGACGCAGGTCATTCACAACGTGACGCAACGCCGATGCAGCCTCCTGAATCAATCGACGTTTCGGGCTCTCGGTAACAGGCGGGGTTTGTAAACGTCGGAGATAGAAAAGACCGACGATGAGCATCACGACCTGCAATCCGTAGACCCCTTCGAAATCAAATAGGTCGCCAGCAATCTTCACCAAGGGAGCCGAGAGGATCATGCTGGTGGTCATCGCCAGCGCGTTAAGCGCTACTGCATTCATGAGAAGGCGTTCTGGAACCAACAGTGGGATAAGTGCTTGGCGTACAGGTTGCCCGAACGCCTGAGCTACTCCAGAGAGGCCAGAAAGAATAAGCACCCATGAATAAGTGAGTTGATCTAAACCAAGCAAGATCAGAGTGGCAAGCACGACCAAAAGCAACCCCGCCTGACTGCGTATCAACAATGAGCGTCGGTCAACGCGGTCAGCTAGAGCCCCGGCTTGCATGACAATGAAGGCGACAGGAACACCCAACATGAATACCGCCATGCCTTGGCGGATTTCGTTACCCCCGAGTCCGTCCAGTACGAGCCAGCCGATAGCGAAACGTTGGGCGTTGCTCACAAACATGTAGATCAAGTTGTTGATCCATAGCCGTCGGTAGTCAGGTAATGCGAGCGCGTTTTTCACTTCTTCGGGAGTCGCGTCATCCGATCGATCTCCACCCCGGGTGTTCGTCACCAACGGAGTTTGGCTGGTTTGCGAAGCTCGTACCTCATTCGCCCTAGTTTCATTTCAGACACTTTCATCTCAAGTGTTCTGGCCGCGGGTCAGCCAAGCGGCCTAACGGGGATTGTGCCCGGAGACCACCATCAACAACTATCGCTTCGCCGGTGACGAATGAAGACTCATCGCTGGCAAGCCAGGCGGCGACGTTGGCGATCTCTTCCGGGCGTCCCAATCGTCCCATGGCATGGGCTCGCAAATTCGCCGCCAACACCGTTGGGTCTGTCATCATCCTTTGCACCGGCGGAGTTTCGATCGTTCCCGGACAAATTGCGTTGACGCGAATGCCGTCTGCCGCGTGATCCGTACTCATTGCTCGGGTCAAATTGATGACCGCTGCTTTACTCGCCGCGTAGGAGACTGCTCCGCCGTCCCCATGTAATCCTGAGATCGAGGCGGTGTTAATGATTGAGCCGCCGCCAGAGTCAAGCATGACCGGAATCGCATATTTGCCGCCCAGGTAGACGGACCGAACGTTGACACCCATTACGAGATCCCAATCATCAACATCGAGTTCTACGACTGTCCCAGGTCTCAGCGTTCCCGCGTTATTGAACATGACATCTAGGCGACCCATACGTGAAACAGTGATGTCAACTAAATCAGCAACCGACTCTGACTTTGAGACATCTACCTCGACTGCAATCGCGTGTCCACCATTCTCATTGATCCTTCCCGCGACGGCTTCAGCTTTCCTCAAGCGCAGATCTGCAACCACGACAGCGGCTCCTTCTCGCGAGAAGCGGTGCGAGGTGGCTTCACCAATTCCAGATCCTCCGCCAGTTACGATCGTCACTTTGTCGTTTAAAAGCATTGCTCCCCCGTGTGAGTTGAGACGGCGCGAATCTAGTTTGACTAGGGTCAGTCGTGCGCAGAGCTAAGACCAGGAGTCGTGCTATGGCAAGTCCCGAATACCACCGAATCCGCGACATCATCGCATCGCGACTCGTTCACAGCGACCGCCCCATAAATGTCGAGAAGTTCAGAGCAAACCAGGATGCAACAGCACGAGCCCTGCCCAATCAGGTAGTCGGCAGCATGGTTGATGCAGCTGGGGTTCCAGCGGAGATGCAAAAGCCTGATGGAGCGACCGACGAGAATCTAATCGTTTACTTTCACGGCGGCGGATATGTCGGGGGCTCGATTGCCAGTCACCGAAACTTGACGGGTCATCTCGCCCTGCATTCCGGATGTCGGGTGCTGTCAGTCGAGTACCGACTCGCTCCGGAGCATCCTCATCCCGCCGCGGTCGAGGACGCTGTTACGTCCTATAAGTGGGCGGTCGCTCAGGGCTATGAGCCAGGAAAGATCGCGCTCGCTGGCGATTCAGCTGGAGGGGGTCTTACCGCGGCGTGTCTCCTTGCGCTTCGCGATCAAGACATTCAGCCTCCGGCGGCAGCAATGATGATTTCTCCTTGGTTAGACATGGGTTTCACCGGCAAAAGCATGGTGGCGAATGAAGGACATGATTCCTCGATCTCAGCGATGGGAATGCCCAGAATACGAGAACTATTTCTTGGCGACGCTCCGATCAATGACCCGCTTGCTTCACCACTCGATGCAGATCTTGAAGGTCTCCCTCCTCTTCTAATCCAAGTTGGTGACGAGGAGGTGCTTTTGTCTGACAGCCAGCGGTTCGCTGAAAAGGCTAACGACGCGGGAGTGCACGTGGAATTACGAGTGTGGCCGGAGATGTTTCACGTGTGGCACGCGTGCGTGGGCTTATTCCAGGAGGCCGCAGATGCGATCGACGAAATGGTCGAATTTGTGAAGCCGCGGGTACAGCTTTAAGGATCTACCCACAGTTTGAGGTCAAGGAACTACCTTGGTGGTTCGGTGCGAACGATTCCTTGTTCCAAGAGCGCGTCGTACTTCGAACGACTTAGCTCGGCGAGTTCAAGGAAGGCGTATTCATTGTGCTCGCCCATTGTCGCTGCGGCCCTACGCATAGTGGCGGGAGTCAGTTCCAGCCGAGCTGCGAAGCGCGGCCACACGTGTGTACCTGCCTCTGGGTGGGTAAGAGGGACGAAGAACGCAAGGCTTTCTAACTGGGGGTCATTGACAACATCGGCCGCGTCGAACACCGCCCCCGCAGGCACTCCCGCGTTCTGCAAGACCATCATTAGCGAATGATCCTCTTGGCTAGCTGTGAACGAGGACAGTCGATCGTCTAGTTCGTCGTGACGTTCCCACCTTTGGTCAGCATCGAGTTTTCGGAGGTCGTTCCAACCAGCGACTCCACACAGACCCATCCAGGAAGCGTCGTCTACAACAGAGATCGCAATCCACCGATCTTCACCTTTGCAGGGATACACGCCTTGAGGGGCGCGCCCGGGGCGACGGTTACCCCACCTACTGCTGGGGGCGCCAAGCTGGGACGCAACGACATGCTGACCGATCATGTTGATCGCCGTCTCTACCTGCGCAACCTCAACAGTTTGGCCCGTTATCCCACAACACTGCCGATCAAGCAGCGCAACAATGGTTGCAGCAGCAGCGTGCATGCCGGCTGTGGGATCAGGCCACGCAATGCCGCATTTCCATGGGATTTCGTTCCGGTACCCCGTCAACCATGTATGACCCGCATGTCCATCAATCGTTGGACCGTATGCAACCCAGTCCTTATTTGGACCCGATCTGCCGTAACCGGGCATCGTTACGTAGGTCAGATCTGGGTTGAGTGCCCTGAGGGCTTCGCCGCTTAAGCCGAAGTTTGGCATTACTCGAGGGGCATAATTCTCGATGACTACATCAACTTTCGGAACTAACGCAGCGAAAAGTTCTCTTCCGGCCTCTTTGTCTAATTCGATGACGGCGGACAGCTTGTTATTCGCGTATTTATTGTGAAAACCATTGCGGTTCCATGGGCAATCTCCAGCTTCATCCTCTGGAAAAAAGTGCGTCGAATCGACAAGGGCTCGAGGAACTTCGCGTGGTGTGCGCGTCCACGGAACTTCGGTCATTAGGACCTCAGCCCCCAAGTCAGCGAGGATTCGCGCGGCAAGCGGCCCCGCCCAAACACGCGTCATATCTAATACCCGAATCCCACTGAGTGGTCCGTCCTTCAGTCGGTCGAGCGGTTCTTCCGCCGACGAGAAAGACCCATGCTTTTGTTTTGGCCGAATCGACCAACTGTGATCACTAATTTGGAAAGGGGGCCCAGGCACGCGCACCCCATCAGCATCTAATTCCCAGAAATCACGATCCTCCAGATGCGGATCAGTTAACAGATCCTCCATAGTTGCGATGGGTGCCACCGGGAGTCGTAGAGCTTGAAAGAGTCCAACCAGATCAGCTCGCGGCTGCGTTCTCAGGTAGGGAATGAGTTCTCCGTCGAGCAGCTCTTGATTGGTCATGACGTCGTAGATCGTGTCAATTCCCTCATGGTTAAGGAGATGAGCGAGACCTGCAACTTCCAAGAGTCGCTCCATCTGGTCACTTTGGCTGATAGCTAACCCGATCCATCCATCGGCACATTCGTAAGCACCAATCGGAGTTCCAGGGCCGCTGTACCGATTCCCCATTCGATTCAGAATCGCACCGTTGTGGGTGTAACGGAGGAGGCTGAACTGGTGCAGGGCAGCAACGGCTTCTTGATGGGAGGTCTCAACTATTTGACCGTGGCCGGTCCGAGCTCTCGCCATCAGCGCAGCTAACGCACCAATAAATCCCGTGACCCCTGATGCCATGTGAACGAGATCAGGGACGCCGCTGAGTGGTTCGCGTGTCGGGCTGCCACTCAACCGCAAATGTCCCGCAATGGCGGCATCTACGAGATCCGTTGATCGCCATGTTGCGTATGGGCCTGACAACGCGAACGGGGAGATTCGGAGAACAATTTGTTGAGGATGCGATGGTTCGTACACCGACCCAATCGGATTGGTGGTACTTGATTGGATAATGATGTCTGCCTCACCGAGTAAGCCAGGACCACTTCTGTGTTTGGAGGTGTGAAAAAAACTGCTCCCTGGAATCGGTGGGCCTTCGCCAACGACATGAACTTCGCTCCCGTAGTCGGCGAAAAGTTTTCCTGCGTATGCACCTGCAACCGAGTCCCCTATTTCCATCACAAGCAGCGACTCCAGGGCCGTGTGGGTCATGGAATCGCTCCCAAGTCCTTCAGATCCTCGATCTCAACCCAATCGAAGCCGAGCTCAAGTAGGACTAGTTCGGTGTGTTCGCCTAGCAGCGGAGCTGCGCTGCGAGCGGCCCAATCTGTTTTCGAAAAGTCGACTGGTGACGCGACCATTTCGACCGTTTCTCCATCCCCTGTCGGAACTTGGATCCAACACCCAGCGGCTCGACTTTGCGGGTCGTGCAATAATTCCAAACTGGATTGCACAGGCGCCCACCAGACATTTTTTGCATCAAAAATTCGACCCCACTCTTCTCTCTCTTTAGTCGCAAGAACGGCGTCGATCTCAGCGGTCAACGCTGCGGTGTTTTCCATGCGGCTTTCAATGGTCAAAAAACGTTGATCATTGAGCCAGCCGTCGACTTCTAGGGCATCCACGACTTGAGGCCAGTGTCGTTCGCCTTCAAGACCGAGCATCCACAACCACTTTCCGTCGGCGCACCGATAGCAATTAATGAGCGGGTTGGGCTGCTCATCTCTGCTCCTCACCACTACGTCTTCACCGCTGGTTGCCGTGACATTGTGGTCCCAACCAAGCATGTATGTTCCGGTACGCATTAAAGAAGCCTCGACGAGTTGACCTTGCCCTGTTTTCTCTCGGTGAAATAGCGCGGCTGATACCCCGGCGGCGGCGGCTAGCCCAGTCATGTGATCACCCATCCCACCTCGTTGCACCGGAGGAGTATCGCCTCCCGAACTCAGTGCGTGGGCGAGGCCTGAACGCGACCAAAACGCTCCAAGGTCGTAGGCCTGTCGATCAGCCTCATCCCCTCGGAGAGACATACCGGTAACACTCGCGTATACGAGTCGGGAATAGCGGCTCCCTAATGTTTCATAGTCCAAGCCAAGGCGCTGAAGACCTCCCGGACGATAATTGGTGAGGAACACATCGGCTTCTTTGAGAAGGCGATGCATTACTTCCAATCCTGCTTCGGTCCGAAGATTAAGCGCCAGGCTGCTTTTTCCTCTGTTGTCCAACTCAAACGGTGGATTGACGTCGTCACCGTATAACCATCCGAGTCCCCGAAACGGGTCTCCTTCATGCGGTTCAATTTTGATGACCTCGGCGCCCCAGTCGGCGAGGATTCCTCCACATGCTGGACCAGCGACCCACAGTCCTAATTCGACCACTCGTATTCCATGCATCGGCCCAGACATTTCGCCACTCTCCTTCCCGGCGCGGGAGGATAGTCAGTCCCCGGCAACCAGGGGTCGGTACCCAGCGTCGCTAGCGATAACCAACATGTCCGCCGCGAGACCCGGCGTTATCATCGACACGGCAGCCATGTGTCGCGCTAAGTCTTCAGTAACGACCTCATGACTACCTAGAGAGCGGTTGGTTGAAGCTTCGATCCACTCTTCGGGATCCGCAGGGACCACGGGTGAATCTGAGGAGAGAGTGACGTTGATATCTCGTTCGATGAGCGATCCGAGTGGCCACAACCATTCGTGTTCCGCTGCTGATAGTTCCGTGAGGTATTTAGCCAACCGACGAGAGAGGAATGAAGGTTGTGTGCAAACCGAGACTCCTAGCTCGCGTATGCGATCTAACTGCTCCGGCAGCGCCAAGGAACAGTGTTCGAGTCGGTCAGGGGTAACCACGGTTGAGCTAGATGCCCCTAAGGCTTGCAATGCTTCTTCCAAGACATCGATGTCCATGACGTGAATCGCTACAGGAAAGCCTGCTTCGTGAGCACCTCGGACAAGTTGATGAAGTTCTGTCTCGCCCGCGATGCCTGGCATCACCTTTGCGTGCCCGACCTTTATACCGAAACGGGTTTGGTCATATTGCAGCCCATCAAGTCGATCTGCGCCCACCATTGCAGTGATGCGGGGAGCACCAGCCAGCTCGCTGATTTCTCCTAACACCCCGATCGCGCCTAGATCATTGGTATGGGTCGCGTCCGTAACGGCCACGAGGCCGTTACGGCGCCACTCACTAAATAGCTCCTGCGCCGCAATGGTGAGATCTGCTGGCGCAAGTCTCGGTGTTCGAACCAAAATGTCTTGCCGCTCTACCAGAATCCCGTCTTCAAGGCTTTGAATTCCTAAAGCCCTCGCCGCGGCTGTATTAACTACAGCAACATGTCCGGTCAGGTCATGCAAAACAGCGGGCACGTTTCGTGTAACTCGATCAAGGTCGCCAGAAGTGGGGTGACGTTTCTCGGCCAGAAAACTCGCGTCGTACCCCCATGCTCGTATCCACCCGTTATCTCCAGCCGGAGCATCACGCAGACGTTCCAACAGATGTTCAATTGAATCCGAATGTGACAAGTCGAATGAGCAGCGACTCGCAAATGTGGAGAGAAGGTGGACGTGATCGTCGCGCCATCCAGGCTGAAGCGTGTCCCCCGGATCAAGTTCGAGGGTGTCGAAATCCGCGCGAATGTCTGAATCGACCGCGTCAACTACTCCGTCGCGCAGCAAAACATTGGATGCGACTGGGTGGGTGGGATCAAGCGTATGAACCCGTCCTCTTACGAGGAGCCGGGTCATTGCGGTCAGATACCCAGCTCTTCGAGCATCGGAATGAGATCTCTGCGGAGCAATTTCCCGGTTGAAGTTCGAGGCAGTTCATCCATCAAGTGGACCGCCTCCGGTCGTTTGAAAGGAGCAAGTTTTTCCTTCGCGAACGCAACGAGTTCGTCCCCGGTCACTCCGCTTCCATCACGCACAACGGCTGCCGCCACAACCCGCTCGCCCCATTCTTCCGACGCCACACCTACAACTGCGCATTCTAGGACTGCACCGTTTTCGTAAAGAACCGCCTCTACTTCATCAGGCGAAACGTTCTCGCCGCCGCGAATAATCACGTCTCCCGTACGACCGGCGAGGAAGAGGTAGTCATCTTCATCGAGGTAACCAAGATCACCAGTGTGAACCCAACCCTCGTCGTCGACTGTGATTCGGGTCTTTTCTTCATTACCCCAATATCCGTCCATAGCTCGGAACGTGCGCAGTTGCACCTCGCCAAGAGTCCCGACGGCCACCGGTGCGCCCTCTTCGTCAACCACCCGGACTTCGACGTCATCGAGTACTTGACCTACCGAGGAAAGCCTCTTCAATTTGACAGCTTGTTCCTCCTCGGAACCTTCTACCCGATGGTCATCAGGGTCGAGCACCGCGACAGTTGAGGTCGTTTCGGTTTGTCCGTACGCCCCGGCAAAGGACACATTGGACGGAAATTCACCGATCGCTCTGCGGATAACCGACGGCGGCATCGGTGCAGCACCATAGGTGATGGCTTCCATCCCTGTGAACGCATCCGCAGAGAAATTCGGTGCCTCCATAACACGTCCTAGCATTGTTGGAACAAGGAAGGCATGAGTGACAGCGTGTTGTTGGACTGTATCTATCCACGCTGCCGCTTCGAACTGAGGCAGTAGGACTACTACTCGTCCGCTGTACAGGGCATTCAGCATCGAGGTGACGCCGGCGATGTGGTACAGCGGAGCGGCCAGAGCCATTCGACCCATATCTTCTCCAGTTGCCGCGTCGTTCGTTCCCATGACGTAGCCGGTGACGGCTCCGTTGGTCAGCTTCACCCCTTTGGGTAGCGATGTCGTCCCGCTCGTATATAAAAGAGCGCATAGACCGTCAGAGTCAACATCTTCTGGCACCGGCAACTCAAAGGCCTCATCACGAGCTACGACGTAGGAGTCTTCTTCGTTGAGCATAAACACGTGCTCAACGCTGTCTGGACGATTCTCATCGACCAGGTCTCGGTATCGACTTTCAGTGAAAAGAACCTTGATGCCGCTATCGGACATTAGATGAGCGGCTTCTTCAGCACCGGCACGGAAGTTCATCGGAACGACGGTGGCGCCCACGAAAGCGGCGCCGAACATCGCTTCTACGCATTCGACACTATTCGTGGCGAAGATACCGACGCGGTCACCAACCTCTACCCCGAGCGTGGTGAGTAAACCACCGGTTTTACCAACATTTTCTAAAAGTTCAGAGTAGGTAACTTGGCGCGCGGCCTCTCCATCTTTCTCCGTTGAAGTATCAATTAGGATTATCTGCTCACCAGCAATCGACGCCGGCATAAAAAGCAACATTCCCAGGTTCACGTTGTCCCCCCGTTGTCTAGGGGAATGATCGCGGATGAAAGCACCCGCGCGCCACACCACACCGATGATTCCTTTAACTAACTTGACTGAAGTGCAACTCAGATGCGGGTTATTCTGCCGTCATGGCAAAGAACATTGAATTTTGGGTCGACCCCATATGACCTTGGTGCTGGGTGACGGCCCGTTGGGTTGTCGACGAAGTAGCAGCAGAACGTGATCTGTCAATCACTTGGCAGCCGATCAGTCTCCTTTTCAAGAATGAGCCACCTAAGGATTCCCCGTACTACGAGAGCACGGCTACCACGCACAACATGTTGAGGGTGATGGAGTCGGTACGGGCTGCTGGGAATGAAGACAAGGTTTTCGATCTCTACTGGGAGTTATCTAGCCGCATCCACCACGACGGCGACAGAGACTTCGACATCCAAGAGGCGCTGCTCCAAGTCGGTCTAGACGACGCTCATTCGGCCGCTGCCGAGGACGAATCATGGGACGCAGTGATCCGAGAACGGATGGATGCAGGTCTTGCCCTAGTGGGCAACGATGTTGGGACACCCATAATCGCCTGGGACCGAGCTGATGGCGAACGCGTCGGTTTGTTCGGGCCCGTCATCACTCGGGTTCCCAAGGGCGAAGACGCCCTCAAGCTTTGGGACGCAATGATGGCGATGGGCGATATAGACGGGTTTTGGGAACTGAAAAAAACTCGCACCGAACGACCAGAATTTGGGCAGCGTCCCGCGTGAATCCCAAGATCTTTCGAGATCTCAAAGTCATTGACACCGACAGTCATTGGTCAGAGCCATACGATTTGTGGACGAGCCGAGCACCACTTAAATGGCGCGATCGCGTACCTCAGATGGTGGAACGCCACGGCAAGCGACGCTGGTGGTTTGACGGTGATATTTCCATAGGCCTACCCATCGCGTCGTCTGTGATAAATCCTGAGGGGGAAAAGATCACTGGCACCGCATTCTTCGACATGGACAACGACGTCGTTCATCGAGCCAGTTTCGATCCTGAAGCTAGGGTTTCGATGCTCGATGCTTTAGGCATACATGCTCAGATTATGTATCCAAACGTGGCTGGTTTTGGCAATCAAAACTTTCTCAAGTCTCCCGATGCTGTTCTCCGACTACTAAGCGTCGAGATCTACAACGATGCGTTAGCGGAGTTCCAAGCGGACAGCAGAGATCGGGTACTGGGTATGGCGCTTCTGCCTTGGTGGGATCTAGAAGCAGCGGTGAGAGAGATCGAGCGGGCCCATTCAAACGGGCTTCGGGGAGTCGTAACGTGCGCGAATCCTGAAGAAGCAGGAGTGCCAGACATGGGGACGGCACATTGGGATCCGATTTGGCAAACATGCTCCGATCTCAACATGCCAGTCAATTTTCATATTGGTTCCTCTAAAGGCAACATGGACTTCTTTGGGCGGGCGCCATGGCCATCGTTTGGTGAGGAGCGAAAGCTTGCCGTCGGCTCGGCCAATTTGTTTATGGGGAACGCGAGAACAATCGGCAATCTGATCTACTCGGGGATCCCGGAGCGCTTCCCCGCGTTGAAGTTTGTTTCCGTTGAGAGCGGAGTCGGCTGGGTACCATTTTTCCTCGAAATGCTCGACCACCAAATGAGCGAAACGGCGCCCAATGAGCTCGCCGGGTTGTCGTTACTCCCTTCAGAATATTTCAAGCGTCAGTTTTTTGGTTGTTTTTGGTTTGAGAGATCAACCATCAAACCGACCATCGAGTTTCTGGGGAGCCAGTGCCTTTTATTCGAAACGGACTTTCCTCATCCCACCTGCCTCTACCCAAGAAACGACGTTGAACTTATGGAAGCCTTTGAGGGTGTCAAAGAAGAAGACATTCGGGCAATTCTTCAAGATAACGCTGCGGACTTGTACCGAATAGATATTTCCTAATCAACGGTTCCGCTATCTATGCGCAAAGCGCCAAGAAAGCGCCAGACTAAGGTCATCCTCATCGAAAAGTCTGGTCTAGGTCACCGATTTTCGAGCTAACTCTTCTCTAACCATTGTCGCCGGGGTTACCAGGCTCAACTTTGCTGAATTCATAATTTCGGGCAACGCTGTCGGCGTCTCCTGAGACCTCAGCCGGCACACCGTGAACTTCGATTCTGTGCCGGATCACCTCATTATCTCTCGACGCAGGTATAGGTGTTTGTCCCTCAACGGTCACTCTTTCCATGCGTCGCCGCTGCGGCCAATAGTCAACGGGCGCATAGTGCTGAACCGATCGGTTATCCCAGATGACCACAGTTCCCGGTTTCCATTTGATCCGAAGTTGGGTCTCTGGCCGAGCAGTTTGTTGTAACAAAAATTCAAGTATCGAGCGGCCCTCCTCATCCGGCAGTTCGTTTATTCGCTCGGTGAAGTGCCGATTGACGTACAACACAGTCGCCGACGTCTCAGGGTGAAGTGTCAGCACTGGGTGGTTAGCGCGCGGGAAGCGCCCCTCAATCTCGCGGAACGTGGCAAGGTCTGTTTCTAGTAGATCTCGAAATCGGCCAAATCCATGAAACGCCGTCAACCCACTGAGATACGACTGCATGCGGTCGCTTAGGAAGTCGAACGCCCCACGCATTGAGCAAAAGACGGTGTCACCGCCCAGTCGAGGACTTATTAGGGCTTTTAAGATGGTGAGCTTGGGAGGTTCGAGCTTGTAGGTCTCGTCTGCATGCCAAATGTCGGTCAGTGGCCGCTTCGATTGAGCGTCTGTCTCAAGCACAATGAGTTCAGGCTGGGTGGCGGATCTCGGCGAAAAGGGCGAAATCGCGAGCTCGCCAAACAAACGGCCAAAGTTCAGCTGTTCCTCCGCACTCAAACGCTGATCACGAATCACCAACACTTCGTGTTGGCTGATTAGCTCGTTGATTTCATCGAATCCGTTCGAAGCAGTGACCGCGCCCAGATCGATATTCGTTAATTCGGCCCCAAATACCGGCCCTAAGCGCTCTAGTCGCATCGCAGACCCCCTCGCAGAGGCTAGCAATGGCAGCCCCTCAATCGCTTACCCCGACGGCGGTGGACCCAAATTCGTCTGCGACGAGTGGTAGCGCAAACGATTGAACGGACGCTCTGAAATTTACCGGTGGGTGACTTTTTTCAGGTTGTCGATATGAGCACCAAGCTCGGAAGCGGCACGCATCATCCCAAGTCTCCAAGAGATCGCTCCTTGGAACGGGTACATAACCCAGATATCGATCGCACCCGAGTTCGATAGTTGTTCTGTGAACCGCAGACTCCTCGTTCGTCCCTTGAAGCGCATCGTCACTCCGACCGAACCGTCTTTCATTGTTAGGGGTTCGTCCATTCCAAGGCCGGCGTTGCGGCCTTCGATGACGGCGGTGCGAGCTTGTTGTCGCAGAACAGCGGTATTCATGTCGTCGTGGACATTAACCGGCTTATCGAACTCATTAACTCATTTAAGCGATTTTGCGTATATCTGACCTCGTGCTGATCAACTTGGGCTTGAAGAGCATAACGGGGCACATTTATGCCGGAGTTCGTTGTTAAGACGGCGGAACGCTAGTTTCGGCCCTATGAGAGAATTGGTTGAAAGTCCGCTCACGGGAATAAACGTCGTCGAGATCACCTCAATTTATTCCGGCCCAATGGCGGGAATGATGCTCGGCGAACTCGGAGCACACGTCATTAAGGTGGAGAGCCCCGATGGGCCCGACCCACTTCGTTCAGGTGGTTTAGCTGGGGGACCCGATGGTGTTAATAGCATTTTTTATTCCTTGAATCGCGGGAAACGGTTCTGCGCTATAGACGCCAAGACTTCTCGCGGTCGCGAACTGCTTTTCGATCTCGTCGCTCAAGCAGACATATTCATCCACAACATGCGTCCTGGAAAAGCAGAAGGATTAGGCCTCGATTACGACGTTCTATCCAAAACCAACCCCGGCCTCATCTACGGATCCATCTCTGGTCATGGGCCCGACGGCCCAGAGGCCCACCTACCGGCCTACGACTACGTGGTGCAAGCAAAATTGGGCATGGTCGACTATCAGAGAGATCGAGAAGGGCGGGGAGATCTAGTGAGACAGGTGGTCGTCGACAAGACCTCAGCGAATGCGCTGGTTCAAGCTGTGTTGGCGGCCCTTTACATGCGAGAAAAGACAGGCCGGGGACAAAAGGTAGAAATCCCTATGGTCGCCGCGGGACTGGCTTTTCTCTGGCCAGATGGACTAGCGGCAGCACACGCTGAACTCAACCCAGCGATTCCTTTGGAACAAATCCCTCCTTGGCTGGAGTCGGCCCCAGGATCGTTTTTAGTTGTGCTGCAAACCTCCAACGGCGAAATTGCTACCGGGATTCTTTTACCCCCTTGGGACGGTTTGTGTCTCGCGTTGGAGCGAACCGATTGGCTTACAGATGAACGATTTTCTGAGCAACTCAGTCGGATCCTGAATCTCCCTGAATTAATAGAGGAGGTCAGCTCGGAGGTCGCAAAATATTCGACCGAGGAAATTCTCGCTCGTTTTGAAGAGCACGACTTCGCAGCTGGAAAGGTAGTCACTCGAAGAGAGGTCCAAGAAGACCCGACCGTGAAGCACCTCGGTTTGATTAGTGAGCAGGAAGCGCCCGGTTTAGGCCAAGTGCGTCAGCCCGCTCCCATGTGGATGTTCAGCGGCGCCAAAACCCAGATCACTACGAGTCTCAATTCAACTGGTGGCGACTCGCGTGAGATTCTTGGTGAGTTAGGGATTTCCGACACCGAATTCGAACGGTTACAACATGAAGGCATCGTGTTTGTCGCATCGAGCGATTAACAAATAACACCCACGAGCATGCGCTATAGGCGAGAACGCAGCTCGCTAATGGCAGCAGAGCGCTCGGCGTTAATTAGCTTCTCGCTTTCAGCTATTAACGGCCAAGCGGCGTTCGAGTTCTAGCCCTAGATAAAGAGGCAAGTCCTTCGAAGCTGCAATGCATCTGCGTAAATTCATCGCTACGTCAGGGTCAAGAAGCGCCAGCTCTGCCGCACGTCTCTCTGCAATATGGTCAAGTTCGGCAGGGTCGATCGCTTCGGCGACGATACCGAGTTCCATAGCGTCATCTATATCTAAGTTGCGACCCATGAGGACAATTGGAGCAGCGGCGTGAGGCCCAACTAATCGAGTGAGGGTTTGTGTCCCACCTGCTGCCGGGAGCATGCCTAATTTAGTTTCGGGCAGACCTAGAACCACATCCGTCGCAGCGATTCGCAGGTCGCACAACATTGCCATCTCAAGTCCCGAGCCAACCGCGTATCCCTTGAGTGCGACAACAGTAGGAATAGACAACCCAAGAAGAGGTAGCCAAGGGTCTCGATCCCATCGGATTCTCCGACCTTCGAAGATTGAAGAGGCAGAGCCGAATTCAGTGAGATCTGCCCCGGCACTGAAGTGAGGGCCTTCGGCTCGAAGCAGCAGACATCGCGCGTCTGGATTGTCACGAACAGCGGCTATCGATTCGATGAGTCCGTCCCGCATTTCGAGGTCATAAACGTTCAGAGGTGGATTGCATATGAGGACGGTAGCTACGCCTTGATCAGAAAAGGAAAGAGTGACACGATCAGTCATGACGACCGCCTGAGACCGGCAACAGATCGATCCAATGACACCCGGCATTGTTTGGGCGCGTCACCTGCTAACTGAGCGAGGGCCGTGGCGCAGGCTTCGAGGCCGGCAAGGGGATCGGGATAAGAGAACGCTGGCGTTAATGGGCAACCGTCAACCCATCCCATTCCCGAGGCTGCGTGAACTCCCGTTCCATAGGCAACCCAATCGCTCTCGTTGCTGCCGGAAGCGAACGCTGTGATCGATAACAGCGCAAGATCAGGGTTCACGGCATGGAGGCGATCTGAGCTGATACCCAAATTCGCGTTAGCCCTCGGCGAGAGCGACGTTACGACTATGTCTGCAGAACGCAACAGCTGATGAAACTCGCCTCCCTCAGAGCAATAGCGGAGATCAATATCGGCAATCTCCTTCGACTTGTTCAGCTCGACAAACATTGGAGCGTTACCGGAGCCGTCATCACCGTCCCCGTACCGCAAACCATCTGGGCGGGACGATGGCTCGATCTTCACAACTCTTGCACCCGCGAGCGCAAGCAGTTCCGTACAAAACGGTCCCGCCCACATCGAAGTCAAATCCACCACTCTCACGGTCCGGAGATCTATGCGGCGGCGGCAATTACCGAGATTATTAGATTGCTGAGGTAGTGGCTTTGACCGGTATGGGGTTACTGGGAGACGCCAAATTTGGGCTCTTTGGGCGACTGATTCAGGATCGACATCAGATTCAACGATGCCCGCGAAGGTCTCCCAGGTGGCCAGGTCATCGGGCCCTAAATCAAGGCAGAGATAGCCTTCCCCCCATCGGCATGGAACTGGCGGTCGAGTTGGTTCATTCACAGCTCGCTCGGGAAGTTCTAACCAATAGTCGATCGCTCCTATAAATTGCTCACCCAACCGTCTCTCTATAGTTGCCGCAAGTTGCGCTCCTCGTTCGTACAGGCGGGGCGGAAGCCAATATCCGGTCATCGGCCCGAAAAGTCAGGGGGCCGTTTGGCAAAAAATGCTGCTAAGCCCTCGGCCCGGTCCTCTGTGGCGGCTAGTTGGTGGTTGAGATCGCCTTCAAGTCGGAGACCATCTCGCAATGGCAATTCGCTTCCTCGATGGATGGCCTCCTTAGCCAGCTCAAGAGCCAACGGACCGCAGGCCAAGAGTGATTCGATAACTCCGGCGAGATCTGCGTCGACATCATGCGCTATTTCATGGACCAAACCCCATGCACGAGACGTTGTCGCATCGAGCTCGCTGCCAAGTAGAAGCATCGAAGAGGCACGTCCGTGAGATATTGCTCGCGGGAGTCGCTGCGTGCCTCCCCACATTGGCAACTTGCCTTCACGCGCATCAGCGAGAGAGAAGACAGAATCAGGGGTGGCAATTCTTATGTCACATGCAAGCGCCAATTCCAGTCCAACCGAAACACATGAGCCAGAAAGAAGTCCGACCACTGGAACGCGCAGACTGGACAATGAGGACGCCGGATCTGGAGAGACGGCCGCTGGATCTAGATCTTGAGCTGACCCTGTGCAGAAGTCGTTGGCAGATGTTCTGAGGACTACAACTCTTGGATCTCGATCTTCTCGAAGTAGTTCACACGTTTGGCTTATGCCTCTAGCTACGCGCGCGGTCAGGAGGCCGCCTGGCAAAGTCAGGGTTACGACGCGCCGATCGCTAGATCGAGCAACGGCGACAGAATCAACCTGCAGAACAGTCCTCGCGGTTTCTTGGCCGGCCGACTACTCAGTCAGCTGACTTTGTTTTCTTCGGTTCTTGCAGTTGCATGTCTTTCCCGTCGCACTGCAGAGTGATGGCGCCCGGTTTGGTCACAAGTACTTCGATCCCGGAGTCTTCGTCTTGATATCGTTTTCCGACCTTCAGACCTTCACCACCGTCGCTGTGGGTGACGTCGCCCTCGCCGCCTTTAGTCACGATTACCTGAACACCACCGTCGAAGTCGAGACGGTCGCCTGCCTTGGTCGCCACGTTGCGTACCCCCATGTTGATTACAGTTTCAGTGAAAGCTACCGCACTGAGAGCCACTTTTTCCTCCCGCGAGCTCAACTCAGCAGCGAGAATGTCTCAATGCAGACTGCGCTAGTTGTTGGAGGGACCGGTCCAACGGGTCCATATGTAGTGAATGGGCTGTTAGATCGCGGCTTTCGAGTCACTATTGCCCACACTGGTCAACATGAAACAAGTCTGATTGGTCCCGAAGTGGAGCACATCCACACCGACCCGTTTGACATTGAGAGAACTGATACCGACCTAGGTGCCCGAACCTTTGATTTGGCAGTCGTTATGTATGGGCGGCTTCGAGATTTGGCGAGACTGCTCCAAGGGAGGGTTAGTCACTTCGTGTCTATAGGCGGGGTTGGTGTGTACCGAGGCTTCGCCAATCCGGACGATTTATTCCCCATCGGAATGCCTGTACCGCTTCCGTATGAATCTGATTTGGTCGGGAACGATGAGTTCTTCGGCAAACTCCGTCGGATTCGTGAAACCGAGGAGGTGGTTTTCTCAACTCATCCCACGGCTATTCACCTTCGCTATCCGCAGTTGTACGGACCACGACAACTTCTCCCTCGCGAGTGGCCCATCGTTCGCCGAGCTCTTGACCGTCGTCCATTTTTGATCGTTCCCGATGGTGGGTTGACAGTAAAAAGCCAAGCTTGGGTTGAGAATGCCGCCCACGCGACGCTTTTGGCTTGCGATCGTCCTGACGCAGCCATCGGCAACATCTACAACGTCGCCGACCAGCAACTATTCAGCGTCCGTCAAATAGCGGAAATTGTTGCCAATGAGCTAGAACACGAGTGGGAGATCGTCTCGCTTCCGTACCAGGTGGCGCCCTCTACCCGTCCCATGCTCACCAGTTGGTCTAGCTCCCACCGAATCCTCGATATTGGTCCGACAATCCGAGACTTGGGATACAGCGACCTCGTTAAGCCCAACACAGCTTGGAGACTAGCCACACGCTGGCTTGCAGATAACCCTATTGAACGTGGCGGTGAGGTAGAGCACCGTCTAGACGATCCTTTCGAATACGCCAGCGAAGATCGTCAATACGAAATTTGGCAACGCTGTCAGCAAGAACTTTCAGTAGTTGAATGGTCAGAAGAGCCCGGCTATTCATCGGCTTACGTCGGTCGGAACCCAAATCCGGCGAGGAGCTGAAAATTTTTCGTTATTGATCACTTCACGGACGTCCTATACACGAGATACGAGTTTGCTCTCATACCGCCAACTTTCGTACCTGCATTCGGTCTCAACAGCGTTCTTTATCTAACTAAGAATGTTGCGGTGGCGCAGATGGGTGATCTCGGACTCGGTGAGACCCAAGAGTGAGGTCAAGACTTCATCGGTATGTTGCCCGAGCATTGGAGCGGGTGTTCGGACTCCATTGGGACCATCGCGCAACAGCCACGGAATCCCTGTGTGAGCTAATGGGCCCACTTCTTGGTGATTAAGTCGTTCAATAAACCCACGGGCGTTCAGATGAGGGTCTTGTTCTAAGGAACGCGCATCTAGAGAGGGCATTGCGGGGATTCCAATGTCCTGCAGGGTGTGAGTCACATCCCACTGATCTCTTGATGCAGTCCACATTGCGATCTGGCCATCGAGATCGTTCTCAAATTCTTTTCTAGAGGCAGCAGCGGTGTATCTCGGATCGTTTATGCCGAGTAACGACGCCATGGCCTGCCACTGTTCGTCACTACTGCAGCTAATCGACACCCAGTTATCCTCACCTTCGCAGCGGTAGAGGTTATGGGGGGCCATTATCGGGTCTCGATTTCCACACAAACCAGGCTGGTTTCCGGTCAGGATGTGCTGCATCCAGCCCTCGACGGCGCTGGAAGCGGTCGCCTCCCAAAGTGATGTATCGATGAGCTGCCCCTCACCTGTCCGACGGCGAGCGATGAGCGCAGCGACCAGCAAGTGCGCGGTGGCTATGCCGGCAGCTGGGTCGCCGAGTGATACGCCGACTTCTTCTGGTTTTCCGCCCTCGTGCCCGGTCATAGACGAGAGCCCTGAAAGGGGGGCTGTGGTCGGGCCATAGCCAAGGTAGTGGCGATACGGGCCGTAATTCCCGTATCCGCTTATAGCAGCCACGATGACGTCGGGGCGCTCCGCGACGAGATCTTCATACCCAAGCCCGAATTTTTCCATCACGCCAGTCGCGTAGTTCGAGACGACCAGGTCGCACTCGACAGCGATTCGCTTCGCTATTGCTTGGCCTTCCGCCGTTGCTAAGTCCAAAGTGACGCTTTTCTTTCCCTGTCCCCATTGGTTGAAGTAGCCGTTGGTATTAGCTGTCGGCTCGTGGCTGGCCGAGTGGAGCGGTAGTCGGCGGCCTAAGTCGGGGGCCTGCCGCGATTCAACTTTGATGACTTCGGCCCCTAAGTGGGCTAAATGCATAGTGCAGAACGGACCAGCCCACACCCAGGTGAAATCTGCGACGGTGACCCCATCTAGGGGGCGTGAAGAAACTTTCCCCGAGTTGGATGGTTTAACTCTGGGTCCTTCAAAGGCAGCATTTTGGTGGGCGCCTAACTGTGGAGCAGGTTGACGGATCGACCACCAAGGATTGGAGAGCCGAGCGACGGGGCCCGGGAGAGTGACCTTTCCTAAGCCCGGTTGGTCGACTTCAACGAGGAAACCGCGTTCTTGTAAATGCGGATCTCGCAGCATTTGTTCAATGGTGTTAACAGGTGCAAACCCAATTCGATTCGCTTGACCTAAATGAAATAAATCCATAACACGTTGAGGGGCTGCCCACTCACCCAACCACATGTGAAGTAGGTCTTCGGCGTCGCAGCGCCCGGCCTGCGTATCGAAGATTTCCATCTGTGACCACTTGGGAGTTCCCATGACTTCCTTGAGTCGCTCCCATTGGTCATCTTCAACGCAGACAATAAAAATTCTCCCGTCGTCAACTTCGAAGATGCGCCACGGATTGAGGATCCTGGTACCTGTTCGGCCGGGAATTTCATTGAGGTAGCTCCAGCTGATGAAGCCTCCTTCAAGCATGCTCGCAACGTAGGCCATACCTGCAAGATCGAGATGTTCACCGTCGCCGGTGCGTAAAGCGCGATCTAACGCTCCCAGCGCGATAGCGGCTGCAGCAAATCCAATCTGGAAACCAGCTTGTTGTCCAGCTGGTTTAAGCGGAGGAAGCTCTGCGTCTTCAGAACAACCAGGTGTGAGCCAACCCCACCCGCCACCGTGAATAAGTTGCAAATCTTCCGCGCGCCAACGCGAATAGGGCCCAGTGCGACCGAACGGAGTCACCGAAACGGTGACGAGAGACGGGTGTGCTCGAGCAAGTTCAGCCTCATGCAAGCCTGCCGCATCCGCGAGGTCAGGGGCCAAATCATGGACGAGTAAATCAGCCGACGAAATCAGTTCCCGTAGGCGGGATTGCCCAGCCGCTTCATTGAGGTCAACGACAACACTGCGTTTGTTCAGGTTCAGGTGAGTGAATAATCCACTTTGAGAGATGTTTGGTGTCCCAGGAAACGGTCCTCGGCGCCTCGAACGATCTCCTTCCAATGGTTCAATCTTGACAACATCGGCTCCCAAGTCCGCGATTAGCCGTGTAGCCCAAGGAACCGCGATCATTTGACCGACTTCGACCACGCGGATGCCCTCAAGACCTTGCATATCCCCTCGATCATTTAGCCGATCTGTTTGACCCAAACGAGTAGCTAAGCATGCCCCATGACAGCCTTGACTGCACGGGCGCGGCGGCCACACGCTCAATGTGATGCACTGTCTGCAGTAGTTGGAGGGGAACGATGCAAAATCGTAGTTACGAAGAACGACATAAGGCTGCTCTAGAAGTCTTTGAGGCGTTTATGGGTGGCACTGTGGCGGAACCTGAGCGTGGCGCTCGTTCGTTCCAACGCCAGCATGGAGCATTGGGAAGCTTCGCTTTTGACGTTGTGATGGGAGATGTTTGGGCCCGTCCACAATTGAGCCGCCGTGACCGCAGCCTCATTGTCATTTCGGTACTTGCAACTATCGGCAGCACCGAGGAACTGTCGTTACATACGCAAGTGGGACTGAACAACGGCCTCTCACGCAGCGAAATTGAAGAAGCAGTTATCCACGTGGCGGCGTACGCGGGTTTCCCGATGGCTATGCAAGCCGGGCGAGTGGTCACCGATCGCTTCTGCCAGATTGATGGGGTCGATCGGTTACCGGAACGACAGGGAGCGGAACAGTTCGATGATTCCGAACGGCAAATCCGTGCACATGACGTCCGTAAGACCCTCACCGGAGGCCGGTGCGCCGACGACGCGGATCTCGACTTCGCCGCGATGGTGGAACATCTGGGCGATGTCGGCGTTATTGCATACCACTGGGCATTTGGTGATTTGTGGGCGCGCGACGAGTTAAGTCGTCGCGATCGCAGCCTGGTGGTAATCGCGATCCTGGCGGCATTAAGTCGCGTCGATGAACTGGCCTTTCATGTTCCTGCCGGACTGAACCATGGGCTTAGTCGCACGGAGATCGAGGAGATCATGGTGCAAATGACTATTTACGGGGGGATTCCGCGCGCGGTGGAAGGGATTCAAGCCGCAAAAAGGGCGTTTCAAAAGATCGATGCTCGAAGCTAATTAGTAAATAGCACTGAGAGGTCGTTACCCGAAGGTTCCAAAGCGGGCTTGTGCATCCGACGTTCGAGATGCTCGCTCCGAGGCATCGCCATCGAATTCAGACAGGTCGCCCATCCGGCTCATTTGGCTGTACCCACGCATCTGATACTTCGACATTTGAACCGACATCGCCGGCAGTGACAGAAGCCGCTGCACCCAACGGTCGACGGCGTTGTCGAGTTCAGCTTCACCGAGCACCACTTCATGAACTAACCCCCACTCGGCGGCTGTTGTTCCGTCGACGCGTTCAGAAGTCATCAGCATTTGCCGGGCACGGGCTGCGCCAATTTCGTGAATCAGTCTCGGGGTCGCTCCCCAAGGGAGAGGCACACCGAGTTCGACTTCGGGTACGTAAAAAAGGGTGTCGGATGTTGTAACTCGGAAATCGCATGACGTCGCGAAACAGCAGCCGCCACCAATCGCGTGACCGTGAATACGCCCAATGGTCACAACTTCGCAATCCTCGATGGCTCGCGCCGCTCGACGGCCTAGCTGGCCGATGTATCGAGCTTGTAGATCGTTCGCGGCTGGAGCCACCTGTTCCTTACGGTCCGCTCCTGCGCAGAACGATTTACCTCGGCCTCCCAAAACAGCTACTCGGAAGTCCGGCTGACTGTTCAACGCGATGAATAAATCACCAACCTCTTGAACCATTTTTTGGTTATGGGCATTACGCGACTGGGGTCGGTTCAGCCAGATTCGGAGCACTTCACCGTCGGGTTCGAGTTCGATGGTCTCGAGGTCAAATCGGAATTGCATCGGGCCAGTCTTACCCATGACGCTGGCAAGGGGCAGAAAAGTCGCGCGTTCAGTTCTTCTTATTCGGTCGCGTCGCAAAAATTGGGGCCAGATATCCAAGGGCCGCAACTGACGCCGCGAAGATGAATGTGACCCTCAGCCGGGTCGGCGTTAATTCGGTCCCTGCGAACGCCAACATCGATTGAATTCCAAGGATCATGCCCATCCACATGACGGTCTGGTTCATGCCGTTCGCGATTCCCAGATTTGTGTCTTCAACGGAGTTAGCAACCATCGTCTGATACGCGGGCGAGCCGAGGCCAGCCGAGACGCCCGACAGGACAAGCCCGATCACGATGAAGGTCAGGCCGAACTTCACAGGGGCGCTTCCGTATGCGAACGCCAACATCGATCCAATCATTGCGGTCGAACCTGCGATCATTGGGCCTCGCATACCCACTTTGGTCACCAAGCTTCCGCCCAGCGGGGAAACTAAAGCAAAGACCCCGGGTCTAGGAACCATCAGGAGTGCTGCCGCGCCGACCGAGTACCCGAAGGGCCCTTGAAGAACACTAGGGATAACGACGAAGGCACCCATATATGCGAATTGGCTGCAAGCTGCAGCCCCTAGAGGCAGAGCGAAGGTGGGTTTCTTAAACAACCGAACATCTAAGAGCGGCGAAGGCACATGCTTTTCCCAAGCGATGAAGCTGAAATAAAGAAACAGGCTCGTTGCAACCATCCCGAGAGTAGGGATGTCGGTAACGAACGAGGCCCCAGATCGAGCGACCTTAGGTACACGTGTGATAGCGAGGAGCACAAGTAGCGTTGCGCTGGCTAAGAGCAACGCCCCTTGCCAGTCAATGGATACTTTTGGACCCTTCGGAATTGGCTTCACGACGACAAATGCGAGAACCGTCGCGAGCGCGCCAATCAGCCCAAACCCAACGAAAATTGATCGCCATCCAAAAAGTTCTAGTAACGGGCCGCCTACAACGACTCCAAGAGTGGGAGCACCAGTCATAGCGAACTGGAACCATCCGACGGCTTTCGCTCGCTCTTCAACCCCGAAAGCATCCATGAGCAAGGCCATACTGCTCGGCATCAACAGAGCACCACTCATGCCGAAGAGCACTCGGACAGCAATGAAAGCTCCGATATTCCATACCCAGTAGTTCGCGAACATGGTCGCGGTCATCCCCACTAAGCCAATAAGGAAAGTGTTGCGATGTCCGTAGATATCCCCCAGTTTTCCTCCAGCCGGAGTACCTACAGCCATTGCGAGCATTAGACCTGTTAGCACCCAACCGGCGGTAGCGGTTGTGGTGTTCATGTCGGAAGCGATGCTCGGAAGTGCAGCCGTGACCAAGGTCATCAAAGAACCGAATCCAAGCACCGCCAAAGCGATGACCCAGAGCAACACCCGTCGATAGGTGACGTCCTGCGAAAACTCTTGAGCGACCGCCTCCCGTGGAACGACTCGCCAGACGTTGGGCTCATGTGCAGACGCGGCGATACTCACTCCGCCCAATTATGTAGGGAACCACCCGTTTTTCTACATATTCTTAGATTTTTTATCGTTCTTAGAATTTTGGATTTCTTTAGCGCGTCAGCTTTTGATCATCGATCATTGCTCGGGTCTGGCTGACGGCTACCTCCCCCATTTCTGGGTGCGTCAAAATCCAAAATTTTTCTTCGACAATGGCGTCAAGCACCATCGGTCCGACTTCGGCGGGATTCATGCCGTTTGCCAACGTCCGAGTTAAGAAATCCCAAAATTTTTGTCCTTGTTCCGAAGCCACATGTTGCGCAGCATCTTGAGGTTCTCGGTTTCTTTCACTGTCAACGATGTTCGTGTTGATAGGCCCTGGACACAGCACAGAGGCATGAACTTTCGAGTCTCGCCATCGAAGGTCTCGCTCAAGTGATGCCATGAGCGCCACGACGCCATGTTTAGCGACGTTGTAGGCACCTAGCGAAGCACCGGCATAAAGGCCGGCCATGGAAGCTGTCGAGTTAATATGACCCTCGCCTTGCTCTTCGATAAGCGGTAAAAAGGTTTCGACACCGTAGATCGGGCCCCACAAGTCAATGTCGAGGGTCCACTTCCAATCCGCAATCGAAGTCCCTCCGACTGGTGCACCAACGCCTACACCTGCGTTATTGCAAAGAACGTGGACCGCACCGAATTGTTTCAGCGTGGCCGCAGCTAGCGCTTCTATTTCATCTAGCTGGGAAACATCGGTGCGAACCCCAATCGCTTCGCAGCCAGCTTGAACTAGCTGCGCTGTAGCAGCTTCGAGTGCTGCTTCTTCAATGTCGGCGAGCACTACTCTCATCCCGGCACCGGCAAAGGTTTCGGCCATCGCGAAACCCATTCCGCTGGCTGCACCGGTGACTACTGCTACTTTTCCGTTCACGTCCATGATCCGCTGGTCCTCTCTATTCAGTTGCAGATGTTCATAGCAATCAATTGAAGTCGACCACTGTCCGAGTTCCGACGCGCTGACGCATCTGCTCGTATCCCTCATTGATTTGTTCGAGGTGAATGTGGCTGGAAATCATTTCATCCAACATCAATCGGCCATCAAGGTACATATCGATGTATCGAGGCATGTCGACACGGAACGAGTTCGATCCCATCATTGAACCCTGGAGTCGCTTTTCCATCATGAAGACCTCGTAGCCCGGGATCTCAATCTTCTCGCCGAAAGGCATCATGCCGACAATGACCGTGGTGCCACCCAATTTAGAAGCGGACCATGCTTGTTCACATGTGGCTTTCAGGCCGATGCATTCAAACGCATAATCGACACCACCTTTTGTCATCTCGTGAATCGCGGCGACTGCATCGGTCTCAGCACCATTTACTGTGTCGGTCGCTCCAACCGACCGCGCAGTTTCAAGTTTGTCAGCGGTTACATCCACGGAAATAATTCGACCGGCTCCGGCAATGCGGGCGCCTTGAACCGCAGAAAGACCTATACCACCGGCCCCAAAAACAGCAACCGTCGACCCGGGTTCAATTTTCGCTGTCTTAAAGACTGCACCGACTCCAGTCGTCACCCCGCATCCAATGAGCGCGGCTCGGTCCAACGGCATGTCCTCACGAATTTTTACGACAGCATTTTGGTGCACCAGCATTTCTTCGGCGAAACCGCCTAGACGTGCAAATTGAGCAACTGGGGTGCCATCACCTTTTGCCAACCTAGGAGTGACGTCATCAGCGCGACTGACGGCCGCGTTGTTTCGACAAAGATTCGGCCGACCGGTCAGACACAGATCGCAGTTTCCACAAAACACCGAGAGACAGGTGATGATGTGGTCACCAGGCTCCACGTAAGCAACGTCGTCACCCACGGCTTGAACAACACCCGCGCTTTCATGTCCCATGACTGCAGGCAACTGGGTTTGCCACGCCGCATCCATAAAGTGCAGGTCGCTGTGGCACAGGCCTGCATTAACGACTTGCAGCAAGACCTCATTTGGGCCTGGCTTGTCTATCGAAATGTCTTCGATCTCTAACTCACCCGGAATTTGATTTAGAACGGCGGCCTTCATATCCCCTGTCCCCCTCTTGGAAGTGTGAATGGAACAGTAGTCAAGGGCGGCTGCCCTGTCATTGGCCTTGCGCTAAAGCACCGAAGCGTGGCGTTATTGCGACCGGTTCATATCCGCAGATCGCCCCATAGCGAGAACTTCCCTATGGGTTAGAACCCACAGGGCAAGGGCGACCAGACCCGTGGATGCCATCAAGACGACTGCGCCAGAAGCTCCAACGCGTTCGGCTATCTCACCGAGCAGAAACGTCCCAATTGGCAGAGCTCCGATAGCCATGCTGAGAAGACCCATAGCGCGTCCGCGCATGTTGATGTCCACAGTTGTAAGGACCAGTGTTGATTGGGTAGCGGCAAAAAATCCGGATCCCATTGTCGCGAGAAACAATGCAAGAGCAGCCGTCGACACAGAGGTGCTCGTTGCAAATGGGATGAGCATGGCCATGCCAAATGCGACACCACCTACATAGACCAGTCCTCGACGTTTCGGTTCCCAGAGCCCGATAGCCAAAGATCCGACCATCATGCCGAATCCCGTCATGGCTGCGATAAGTCCGATCTGGCTGGGGCTTGCTCCTATGCGATCTCCGATGCGTTGAACGGCTGGGAAATAGGCAAACAGGAAGAAGTTCGCGATGAAGGTGATGCCGAGGATGCTGCGAAGTCCTTTGTTTGTTCGAAAGAGTGACAAGCCGGCACGGAGTTCCTGAACCGTTGAGGACCTACTTTGGTGCTGTTCAGCTTGAGTCCCACTCGTTCGAGGGACCCAATTGAGCGCTATGAAGCCCACTATTAGGAGGCCAGCAACTACAAGGAACCCCTCCCCCACACCGAAGCTCTGGGCGACGCTTCCGCCTATGAGGTTGCCTACAGCCACGCCGGTGGCGAGCGCAAACGATTCGTATGCCATGGCGTTATCCAGCCTCTGGTTACCAACTAGTTCAAACACCAGTGCTCGGCGGCTGGTCATGTCTCCAACCCAACCAATCCCAGCTAGGAGTAAAAACGGGTAGATGACCCAGAGTCGAAGCGAGTCGTTCAGTTCCAACACGCCAACTATGACGACCACCGGCACGAGCAGCACAAGTTGCAAACGAACGGTTCGTAAACGGTCAAAGCGATCTGCGATAACCCCACCGAGGGCGCCCCCCAAAAGCAGTGGAGCCCACATAGTCGTCCCGGTGAGTTGGACCATTCGGGGCGAGTCGGTTATGTCATTAACCCAAAAGGCCGACAAAAAGGCGATCCCCCAACGCGCCCAATGCCAGCACATACCCGCAAATAGGAGCGGAACGAACCCTTGAACGGCAGTGGCGCTACGGTCGCGACGTGATCCTGACTTCGCCGCACTCGGTTCAAGCATCGCCGGAGCCTACGACTCGTAAAGCAACAATGCTGGTTGGTTGCAAACTGCGCCTACGATCATCTCAGTTTGCGATGGAGGATCCGTGTTAGCTGCGACCAACACCACCATGCCCTACACAGTTAATTTGGTTACCAGGGGAGCTGTCGTTATCGCGATGCGGAGGCGGGGAATGTGACTACGTCCATTCGAGTTTGCGTTATTCCAGGTGACGACGCGGCGCCAGAGGCCATGCAAGCTTCACTACGAGTGCTTGATTGTCTGGACCTTCCAATTGATTGGGATTATGTGCCATCAGGCCGCGACCTAGCCGAGTTGTGTACCGCAGAGCGCGAGGCTCTCGTGCATGCCCAAATCGACGCCTCTGACACAGTGCTTTTCGGTGCCACGAACGGAACAACGCCAGGCGCTCGATATTTGAGGTGGGGCAAGCTGACATTCGCCAATGTTCGACCTATTCAATGGCGCCCGGGTTTTCGGTCGCCACTGAGAGAGGCCGAAGAAATCGATTACGTCATCGTTCGAGAGAACCTTGAGGATATGTACGTCGGAGTCATGGGCGAGGCAAAAGATCTACTTAAGGCAGGCCTCGCTGACGTCAGGTCCCGGCTACCTGTAGGCGCTGAGGATGGTAGGTTCGCAGCGAAAATCATCACTCGGCCAGGTACCGAGCAAGTGACGCGCTTTGCTTGTGAACTAGCACTCCAGAGGAAAGCGAAACTCACGGTCTCCGCAAAAACCAACATGCTTCCCGCAACGGATCGGTGGTTCTGTGAGATTGCCCGAGAAATAGCTCAGGATTACGCAGGACTGGAATACGAAGAATTCATTGTTGATGACATGGCTCATCGGTTAGTGATCCGACCACAGGACATTGACGTCCTACTTCTGCCGAATCTTTACGGTGATGTTCTCTCAGATTTAGGTGCCGGGACCATCGGTGGACTAGGACTCGCTCCATCTGGATGCTACGGAAACGAATTCGCTTATTTCGAATCTGCGCACGGAACTGCGCCTGACATTGCTGGCATGGGAATCATCAACCCGACGGCGACGTTGCTATCGGCAGCCATGATGCTCCGCTATTTGGACCTCAATACCGCTGCTGATCGTCTAAACAATGCCATTGGGAACGTCTATCTCTCCGGATCTGTGCTGACGCCAGATCAGGGCGGTGACGCTGGAACAGAGAATTTTGCTGACGCCGTAATCGGAGCACTGTGACTAACACCGACGACCATTCACCTCGAGGAATTCCTGATGATCGCCCTGGCGACAATCAACCTGAAGGCCCGATCGCTTTTCGTGTGGACCAACTCCGCCCATGGGGAATCGCGGCCTATGAGGCAGCCGGTATGGCAGCCCTCGACGCGGCGACGGTGGTTGATAATCAGCTGTGGTCTGACCTACGGGGCGTCGACACCCACGGGTTTCAAAGAGTGAGCTGGTACATCAACTGGTTCCGGGACGGATCGACCGATCCCAGGGCTCAGTTACACATCGTGCAGGAAACTCCGGCGGTGGTCGTAGCAGACGGCAACCACGGACTCGGGCAACTTGTAATCACCCGATTTATGGACCACCTAATAGACGTGGTTTCCAACAGCGGAATGGTCGCCGGTGTTATCCGCAACTCCAACGACTGGGGATGCGGTGCGAACTACCCCTACCGGGCCGCTCAAGCCGGATTTGTTTGCTTTGGCACTACCACCAGCGTCCCGAATCTCGCACCGTTCGGAAGTAGGAGAAAGTTATTTGGAAACAATCCAATTGTGTGGACGTTCCCCAGGCGAGACCAGGCACCAATCGTTCTTGACATGGCTCTGACCCCTGTTGCTCTAGGAAAGGTTCTGCGGGCCCGCTCAGAAGGAACAGAGATCCCCGAGGCGTGGGGGTTTTTGGACCGTGAAGGCAACCCCACAGTAGATCCCGACGTAGCAATGAAAGGCATCGTGCCAGCGATTGGCGGGTACAAGGGGATCGGAATGATTACCGCTTCCAATGTTTTGGCTGGCATTCTTTCCGGTTCAGCTCACAGCGGCGACGTTGCCGTGGGTCGAAGAGGCCAGTTCTTTCTACTCATGGATCCCAAGATTTTCAGAGACCGCGACGAGTACTACGACGACATCGAAGACATGGTCAACCAAATTCGTGCCGCCGGCGAAGAAGACGCTCTACCGGGCCAGCAGGTCTACCTTCCCGGTGAGATAGAGCAACAAACTATGGACCGACGAACCCTTGAAGGAGTCGTCTCCTATCCGGGTTCGGTAGTCAGAGCACTTAGCAAAATAGGTGATGAGGTCGGCGTACCGTTCGAGTGTGACGCGGTGAACTAAGTCTCTGTGGGCGGGTCATCTCACTACAGGCTCATTCCTCTTTTCGAGCGCGTTGGTGTGCCGGCAAGGCAAGGTGAATAGGAGCCAAGAAGTCCATGTCGATATCAAGAACGCTTGGCCCTTGACGTTCGAGGGCCCTCGCCAACGCTGGTTCGAATTGCTCAACTCCTTCGACTCTCTCCGCGTCGACTCCCATTCCCTCCGCAACTTTGACGAAATCGACGGTTGGCAACTCGGTGCCATGTTTACGGCCCAGCACATTGTCTTGAATAATGCGCAATATGTTGTAGCCCGAGTCGTTAAAAACAAGCACGATCACTGGAATTTGGTGTTCAGCGCAAGCCGACAATTCGCCGATAGATAATTGGAGGCCACCATCACCTTGCACAATGAGGGTGTGGCATCCACTTCCAATAGCTGCGCCCATGCCTAGGGGCAATCCTGGTCCGATAGCGACCGCGGCCGGACGAATAGAGGTGCGGCTTTGAACAATTGGGAGCAAACGGTTGCCCCAGGTGTAGTTGGGCACGGTTGAGTCACGAACGACTGGGGAATTTTCCGGAAGCAACCGCCGGATAATCGAAACAATCTGGCTGTGGTCTGCTCCGACTTCTTCGCGAACCGCTTGCTCATCGGATGCTCGAATTTTGAGGCAGCGCTCGACAAACTGATCATCGACGTTGCCCTCGTCGATTCGATTAAGCAACCCGTCAAGCCCGAGTTTTGCATCTCCAACCACGGCCACAGCTGCCGGGTAGTTGCGGCCAATAACTTCAGGGTCAACGTCGATGTGCACAAGTTTTTCCGGCATAGGAAGACTCCAGACACGCGTGGCGTAGTTCTGAAACCTCGTGCCTACCGCAAGCACCGCGTCCGCTTCTTCGAAAATTTCCATACCCGAAACCCGGTCGGTACGAAATCCAAGGCTGAGCCGATGTGCTTCGGAAATTGAGCCGCGTCCTTCAATTGTCGTAACAACAGGGGCGCCGAGCCGTTCAGCGAAAGCAGTCAACTCTTCTCCGGCACCTGAGATATTGACACCACCGCCTGCCCATACGACCGGACGTTCAGCATTTCGCAGTATCTCCGCTGCTTGATCTAGCAGTGCTTCATCGGGCACCACACGTTCAACTGTCGATGAACCAATGATCTCGATATCAGTGGTTCGATACTGAAGGTCGATCGGGATCTCTATTGCGCCTGGCTGTGGACGACCACGACGAATATCGTCTGCGACTCGCGCCAATTCCCTACTGATGTCTTCGGTGTAGCGAATAGAGGCCACCGACCTGCACAGAGTGTTGAGCATCTCGGGCTGCTTCTCGTGTTCGTGGAGAAAGCCCTTCCCTTTGCCGCGGAATCGGGACTCAATCTGTCCAGTAATCATCATGACCCGCGAGGAGACAAAAGCGGCTTCGTAGATTCCGGGCACCGCGTTGACTGCGCCAGGCCCCGTTGACGTCAGAATCACCCCTAGTCCACCAGTAACGCGCGAATAAGCGTCAGCCGCGTGTGCTGCAGCTTGTTCGTGGCGCACGTTGACTACTTCGATACCCGGTTTGAGCGAGAGCGCGTCGTAGATGGGCAAATTGTGAACACTCACAATGCCAAAAACGTGTTTCACGCCTATGGCAGAGAGCGTCTCGGCGACAGCTTGACCGCCAGTCATCATCGTCATAGTGGGCACACGGTAGCTCCCACCCGCTTGTCTTTCAGGACACGAGCAGAGCGTCGCTTATCGACTGCAAGCGTTGCTCTGAATGTGTGACCGCGGCATCAATGCCATAGTGCTCGTGGGCGCTGCGGTATCGGCCATCGATCCATCGAACGGAAACAGTGCCGGAACCCATGAAAGCGGGGTGTTTGACTCCGCACGCGAACGACAACCGCAACAGTTCACTACGGAGACCCGAGACATAGTTCGCTAACCGCACCCCTTTGTCAGTCGGGTCAAGACCTCTTTGAAGCCACTTGGATTGAGTTGCTACACCGGTAGGGCAATGACCTGTGTGACATTTCTGCGCTTGCAGGCAGCCAATCGCAAGCATGGCTTCACGGCCAACATTCACCATGTCGACACCCATAGCCATAGCCATCGCTGCTTGTGCGGGAAGCCCGAGACGTCCAGCTCCCATGAATACGACTGCGTCGGTGAGAGCGACTTCCGCAAAAGCGTTATACGCCACAGCAAAAGCTTCCCAGAACGGCAGGGCTACGTGATCTGAGAAGACTAAAGGCCCGGCACCGGTGCCTCCTTCGCCGCCATCGATATTGATGAAGTCCGGTCCGCGACCAGTTTCAGCCATATATCGAGCTAGGTGGGTCCAAAAATCTGCTTGCCCGACGGCAGACTTGATGCCGATCGGCAATCCGGTGATCGCCGCTAATTCCTCAACAAACGCGACAAGACTGACGACGTCAGAAAAGGCTGAATGCCCACCCGGACTAGCCACGTCTCGTCCTTGGGGAACGCCACGCACTTCTGCTATCTCGGCGGTCACTTTCGCCGCGGGTAAAAATCCACCCATGCCCGGTTTAGCACCTTGGCTCAACTTGATTTCAATCGCTCGAACGGGAGCCGCCGCGACCGTTTTGAGGAGCGCGTCGGCACAAAAATTTCCGTCGTCATCGCGACATCCGAAATACCCAGTACCGAACTGAAAGATCAGTTCTCCCCCATGAAGGTGGTGGTCAGCTATTCCACCTTCACCCGTGTTGTGAAGACAACCATCGATCGCTGCGCCACGATTGAGTGCTTGAACCGCCGCTCCTGAAAGCGAGCCAAAGCTCATTCCGGACAAGTTCACCGCTGACTGCGGGCGAAAGGCGCCCGGACGGCTTCGCCATTGACCCAAAACTTTCGTGCATCGGATAGGAGCCGACGGAGGAACCGGTTCCAGAATTGGAAACGGAGAGTGGAGGAAAACGACACGATTTGCCTCCGTCAGGTCATCATCGGTCCCGAAACCGAAATACGAGTTCTCTTTCTTAGCTGTCGCATATACCCATCGTCGTTCATCGCGACTGAAAGGTTTCTCTTCGTCATTGTCGGCCACGATGTATTGACGAAGCTCAGGACCAATCCGTTCGATGAGGTACCTCAGGCGGCCAATCAGCGGGAAGTTTCGCAATATGGCATGCCGGCGCTGGACAAGGTCATACAGGGCTAGCGCCAACAGCGCTGCCACAAGAATTAGTAACCACGACCACCAAGCCATGTCCTTGACGCTAGCCGTATGGCGGAGCAATTCACTCCGAGTTTGCCCCGCATATCACTAACACACCGTGCTCATGTGGCGATATTGAGGTCTTGCCTGAAAGCAGTCCGGCGAGACCGGCGGCGCCAGCCGGTTCAGATGGAATACCGAATTCAGTTGCGAGCACATGTTGAGCGGCTGCTACTTCTTCATCGCTAACAACGACACTCTCTGCTTGGGAAGACACAAGCGCATTCCAACCAAGATTGCCTATGCGACGAGCCCCCAAGGAGTCCGCGGCCAACCCCGATACTTCAACATCAACTGGTTCGCCCGCGGCTCGGGCTTTAGCCCAAGTTTGCGTTCCTTCGGTTTCTACGGCGATTAGTCGTTTACTAGTCCCCCACCACGTCGCTAGTCCACCTGCGAGGCCGCCACCTCCGCAAGCCACAATCACCGTTGTCGCGTCAGGCACCTGGGCATCTATTTCCATAGCGATGGTTCCAGCACCCGACACGACTTCTGCTTGATCGTAGGCATGTAATTCAACGCAATTGCGACCTTGGGTGAACTGGCGTGCTGCAGAGAGCGCATCGTGGTACTCGCGTCCAGCCACATGTACTTGTGCATCGTATGACTTCAGCTTTTCGAGCTTGTGCGGTGAGATGACCGATGGCACGAAGATATTGGCAGGGTATCGGAGGCTTCTCGCCGCCCAAGCGACTGCTGCTCCGTGATTTCCCCCGGAGGCGGCAATCACGCCGTCTGTACCGACTTCAGTGCAGAGCAGGGCATTCATTGCCCCTCGCGCTTTGAACGATCCGCTGTGTTGGAGATGCTCAAGCTTGAGGGTAAGCCGATGAGATAAGCGCAATGATTCGCCATCCAGGGAGCGAACCGGGGTGGTGACAATGTGCCCGTTTAGTCGTTCAGCAGCACTCGCAATCGCATGTCTATCTAACTTCACGCGTTTGGCCAGGCGTCATCCGCTAGAAATCGCTCGACACGGTCCACGTATTCACTTCGGTCGTATACCCCATAGAGGGCGTGTTTCATACGGACCGGATCACCAAAGAAGAAGCGTTCGTACAAACTCTGTCGACCCCCGAATCCCGAGATGGTCATATCCCAGGCGAGCCTAAACAAGCGCAGGCGTTCTTCAGCTGAGCCATTTTTCCCTTGAAGGAACTTGGCGATGTCTCCACTTCGTTCACCGGTCCAGTCGGCTTCGCTAGGAATCATGATCAGACCACTTGACGAACAAAGTTGAAGGACTTCCATCAACCTTTTGTGGACTGCTGGATAGTGATTTCGAGCAGCATCTAACGGACCTCTCGCTGGGGTCATCACACCGAATTCATTTATTGTTGCCTCCTCTTCAGAAGCAAGCTTCAAAGCTTTCATGATTTCGAGCGTGATGATTACTTCGGCAACCATTTCTTGGACGTGCGGATAGTGGCCAGTTCCGATCATGTCGACGACTGCTTGAAGTGTTCCGAGAATGGCTTCCGTTTTGGCAATCTTGAGATTCACCACTTGGTGGGCCATATGTAGCACCGCACCTGTTCGCGCATAGGCCTGGTTCGCCCTATCCACGTCTCGGGTCAAGAAAACTCGTTCCCAGGGAACAATGACGTCGTCGAAGATGACCATGGCGTCAAGTTCGTCGAAACGCGAACCTAAGGGATGATCGACATGACTGCGACCTTGATCCAAGGGTTCACGGCACTGGAATCGTAACCCTGGAGTGTTATTGGGTAGAGAGAACCCGAGTGCGTAAGGCCGCAGTTCGTCGCCGCCCTGAAGGACCGTAGACGGGAATATCAGGATCTCGTCAGAGATTGGCAACGTCGCTAACATCCGCGCGCCTCGAACCAAAATACCTTCGCTAGTTTCCTCAACTAGCCCCAGGGCGATAAACGGGTCGTCAAATTCGTTAGCTTGCTTCGACTTGTCAACCTGGGGGTTCGTGAGAGCGTGGGTGAGCGCAAGGTCGTTCTCTCGCACGTATTCGAAATAATTTCTGATGTTTTCGCCGAAGCGGTCATCTACTTGATCAAAATATGCTCCCGCCATTCCGGCGGCCATGACGTTGACGTTCATGTAGTCGGGCGACCTGCCCATATGTCCGAGACTTGCATCAGCCCATACCTTGTGCATCTGAGAGCGTTTACGAAGGTCATCTTTATTTTCCGGCACGATGAAACTGCGGCCAACCAAGTCTCCCGAAGACGGAGACTTGAAAGTCATGACGTCTATTAGATCGTCTTGGTGTTGAAGGTCGTATAGGGCCGCAAGGGATTCGACAGCGTTTCGGGTTTTGGGGTGGCAAGTGGGGTCCTCTACGGGTTCACCTTCAAGCCACAGATTCGGCGGCTGGGATCGCAGCCGCTCAATGACCTGCTTTCCAGTTCTTGCGGGCATAAGCACTCCTGAAGTTTCACCGATTACACTATTATTCGAATATAGATCATAGTAACCGATTATCGGATACGCTATTTCTCAGCATGTCTCCTAATCGCCAACCCGACTCAAGTCGGTCCCAAACTCTCGATCGCGGATTAACCGCCCTAGCGATTATCGCCACCTCCGAGACCCCGCTAACGATCGCCGAGGTAGCCACACATCTGAGACTGGGGCGCTCTGTGACTTACCGAATGATTCGCACACTTGAGGATCATCGCTTGGTAACACGCGATGCATCGGGCCGTCTTACAGGCGGGACTCAGCTGGTCGCACTAGCCCGCGGAGTAAGAAACGACATGCAAGCGGCCGCCGCGCCCATCCTTTTAAAACTCGCAAACTTTTTAGGAATGACGGCCTTCCTCGTAGTGTCAGACAGCGATGAGGCCGTGACCGTGCAAGTAGTCGAACCCACAAGCACAGCAGCCCACGTCGCCTACCGGCCAGGGACCCGCCATCCGCTTAACCGCGGCGCGCCGGGAATTGCTCTTCTAGCCGGCGATGTGCCGAAAACAAGCGAACGCTCGGAAGTTACCCAAGCGCGAGTGTCAGGATGGGCTTATTCGGAAGGCGAGGTCATTGAAGGCATGGCCTCCATCGCCGCGCCGGTGACCTCCGCCGACAGCGCCGCCAAGGCCGCTGTCGCAATCGTGCACCTCGCGGCCGGGCTTGACTCCATTCAAGTCGCCCCTCGAGTAGTAGAGGCTGCGCGATGTTTAGGCGCTGAACTCGCTTAACGACGCATCCGGGGCCTTGTACACCAGCGGAAAGCAATCTTCATCATCGGGATATTGGCCAATTTCGACCGTCGTGTCTTCGCCGGTGACAGTAGGGTCACAACCCGCATGGGGATACCAAGTGACATCATCACCAAGCCATCGGGTGGACAACGCGACTCGACGTCCATCCCCAGCATTTCCGGGGGAACCATGCAATCCCCACGCGGAAAAGAACAGAGCATCGCCGGGCTCAACGTCAAACCCGACGATGTCATAGTCCTCTCTAGCCCCGGCCACGTCCGGACACGGCTCGCCTTCAAAATCATCTACCCAGCCTTTTGAACCATCAAACGCTTCTGGAGCGAAATATGAATCCCAGCCATGAGAGCCTCGGACAAACTCCAGTGAACTTTCTTCAACGGTGACTCGGCTCGTCGATACCCACGCCGAACAGATCTGCTTGCCGAGAAACGGCCAGTAGGGAATGTCTTGATGCCACGGAGTTGGAGCTTGCGTCTTGGGTTCTTTTATCAGCAAGTGGTCGAAATAAAATCGGGCGCTTGCAGAACCCATCAGTGCGGCCGCTATGTGACCAACTCCAGACTCATAGATGTAGCGGTTAACCGTCGGATCGCTCTTCCAGCGATATCGACTCGTAAAGAGCCGGTCTCTCCTGGCACCGGGGTTGGTATCGGTGACCCATCTCCCAGGGTCTAACAGTTGCGCATCCGCCATTGCCTCTATTTGGGGCAGCCATTCCTCGGACACGGCATTGGGAATTTTCACCACTCCGTCAGCTGAGTAGGCCGCGTGCAGTTCTTCGGTCACCTTGGGATGCGACGCGATCATCGGTGGCTCCTTCGTCCCAGCAGATGCTTAACACGTTATTTTTGTCAGTCGGTGGGGTAAAGCGAAAATTTGAGCCATTAGAGAGAATTACATTGAGGCAACCAGGCCAAAGCAGATTGGAATGATCAGGTGAAAGTCGGTTTTATTGGACTCGGTAACGTCGGTGGCAAATTAGCCCACAGCATTCTTCGCAATGGATTCGACCTCACGGTACGAGACTTGGACCCGGCCACAACGCAACAGTTTCTGAGTTCTGGGGCGTCGGTTGCGCAATCCCCTCGAGAAATTGCGGAAGCGTCCGAAATCATCATCACGTGTTTACCGAACCCCTCGGCCAGCGCATCGGTAATGGAAGACGACGACGGGATTCTCGCCGGACTCACAGAAGGGAAAATCTGGATCGAGATGAGTACCACCGACCAGCACGAGGTGCTGCGTCTCGGGCAAAAGGTCGAAGCTTTGGGTGCTTCACCCGCAGATTGCCCGGTCTCAGGTGGGTGCCATCGTGCAGCAACAGGAAACATCGCTATCTTCGCGGGCTGCGCGAGGGATGTATTTGAAAGAGTGCTACCTCTTCTCACCAGGATGGGGCGACAAGTGCTACACACCGGTGATCTTGGTTCCGCATCAATCTTAAAGGTCGTAACTAACTACTTAGCGACTGCGAACCTGTTGTCGCTTTCCGAAGCCCTGGTTACAACCAAGGCCGCGGGATTGGATCTAGCTACCGCGTATGAAGCTATCCGAATTAGTTCTGGCAACTCATTCGTTCACGAGACCGAAAGCCAAGTAATTCTCAATGGAAGCAGGGACATCAATTTCACGATGGATCTTGTCGTTAAAGATATTTCACTCTTTCAAGAGGTTGCGGACCGCGAAAGCGTGCCTCTGGAACTCTCACCGCTACTCATCGAAATCTTTCGCGACGCTCAACAGAGGTACGGCCCCAGAGAATGGTCACCCAACGTCATTCGACGCCTAGAAGATGCAACTGGGTTGGATATCAGAGCCCAGGGGTTTCCTGCCGAGCTCATCGATCACGAAGCGGAAGAACTGGGACAAGAAGTCGTAGTAACTCGCTACTGAACGTTCCTGCATCTCCTACCCGACGCTTCTAGGCTAGGAGCATGTCTAATGGGCTATCAGAGAGCGCTCTCAGGCTCCTGCCCGCGGCAGAGGAGCAACCGCTATGCGCGTCGCACGCGCGCTCAATCAACATCGACCCGTGCGGCAACGCCCTATTTATCGACGCCTTAATCCTCGTCGAAGTCCCCCTTCCCTGGCCAAAACCGATTTTTGAGCATCCCTTGCTCGAAGGCTTCACCTCCATGGGGAACACCTCGCTCGGTTCCACACGGGTTCTGGCAGCCGTGCCTTCAGGAACACAGCCCGGTATCCGGGTCATCGTGTACCAGCGTGATGAAATCGGGGTTCAAAGTTGGGGCTTCAGACCAACAGATCCGGCGGAACTCGCACGTTTCGCAAATCAAATCAAGACCGCCCATCCTGAAGAACTGGACATCACACTCGACAAATTCCATCCACCGGAAATCGCTGTCTTAATTTGCACCCAGGGAAGCCACGACGTTTGTTGTGGCAGCGAGGGCACCAGGTTCGCCTCCGAACTCGAAGACCAGGCTCCCGGTCTCGCGATTTTTCGAGTAAGCCACACCGGCGGCCATCGGTTCGCTCCCACCGCGCTCACAATTCCAGACGGACGTATGTGGGGGTATTTAGACACCAAGTCAATGCTGTCGATTCTTGAACTCACCGGAGATGTACACGGGCTCAGCAAATACTGTCGAGGATGGTGGGGTGCCCCGTCAGGCCCTGGTCAGGTGGCGGAACGAGCGGTGTTCGAACGGGTTGGCTGGGACATGGACCTAACGCCTAGAGAGTTGCGGGTAGACGAAACAGCGAGCGGTTGGACAGTGACCCTGTCCGTAGCCCTGGAGAAATGGACCGTGGAAATAATTCAGGGAAGAGAAGTTCCTACGATTAGCTGCCGTGCGGAGGGTGGAATGCCCGCTAAGCCGGCCTACGAATACATCGTTTCGTCCATCAACCCGCCTACATAACTCTGTCACCAGATTTATGTGAAGGAAAACTCGATCATTCCTAAGTCGCGGTAGTCGACTCTGAAGTGGTCTCCAGCACGACAGTCGACAGGTCGAGTGAAGGACCCGCTCAAAACAATCTGTCCAGGCTCCAGAGCAACGCCGTGCGGTGCATAACGTTTCGCCAACCACGCAACACCTCGCGCAGGGTGACCGAGAACGGCGGCTGCTACACCCGATTCCTCAATGGTGCCGTTGCGCTCACATACTGCGGCTACCCAAGGAAGATCTAGGTCCTCTGGGCTTTCGCGAGAATCCCCCATGACGATTCCCGCATCGGCAGCGTTGTCGGAGATGGTATCGGTGACCGTTCGAGTGAGGCCAGTGCGGGGGTGCTTGCGATACGAGCGGGCGTCAATCAATTCGATGGCGGGAACGACAACTTCCGTCGCATCGAGCACCTGCTCAACCGTGACGTCAGTTCCCTCGATGCGATCGCCGATGATGAAAGCCAACTCAACTTCGATCTTGGGGTCGCAATAGTGCGATGCTTCCAACTCGCAGCCATTGCTGAACAACATGTCATCAAGCAGATAGCCGTAATCCGGTTCGTCAATATTCATCGCTAATTGCATCGCTCGAGATGTGAGCCCAATCTTGTGACCAACGAGTTGGGCACCGCGATTCAGTTCAATGCGTAGCCAGGCGTTCTGGATGGCATAACCATCGTCGATGGTCATGTCCGGGTGTTCCACGCTTACTGGAGTTATCTGAATGGCGGTTTGTCGGGCCTCATCATGGAGACGTGCCTGACGTTCGACTTCTACGTCGTTCAAAGTTCTCAAGATTTCGATACCCCTAATTTGCCAATGTCATGCGAGCCATAGGCCATCGCTATGTTCTTAGTTTCCATGTAGAACTCGAAGCTATAGTCGCCTCCATCGCGTCCAATGCCGCTACGTTTCGTCCCTCCGAATGGCGTAGGCAAATGTCTGACATTCTGGGAATTCACCCACACCATTCCAACGTCGAGGTCGCGAGCGACGCGGTGGGCTCGTCCAGCATCTCCGGTCCACAAGTATCCGGCGAGCCCGTAGTCAACATCGTTGGCGATCTGCACCGCCTGATCCTCGTCCGAGAACGGGATCACTGTTAACGCGGGGCCGAAGATTTCTTCCTGGCTAATCCTCATGGAGTTATCCGCGTCGAGGAAGAGCATTGGGGGGACGAAATTCGAATCGGGATCAAACTTGTGGTCTCCGATTACTACCTTGGCCCCCTCTTCAATTGCCTGATCCAGGTAAGACCTGACTTTGGCGCAGTGTGTCGGATGGATAAGCGGCCCGATCTCAGTTGCCGGGTCTAACGGATCGCCCACCCGAAGGCCTTTAACTCGCTCCGTTAAACGGTCAACAAACCAATCGTGAACCGTGTCTTGCACGATAAGGCGACTACTGGAGGTGCACCTTTCACCGTTGAGGCTGTAAATCATGAAAACCACAGCGTCAAGGGCGCGCTCTATATCGGCATCATCGAAGACAACCACGGGGTTTTTCCCACCGAGTTCGAAATGCACGCGTTTGAGCGTTGGCGCTCCCTGCGCTTGGATCAGTGAACCGGTAGAAGATTCGCCCACGAACGCGATGGCCTTGATCGCTGGGTGTTCAGTCAGCGCTTTCCCGGCAACTTCCCCGATTCCGTGGACGACATTTAGCGCTCCCGCGGGAAGCCCCGCATCATGAGCAATTTCTCCGAGAATTGATGCTGTGAACGGGCTCCATTCCGCAGGTTTGTGCACCACCGTGCAACCCGACGCGAGCGCTGGAGCGATTTTCCACGTCGAAAGCATGAACGGTGTGTTCCAGGGCGTAATCACCCCAACGGGACCAATCGCTCGTCTTGTCGAATAGTTGAGGTGTGTCGATGTCGGCATGGCATCACCATCAAGCGCGGCCGGGGCGGCGTCGGCAAAGTATCGAAAATTTTCTGCGCCACGGATCGCAGCCGAACTCATAAACCGAATCGGCTGACCAGTGTCGACAGATTCAACCGTCGCGATTTCGTCGGCTCGTTCAACAATTAAATCGGCAACTCGGTGCAAGATTTTCTTACGGTCACTACCCGGCCGCGAAACCCAATCGCCGAAGGCCGCAGCCGCCGCGTCCGCGGCGAGCCCTATCTCGGTTGGTCCCCCAGCAGCAACCTGACCTAACGACGTTTGATCAACAGGTGAAAAATTTTCAAATGTGGATGACGAAGAACTAGGAACAAGCTGGCCGCCAATTAGATGTAATAGCGGCCCGCTTGAAAATCTTTTGAGGGATTCTTTAGCTATCTCCATATTTGCTTCGAGTGATCGCGCTGAACTCACCTCAACTCCTCATAGTGATCTCGAATCGAGTTGTCGTTAATCCTCATTGCAGCATCGATTGTCTGTATTTCAACACTCAGCGCAAGCGGTTGCTGCTCTTGAACCGAACTCAGCGTTTCCGAGCACGCAGCCATAAGAAGATCTCGAATCTCGATAAGCGGCTCCCGCCCTCTGTCCCCATTGAGTCGAGCTACTACTGCGACAAAGATGTTGCGAGGGTCGCCATTAGCCACCACATACTGCTCTCGTTTCAGCGCTCGGGTCCGAAGTCCGGCCAACGGGACCGAGGCGTGTGACCCTGCGGCATCATGCACCGACGTAAGTAGCGCTCCAACGTCAATATGATCTTCAAGATTGGCCGAATACTCAACGACAATGTGGGGCATTCATTTGCTTTCGGCTAAGGGCTCTATCTCGGCCCGGCGATATGCGTAACATGTTACCAACTGTCGGGAGGGAGCTTTCCTCATGAAATTCGTCACCTGTCGCCACGGCGGCAGAACTACTTGGGGGGCTGTGACCGAGGACGGGGATGGAGTCGTCGACCTTGGGCGACGCCTTCCAGACGTACCGGACCTTAGTAGCGCGCTGGAGAGCGGCCGTCTAGACGAGGCTCGAGACGCGGCTAGTTGGGCTGAAGCCGACTTCGCGTTGTCTGATGTGGTCTTTGAACGAACGATCCCGCGCCCAAAAAAAATCATTTGTATCGGAGTGAATTACGGCGGTAGGAACGCCGAATATGCGGATTCGAGCTCAAGTAGCAATCCCAGCGTCTTTGTCCGTTTTCCAGCATCGCTGACCGGGCACGGACAGGCACTTGTTAGACCGCCAGAAAGCGATCAACTTGACTATGAGGGTGAGATCGTCGCTGTAATCGGCAAGCAAGGACGGCGTATCGCTCAACAACACGCCCGCGAACACATCGCTGGGTTAACTCTCGGTAATGAAGGCACCATCCGTGACTGGCTACGTCACGCGAAATTCAATGTCACGCAGGGAAAGAATTGGGAAAGATCGGGCTCAATGGGGCCATGGCTGGTCACGCTTGATGAGATCGGCGACTTCGAAGATCTGCGTCTGCAAACTCGCGTGAACGGAGAACTGCGCCAAGACGACAGTCCCGCCACGATGGCCTACTCGATCGAATATCAGATCGAATATCTCTCGAAGTTCATCACCCTCGACCCCGGTGACGTGATCTACACGGGCACGCCAACAGGGGCCGGAGCGCATCTCGACCCACCGGTGTGGCTATCTCCAGGCGACGTGGTTGAGGTATCGGTCGAAGGCATCGGCACTCTAATGAACACGATCGAAGACGAGAATTTACTGTGATTCAACCTCTTCGACCGTTCGAACGCTCGTTACCTATGGCGCTGATGCGAGCCAGAGAGGCGGTGATGCGCGAGTTCAGACCGCGCCTGGCTGCCGACGAGCTAACGGAACAGCAATGGCGTGTTCTGCGAGCACTGTACGCATTTGAAAAACCGCTAACCACACGCCAACTCAGCGAAATGACGTTCCTCCTCGGTCCTTCCCTATCCCGGATAACTGCACACCTTTCCGAACGCGGTCTCGTAGGGCGTGCTCCACATCCGACCGACCAAAGAAGCAACCTCCTATATCTCACGGATGCAGGTAAGGCCCTGGTTTCAAAGGTCGCAACGGGGAGCGAGGAAGGTTACGCAGCAATTGAAGCGAGTTTCGGGGTAGACCGATTGGAGCTACTTCATGAGTTGTTGAATGAATTAGCCGCTGCGCAAACCAGCGCAGAGTCCTAATGTTTGAAAGGTTCAGAGGGTCGAAGGAGGACGAACTGTGACTGCACCGCTGGAGGGCATACGAGTCATCGAGTTTGCGAACTTTGCTGCTGCACCATCAGCTACAGCAATCATGGCCGACCTGGGCGCCGAAGTAATCAAGGTGGAGACCATCGGAGGTGACCCGATCAGAGGCCTTATGAAGCAGGCCAAAGTTGGCGAGGGCGAGCACAACCCCGACCATCCTTTCCAATTCATTAATCGGGGCAAGAAGGGAATAGAGCTCAATCTTGACAATCCCAAGGGAGCTGATATCGCTCGACGCCTAATAGCGGAATGCGACGTCGTGGTCATGAATCTTCTCAAGGAGCGCCGGGAACGCTTCGGCCTCGACACCGAGGACTTGTTCAAAATCAAATCTGACCTGGTAATTGGTTTGTTGTCCGGGTATGGCGAAGTTGGCGAGGAGGTCAATCGTCCCGGCTACGACGTCACAGCTTTTTTTTCTCGCTCAGGTGTTTACGGCGGTGGCACCGCCCCAGGCGGTCCCCCGCCGCACGCTCGTCCGGGCTCGGGTGACCACACAACTTCTATAGCGTTATTCGGGGCATTAATGACGGGGCTGCGATCTCGTGACGTAACCGGAGACGGGCAGGTCGTTGAGGCATCGTTGTTGAGAACAGCAACGTGGACCATCAGCCTTGATTTAGTCACATCACTGGTTGACGGCCAGCCGGCATACGACCGGCCACGAGAAAAAGGCCTGTCAGCGATGCTGGAAGCGTTCCAGGCATCGGACGGACGATGGCTGCAGTTCGCTATGCCTGACACAGGAGACGCTTGGGAACGGTTTTGCAGGGCGTTGGATCGAGAAGACCTCCTAACGAGAGAGGAGTTTTCTTCGGGCCGCCTTAGGTATCGGAACATGTCTCAGCTCGTCGCATCAATCGATGAAAGTATCGGTTCGATGCCAGCAGATCATTGGGTGCCCCGGCTCGATGAACACAGATGTATTTGGGCACCAATTAACGATTCAGCGGGGGCTGTCCGAGATCCTCAAGTGCGCGCGACCGGCGCCTTCGAGACAATCCATCATCCCATTGTTGGAGACTTCGAAACCGTTGCCTCGCCTTTTCGAATGCACAACGCGCCGAACGTGGGCGTCAAAGGACCAGCCCCCGAAAAAGGCGAGCACACCAATCAGGTTCTAAGCGAACTTCTAAACTTGAGCGAAGAGGAAATCAAAGCACTCGAGTCAGACGGGGTTGTCCACCGCGGCTAGGTGGAACGCCTAGCGTGACTCCAATGGTTGACTTCAGCTACCAAACCGGATTCGGCAACCACTTCGAAACCGAAGCGGACCCAGGTGTATTGCCTGTCGGTCAGAACTCTCCGCAAAAGGTAAAGGGCGGCCTGTTCACCGAACAGATTACAGGCACGGCGTTTACCGCTCCACGGAGTTCCATGCGTAGGAGTTGGGTCTACCGCACGCGGCCCTCTGTACGACACTTCCACAACTTGCAGCCGATTGACAACGGTTTGATCCGAACAGGCCCTGACGAAGATTCAGTACCGACGCCTGCTCAGCTCCGTTGGGATCCTTTCCCGGCCTCGTCGCTCACCACCAATTGGCTCACCGGTCTAATGACGGTCGCAACTAACGGCGACAACGAAATGCAGGCAGGGGGAGCGGTCCATCACTTCGTCGCGACGGACTCAATGACAGACCTCGCCTTCGTTGACACCGACGGAGAGTTAATGCTTGTCCCTTACGAGGGCCGTCTCGTACTTCGAACCGAAATGGGTCTTCTACATGTCGCTCCCGGATATCTGGCAGTCATTCCTCGAGGAGTGAAGTTTGCTGTCGATCTGGTTGATTCCACAGCGCGGGGTTACGTTTGCGAAAACTACGGTGCCGCGTTTGATCTTCCCGAGCACGGATTGCTTGGTCCCGACGCGAACGCGCTGCCCCGAGATTTTGAGTACCCAGTAGCGGGATATGACACTAATGACACGGCTACGAAACTCGTAGCGAAAATCAGTGGGCAGCTATATGCAACTGAGTTAGAACATTCGCCTTTTGACGTTGTCGCCTGGCATGGGAATTTATCGCCATATCGTTATGAGTTGCGGCGTTTCTGTGCTGTTGGACCAGTGATTTTCGACCACCCTGACCCATCTATATGGACGCTTCTCTCTTCGGCTTCCGATACCAGCGGGACGGCCAACATCGACTTCATTCTCTTCCGAGAACACTGGCGGGTCGCCGAGCACACATTTCGTCCACCTTGGTTCCATTCGAACCTGATGAGTGAACTCATGGGTCTGATAGAAGGAATTTATGACGCTAAAGCTGAGGGCTTTCTCCCTGGGGGAGTTTCGATTCACAATTCATTCATTCCTCACGGTCCTGACAGCACAGCGTACGAGTCCGCAACTCAGGCAGATTTGGGTCCCGTCAAAGGGCCCGACTCTCTCGCAGTGATGTGGGAATCTCGTTACCGGTGGGCCCCCACATCATGGGCTATGACGTTGCCTGAATTGCAAGGTGATTACCCTGACAGGTGGGCGGACCTTCGTCGGGAATACAACTAGGCGAACACTCCTCCAGAAGTCGCTAAGGGAGTCCGGTCGATTGAGAAGAGATCGTCGGGGATATCGGGATCAAAGGGAGCCTCCGCGCCGGTAATTGCGCGTGCCACCATCGCTCCGATGCCCGGCGCGAGCTTAAACCCGTGCCCGCTAAATCCATTAGCTAACCAGAGACCCGGTACTTCGCTGGGCCCCACTATGGGATGGCTATCTTGCTCATTAATCGTGTACAAACCGCAGGTTCCCGTCGTTGTACCGACATGTCGCACCCCGGGCGCCCGATGTTGGAAGGCTGCCAACGTCGCCTCAACGCATTCCCGATCCGGGCTCGTTCGCAAGTTATCTGGATCACTAGTTGCTTCCATAAAGCTAGGAATCTCAGGAGACACCAAAAGGATCTGGTTGCCACTTCTCTCCATTCGATAACAGCCATCAGTGCTCCCATCGAAAGTGATGGGCAAGCGGGGATCCGTATCGTTCCATTCCCTCAACACCAGTTGGACGCGAGTTGGAGTCAACGTCCATCTTCTCTGAGCGCCTGCCATTTCATTTATTTGGTTGCACCAAGGTCCGGCCGCGTTGACAACCAACCCGCAGCGCACCTCGTCACCGTTATCCAACCGAACGCCGAAAACTCGACCCTCATCGGTGACAATGTCAGTCACACCGGTACCGAAACGGACGTCTACGCCTTCCCTTCTTGAGGCGGCAACCAGATCGGCGTTTGCGCCTGCAGGATCCGCGATCCCGGCTTCAACTTCGTAAAGGAAGAATTTGCCCTGCCGACATTGATGTTTGTCGACAGCTTCAAAATCGATGGGTTCGATGCATAGATCTAGCTCTGGCCAGCGATGCAACACCTCGTTCGCCGAAAGAACTTCGACTGCAACGCCATTTCCGCGCATTCTTTCGTATTCGGCAGTGAGTTGTTCAGATGTCCGATCAAAAACCCAAAGAGCTCCCAATTGGGTGTAGTCGCTGATGGGCTCCCTGAGTCCTGTAAAGGTGCTCCAGGATCGGTACGCCAACTGACTGCAATAGGCCAGTCGGACAACTTCGGGAACTGTGTAACGGCAGCGCGAAATAGCTACCGAAGCGCCGGTAGAACCCGTGGCTGGCCCAGCTGCCTTATCGACTACAAGAACTCTTAGGGGACTACGGCGAGCAATTTGGTATGCGACAGCAGAGCCGATAATTCCAGCGCCAATAACGATTACGTCAACATCGGGGTGGTGCGTTGGTTCCATAGCTTCAGCCTCAGCGGCATCTCCACTTTGGACCATCAGAGCATCCCAAACCCATTCATCCGATCTGTATCGTCACCTAATCACAAGTTATTTCGTTTTTCTTATCCAAGAGCACGGGCTTCGCACCTGAACAGTATTTGTGGCTCGTTTCAATTCTTACCGAGGAGAGTTTCGATCTGTTCGACAACTTCCTCGACAGATCTTCCGTCGGTCTGGACTTGGCGGAACCTCTTGTACGCCTCGACTCGTTCTTCATAGAGAAGCTCAAGTTGCGTCTCGTTTGAGTCTGTTAGTAGTGGTCGCACTAACCCATCTTCATCAGTGAGAAGGCGACGCTTGATCTCCTCAATGGAGGCGACGAGACAGAAAACTCTTCCAGTCGAACCGAGTGCCGCTGCACAGTCCTGGTCGAGCATGAAGCGGCCACCGGTCGCGATCACGAGACCTGCAGTTCCTTCAAGTTCTGAAGCTATGTTGCGTTCCATCTCCCTAAACGCAGCTTCTCCTTTAGTAGCAAAAATTTCTTCGATTGAACCGTGCCGTCCGACGATCATTTCGTCAGTATCTATATAAGACGCGTCACTTCGAACCGCGAGTAAACGTCCGACGGTCGACTTCCCGGTCGCCATGAAGCCAGTCAATACAACATTGGATTTGCGGTCACCCACGCTTAACAGCGTACGGGCAAGCTCGAGTTGAGGATCTACTCATTTCACAGGGCATCCTATTTGCCGTGTCTGTTGGGGAGTACCTGCTTGCTCTTGCGGTACTAGCTGTCGGTTGCGGCGTGCAATCAACTCTGGGCATCGGCGCTGCTCTCGTCGCGGGACCAACTTTGATGACCATTGATTCTGCGTTGCTGCCAGGGCCGATGCTGGCAATGGCAACGGTCGTCAATGTCCGCAATGCCCTTGGGGATCGGGAACTAACCGACGTCAGCGCATGGAAGAGAGCCGTGTACGGATCTCCCCTCGGCTTGATAGCTGGGATCGCCGTTCTCGCTCTACTGGACGAGGGAACGCTTACCATCGCTGTTAGCTCTTTCGTTCTCGGAGCGGTCTCGCTGCAACTGGTTGGTCTTCGGCCTCCCACTGGGACGACCGCTCAATATCTGGCTGGTGCGGCAACCGCGTTCTCTTCAACGGTCGCTGCGCTTCCAGGACCGATGTTCGTGATCTTTCACGGACATCGGGACCCCGGCACAGTGCGAGGCACCATGGCAAGCTTTATGTTGGTCGCAACACCGGTAATTCTGGTGATTCTCTCGTTCGATGGACGATTTGAGTTACGTCACGTTTCTCTCGCTGTGATGCTGTGCCCAGGAATGTTCCTGGGGCTCGCGCTAGGTCGAGTGCTGCGTCCAAGGGTCAACGGAAGTTGGTTTCGCTTCGCAATCCTCGGTGTCGCTTCGTCGAGCGCCATTGCGGTCATGATCAAAGAAGTCGCTTTCTGAGATCTAATAGAGATCACCGCGTAAGCCGGCGGATAATTCTTCTTCGTCCCAGTACCCAATCATGATGCCCTGCTTAGCGGTGCTGCCGGGCGTGGCTGAAGCGCTGATCATTTCGTCGCTAAGAGTGGTGTCATGGTGTCGACTACGGAACCATTCAAAGAGCTGTTCATGAAAGCCAGCGGTGACGGAGCAGAGGCTTGCGTCGTCGAGACGGTCGTGTTGTTCGTCAGGATCTTCATCTAAATCGTAAAGGAGGTTCGGCCCAATCTCGCTTAGCACATATTTGAATCGGTCATTGCGGAGCATGGTGGCACGTCGTCGCCTTGGTTCGTTTGTCTCCCCGAGATGGTTAGCCATCTCCAAAAATCCCCAATCCGCTTCGCACACTACGAATTCTCGTCGCGTGCCGCGCTCACCGTGAAGAACCGGTAATAAAGACTCCCCTTCAAGCCATTGCTTACGCGTTTCGTTCTCCCCCCCTAGTGCTTCAACAAACGTCGGGAGCAGGTCGATGGCCTCGACCAGTTCGTTTGACGTCGTACCCCGTGTGACATCAGCCCCGGAGCGAGGGTCGACGATGATCATCGGGACCCGCACTACCTCTTCGTTAATCCAATCTTTTTCGCCCATCCAATGATCCCCCATGTATTCACCATGATCGGAGGTGAACACGATAAGGGTGTCCTCAAGACGCCCGAGGCGCTCTAACTCGCCGAATAGTCGGCCTAAATGGTCATCAATCTGTTTCACAAGCCCTAAATAAGTAGGAAGAACTAGTTGCCGGGTTTCCGGTCTAGACATGGCTTTGCCGATACGAGATCGCTGGAGCGCACGGATCACTGGATGCGTCGTTTGCAGCTCGGCTTCAGTTCTATTGGGCGCTGGCATCTCCTCGCCCGCGTACATGTCGTGGTATGGAGCGGATACCACATATGGCCAGTGAGGCTTGATGTAGCTGAGATGGAGGCACCAACGGTCGTCCCCTGCGCGCCGAATGAACTCGATAGCTCGATCAGTCATATAGGCAGTTTCGGAAAGTTCATCGGGAACAACTGCTGGGAACGGGGCTGACCTAAGCAGCCACCCTGAACAAAGTTTTCCGTCCGCGTCAACAACGCTGTTGGCCGCGGTGTGCCACGGGTTATCGCCAGCGAAGCCGTGGGAGCGCAAAAACTTGTTGTACGGGAGGTCCATCGGCACCCGAGCGTCCGGGTGTAGACCGTCATCGTGCTCTTCAGCATCGAAACCGCATTCAGACAGAAACATCCACTCTGGAGAGTTGGCAGGAATTGCCAGGCGTTCACGCGCTGTCTCGTCGGCTCTCATATGAGTCTTGCCCACCAACACAGTGCGCACGTCAAGCTCCCGTAGATGATCGCCCATGGTTTTCTGGGTGACTTCTAGGGGCACCTGATTCCACCTCACCCCATGACTGACGACGTACCTGCCGGTGTAATAGCTCATGCGAGACGACCCACACACGGCGCCGTTGACGAAGGCTCGGTCGAAACGGACTCCTTTTTGAGCGAGACGGTCAATATTGGGAGTTTCCAGGGATGGGTGTCCTGAGCATCCCAACGCGTCCCATCGCAGTTGGTCACACATGATGAAAAGAACGTTGTGGAGCGCGGAGTCAGGAAGGTTCACGTCAGTGTTGGTCATCGATCACGAACCTCGATCAAGTCCCGATTGAGTTCTTTGATAGATCCAATGCCCGATAGGGCCATCGTGTGTTCGACACCCGCTCGTAAGAAATCGAGCACCCAATCGACACCTTTCTCACCTGCAGCTCCGAGAGCGTAAAAGTACGCGCGCCCAATCATGCATGCGTCAGCCCCCATAGCCAATGCTTTCACAATGTCGCTTCCTCTCCTCACTCCCCCATCGCAAATGATCGATGTGCGGCCACCGACAGCATCTGCGACTGGGGCCACAAGATGAATCGGAGGAGGCGCGAAATCAAGCTGCCTGCCCCCATGGTTCGAGAGAATCACTCCGTCTAATCCCATGTCAGCGGCTATTTCGGCGTCTTCTACTGTTTGCACTCCTTTAATCATCATCATCCCCGACCAATTTTCTCGGAACCATTCAATGTCGCTCCAAGACAACGCAGGGTCGAACTGGCTGTTGATGTAGTCCGCGAGTGTCACGGGTGTCGATCCATCACCAACATCGGCACTGCCTTTCACGTTTGCGAATTGGATCGGTTCAGCACGAAGAAAATCGAATGTCCATCTGGGATGACGTACTCCATCGAGCAGAGTGTCAAAGCCAACTTTGGGAGGAAGGCTGAAGCCTCGGCGAACGTCTCGCTCTCGACGCCCCAAGACTGCCGTATCGACGGTAATCATGATCCCCTCGAATCCTGAAGTGGCAGCGCGGTCCAACATCTCTTTTAAGAGCGGCTTGTCACGCCAGACATACACCTGAAACCATTTTCGGCCGTCGTTGACAGCAGCGATCTCTTCGATAGAGCGCGTGCCCATTGTCGACAGGGAATAGGGAATGCCTGCACGCTGCGCGGCACGGGCCACGGCTAACTCCCCTTCACTGTGTGCAATTCGATCGAATCCTGTGGGCGCGATCATGAGAGGTACAGGCACTTCGCCACCTAACAGGGTGCTGGTGGTGTCGACCGAAGTCACATCCCTGAGAACTCGGGGGCGGAAGTAGTAGTCGCCATAGGCGGAAATATTCGCTGCGGCGGTGACCTCATCTTGAGCTCCGCCGTCGATGTAGTCGAAACAGCCATTGGGCATTCGCTTTTTGGCCATAGCTCTAAGGTCACCAATATCGGCAACCTTAGAAAGGCTCCGAAGCGTGCGGTCGCGTTCGTACCTTCGAAAACGAACGACCGATCGCAACGTACTGATCATCCCCACAAAGAGCCTCCGGTCTTCAATTGCCTTCATCAACCCTAGAATCTGAGTTGGTGAGCCTGTACTACGTGCAGAAGTTTCTGTTTGAACTCAACCGCGACGAGGAATTCCAAGCCCGGTACGCGGAGGATAGACGCGTCGCGCTCGCTGGGTTCGATCTGACGGCCGAGGAACAGCAGGCTTTAACCGAACCGGATATTGGATTACTTTTTCATCTCGGCGTAAACGGACAAATATTGATGCACTTCGCTGCCCTGCATTTAATCGAATGGCAGGACTACCTCCAACGCATGCGCGACGGCCTAGCCGTTCATGGTCCGGTACGAGAAGGTATCTATGCAGTGACCGGATACGAAGGGGTCGACGCGCACTCCACGCGCTCGGGTCAAACCAACCAAATTCAAGGGGGGAACTAAAAGATGCCTTTGGTTTTTGCAGGCGTCTGCAGTCACGCACCAGGAATTGTAGGTAGAGCTGATCAAGCTGATCCATCCGCCAAGAACCGCTTGTACGAAGCTTTTGAGGGAATGAGACAGTGTCTTGAAGCCAGCAATCCCGATGCGCTGATTGTTGTAGCCGCAGAACACTTCGCAAACTTCTTTATGAACAACATGCCGAGCTTTGCCATGGGAATGGCCGACCACTACGAAGGTCCGATCGAAAACCCTGAATGGTTGGGGATACAAAAGACGCGGATTCCCGGCGACCGCTCACTATCAGAACGTTTGATTCAAAAAGTTATGGAAAGGGCCGACATCAGCTATGCCGAAGAATGGAAGTTCGACCACGGGATAATGGTTCCTTTACATTTCTTGACCCCCAGCTACGACCTTCCAATCATCCCCGCAAACATCAACTGCCAGGGTCCCCCTCTCGCTCCTTTGCATCGAGCTTGGGTTTTCGGACAGGCACTTCGGGAGGCAGCGGATTCAGTTCCGGAACGCATCGCTCTAATCGGAACCGGCGGCATAAGCCATTGGCCAGCGACTCCTGATAGCGGGAAAATCAACGAAAACTGGGACCGCCAGTTTCTTGATGAATGGTCACGTTGTGACAAAGCCGCGATGCTGTCTTACGCCGATAGCCAGTCCTATCTCGATGCCGGACAGGGGGCTTTCGAAATTCGAACGTTCATGACGGTGTCCGCAGCGACTGAGGGCGCTCCAGGCATTGTTCACTTCTACGAACCAATACCAATCTTTGCTGTGGGCTGCACGATCGGGACGATAGATCTCGAAGCTCCTCAGCTACGGTCAACTGACTAATCGACTCACTAATCCGAACGAGATAAACGAGACACTGAGCACCATGCCAACTACCCAGGAACTCTTAGAGCGTTACCGCGCGGTGATGCCTGCATTCGTCAGCCCTCTGTACGAGACACCTATATCCATAGATCGCGGTGAAGGTGGATATGTGTGGGACTTAGAGGGTAATAAATACCTCGACTTTTTCGGTGGCATATTGACGACCATGATTGGACACTCAGTTCCCGAGGTCGTGTCAGCGGTTCAAGAACAAGCCGCGAAAGTCATGCATACCTCCACGCTCTACCTCAACGAGCAGGTCGTGGCTTTCGCCGAAGAAGTGGCTGCTATTTCTGGCATTCCGGATGCGAGAGTGCTCTTCACGACTTCCGGTTCTGAGGCCAACGACACCGCCATCTTGATAGCTACGAACTACCGTCGATCAAACCAAGTTCTGGCTATGCGAAACAGCTACCACGGACGTTCCCTGACAAGCCAAGCCGTCACCTCTCACCGCAGTTGGCTAACGAGCAGCTACAGCGGACTGGACGTGCATTTTGTTCAAGGCCCGTATCGCTTGCGAAGTCCATTTCGAGAACTTGATGATGAGTCTTTCACCCAAGCTTGTGTTTCCGACCTAGTTCAACTTCTCGACATGACCGACGCCGGAGGGTTTGCCGCACTTATTGCTGAACCGATTCAGGGAGTTGGTGGATTCGCAACGCCTCCCGATGGGTTTTTTGGTGCTATGCACAAAGTGCTGTCCGCTAACGAGATTTTGTTCATCAGCGACGAAGTACAGACCGGGTGGGGGCGCACCGGGGACCATTTCTGGGGATACGAAGCTCACGGAATAGTGCCCGACATACTGACCTTCGCCAAAGGCGTTGGGAACGGCATCACGCTTGCCGGATGTGTGGCACGGGCCGAAGTTGTGAACGTTATCGATCGCACCCTATTCACCACCTTCGGCGGTAATCCGCTATCCGTCGCGGCCGGGCGAGCGACTCTTAAATACGTTATAGAAAACGACCTGCAGGCAAACGCTGCGCGGCGCGGTAAACAGATGACTGAGCTACTCAGTGGTGAATGCGACGCCACAGACTGGGTTGGCGAGCTACGCGGAAAGGGCCTCATGCAAGCCATCGAGTGCGTTCAGCCCGGCGGTGTGGAGCCCAACACGACAGCCGCTGCCCGTTTAATTGAGGTCTGCAAAGACAACGGGCTGCTGGTAGGGAAAGGCGGACTTTACGGGAACGTGATCCGCCTCACTCCCATGTTGAATGTGACCGAAGCGGAAATGAAAGAAGGCTGCGAAATAATCGTTTCAGCGATCCGCTCGGTCAATGGTTGAGCGTCTCCGAGTAAGCGCGAACCATCGATTCGAGGTCCGGATCGGCCGGCAGGCCTAACTCGCGTCCCCTCCTGTCATCTAAGACCGCTGGCCAACTTCGCACTAGCGCGTCAACATCAGGGTCGTATTCAAGTTCCACGAGTGACCGCGCTTGGGCACCTCCTACTTTCTCCAACACCGCGAGCATCTCCGAGACGGTCGCGCTCAACCCAGGCACCCCTACTGCTCGGTCATAACCAAGATCATCGCCGTTGACGTCAGCCAACATCCGGATACAAGTGGCTGTGTTTTGGGCAGACCCCAAAACCATCACCGTCTCCTCGCCTACGGGCACCACACTCGGCAGACCACCCAAAGGCTCTCGGAACATCCCCGAAGCAAACCCTGAAGCTGCCGCGTTCGGGGCACCGGACCTGACAATAACCGTCGGCAACCTCGCCGAACGTCCATCGATGTGACCTTTTCGGGTCGCGTCATTGATCAGCAATTCACCAATAGCTTTCGTCGTTCCATACGTACCCGATGGTGTCTGCTTCACAGCATCACCAACCTCACCTCCTGCGGTAAAGCCCCCGAATACAGCCAGAGTGCTAGCGAACACGACTTTGTGAAGATGATCAGAGTGTCGGCATGCTTCGAGAAGTCGCAGCATGCCCCCAAGGTTCTGATCGACCGCGTGTTCCCAATCCGCTTCGGCTCCAGCGCTCACGACAGACGCTAGATGAAAGATGATGCACGGCCCTTCCGCAATCACCGCCGGAAGGATCTCGTCATGGGCGAGATCGCCCTGAATGACCCGACATCCGGGGACGTCAGCCTCGGCGATCTCGATCACTACGATGTCGTCTACTCCGTCGGCCTGGAGACCCTGTATTAGTAGCCGACCAAGAAACCCGGCTCCGCCCGTCACAATTACTCGCATGTCTAGCCTTCCTAAGGGGACCTCAGGTCCGAACTACCTAAAGCGCTCTCGTCACTCCATCGATTGCACTGTCCTTCACGAAAATTCAATCGAGACTTTAAGCGCCTGCGCCTCGTGAGGCTCGTGAGCGAGGTTCATCGCGTCATCAATCTCTTCTACTGGAAATACATGACTGAGCAAAGGAGATACATCGATTTCTCCGGTGGAAATAAGACGCAGCGCTTCTCTAAAAGAAATGGCGCCTTCTTCGTCCTGAGCGCCATAAGTGCTCATAGCATGAAGACGCTTCCGGAAAAACTTGTTGAACCGCATGTCAATATCGGCATCCACGCTTGGCAATCCAAACCACATGATCTCGCCGTCTAGCCTCACGTGATCCACAGACTCTCGAAAAGTCTCTGCGCGTCCGACAGCTTCAACCAGGTAGTCCACTCCAGTTCCGCTGGTGAGATCCCCAACAACTGTTTGCATGCTGTCGTTTTGCGCATTGACACATACGTCAGCGCCGTATTGAGTAGAAACCGACAATCGAGCGTCCGACAGGTCAGAAACAATGATTTGGGCCGCGCCTGCCCTCTTAAGCAAATACGTCCAAAACAAACCGGCAGATCCCTGGCCCATTACCGCAACGGTCTCACCCACAACATCGCGTGGACATTGTCGCATTGCGTAGATCACGGTGCCGAGCTGTTGAGCCATCAGAAGGTGCGCTCTGGGCAGATTACAGTCAGGTAGTGGAACGCAATAGCTTGCGCCAACACGCTGATACTCATTGAAACATTCACCCACAACGGGGTTGGGGAAAGTCAAGACGTGTTGACCCTCTTCTAACCCAGCAGCTTTAGATTCGACGATGCGGCCGATTCCCTCATGCCCCGGATATCCATGCGGGCAAGGGAAGTTGTGACTTAACCCGGCTCCCATCATCACGACATGCAAATCGCTACCGCATATCGAGGCCATTTCGCTCTCGATCAGTACTTGGCCATCAACGACAGGGGGAATGTCAATCTCCTCACACACCATCTGACCTACATCGATCATTCTCGTCGCCCGCATTTTTTCCATGCCGCGACTCTAGGTCCTTGACCTTCGCAGCGGTTCGTGAGTCATCTCGGCAGTGAGTACCGGCTCATGAATTGATAGCCCTGTTCTGTTGCGTCGAA
>PBHE01000003.1 GCA_002719335.1 Acidimicrobiaceae bacterium
GGACTCCGAACCGGAACGGATGCATTTGCGCACCCTAACGTGGTTCGATGCCCACCCCCGCCCCAGATGAATACCCGCCAGCGCTTTTCTTGACCTCGCAAGGAGGAGTGGAGGCGACGGAACTGACACGAGGCCCTTGGAGTCACGGGGTCATGCATGGAGGACCCATTTGCGGGTTGATGAGTTGGGGAATAGAACGCGAACTTGCTCGAGCAGATCTGATGTGCTCGCGCTATACCGTGGAAATCCTCTCGGGCGTCCCGGTCGACAGTTTGGCGATCTCCGCCAACGTTGTAAAAAATGGGAAACGAACCGCCGTGGTGGAAGCCTCAATTTCTCACCAAGGCAGGGTTGTCGCCCGCGCTACTTCGCAATGGCTTTCGCGACCGAAAGAACTTTCTGGAAACCAGATACCAGTTCCGGCTATTCCCGTCGAACGAGCGGACCCCGGTGCACATCCCGATATGGAATACCCCAGGCCCGGATTCAATGCAGATGCGGTCGAACTTCGGGTCGTTAGCGGGTCTACGGAGGAGTCCGGTCCTGGACTCATATGGGCGCGCCTCGACCACGCACTAATAGCTGGCGAAGCAGCCTCAAAGTTTCAGCAGGTCGCGACTTTGTGTGACCTAGGAGCGGCTGTTGGCTGGGAACATGATGACAATGATCAGCCGTTCATCAACCCCGACGTAACCCTTCAGCTTTTACGTCTGCCGCAAACTGAATGGATCCTGTTTGATTCGGCGGTTGAGCGTTCATCACCAAATTTGGGCTGCTGTCGGACAACGCTCGCCGATGAAGCAGGCGTCATCGGATGGGTCCTACAAAGTCAGATGGTCGCGCCTGAAGAGATTCGACTCTGACCCGAAGGTTTCTTCCTCAACCGAGGCGATGCACCTAAGTTGCTTGGATCAACTGCCGGTGACGTCCGCGTCCATCCGCCCGGTCGTCGGGTACCCGCGCTGTTCGATCGCCCGATGTCGGGCCGCGACCGATTCGACGATATTGGGGTCGGTGTAGATGTAGAACTCGTCGTTAATCACCGCGTCGTGGACAATCTCGGCCACCTCATGGGGTGGACGTCCGGACGCAATGACATCCCACATAGCGGCGGTGACGGCTTCGGAGCGGTCCGTCGCTACAGGGGCGGGCACTGTCTGGAAGCGCTCGGGCCGGCGGGCCTCGTCGTGCATAATGTTCGTGGCGACCGGGCCGGGACATAGTACGGAGACGTTGACGCCGGGGGCTCGTGCCGCGAAGTCGTGAAACTGACACTCGGAGAGTGCGACCACTGCATGTTTCGCCGCGTAGTAGGCAGCGCTGATGACGGATCCCGAGGTGAGTCCTGCCTGTGACGCGGTGTTGACGATGTGGCCATCGCCATGTTCGAGGAGGTGGGGGACGAACGTGCGGACCCCGTGAATGACTCCCCAGAGGTCGACGTCGAGCACCCATTGCCAATCCTCAACGGTCAGTTCGTGTGGCGCGTGACCCGGGGGTCCCGCGACGCCAGCGTTGTTGCAGACAAGGTGGGCGCGGTCGAAATGATCGACGGTGAATGCCAGCAAGGCTTCAACTTCCGACGCCACCGTGACATCGATGGGCAATCCCGCCGCCGGTCCCACTTCGGAAACCTCAGCGATGGCAACATCGAGCGCCACCTGATCGATGTCGGCCAGGACGACGCTCATCCCGGCTGCTGCCCACCGGTCCGCCATGGCTCGACCGATGCCGCTCGCAGCGCCCGTCACAACAGCAGTCTTTCCGGCCAACTCCTTCACGGCACCCCTTCTGGTCACGCTAATGGATTTGGAAATGGAGTGGAGAAAAGAACCCATCGACTGACTTGACCCAGGGAGGGGCTCGAAAACGCTTAAAACTGGCCGTCTTCTTACTCTGCATCGCGGGAGACGGAAATGTACCGTTTCCACAAGAGCTAAAGATTTCTGGCTGATAGACCCAGAGATTCAGGTCGATTCGCCGATTGCGCCTTGCTCAACTAGAGCTTCTATCTCTTCTGCCCTATGGCCAGCTTCGGAAAGAATTTCCCTGGTGTGTTGCCCGAGCTTCGGCGCGGGCCCCTTCGGTCCGACTTGAACGTCAGCGAATCGCATAGGAGCAGCGACCGTGCGGTACGGGCCGATATCAGGACTGTGAATCGTTGGAAACACACCGAGTGCATCAGCTTGGGGATCTGAAGCGACCTCGTGTAGCCCGAGTACCGGTCCCCAGATAATGCTGTTGGCATCAAATATTTCTCCCCACTGGTCGCGAGTTCGATGAGATAGTGCTTCGTCGATCGCCGCGACCAACTCAGGCATATGTTGGAAACGTCCTCGAATGTCTTGGAGTCTCTCGTCGGCGAGCAGATCTTCTCTTTCAATCACACGACATAGTTTCGGCCAAGCGCTTTCTTCTGGCATATTGAAGACAACCCACTTCCCGTCACCGCAGGGGTATCTGTTCGCGGTGGGGATGATCATGTTTTCTCTAGCGCGCGGTCGGAGCGGTGCCAGGTCGACAGCCGTGATGGCATAATCGCTCGCTTGTGTCCAAATAGCGGTTTCATAGAGAGATGTTTCCACTACTTGCGCTTCTCCGGTTCTTTCTGCAAGTCGAAGTGCGGCCAAGATCGCGGCGACAAATGCAAGTCCGGTGGTGTGATCGCCCTGGGCAGGGCGTGCCATCGGAACAGGTCCGGTCTCGCCTTCTCGCATCGCGTCATAGAGTCCAGATCGGCCAAAAAAAGCGGTGACGTCATATCCAGGTCGGTGTGCTTCGGGCCCGTTAGTTCCGTAACCAGTCAGCGTCGCATGAACGATTCTTGAATTGGCCTGCTTGATGTTGTCGGGATCCAAGCCGAATTTGTCTTGGCGATGTCTCAATAGATTGCACATGAAGACATCGGCACGAGCGATCAGCAAAAACACGACCTCCATTCCAGCTTCGGATTCGAGGTCTATAGCGATGGATCTCTTACCTCGGTTTGAGACGTCGAATTGATAATCGAATTTCTTTTTGTCTTCGGAAACTTTTGCCGGTCGACCCATGTCCCGCATCGGATCGCCGCTAAGAGGTTCAACCTTGATGACATCGGCACCAAGATCGGCGAGTATGGCTCCGGCACTCGGTGAGGCCATCCAGTTGTCGATTTCGACGACAGTCACGTTGTCCAGCGGAGCAGTCATTTAGTTGCCTCCTTGGGGAGAGTGCTCGGACAGTCCAAGCAGCATTGCAGGGGGAACCCTGCTTCGCGTGAGAGTTTCAGCTTTGTAACCGGCGACACCGCGCGTCAAGCGGTGTTCTCTACTGCTCGTTACGCTGCTCTTATGGAAATAAAAGACAAAGTCGCCGTCGTCACAGGTGGTGGCAGCGGAATCGGGGAAGCGCTGGTCGAAAGGTTTCGCGCTGAAGGCGCCCGAGGCTTGGTTGTAGTGGATCGCGACGGGGCAAACGCGGAACGCGTCGCTCAGCACGTGGGCGGCAAAGCAGTCGAGCTGGATGTCACTAACGAAACCGCCATCGCAGATGTCGTTGCCGAAACGGTTGACGACCACGGAAGGCTCGACATTTTCGCGTCAAATGCCGGATACGTGACCCAAGGAGGCCTTGAGACGGACAACGCCGAAATTCAACGGATGTGGGAAGTGCATGTGATGTCCCACATTTACGCGGCGAGAGCAGCGGTGCCCGTGATGGTCGCCAATGGCGGTGGCTATTTGTTGAACACAGCGTCTGCTGCTGGTCTCCTCACACAGCTCGGCTCAATGCAGTATGCGGTTACCAAAGCCGCCGCGGTTTCATTAGGTGAGTTCCTTTCCATTACCTATGGAGAACGTGGTATTCGAGTCTCAATGCTCTGCCCGCAGGCTGTTGAAACCAACATCCTTTCGAACAGTCCCGATCGGCTAGATCAAGGAACGGGCACACCAGGAAGTGCCGCTGGTGACGGTGTCCTGACTGCCGCACAACTGGCGGACACAGTCATCGAGTGCATGGCTGAGGAAAGATTTCTGGTATTGCCGCACCCAGAAGTTCAGACATACAGAGAACGCAAAGCCAGCGATGTTGACCGTTGGATTAACGGTATGCAGCGGTTCCAAAGCCGCCTTTATGCCGACAGTGACTTAGCCCCAGCGGATTGGCTTTTGAGTTAAACGTGAACAATGACCGAGCCACCACTTGGAGTGGACCCTAACCCTCAAGAAATTCGAGCTCATATGGCATACAACCTCGACACATGCCATGTGTGGTCTGATTCGGGGCCCATGTTCGGTGCAATAGATCAAGGTGAAGAACTTGTGCCGCCGATTTGGGCAGTGAAACGCGCAGAAGAGTTAGGTCAATCCGGCATCTCTTGGCGAGAGCGGATGTCGGGCCGCTCATCCACTAACTCTTCTAGTTGATTTAACCGGTCCTCAATAGCAACGAGTTTGTCCGCGACCGCTGAAGCCTGCCTATTGACAGGCACAGATGTTTCTGATTTGCGACGCTCGGACAAGTGCATGAAGCCCTTGCCCCGAGTCAGATAAGCGGTAGCAAGAAGCAGTGCCGCGTAAATGAAACCTTCGGACTTAAATAGCCCAACCCATCCGTATTCAACGACCCAATTTCGATCAATCAACCAGACCGGAAGAAAGATCAGGACCAACCCTGCGGGAACTGACGAAATTAAACGGGATCCACCGAAAGCCATTGCCAGCGCGAACATTTTGATCGACAACTCTTCGGGGTAATGGGTGTAGTCGTTGAAGTTGGTTGGAATCATAAGGAGGCCGCCAGCTAATCCGGCCATGCCCCCGCTTAACGCGACGCCATAGAGCCTCAGCCGATAGACCGGAACCCCAAAGGCCCGCGCAGCTTCAGGTTCGTCACGGCTAGCTATAAAGGCCCGTCCTATTGGTCCTCTTAGTAGACCTTGAACCAAGAAAAGTGTTACGAACGCATAACCCGCGACTATAAAAAATTCCCATATGTGTTCGTCTTTTTCGGCGATCCCTGTCCAGGACGGCGCCACAAACGCACCGTGGAGGGTGACTGGCAAGTTGCCGTCAACCTGTTTAAGAATAATTGGGTAGGCAACGGCCAGAGAAAGGGTGAGGAGAGCAAGATACGCCTTGGGTAAACGCAGAGAAGGAATGGCCACTACGGCCCCCACGAGCGTTCCTGCCAACAGTCCCGCCAGAGGCATCCAGACGACTGGTGCACCGAAATCGTTCACCGCGTGGAGTGCAGCGTAAGCCCCGACGCCGACAAGCGCTCCTTGGCCGAGGGATAAAAGGCCGAGGTAGTGCGTCAGCAGCACCAGACCGCCAAACGCGAGGGACAAGGCTATTGAGTTTGAAAAGTCAGTGACTATCTTCGGAGTCGCTCCAAAAGCGACTCGTAGAGACAGAACAGCGAAAGCTACCGAGATAACCGCCCACACAATTCGTGTAGGAGTCGAAGTCGTCGAATCTTTGGCGTTCATCGTTGTTGCCACGCTTCACCTCGCGGTAATAGTCCCGATGGGCGCACAAATAAGATGATGATGAGTACTAGTAAGGCCCATACCAACGTGACTTGACTATCGATGAAGCTCACGTAACCGCCCAGCATGGTCTCAAGAAATGCGAATAAGTAACCTCCGATAAACGCGAGAGCCGGGCTTCTCAGGCCGCCCAAGGTCGCCGCTGCAAGACCGAAAATCAGGAGCCGACCCATCATGTCGGGTCGGACATTGATCTCTCCGGCTATTAGGCCCCCGGCTAAAGCTCCGATCCCAGCTGCTAAGGCCCAGCCGAGCATAAGCACCCGACTAACTCTGATTCCCACCATTACTGATCCCGTGCGATTCGATGTCACTGCTCGAAAAGCGAGCCCAACTTTTGTTCGGCGTTGCAGCACGGCAAGAAGACCTAATACTCCGATCATTGTGAGGGTGATCCCCAAGGTGTCGTGCCAAAGGCGAGCGCCGCCGATATCCCAGCGATCGTCGACAGTCTGAGGAAAGGGAGAGCCCAAAAACATCGTTCGCCCGCCCCATTGCTTTCGAACGAAAGCGCCGAGGAGTAGATACAGACCTAACGTGGCCCCAACAGCCGCAACCGGGTCAGCGCTAATAGGACGAATAATGACCCGTTCAGTGAAAGCTCCGATCACCATTGAGATCACTATCGCGCCGAGAATGGCTGCCCAGATCGGCCAAGCCGCCCCGAGTACATCCGTGTTCGATGAGAACTTCAGATAAGGACTTGGCCCGGTGGCGAAGACCAGGGCGATATAGGTGGAAAACATGGCTAGCTGACCCTGCGCGAGATTCAGAACCCCGGTCGAGCGGAATACCATCGAAATAGCGACCGCCAAAGCGGCGTACGCCGAGCCGTTGGCAAGGGAGTCAAAGGTTCGTTGTAAGAACAGCGACATGCCCCCGGAGTCTGTCATCCCCGCGGCCGTTCAGCACCCACTTAGCGGTCATACCTACTTCCAAAACCGCGTGTCAGGATGTTGCACGTGACTACCAATCGCTATCTTGCTGACATCGCGGTCACTTGCGATCAAGACTTTTCTGTTGTCTCGAACGCTGCAATTGACGTAACTCAGGGTCGGATTTCATTCATCGGACCCCGATCGGAAGCACCGCCGTGTGATGGCCCGGTTCATCACGTTGGTGGCCTAATCATGCCGGGCCTCGTTAATAGTCATGCCCACACCCCTATGACGCTGGTGCGTGGCGCCGGTGATGGGCTCCCTCTCCTGGACTGGTTAACGCAAGTGATGTGGCCGCGGGAAGGTGAAATGACTCCTGAGGATGTGCTTTGGGGAATGCGTCTCGGCGCATCGGAGATGTTACGAGCAGGCGTGACAAGTACCTGTGAGATGTACCTCTTCGAAGAGTCGGTAGTCGAAGCCGCTACCGATGCAGGGATCCGGCTAGTTATGACACCTGGCATCATCTCGGCGCTCCATGCTGATGATTTTGGTTTGACCGAAAGCCGGATCGCCACGATCGTTGACTTCCATCAGCACTACCACGATCCGGAACATCGGGTCACTGTTGGCTTTGGGCCGCATTCGGCGTACGACCTGCCGCTCGAACTCTGCGGAGAAATAGCTGCAGCAGCTCGCGATCTAGATGCGCTTCTGCACATTCACGTCTGCGAAACTCAGGACGAAGGAATCGAACTTGAATCCGCGCACGAGGGCCGCTCGACGGTTCAGTTACTAGCTGAACACGGCATTCTTGATGGACGAGTTCTGGCCGCGCACAGCGTTTGGCTCAATGACGCCGATATCGAAACGTACGCCCAGCACGACGTCTCTGTCGCTCACTGCCCCGTCAGCAACATGAAGCTTGGATCCGGTGTCGCTAGGGTCCCTGTAATGCGTTCGCGAGGAATCGAAGTCGGATTGGCAACCGACGGGCCGGCCTCAAACGATGATCTGGACCTGTGGCAAGAAATCAAATTCGCACCATTACTGGCAAGAGTTTCAGCGCTGGATGCTTCAGCCATGAGTCCACAAGATGCGCTTCGCATGGCCACCGTTGAAGGTTCTCGAGCTATCGGCAATTTCGACGTAGGGAGCCTCGAAAGAGGTCAGAGAGCCGATTTTATTCGCATTAGCTTAGATGATCCGACCTTTGTTCCTGTCACCTGCAGCGATGAGTTAATCGCGCACCTGGCATGGTCGGGTAGCGGACGACATGTCACCGACGTTTGGGTGGGAGGGGAACAAGTTGTGGCTGACCGGCAATGCCTCAACGTCGATGTGAAACAAGCTATGGCTGAAGTTCAATCTCGCGGTTTGCGTCTAGCACAAAAGTCTGGAACTTAACGACGAAGCGATAGACCAGCCGTCAGTTGACACATGGGCTGTGAGTCGCGTGTCACGATGGCGTCATGATCGGGATCATCGCAGGTAGTGGTTACTACGAACTTCCAGGGTTACTTCAACGAAGAGACGAGACGTTCGTTACTGACTACGGAAATGCATCGGTTTCTACAGGACTATGGCACAACGTCCCCATCGCTTTCGTCGCCCGCCATGGCGGTGATCATTCGATACCCCCTAATGCCATCAACTATCGGGCCAATATCCGCGCTCTCGTCGACTTAGGAGTCGACTCGGTTTTTGCCGTCAACGTCGTCGGATCAATGGTTCCCGAACGCGGATCAGGATCACTGCTTTTGGTTGACGATTTCATTGAGTTCACCCAAGGACGCGATTGCACCTTTTTTGACCAACCAGGCGAAGTCACACATACGGATATGACGTCGGTGTATCACCCCGAACTTCGATCCGTTCTACTCAGGGCCGCTGAGATCGAGGGTATTGATATCGCCGAAAAAGCTACCTATGTGTGCACCAACGGCCCGAGATTTGAGAGCCCATCGGAGATTCAGATGTATAAAAAACTCGGCGCACATGTAGTCGGAATGACTGGCTACCCGGAGGTGGCGCTAGCCCGCGAGGCAAATCTTCCCTACGCGTCAGTCGCTGTTGTGTCCAATCCGGCAGCTGGTATGAGTGATGAAGCCGTAGAAGTGGAAACGATTTGGGCCACTCTAGAAGCGACAAAAGAACCAGTTTTTCGACTTCTCAGTCGCTCTGTTCAGCTGCAGTCATCTGGTGAATGTTGAAAACACCGCCTTTGAAAGCAGTGGACCTTGTTGCGGTCGATCCTGAACCGTTCAAATGGCGCATGGGGGTCAGACCTCTAAATCTTGACCAGTGGTTATTAGTCGACGAGGACCGCGTCGCCGACCTCAATGAAATCGGCGCACTTATTGACAATTGCCGCGACGAAATCATTTACTGCGAGCCAAGCGCGGTAGCGGCCTGCCAAGAACTAGCGGCCGAGGTAGTTGAACACCTCAGACGCGTGTCTGGACTGAGCAGCATTGAACTGGACCAACAACCAGGCGTCCCTGTAATCGAATCGACTCGTCGACTGGTGCAAGAAGATATTTGTCTGCTCCAACGACGATCGGAAGGGTGGGTCATGACGGCATGTGCCGTCGCGATCCCAACGCAATGGGACGTTCCTTCGAAGTTCGGCACGAATCTTGATTCCATTCACGAACCGGTACCTAGATACGACACGGACCTCTCCCAACTGATGGGAACCTTCTTCGACCGCCTTCGCGTAGATCGACCGGTATGGAGAGCGAACCGCACCTTGACTGACGACCCGGGCTTGCGATTAGCGCCCCATCAACGACATGAACCTCTGCGACAAGACATCACCGTGACGAATGTTGCTGAACGGGTCTGGCTAAGGGTGGAATACCAGACACTTCGGCGCCTTCCACAAACTGACGCCATCGTCTTCACCATCCGAATTCTCCGACAACAAATAGCGTCGGTCGCCGAACACCCCACGGCTCTCGGCGAACTGGTCCAATCGCTTTCCAAACTGCCTAAAGATGTCCGAGGCTACAAAAACAGCACCGCCGCCTACGGGTCACTCGTGCAGCAATGGGCAATCGCAAACGGTTACCTCGATCCCAAAAGACATGAATAACACAAACGAACGTTCGTTTGTATAATAATGATGTGCGTAACTGGCGAAACATGGACGAATTCGAAGAGTTCCTCGATGAAGGCGGCATAGTCGAGCCCAACGATGACATGCCCGAGGCCTACCGCAGCGCTATTTTTAGCTTTATCGAAATGCACGCCAACAGCGAGTACATGGGCGGGCTTACCGAAAGAGACTGGATTCCGAGGGCTCCGGGGTTACGCCGGAAAATGACCGCGCTAGCAAAAACCCAAGACGAAATCGGTCACGCTCACCTGCTCTACATGGTCGCCGCTGACCTCGGGGTAAAGACCCGAGAAGAAATGGTCACCGACCTGCTGGAGGGACGCACCCATTTCCACAATGTTTTTCACTACCGAGTTCATAGCTGGACCGATCAAATCGCCGTGGCATACCTCGTCGATGCGGCCGCGCTGGCAAGTCAACAAGCAGTCTTCAAAAACTGTTCCTACGGTCCCTACAAACGAATCCTGCGTCGTGTGATCGCCGAAGAGGGATTCCACATGCGTAATGGTGAAGAGATGCTGCTTTTGATGGCGCGTGGTACTGACGTTCAACACCAGATGATGCAAGAGTCCATCGACCGCTGGTGGTTGCCCTCGATTCAACTTTTCGGCCCCGACTCCAAACCCGATGACGAGTTACTTCGGTGGCATATCAAGTCCGAGCGGAATGAGGACTTAAGAGATCGTTACATACAAAAACTCGTGCCCCAGTTGCTTGGTGGGGGGTTCAGCATCCCGGACCCAGCTCTTCGACAAGACAGCGAAGACGGCAAGTGGAAAATCGGTGAGATCGACTGGCGACCTCTAGAAGAAATCATGAGGAATGGCGGTCCAGATAGCTCCCGAAGAATTTCAGACGCTAGACGCGCCTGGTACGACGCGGAATGGGTCCGCGCCGCACTCGACGAGGCAGCAAAGGCTGATGCGTGATGATCACCGACACTGCTATTGACGCGGTTCGAGCCGCTGTCGCGTCTGTTGCGGACCCAGAGTATCCAGATCTCAATATCCAACAATTGGGAATCCTTGAAGACGTAGTCGCCGATTGTTCATCCATTCGCGTGGACCTAGTCCCCACCATCATCGGATGTCCAGCTTTGGATACCATCGAAAAAGACGTGGTGGCTGCCGCTCGGGCATCAGGATATGAAGTGACTGTTCGATTCTGCTTGGCTCCGCTATGGACTCCTGACCGGATCAGCAACGATGCGCGCGAAATACTCGCGCGGGAGTACACCGTCGCCATCCGACCCCGAAACGGACTAACGAAGTGCCCTCTGTGTGGGCACAAGGCACTGCAACACCGGAGTGACGTAGGCGCCACAGCCTGCCGATCCGTTGAATGGTGCCCGAACTGTCGCAACCCCATCGAAGTGGTTCGATCCCGTCAAATGGGGGAGCGATGAGCCGTAAGAATCGAACCGATGTGGTAGCTGCAGCCAGCGTCATGTTCGCCGAACAAGGGTTCCACGGGACGTCAATGCGTGACTTAGCCAAAAAATTGGGTCTGATGGGTTCATCTTTATACAGCCACGTTGTTTCGAAAGACGAACTATTGGTCGACGTCGTACGCGAAGCATCTTCCCGCTTTCAAACACTCGCTGACGAAGTCGCGACTATGCCGGGAACTGCTATCCAACGACTGTCCCGACTCGTCCACGGCCACCTTCAGATTCTTGTCAAAGATCCCCACCAAGCCCGGACTTTTCTCAACGAAACCCGATTCCTCCCGGAGCCAGAACGAGATACTGCAGTCGCTATGTTCGACCGTTACCAACGGGCGTATCGCGATGTTCTTAGTAGTGGCTGCAACAGTGGTGAATTTCGATCGGATCTCGATGTTCACCTCGCGGCGAATCTGGTTCTCTCACTCTTAAATGGCACCCAACGGTGGTTTAACGCTGATGGCGCTCTAAGTGTCGAGTCTCTTGCTTCGGAGGTCCACCGCTTGTTGACACTCGGCCTGAATCCCGACCCGGAGGCAAACGCTGCGTGAACACCTACGAAGTGTTTCTCAAAAAAGCTGGGAAAGAACCGTTTAGCCATGCAGGCTCACTAGACGCACCCGACGATGAGTTAGCTGTCGCCTACGCGCGAGAAACCTATGGCCGACGCAGCGAAGGTGAACAGATGTGGGTTGTGGACAGAACGGCGCTTCTAGTTGGAGACGAAATCAATCTCGCAATGGCTGACCGCGACCATAAACACAACGACGGCCGCTTAGTCGCAGAACTTCGCCAATTTGACCGATGACAAGCGAGATAAATGACATGATTCCCGACGCCACCGCGAAAGAACTGATTCTCGCCTTTGCCGATGACGAATTGTGCGTAGGCCAAAACCATTCTTGGTGGATCGCGGTCGGCCCCTTCCTAGAGGAAGATCTGGCATTTACCTCCATCGCTCAAGATGAACTAGGTCACGCAAGAGCCCTCTACTCGCTCCTATCCGATGACATAGATCTCGTGGCCTATGGTCGGCCGCACTCGCAGTACCGGTCGGCACATATAGCGGAGCTCCTCTGTCATGACTGGCCCAGCGCGCTTGTTCGCCATGTCCTTCATGACCTGGCGGAAGAAATTCGTTGGACAGCCATGCTTGATTCGACCTGGCTGGAACTTAGAACTGTCGCCACTCGGGCCCTCGCCGAGGAGCAATTCCATGTTCATCACGCTGTATCGCTTGTAAAGCGGTTGCTCTCCACTTCAGAGGGTCACATGCGTCTTGCCTCAGTTCTGAACGAACTAGCTCCACTGGGCAGAGAGTACTTCGCAGGTTCTGATGTTGGACTCCTCGCTTCGGGAGTCCTCGATGCCTCACTCGCTGAGCAGGAGCGCACCTGGATGAAACGAGTAGAAGACCTTCTCGACGAATTCGAGTTGGACATCGATTGGGGCGTCGCCATTCCTTCACAGGGACGCGAGGGCACTCGTTCGAAGGATTTTTCGGCGCTACATGACGAGATGGTTGCAGTGTTGCGGATCGATCCACTAGCTAGTTGGTAGCGGCGCCCCTGCTGCTTGGATCGAGCGCCACACCTTTTCTGGTGTGAATGGCATGTCCAGATGTCGAATTCCCAAATGGCTTAACGCATCAACTACCGCATTTTGAATTGCCGGCGTAGCACCAACAGTTCCAGATTCACCGATGCCTTTGGCGCCCAAAGGGTTGATGTGAGTTGGTGTTTCAAGAACGACACGCTCAAACATCGGTAATTCTGGGGCCGAAATAACCGGGTAGTCAGCGAAGTTGCCAGTCAGAGGGTTCCCGTCTTCGTCGTAGCGAAACTCTTCGAGCAGCGCTTGCGCTGCCCCCTGAGCGAGACCACCATGCACTTGCCCGTCAGCGAGAAGAGGATTGAGAATCACCCCAGCGTCATCGCAAGCAACCAACCGCTCCAAATCAACCTTGCCCGTCTCGCTATCCACCTCCACCACCGCCAGGTGAGTCCCGAACGGAAAAGTCGGTCCCTCAGACTCGAATACCTCTTCAGCGTGTAACAGCCGCGGCCCAATTCTTTGCCCCTCCAAATGATCTGCCACTTGTTCCCAAGAAACTCCGATTGAGGGAGTCCCGATCACATGAAAGTTTCCTCCTTCGGTATCGAGCGAAAGATCAGCTTCGGAAGCCTCCAGCAGTTCCGCAGCAATCTTCTTTGCCTGCTCGACAAGTACTGCGGACGCCTCCCACAATGCAGCCCCTGCTAACTGAACGGAACGCGACCCACCGGTAATTCCGCCTTGGGGAACCTCATCAGTATCGCCGTGCACTACTTCTATCTGGTCGAACTCCACTCCGGTGGCATCGGAGATGAGCATCGCCCAAGCTGTGTGGTGGCCTTGGCCGTAAGGAGATGAGCCAGTTCGAGCCAGAATTCTTCCACCGCGCAAGAGTTCGACACCGCCGTATTCGGAACGGCCAACTCCCGCGGTTCGCTCAACATAGGTCGATAACCCAATACCGAGGAGACGCTTATCGCCCACGGAACGCCGGCGCGCCTGCTCAGCCCGAAGATCGTTGTAGTCGCCGGCATCGAGCGCTGCGTCCAAGCTGGCCTCGTATTCGCCACTGTCATAGTTGGAACCGGTCTTAGTTGTCAGAGGAAAAACCTCAGGTCGGAGAAAGTTACGTCGCCGAACTTCGGTCGGGTCCATACCGATTTCTGCCGCGAAAACATCAACAGCACGCTCAATAGCCGCGGCAGCTTCAGGGCGGCCCGCGCCCCGATAGGCACCTGTCGGAGTGGTGTTTGTGACCACAGAAACTGAGCTGAATCCGACACTGGCGATGTCGTAACAGCCGGTAAGCATTGCTCGCGCGTTGGCCGGCAAGCCTGCCCCACCCGCGGGATACGCGCCTGCCTCCTGGACTACGTGGAGGTGATAGGCAGTGATATCGCCCTCTGAACTGCCCCCGATTCGGCAGTACTGGATCTGACCTCGACCATGTCCGAGGCCCACCATGTCATCGCTGCGCGATGGAACCCAAGCGACAGGACGGTCCACTCGTTTCGCTAGCCAACCCAGTAACGCCTCTTCAGGCGACGGTCGTGCTTTGGCACCAAAACTTCCACCGACATCGCGAGAAATCACTCGCACTTGGTCTTTCTCAAGCCCCAATATCGAAGCGATGGCGGCTCTGACAGGGTGAGGACCTTGGCCTGCGTTGTAACAGTGGAGACGACCATCTGCACCCCATTCGGCTGCAGCAACGCGTGTTTCGATCGGCGCTGGTGCTAGTCGGTTGTTCACTGTTCTTACATCGGTGACGACATCGCATGACTCGAAATCTGCGTGAAGGCCTTCGGCTTCCATGCGGCAGACCACATTCCCCTCCGCGGTGCCGTCAAACAAAATGATGGTGGAATCTAAAGCAGCCTCCGCGTTGACGATCGCGTCACGAGGTTCATATGTGATGTCGACCAGTTCCGCGGCATCTTGGGCAAGTGCCAATGACTCAGCAACTATCGCAACAACGGGTTCTCCCACGAATCTGACGCGATCATTTGCCAGCAATGGTCGCACCATCGCTTCGTCAAAGATCGGATTCGCGGAGGGATATGGTCCGATGTCAAGTTCAGCGTGTGTGACGACATCAATCACTCCAGGAGCTCGCAGCGCATCCTCTACATTGATGGAACGAATGTCCGCGTGAGCGATGGTGGAAGTTAGGTAGTGAACCTGGGCCGTGTTTAGCAGCGAAATGTCTGCGACGAAGTTTGAAGCGCCTCGGAGCAGCGATTCGTCCTCGCGCCTTCTCACTGGCGTTCCGCGTAGAGCCATAGCCGTGCATGCCTTTCCTGAAGAGGAGCGTTCCCCTCGACCGACTTTGATTGTGCCAGCCCAGGTATGATGTGTGACGTACGGTGCAGAGATTCAGCGAAGTCCGGTGAAAATCCGGCCCTGTCCCGCAACGGTGATGTCCTTTCGGGGAACGAGTCCGGTCGCCTGAATCAATGCTTCGCACGACGATTCTCGAGGAAGAACGTTGTGTGGCAGCTCTCCTGCCGCTCGGCCCTTGAAGACTAGGAGAGACGGTATGAGATCCATGAAGAGTTTGGTTCTGACAGTTCCGTTTATTCTTGCTTCATGCGGAGCCGGGACAGAGGTTGATTCAGGTATTACCTACATGCCAAACGATTCTGGAGGAGCAACTGAATCACCGCTAGAAGTCGAAGCTTCTGAAGTTTTTGGGGCCTGTGTAAATCGTGATTTCCCGGTGGCGATTGTGTCGATGTCTCCGACAGCTACCGAAGTGCTGTTTGCCATCGGCGCCGGCGAACAAGTAATCGCTGTCGATAATTACAGCGATTGGCCGCCCGAAGCACCAGTAGTTAAAGATCTTGCTGGTTGGAATCCAAACGTAGAGGCGATAGCGGCGCTTGAGCCGGATCTAGTCATCTTGAGTGACAGTGGAATCCGTGAGGAACTGGGGTTACTTGGAATCGATGTCTACGTGGCTGACGCGGCCGTCGAATTTGAAGACGTATACGACCAGATGATCGAGATTGGCGAAATTACTTGCCAACGGGTTGGTGCGATGGCAGCCGTCGCCGATATGCGGGAACGGATCGCTGTGCTTCTCGATGGGATAAAACGGCCTGAGAAACCGCTCACCTATTACCACGAGCTAGATGAAACACTTTATTCAGTAACCAGCGCTACCTTTATCGGCCATGTTTACTCGCTGACTGGACTGGTAAATATTGCTGATCCCGTGGACGAAGGGGGATCCTCGTGGGGGTACCCGCAGCTAGATCAGGAATTTGTTCTTGAAGCAGATCCAGACATCATCTTCTTTGCTGACGCTAAATGTTGTGGTCAGTCAGTTGAAACCATTGCTTCGCGGCCCGGTTGGTCGGAACTCAAGGCCGTCCAAAATGGGAACGTGATCGAAATCGACGATGATGTGAGTAGTCGATGGGGTCCACGTCTCGTTGATTTTCTTTCCCGCGTTTCTGCTGCGGTTTCTGCAGTGAAAGTCGAATAGAGCGGCGTGGTGCCAGGTGCTGGCTCCGACAGCGGCGCGGTGGTATCGGAGAGGCTTCGCGCGTCTTGGGTTTTATTAGGACTGCTCGCGATTGTGTCTGCGATAGCAGCTGGATTACTCATTGGTCCTGCAGACTTAGAAAGTTCTGGGGTCATACTGGAATTGATCGACCGTCTACCGCTGGTCACCGTCGATAGCGGATTGTCGTCAATCCATGCGAACATCATCTGGGAGGTGCGACTTCCGCGTGTCGTCCTCGGTGCCTTGGTGGGGGCAACCCTGGCCGTCAGCGGTGCCAGCTATCAGGCGGTATTCCGCAACCCGCTCGCCGACCCGTACCTATTGGGTTCCGCAGCTGGAGCAGGCCTTGGCGCGACCGTCGCCATTGTTACCGGATCGGGTGACGGGATGGGAACCTTTGACACCGTTCCACTTCTCGCATTTCTCGGTTCTCTCGCTGCCGTGGCGCTCACCTATTTCCTCGGGTACAGCTCTGGGGTACGGCGTTCGCCCGCCGCTTTACTCCTGGCCGGCGTCGCCGTCGCCAGTTTCCTTACAGCGATTCAAACTTTCATTCAGCAGCGCAACGTAGAAACAATTCGCCAGGTCTACAGCTGGATTCTTGGACGTCTGAACACCGCTTCATGGGACGAAGTATCTCTCTTGACGCCGTACGCACTGCTGGCGAGTCTGGTGATCTTGCTGCACCGCCGCACCCTCGACGTTATGCGTTTAGGGGACGCGGAGGCGTCGTCGGTGGGTATACGGCCTCAACTTGTTCGCCTTATCGTGATCAGCGCAGCTTCTTTAGGCACTGCCGCGGCAGTCTCGGTTAGTGGACTCATAGCATTTGTTGGCATCATCGTCCCTCACACCGTTCGGCTTTTAGCGGGTTCGAGTAATCGAATTGTCCTGCCCCTATCAATGATGTTCGGAGCGTCATTCCTCATGTTCGTCGATCTACTCGGTCGCACGATTGCCTCCCCGGCCGAGATCCCGATTGGAGTTATCACCGCGTTTTGCGGCGCCCCCTTCTTTGTTGTTGTCCTGAGGGCAAGCAGGAGGTCACTGGGATGAGTATTTGTGTTGCAGCAAATATCGATGTCCGCTTGGGTCAAACGACCATTCTTGATGACGTCTCTATCGCTGTCTCAGCGGGGGAGTGGGTGACCATCGTGGGCCCAAATGGTGCAGGCAAGTCCACTCTTCTTTCCGTAATGGCTGGATTGTCAAGAAGTTCGGGAACTGTGTCGGTAGACGGTCACGATCTTGTCGATCTCAGTCCTCGGCGCCGAGCTCGCCTTCTAGCCTACGTCCCTCAACAGCCCGAAGTCCCGCCCGGAATGTCGGTAAATAGCTACATATTGCTCGGCCGCACCCCTCACTTGTCACTGTTGGGGGTCGAGGGACCGCGTGACTTTGAAATTGTCCAGGAGGTGATAGATCAACTGGACCTCACAGGTTTCGGACATCGAACCCTCGAGTCACTCAGCGGTGGCGAACTCCAGCGTTGCCACCTCGCTCGGGCAATCTCACAAGCCACTCCCATAGTGTTCCTTGATGAGCCGACTACAGCTCTCGATCTTGGCCACCAACAACAGGCCCTAGACCTGATCAAACAACTTCGACAAGAACACCAAATCACCGTGGTGATGACGATGCACGACTTAACTCTCGCGAGTCAGTACAGCGACCGGATGGTCCTTTTATCGGATGGTCGAGTAGTTGCCGAAGGAACACCGGCTCAGGTCCTTGATCCGAATCATCTATCGACTCTGTACGGGGCGCGAGTAAGGGTTCTCGAAATCGAAGGTGACATTGTCGTTGTGCCGATTAGTGAGTAGGAGAAGTGCTAACGAGTGAAACTCCTCCGATTGCCGCACCGAACCAATCGAAAACCGACCATTTGGCCTCCCTGGTGTTAGGCGACACCGCACACGGCGAAGGCAAGTTCTCATCGGCGTCCGGTGTTGTAGCTCAGTTTTTCAATCCGGTAAATGGCACACCGGTCAAGTTTCAGGAGCGGTAGCTCGCCTGCTGCTGATAGTGATGTGTGTGCGGTTTTGAATGAAGTTCCGACCTCCGATGAATTTTGTGGACACACCCAATGACTTCTCTGAGAGCAGCCATCTTTTTCTTAACAAGAATTCCAATTGGACTGGGTAGACAAAGCCCGTCGCTTTCCCAACGCGCGGTCTCGTGGTTCCCAACAGTCGGGGCTCTCATTGGGTCAGTTATTGGGTTGATTTATGTGGGCTTGTTCCAGTTCCTTCCATCTGCCGTCGCAGCCGCACTCGCCGTCGGATTCGGAGTAGGTCTCACTGGCACATTCCACCTCGACGGTCATGCCGATAGTGATGGTGCCATCGGCGACCGAGCGACCATAGAACGGGGCCTCGAAAAACCTGGAAATTCGAGGTTGCGCACCTACGGAACTAGCACCTTCGTTCTAGTGCTTCTGATTGAGATGGCTGCGCTCGCGACACTCGGCCCCTGGGTGGGATTCACTTCACTTGTGGCAGCTCATTCGGCCGGAAGATCGGCAACGGTCTGTGTCATGACTCTCACGAGAAAGGCCGCTAGGGAGTCCCTAGGCATCGATGGCGTGAGCGAACTCAAACGGCTCCAAAGTTTCGTTGGGATTTGTGCGGGAAGCACCATCGTGATCTGGGTAACTGGGCCCATCGGCTTTTTGTTACTGGTCTTAGCTATTCCAGCAACTGCTCTTACATGGGCATGGTCGCATCGCGTGCTCGGTAGAACCGCCGCCGGCAGCCTCGGAGCGATCGCTCAGCTATCGCAGACCAGCGTCCTAGTCGGGGCGGTCGTCCTGAATGATGGGGCGTGTGCCTGTTCTTGGTGACCTGTTGGCAAGTACCGTGATCGCTGTGCCAGCACAAACCAACGAACTCCCAAACGAAGAACGCGAACGGCTTGACGCGCTCTTTCGAACCGACCCACTGCTGGATCAACTCGACGCGGAGTTATTAGAGTGGCATCCAGGCGGGGCAACTGTGCGAGCGACGATACAAGTGCTGCACACCAACTTTCTCGGCGGTGCCCATGGAGGCATCCTTTTCAGTCTCGGTGACATTGCAATGTCGTTCGCCTCGAACGGTTACGGCCGTCAGGCCGTCGCGACACAGATCGATATCTCCTACCACCGACCGGTACAGCCCGGTGACCTTGTCACGGCAACCGCAACAGAGATCAGTCGAACTCGACGGTTTGCACATCATCGAGTTGAATTAGTGGTGCGCGATCGACTCATCGCGAGCGCCACCGGGACTACGTATCGCACCGATGACTGGCACTTCGGCGCCGACCTGTGGTCTGAAGAGTGGCGAGCAAAACATTGAGCAGTTGGTCTAGAACCCTTTGGTGGCCGCTAGCTATGGCAGTTGTGGTTGCCGCGTGTGGTTCCGACGGTCCTTTAGTTGTTCGGGATCCCAATCCATCGTTGGTTCAACCGACGTCTCCCCCCGCGACTGACGGCCCGAAGGTTCGGCCGCCCGATGAGAGCACCGATGAGAATGCGGGTCGATCGGATGGGGGTATCCGTTCGCGGAGCGGGGGATCAGCAACTGTACTTTTGGCCCAAGATTCACACCCGATTACTGGCTGGACACCTTGGGACCATGTGTGTGCCTGGTCGTGCCGCAACGTTCTCGACCAGGTGTTGGAAACACTCACCGTCGTTCTTCCGGATGGGACCACGTCACCTTGGTTAGCCGAACGTGTCGAATCCAACCCCACGATGCTCAACTGGACCGTCACCATACGAGAAGGCCTGAGATTCACTGACGGGAAACCAGTCACGGCTCACGTGATCAAAGAAGGATATGAAGAATTCTTAAAAAAAGGTGAAGTGACACGTGGTTTGCTTCGCGACGCGCGAATCAACGCCGTAAAGGTGCTTGATAAATACAGCCTGATGATCGATTTGGCAGAACCGAATCCTGGGTTGGATGTCGTGCTTTCGGGGCCAATTGGTCGAGTATTTTCTGTCGAGTCCGCTATGGCCGACCCAGCGGGTTTTCTTCGCAGCCCAGTGGGCACCGGCCCGTACATTATTGACGCTTGGGAGGTCGGCGAACCGCTGCTACTTGTAGCAAACCGTGACTATTGGAGAAAAGATGCTGACGGCGTACCGCTTCCCTACCTAGATCGATTGGTTTTTCGTCAAGTAGTAGACGAGAACGAACGCATTGAGTCCGTTCGTAGCCGCGATGCCGACTTCGCTTACACCCGCTCTGCACTTGCCATCGAACGGGCGCGGGACCTTGAACTCACCGTCGTGTCGCGCAACGAAAACAACGTGGGCGCAGTGCTATTCAACACTCTAAAAGCTCCTGCCGATGATGTTCGGGTGCGGAGAGCTCTTCAACTATCAACGAACCAAGAACTATTAATCAAATCATCAATGGGAGCAGGAGCTGGAGAACGCGCCACTCAATGGTTTGCACCGGAAAGCCGATGGTGGTCTGGGCTCGCCGCTGAGCGATGGCCCAAAACAAATACCGCTCAAGCGAAGGAGCTTCTGGCTGCCTACGTCGACGACGTGGATCGTTCTGATAGACGAGCGGAGGGATCGAAGGTTGTTGTCAGGCTGCAATGCACCGATGACATTCATCTTTCTTCGATGACCCGAGAATTAGCTCGACAGTGGGAAGCTACTGGATTTGTGGAAGTCGAACTCGAAACGGTCACACGTAACGGGTTAATCCAAAGAGTCTTAGGTTCGGTCACGGATAGGCCGGGCTTTAGCGGAGACTTTCTTGCTACATGCTGGCGTTTCGGAGGCGAATCGGACCCCGCGATGATGTTCGCCCCGTTATTTGGTCCCGTTCGAACCTCACCGTTGAACGTCACTAACCTTCATGACGAATCTCTAACTTTGTTGGTAGATCTGCTGCACTCAAGTCGAATTGAGACAGTTCGCCAAGCAGCGGTCGAACAACTGATGCTGGCGTTCGTTGAGCGAATGCCGATGATCTACCTTTCTCATGCTCAGTCAGCTCTGGTTGGTCATTCCGATACTGCAGGTTTGGGGTCGTGGGTTCTCCCAGATGGCACGGGGGTACTTGGTCAGGTGGCCGGAGTAGGCCGTTGGGCAGAGGTCTGGCTTCCCCATGAATAGCAGCGCTGTATCCCTCGATTTGCTTGGATGGCAAAGACGCAACAGCGGAGACCTTCAGCTACCCGCCGGGCAGGTAATCAGTCGAGTCGTCGTGGAACATCGAGGAGCGTATGAACTTTTAGGACCTCACGGGTGGTGTGAAGCTGTGCTCGATAGCGTGGCGCGGGAGCGAGCTGATGAACCAACGGACTACCCCGCCGTAGGCGACTGGGTTGTACACACTGTTGAACCCATCGACAATCGACGCGTCGCAATTGTCGAAGTCCTCCCGAGACACTCGATGGTTACGCGTCGGGCGTCTGGTGCGGCACCACTTCCACAGGTCGTCGGTGCCAACATTGACACACTGGCCATTGTCACCTCTCCGGATCAAGATCTAGATGAACATTTGATTGAGCGTTACCTTGTCACTGCGATCGGTGGTGGCGCATCGGCGGTTCTAGTCATCAACAAGACGGATCTGGGCGACGGGGATGCGATCCGGGGTCGACTGACCAGTCGCGGAGTGGAACAACAAATTTTGATGGTTAGCGCAAAAACTGGTGATGGTATGAGTGCGTTGGCAAACCTTTTAGCTGGCGGCGCGACGGTTGCATTTACAGGAGCTTCGGGTGTCGGTAAGTCGACTCTCGTGAACCGCTTGGTGGGAGATTCAGTTCTTGCTACCGGCGCTGTCGACGACGAAGGAGCCGGTCGCCACACCACGGTGCGACGAGAACTACTTGTCGCTGGGGGAGGCGTGTTGATTGATACGCCGGGCCTGAGAGAGCTTCAACTATGGAACGGTAAGGGGTTAGATCAAGTGTTCTCTGATGTTGTCCGATTCGCGGTCCGATGTAAGTTCGCCGATTGCAGTCACCGTGATGAACCGGATTGCGGCGTGGTTGGCGCCCGCGTAAGAGGTGACCTGGATCCTGATCGCTTAGCTTCATACCTTGAGTTGTGTCACGAACTGTCTGAGCTCGAAGAGGAAATCGACGAATACCAAAGGACCCGCCGGCGCCGGCGAGACGCTCGTCGCAGTTAGCTACCGGAAAAACGAGGCGTTCGTTTTGCCATGAACGCCTCGACCCCCTCTCGATAATCTGCGCTGTCAAAACACGCGTTGACTAGGTCATTAATCTCGCGAAAATCGCGAAGTGATTCAGGCTTCGCCCATTCATCGGTAGCAGCCTTAGCCGCCCTGATGGTCAGTGGTGCGTTTTGGCAGATGATGTCCATCCATTCGCTGGTCGCCGCTTCTAGCTCGGCTTTCGGCACTACTCGATTCACGAGCCCCATGTTTAAAGCTTCGTCAGCTCCGAAACGATCCGCAAGAAACATGATTCTTTTTGTCGCGGAGGGTCCAATCAACTGAACAAGTTTTCCTAATCCCTCAGAGCGATAACCCAGCCCGAGTCGCGCTGCAGGAATCGTGAACTTCGCGTCATCGGCAACAATCCGAAGATCTGCGGTGAGCGCCACAGCGAGCCCCCCACCTATGCAGTACCCGTGAATCATCGCGACTAGTGGTTTTGGCATTGTTACGAGAGCTGCGTAAGCGCGGTCCGAAACGTTGTCGTAATCGCGATTCGCGGAACTGTCTGTTCGTTTATCACTGAACTCACTAATGTCTGCTCCCGCAGCGAACGCCTTATCTCCTTCTCCCCTGATCAACACCGCTCGGATCTCTTGATCGCGGGCCAACTCCGTAGCCGAGTCAAGCAACCCTTGCCACATCTCAGAGCTAATAGCGTTATGTCGTTCTGAGTGGTCAAGCACGATGACCCCGATGTGGTCTTCGCGTCGAATATGCACTAGTCCTGTCACCAACTGAACGCTACACGGCATCGACAACGCCTGATAGGTGGCTAGTCTCGGCTCGATGTCGAGACACAGATGGCGAGTCGTGCTGTGCATCGTGGTCGCTGTAGCCGCAGCGAGTTGCGCTGGCACTCCTCCCAGTGCGCGACTTTCTCCAACCTCGACCACGCCACAAGGCATAAACGCCCCGGATGAAACTGCAGGAGGTACCACCCTCATAAGTTCTCAGGACCTACAACAACCGGTTGCCGATGTTGCTGCGACAACACTGCCTCCTGAACAGCGCAATATTTGGCCGCTCACTGGAATCCAAGGTGAAGATGTAGGTGACTGGCCCGCCCTCCTCGTCAAAATTGACAACCATGATCGCGCTCGACCTCAATTTGGGATCAACTCAGCGGATGTCGTTTTTGAGGAGATCGTGGAGGGTGGCCTCACCCGGTTTGCCGCGGTGTTTCACTCCAAAGAGACCAACATTGTGGGACCGGTCCGATCTGTGCGCACGAGCGACTTTGATCTTCTTTCCAATTTCAATCGCCCATTATTTGCGAATTCGGGTGGTAACGAAGCTGTTCTTGAGCTGTTACGCGACGTTGATTTCGTAGACGTGAGTTCCAATGCAGATCTCGACTCGTACCGACGTCTGCCTGAACGCCAGTCTCCGCACAACCTTGTAACGAGCACTAGGCCGCTTCGAGTCGTAGGTGATGACCGAGGCGGTGGTGGAAACCCGCCAATTCTTTTTGCCCGCCGAGGCTTAGATGAACCACTACCAGCCGCTGCTGTTGAGGTGAAGGGCGTGGATATTAATTACGGCGTCACCAACGTCAGGTATCGGTGGGATCAAAATCGAAATGGATGGATTCGTAGCCAAGACGGTTCTCTCCATGTCGATGCTGCCGGTGTCGTTGTTGCCCCGGAAATTGTGATTGTTCAAGTCATTTCTTACAGGCGCAGCGCAGCCGATGGAAGGTCGCCTGAAGCCGTCTTGCTCGGTGAAGGACCGGCGTTGGTCTTGTATAGCGGACACTTACTTGAGGGTTTGTGGGAACGTCGAGAAGCAACTGACCTCACCTATTACTCGGATCGCGCCGGGCAGGCGATTACTGTTCCATCGGGAAGCACGTGGGTTGCGCTCCCGCGCGTGGGGCAAGTTCAAATTGTCGAATAGTGACCGCTTCGATCGCGTCGCTAGCTGCCGTCCCTCGGCACCCAAGACGCATCGCGTCGTTCCCGAAACGCGCCGATGCCTTCTTGCGCCTCCGCACTTTGAAAAAGTGACTGGCTTAACTCGGTGGTCCATGTCCAGGCGTCGTCTCGGGTCATCTGTGGAACCTTCGAAACCAATTGTTTGGATGCCGCAAGAGCATTAGGTCCCCCTCGGACCACCTTGTCGAGTGTTTCGCTTATCTCGGCGTCCAACTGCTCCCTCGGCACAGCGCGATTTATCAGCCCCACTTCTGCTGCACGAGTGGCGGGGATGCGTTCGCCGTTAAGAAATAATTCGCTGGCGTCGGCGCGTCGCAACTTTGGTAAGCACACCACTGAAATCACGGCAGGGGCTACTCCTATCCGAACCTCAGTGAAGCCCATGACAATGTCATCGGCGGCAATAGATATGTCGAACGCTGCCGCGAAACCAACTCCGCCTCCAGTGCAGTGTCCAGCTATTCGACCTAAGACCGGTTTGGGCGATTCCATGATGTCATCGAGAATTCGAACAAAACTGTGACGAGCCATGGGTTGTGGCACCCCTGGTTGGTTTGCCTTTAAATCTGCACCCGCACAGAACGTGTTGCCGTTGTTGGTGAAAAGGATGACCCTGACGTCCTCATCGCCTTGAGCTGTCTGAAAGTGGTCGCCGATGGAATTAACCATTTCGACGCTAAGGGCGTTTCTGTTGTCGGGCCGATTCAAAGTGATGGTCGCCACACCTTGCGATACATCGTAAAGAGCTGCTTTGTCTGTATCGGTCACAAACGTGAGCCTAGTGAGCGCGCGGGTGACGCAGGTGGGTGCACATAAGCTGGTGCTCGTGACCCAAATCATTCCTTCCATCGCAGCAACACTGAATGAAGCGTGCGGGACAGATCCAGACTGGCTGTGTCGAAAAGTGTTCGAATGGACCGACAACTCAGACGTTGCCGGCATCGCGACGTGGCTAGTTGATCGTCCAGTCAAGGTGCTTGTTATTGTTCTCCTCGCGTTGTTGACGCGCCGCATCGTCCACAAGGCCATCGATGGGTTAATTGATCGCCTCATGTCCGAGAGGTCCTCAGAGGAGAAAGACGCCGTTCGAGCTGCCGAAGCCTCAAGCAGCATGCTGCGTCGTGAGGTGCTCTCCGGGAAATTGGCATCGCTCCGTAACCGAACAGACCGAGCGCGCCAAAGAGCAAAAACCCTCGGGATGCTTTTCAAGAGCATTGCGTCAGCAGCAGTTGGAACAGTGACTCTGATGATGCTTCTGGGGGAGTTCGACATCAACCTCGGCCCTCTACTTGCCGGTGCAGGCATCTTGGGCCTAGGAATTGGCTTTGGCTCACAATCTCTAGTTCGAGATTTACTGAGCGGAATATTTATGCTCATCGAAAACCAATATGGGGTCGGCGATTATATCGACGTAGGTGAAGCTAATGGCACGGTCGAATCGCTCGGACTGCGTACCACAAGGCTTCGCGACAAATATGGGACGCTGTGGCACATTCCTAATGGCGAAATCCGTCGTGTTGGAAACATGACCCAGAGCTTTTCAAAAATACCCATGGAAATTGACGTCGCGTATGACACTGATCTGGACTTGGCGATGGAGACAATGAAAACCGTTGCAGACGGTGTGTGGAACGAACAACTGGAAGAAGCCACCATCGTGGAGGAACCAGTCATCTCCGGCATCCAAAACTTTGGTGCCGACGCAATCACGATCCGACTTTCGGTCAAAACTGAACCAGGAGAACAATGGAGCACTGCTCGTGTACTGAGAAAACGCCTCAAGGAAGCATTCGATGAGGCAGGCATCGAAATTCCGTTCCCACAACGAACCGTTTGGTTTCGGAGCGAGGCCGATCAGAAACCCGCGGTCAAGAAAACCGGTCCTGGGTTCCAAACCGGTCCCCGATCAGGTGGCGGAGGTGGCGGAGACGACGATGGGGAGTAGTGCGCGGCGACCTCAATCAATGACTACGACTTGAGTGCCGACTCTCGCCCAGGCATAAAGCTGTGCCGCTTGGTCATCTCGTAGACGAATACACCCATCCGATCGGTAGCTCCCCAACTGAGATTCCATCTGCATAGCTTCCCCGAAGCCATCAATAGGGATGTTGTGAAAACCGATCGCCTGCTCAACCCCCCACGTAAACCGCACCATATATTCCATGCGGATATCATCGTGTCCTGCGATGGTGTGACGAGATTTCGAAAACACCTGGTAGATACCAGGCTGTGGTTTATCTGCCCGAGCGCTGACGAAAAAGTTGGCAGCTACTTTGCCGTCGTTTTCGACGAGCCAAACCCTGTGACGTTGATTTGAAAAGATCGCACGTCGGCCCGACCCGGAATCTGGAGGAACGGCAGGTGGCGACGAAGTCGCCATCCAGTAACCATCGCCGGTGCCGCCAATTGCGAAGGCCCCGATCGGTGCCAGTTCGTGAGCGTTCATTTGACCGAGATGAGCCGCCGAACCGAAAGTGAAAACTTTCCCGCGTTGGCTCACCATCCAATATCCGCGACCGTCGGGAGTTCGCTCAGCCGCGACAATCCGACTGCTGGAGACGTCGTTGTTTGCGAGAGAACCTCGAAAACGCGCAGATCCATAGGCATGAACTGATCCGTCCGCGCCGATGAGTAAGTAGCCGTTTCCGTCAGTTGCTGATAACAAATCGATGACTGGCCGATACAGGCTGCGATTCCCAAGTCCACCCAAGTACCGAGCTTCCCCGAACGCGAAAACGCCGCCGTCAGCAGCAGTCAGCCAATAGCCAGTTCCGACTGGAACTGGTTCGAGATCGACAATGGGTGCTTGAAGCGCAATGTGTCCAACCGAACCTCGCCAAAGAGCCGTTCCAAACGCGTAAACGACTCCTCGGCTTGTGACGAGCCAGTAACCGTTGCCGTCGCTCGTTACTGCTAAATCCACTACTGGAGAATCGAGAGAAATCGACCGCAGGTCCCCACGATGGATAGCGTCGCCGAAATGAAAAACTCTGCCGTCTTTGCTGACAATCCAATATCCGTCGCCGCTTCTGGTGGAAGTTAAGGCCGCTAAGTCGAAGTCGATTTCTGCTGTGAGATTTCCCAGATCTGAAGCGCCGCCGAATGGATGAACTTCGCCACTTACGTTCGAATCTGCGGACTGGTACACGCCTGGTTCGAGCCAATCGGCGGCGTTCGCCATTGACGCTGGCCCACTGCACAGCAGCACTGTGAGGCACAGAGCAGTTGCAAAGCGAAATAGCGGTGAGCCTTTTAGATGAGTCATGAGCTATACGGTCGACGATACGAGTTATTCGTCGGGTGCGAGGGTTACCTGAACTTGAGTATCGACATTATCTTGTTCCACAAATTCTAAGGCCGAGATGTGACCTGCTTCCATTAGGTCACTTCTAACTAACTCGATTAGTTCAAGACGCTCACGAGTGGCGGTTACCACCACCTTTTCCGCCATCACCCTCAGACTTCGTTTGGCTTCAGTTTTAGCTTTACGAACTTCAGAAAGGGTCTGGGCTGCTGCAACCAAAACAGCAGCTTTGTTTGTCGGGTCGAGTTGAGAACTCAAACTTTGGTGATCAGGCCACTGCGATCGATGAATCGATTCGCGGTGTGCCCATGACCAAACCTCAGCTGTGACAAAGGGGAGGAAAGGAGCGAAAAGTTGCAGCAACGTGTCTAACGCGGTTGTAAGGGACGCGTGAGCGGAAGCAGCTGCCTCCGCTCCCCGACTGCCGTAGGCCCTCGCTTTTACCAATTCGACATAGTCATCGGTGAAGCTCCAGAAAAATTGCTCGGTGCGTTCCAGAGCACGTGCGTAATCGAAATCTTCGAAGGCCGCCGTAGCTGTTTCGACAAGCGCGGCTAGCCGACTTAACAGCGCCTGATCTAGGGGTTCGGTCACAAGACCCAGGTTGGGTTTCGAGTCGCCAGCAAGAGTTAGCGCAAACTTCGACACATTGAGAATTTTGATTGCCAATCTGCGACCTATCTTCATTTGCCCTTCGTCGAAAGCCGTGTCTGTACCTGGGCGACCGTTTGCAGCCCAATATCGAACGGCGTCTGACCCATACTGATCGAGCAGACCTTTTGGTGTGACTACGTTTCCCTTTGACTTCGACATCTTTTTTCGATCCGGATCGAGAATCCATCCAGAAAGAGCACAGTTTCGCCAGGGAGCAACGTCTTCCTCGAGATGAGAACGGACTGCTGTCGAGAACAGCCACGTCCTGATGATGTCGTGGGCTTGTGGACGCATATCCATCGGGTACGTGCGCGAGAACAAGTCATCGTCTTCACCCCATCCACACGCGATTTGAGGACTCAACGACGATGTGGCCCAGGTATCCATGATGTCGACTTCCCCAATGAAGCCTCCGGCGACCCCCCTATCTGATTCTTGAAACCCGGAAGGAACATCAGATGACGGATCTACTGGGAGGTCGCTTTCATCTGGAGTGAGGAGATGATCCCACAAGGGATTGCCGCTGTCGTCAAGCTGGTACCACAGTGGAATAGGCACCCCAAAAAATCGCTGACGGCTGATGAGCCAGTCGCCGTTCAGTCCCTCAATCCAATTTGTGTACCGGCTTTGCATGTAGGGCGGATGCCATCTCATCTCATCCCCACGAGCGATGAGCGCCTGATTGAGGTCCTGATCTCGGCCGCCATTTCGAATGTACCACTGGCGGCTCGTCACGATTTCAAGTGGTCGGTCGCCCTTCTCGAAGAATTTCACAGCATGAGTGATGGGACGAGGTTCGCCGATCATGTCGCCAGAGGTCTGGAGCATCTCAACGATTTCTTTCTTCGCTGAGAAAACTGTTTTCCCGGCCATTCGAGCAAACGCCGCTTTACCCTCAGGCGAGACGATGGCTTCCGGAGCGTCACTCACCATACGGCCGGATTTGTTGAGGACCGCGCGAACCGGAAGCTCTAATTCGCGCCACCAGGTCACATCAGTAGTGTCTCCGAAGGTACACACCATCGCGATGCCAGTTCCCTTTTCGGGGTCCGCCAATTCATGCCCAAGGACGGGAACTTCAACTCCAAAGATTGGTGTCGTCGCCGTTGTTCCCAGCAGATGCTGATAACGCTCATCTTCTGGGTGGGTAACCAAAGCCACACATGCCGGCAGAAGTTCAGGCCGGGTCGTGTCTACAACGATGTCCTGCTGGTTCGACGTTCCGCGAAACCGTAGTTGATGATAGGCACTTGGTTGGTCGCGGTCTTCCAGCTCCGCTTGGGCGACAGCGGTCCGAAAAGTGACGTCCCACAAGGAAGGGGCTTCAGTCTGGTATGCCTCGCCTCGCCTGAGGTTTCTCAGGAAGGCTCGCTGGGCCACTCGTTGACAACGTTCGTCAATCGTCGCGTAGGTCATGGACCAGTCGACGCTCAGTCCGAGCTGCTTCCACAACTCTTCGAATGCCTTCTCGTCTTCGATAGTGAGTACGTGGCATAACTCGATGAAGTTTCGCCTCGAGATGTTGATTTCGTCCCGCTTCTTGATGGCCTTTTCGTCGCCGGCGTCGCTGGGAACTTCAAAGTCACTGAGATACGGGAGCGTGGGGTCGCATCGGACACCGAAGTAGTTCTGAACTCGGCGTTCCGTAGGCAGGCCGTTGTCATCCCATCCCATTGGGTAGAACACCTCGGACCCGGCCATGCGTTGATATCGGGCAATGGTGTCGGTGTGGGTGTAACTAAAAACGTGACCTACGTGCAGTGACCCACTGACAGTCGGTGGTGGTGTATCGATGCTGAATATCTCGTCGCGGTGCTTGGTTCTATCAAACTGATAAGTGCCCTGAGACTCCCAGGCTTGAGCCCACTTGGCCTCAAGATCCTCGATGGTGGGTTTGTCAGGAACCTGCGCCATGACCTGAACGGTATCTGGACGGCCGCCACCCTCCCAAGACACATCGCCTTTATGTCCTCAGGTACCACATGAGTTCCCAAGGCACATACGGAAAAAAGCTTTCTGAAATGCCGCGCTAACGGACTTAAGTTCCGTACTCTGGCTCCACATCAGCATTCTGACCTCCCTTCCCAATCTTGGCGACGCACCCGAAGAGTTGTTGGATGACGTTGTGAACGATCCGCCGCGGATTGTGACTAGTGAAATGCGACGAAGCGCCGCGGCGGCTCGAAGGGTTCGAGGATTTTTTGCAGTCGTAATGGTCTTAATGCTCTGGGCCCAGGCCGTTGATGCGATTCCCGGTGCCAGTCTTCCGCCGCTTCCTCTTGGTGTCATCCTTGCCGGACTTTTGATGTTCGTTAACTTTGTCGATCCAACGCGCGATCCAGGCGTAGCTGAAAAAGTCGCGCAACGAAGGCTATTCATCGAGCTCTCACTTGACACGGCGGCCGTTTTTTCTGCGATTTGGCTGGTTGGATTGAATCCTGCAAGCGGTCTTTGGGTGATGTTGACGTTCCCGATAATTCAAGCTGTTCTGCGTCTCAACGCCAAACAAATAGGCGGCTTTTTGGTCGCCATCACAGCTGCCTATGCGATAGGCGAGTGGTGGGCAGCGAGTCGCTACGAAGATTTAACCCTTGAAGTTGGCACCCTCGCTCAACAGATGGGTGTTCTTCTTGTCGTGGGTGTTGCCGCGGCGAACTACCGACATCTTTCTTCGATCGCATCGACCATCTTCAAGAACAACCTAGTGACGGAACGCCAGCGAGAGCGGCGACGTTCCCCAGGCGATGGTTTCGCTGTGGTCTACGTCGATGTAGCTGTGGAAGGTGATCTTCCCTCGGGAGTCGCTTCAGAGGTACTCCGGGAAGTCATTGGTAAAAGAATCAACGCTTGCATACGAGTCGAAGATCAAGTCTTGACCAGTGATGCCGATGCCTTCGCAGTTCTGCTGGAAGGTCTGCACGAGTTGATGGACGCAACTGTGGTCGCGGAGCGAATTCTGAAACGTTTGGATGGACCGGTGGCTGTTTCGGGAGCGTCGGTCGATATCGACACGCGGGTCGGCGTCGCCTTCAGCCCAAACCATGTCGGTGACCCAGATGACCTGATTGAAGCTGCTGGTAGGGAAGTTCATGTCGCACGACGCCGAGGGGACGACCGGCTCGTGATACATGACCCTGTCGAGCAAGTGCAGTCAGCGGCCGGATAGTCGTCCCGGTACCTCTCTTCTGTTTGCGGCAAAATCTTGCTGTAATTGCTGTCTTGGTTACCCATGAGTAACTTTGTTGTATGGACTTCAACCCAGAATTGAACGAAGACCAACTGCAAATTCAGCAGTGGGTGCACGATTTCGCCACTGAAGTGGTGCGACCTGTTGCCGCCGACTGGGACGAGCGTGAAGAGACGCCATGGCCCGTCATCGAAGCGGCGGCTGAGATCGGTTTGTACAGTTGGGAATTCATGGCGGAAGCCATGATGAACGACCCGACTGGCCTCACGATGCCTGTCGCACTGGAAGAGCTTTTTTGGGGCGATGCCGGAATTGGCTTGTCGATAATGGGTAGTGGTTTAGCCGCAGCAGGAATTGCAGCTTCTGGTACCCCCGAACAGGTGATGGAGTGGGTACCCCAATGCTATGGAACCCCCGAGAACCTGATGCTTGGAGCCTTCGCATCTTCAGAACCCGACGCCGGTTCCGATGTCGCGGCAATCCGAACCCGTGCGGTATATGAAGAATCCACCGATGAGTGGGTGATCAACGGGACAAAAACCTGGATCACTAATGGCGGAATTGCTGATGTTCATGTGGTGGTAGCCACCGTCGATCCCGAATTGCGCAGCCGGGGTCATGGCAGTTTTGTCATTCCGCCGGGCAACCCGGGACTTTCCCAGGGCCAAAAGTTCCAGAAGCATGGCATTCGGGCCAGTCATACAGCGGAGGTTGTTCTCACCGATTGCCGGATACCTGGAAACTGTTTACTCGGAGGGAAAGACAAGCTTGATGAGCGTCTTTCGCGCGTTCGAGAAGGAAAACCAGGCAACGCACAAGCCGCCATGCAGACCTTTGAGTCCACCCGCCCCGCCGTGGGCGCCCAAGCCGTTGGGATAGCCCGCGCCGCATATGAATACGCACTTGCGTATGCGAAGGAGCGACACCAATTCGGCCGCCCCATCATCCAGAATCAATCAATAGCGTTCATGCTGGCGGACATGGCGATGGAGATAGACGCCGCTCGCGCCCTCGTGTGGAGAGGAGCATGGTTAGGTAAACACCAAAAATATCGGAACGCTGAAGGCTCTATGGCCAAACTCAAAGCGGGTCGCGTCGCAGTATGGGCGACTGAACGTGCCATCCAAATACTTGGGGGTTACGGCTATGTGCGGGATTACCCCGTGGAGCGTTGGCATCGTGACGCCAAGATTTACGACATCTTCGAAGGCACCGAACAAATACAGCAACTAGTCATCAGCCGGGCGATCTCGGGCATGCGAATCGAATGAGATGAAATTCTGATTACGGGTTCGGTTTCCAATTCCAGCAGCCTGATCTAGCGTGTCGCCAAGTATGCGTTACTAGCGAGGGCTAGAGGGGTGCAGCACTGTGCCGGATCCTCCGCATCTCAAATGAGCCTGGTAGCTACCTGTCTCTTCCGCCCGTTCGTTTTGGACTGCCTCCGGAGAATCCGGTGTTCTTCTGTCCTGAGCCTCTACCGCTTTCCCAACCAGACTCCTGGGATTGTTTCGCCTCTATCGCCTGTCGGACGTTGTCCGGAAGCTTGGACATCTTCGAATTTTTTGGTTTCGCCGGCTTTTTGAGTTTCTTTATTCGTGCCACAAACGAAGCTTAGGTCGTGTCCCTGTTTTAAAATTTCATTCCGCGAAAACTGGGCCTTTGAAACTGCACTACTAAAGCAAACGGATTCTCTGTCTGAGCATTCATTTCTGGAGTTCTTTACCGAAGCTGTCCCTTGGGAGAACTCGTTTACTTGGCTGCTCGGCCACCGGTACTTAAAAGGTCGTGGTTCGACACCTGCTTTGGAGCCAACACCCCACCCACAGAAGAGTTGGCGCAACGCGGGCGTATCTGTTTGATCGACGAGTAACCCCGCCGGAAGTTCGTTTAGGTAAGTAATTGCAGCGACTGAACGGTGAATTGCGCCATTACTACCAAAACGCAACAAAAGAAAGGCCAAAAAAGTAAAAACCCGGATATGCACTATTGCTATCCGTGAGTCAAGTAGCGTGTCCTCAGTGTTCCAACGCGCCCTAGGTCGGTGTTGGGGCACGGCCAGTTCTGCAGACCAAAGGGGGTCCTGGCAAATATGATGTCGACAATTTTGACCATAATCATCATGGGCATGTTGCTACAAGGTGTGATGGCAGTCATCGACAGCGTTCTCGACACCGTGAACGTGAACTCAATGTTGAAGTCGATTCCAGTAGTTGGATCGAATCTCAACCTAATCTGGGCTTATCTCTTCGTAGTGATTAGCAACGTCAACGATGCTGGCGGTGTTTTTGGGTACGGAGCAAGCACAGAAATCTTGCAAATGGGTAGGTTCGGAGCTGATGCTGCTACCGCTATCGCCGTTCTCGCATTCATTCCTATTAGGGATGCAGCGATCTCGGCGCTTGGCAAAGGCATCGGTGGCCGTTAACTAACCAATGAGATACTAAATAGGGCGCATTAAGCGTCTTAGTGTTGGGGACCGCCTAATCGGCGGTCCCCAGACATTTTTGTTCAGATATCTGAGGCTTGAATGATTCAGGTTCACTGAGTACCAAGAGAAACCGACGCGACTCGTGAAAGAATCTTGCTCGAAGTAGTCGTACCTACTTTTGGCTGAACAGGGGAACGTTAGATGCGCGCAGGGTTGATCACTGGTAAAGGCCAATTCGAACTCGTCGAGAAGGAAGATCCCACCCCCGAAGCGGATGAGGTGGTGGTGGCCGTGCAACGGTGTGGGATCTGCGGCAGCGACGTTCATGCCTACGTTGAGGGATGGAAGTACGCGCCGGGCATATGCGGTCATGAATGGGTTGGAGTCGTCGCGGCAATTGGTCGCGAGGTCATCAATGTCACCGAAGGAGAGCGCGTCACAGGTGCCCTTGCCCCCGGTTGCGGCAAATGCTTGGAGTGCAGAAATGATCTCAGCCAATACTGTCGCACTGCGTGGTCTGACTACTCCGGGCCCACAGGTCCAACCTCGGGAGGATTCGCGCCGTTTATACGGTTGAAGGCTGAGCGAGTTATTTCAATCCCCGAGGGAATTAGCACCGACGACGCCGCTTTGATCGAACCCGCATCGGTGGCATTGCACGCGGTTCGTCGTAGTCGGCTCAGAGTGGGTGATGTGGTGTGTGTAGTCGGGTGCGGCCCTATCGGACTCCTGACAGCTCAGGTGGCGAAGGCCGCAGGTGCTGGAGTAGTCATCGCTGTTGAACCAGACGAAAATCGAAGGAAACTCGCCGTAACGACTGGTATCGACGTAGCTGTCTCGCCCGGCGAAGAGCTTCGAGGCACCCTGGACGAATTAACGCAAGGCCTTCGAGCCGATATCGGCTTCGACTGTGCTGGGATTCCACAAACAATGCAGCAGTCGGTGGACATGGTGCGACGAGGTGGATCTGTATGCCTCGTCGGAGTCACCAGTCAGGACGCTCTGATCAGCCCTTTACGTTGGATCGGCAAAGAAGTCAGTCTTGATACATCGATAGTTTTTACTTTGGAGGAAATGAAAGCTACGGCAAACATGATCCTTGATGGACGACTTTCCGTTGCTCCATTGCACAACAACGACATAGTCGACCTTGATGGTCTCGGCAGGACAATTGACGACCTGGCAGAACGTCGTATCGACGCGGTCAAAATCCTTGTAGATCCGAGCGCTGGCTGACCCGGCGCGGCTATGAGGCAACGGTAACCACACCGTCCGCAACTAGTGCCGAGATTTTTTCAGTGTCGTATCCGAGTTCTCCCAATAATTCAGCGCTGTGTTCCCCGAGTCTGGGCGCATGCCGACGAAGCTCAGTCGGGCTGTCGGAGTAAATAACTGGGTCCCTGATGTACCTGTAGTCACCCTCCGAGGGGTGATGCGCTATTTGCACGAGTTCCACTTCCGCCAGATGTGGATCATCCGCGAAGTCTGACAATTCCATGACCTTTGCCGCGGGAATAGAGACCTTGTCGCAGAATTCAATCCAGACCTCGATTGTTTTGGTCTGCGCGGCATCAGCTATTAGGTCGTACAGCTCAGAGGTATGAGCGACGCGTGCATTATGGGTTGAGAATCGTTCGTCGTCCGCCAAATCAGAACGCCCTATGAAGTCAAAAAAGTCTCGGTAATTGTCGTCGGTGTAGGGCAATAAACAAATGAATCCGTCTGCTGTTGAGTACGGTCGACGAGCCGGAGACAAGAGTCGTTCATATCCGAAGGGACCCTCCGGTGGCTCAAATGCAGCACCTCGGAGATGCTCAACCAAATTAAAACTCACCATAGTTTCGAACATTGGCACTTCGATGTTTTGGCCGCTGCCAGTCCTATAACGATGTATTAGTGCTGCCATGACAGCTTGCACGACGTGGAGTCCGGTGATTTTGTCGGCAATGACCGAGGGAACATAGGTGGGACGACCGTTGGTAGCGGTAAATAGTCCGGCAAGCCCTGAAGCAGCCTGGATGGCATCGTCATAAGCGGCTTTGTTCCCGTAAGGCCCATTGCTCGCAAAGCCATTCGCTCTGCAATAGATCAACGCAGGATTTACCGCGTTTACAGAAGCTTCGTCCAAACCAAGACGTGTCAGTGCGCCTGTTCGCATGTTGGTCACCAGCACATCTGCTGTAGCAACCAAGTCGAGCATCACTTGGCGTCCAGCTTCACGCTTCAAGTCAATGCTTAACGATCTCTTGTTGCGCTGAAGATTCAAACTGAACCCCGACATACCGAAATGGCGACTCGGAATGCCGTTTCTGGTCGAATCTCCTGTTGTGGTTTCCACGCGGATGACATCGGCACCGTGATCGCCCAGCATTCGCGTAGCCATTGGGCCCATCAGGACTGTAGTTAAATCAATGACTCGAATACCCGCTAAGGCGCCCTGTTCCATATGTCGATGATGGCAGGAGTGAGCGCCGCGTAACTTACTTCTACCTATTTTTGGTTTCGGCTGCGACTTCGATAAGACCCTGCAATCCGGTCAAAATTAACCCAGCTAGTTGCTCGGCTAACTCCTCAGCTGAGGGTCGATCAGCTTGAGTCAGCCAGTGCCGACACACACCTTCGGACATCGCGACGATCGCCCTGCCGTAAATCTCGACCTCGTCCACGTCCAGCCAACGACGAAGTATCTCAGCGATAGTCGCAGACATCCTGCTTTCGACCATTTGGCTGCCATTAACGGTGTCGTCAGCTCTTGATGCCGCGCGCCCGAACAACAATTGAAACTCGCGCTGGTTTTCTTCGACAAAACGGAAATATGCGCTTAAGGCATTCACGGTTCTTTCAACCGCAGTATCGGCCGCGTCGGCAGCACCAACGACGTTGTTCGCTAAACGATTAGCCACATCATCGACTAATTCAATGTACAGGTCTCTCTTGGAAGCGAAATGTTGGTAGAGGACTGGTTTAGTTACGCCCGCCGCACGCGCTACATCATTCATCGATGTGCCGTGATACCCCGCCGCCGAGAATGCCGTCATCGCAACGTCAAGCAGTTGCTCTCGGCGCTTTGCGGCAGGAAGACGGTTTGACATAATTTCTGGTTCTCCGAAATTACCGACGACTCATGAACGGATGAATGATTTCAGAATTCACAGTTGCTCTACCAATCCACATCTCGCTAGTGCCCATGCGGGAGCCCCCGCTCTTCCCGGTCGGCGGCGTTCGCCGCGTAACCAAGAATGATCGCTGGCGCCAGAACTATTGATCCAATCACAAGTAAAGCGACTATAAGGGAACTCCAAAATGAGGATGATGCCAGGTAGTAGTTGACGACAAACATGAGCAGAGCCGCCACAAAACAGCCATACCCAACGCGTCTGCCTGCGCCAGCGAGCATGCGTATGCGCTCGCGGGAGCGAATTACAGGATCGTGGACCTTACCGTCCGTCACTTTTCCTCGGCATGAGGATCGAATGCTGCGGACCCTTCAAGAATATCGAGTCCGGGTTGAGGTTTGGGTGGCGCAATCGTTTGAGCAGTCGAACCCGTGTCGTTTGCTGGGGGTTGCGTCCAGGGTGTCTCAGTTGGTTTGTAATCGTCGAATGGATCAGGCTGGTTTGGATCACGGTATTGGTCATAATCTAAGGCTTCGTCGTAATACGTCGCTGTTTCGCGAAGTGGGAAAAAGAGCCGAAATCCTAGGTTGACCAAACCACATGCGATGACCAGGTCTCCGAACGAAAACACTTCATTGAGCCATCGGATGGGCACGATTGCACCCAAAAAAATTAGTGTTTCGCCGCCACTTTCAAACGCCCTTGTAGCTCCTAACTGCACCAGATCAATTGATGCATAATCCGCAATTCCGGCTTTCACCACGGCCTCAATAGTCACGGGCATGTATCCGTTGAGTACCAACGGGAGCAAATTAAGCAAGGTGCCGAAAAGGATTACCGATGCGCCAGTGAGATGCAGGTTCATCGCGCATGTCACTGCGATCAAAACCATCGAGATTACAGTTAGCAGAGTCGGGTAAGGCACCCCGAGACCGGAACCCACAAGACCCTGAAGGGCTACGCCAACGACGGGAATTGGCCAGAACACAACCCTGGTAGCCAGCAAATAGTCGAATGAGCCGCGGACAAAAAGTCCGACAGCGGCACCCATAAATAAGGCCAGCGGGATCAAGTACATCGCTGACGATGGTACTGGGCTCCCTGAGTTTCCGAGCGTTGCTTTGCTTTGGTTGAGTCACCTATTAAGCACGAGATGAATAAGACAGCTAGTTTGACCGGCGCTGAACTGGGATGCCACGGAAGGAGCAGCTGTATGGAGGTCCGAGCAGAATTGACCGCCACGGTGTGGAAGGTCGTTGCCGAAGTAGGTGCAACGGTCGCTGAAGGCGATGAACTGGTCATTCTTGAGTCAATGAAAATGGAGATACCCGTAGTAGCACCTGCCGCTGGGACTGTCTCTGAGATGCGCGTCGCTGAAGAGGATCGAATTAGCGAAGGTGACGTAGTCGCTGTCATAGAGGTGTCCTAAACAGTGATGACCACCGCGTTAGGCAGGTCCGAGGCTCCTCCCAATATAGAAGAGGTGGCCTCTTGGCGGCCTCGTCGTAACATCAGGGGAGATGTCCTCAGTAGTTGACTTTCACAATGTGGTCGCCGTGGCAGGCGGCTTTCCCGTGTTGGCTGGGCTCGACATTGAAATCACCAAGGGCGAAATCGTGCAGCTTCGGGGATCGAACGGTGCCGGTAAGACCAGTTTCCTGCGTGTCTGTGCAGGTCTAATCCCAATCAGCGACGGAGATGCCAACGTCTTGGGTTTCGACTTGCGAGATGACCGTAGGTCTCCGCGACGCTATATCGGGCTGCTCGGCCACGACAATCACCTCTATACGGATCTGTGGGTCCGAGAACATATGGAATTCCGAGCAGCTGCCACCGGAGCTGAGGCAGGCGATGCAGACGCTGCTTTGCGAAGACTTGGTGTAACCGATCGACTTTGGTCCGTTCCAATCGAACGTCTCTCTGCAGGGCAACGCCGAAGAGTCTCGATCGCCTCGATGCTCGTTGGTCGCCCTCAGCTTTGGTTACTTGACGAGCCACATGCGGCTCTGGATCACGAAGGCCGAGAACTTCTGGACGAAATTCTGCTTGACGCCGCGTCATCCGGCGCAACGGTCGTGTTCGCAAGCCACGAGCGCGATCTCTCGACATCCATTGCCTCGCGGGTAGTCACCTTGCGAGGGGGCCGTCTTTCGGAGGATTCAGGTGTTGCGTGAGGCTCTGCTCGTAGCTCGAAAAGACCTACGAGTCGAATGGCGGTCCAAAGTAACCATTGGTCACGTCGCACCCTTGGCGTTACTTGTACTTGTTGTTTTCGCCTTCGCGTTCGATGCGAACGCCGGGCTCCTGGAGTTTGGGGCTGGCGGCCTCTATTGGGTGGCAGTTCTCTTCGGTGGAACATTGTTAATTCAAAGAGCCTTTGATGTTGAAACCGAAGACGGGAATTTCGATGCTTTCCGAATGTCGGCGATCGGAGCTCCATCGCTTTTCCTCGGCAAGTCTCTGGGAGTCTTTATCCAGGTTGTGTTCCTTGAGCTGATACTGGGACCAGGAGTAGTTCTGCTCTACAACGTTCGAATCGATGACTGGGTCTTGCTCCTGGCATCGGCGTTGGGAGGAACATTGGCGTTTTCGGTTTGCGGCGTTCTTTGCGGTGTAATGGCGGCTGGACTTCGTGTCCGAGCTACCCTGCTTCCGCTGCTTCTCGTACCCGTTTTGGCCCCTGTCCTGCTCGCAGGATCTCGCGCATTCGAGACGGCCTTCGGGTTGCGCGCTGAAGCAGGCTGGACCTGGGCCAGCCTGATGTTCGTCATCGCTGCGGTGCACACCGCCGTAGGTGTAAGAGCCTTTGGATTCTTGCTGGAGGAGGGTTGAACGTGACACAGGTCCCTGATAGCAGGCATATGACTGCAACGACCGCCACTCGGGTGTTGGGCACGGTGGCCCTCGTCGCAGTTGTACTCATGGGATTACTAGGCCTTGTCGTGTCTCCCGCGGATGTGGTGCAAGGACAAGCAGTGCGCATGCTTTATCTGCACGTGCCGTCGATATGGATTGCTTACGGAGCTTTCGTCCTGACCTCTTTCTCGAGTGCCCTATTTCTGTTTCGAAGCCGCCACAGGCACGATGGCGGCCGTCATCATGACCGGCTGGCTGGTTCCGCAGCTGAAGTTGGTGTCGTGTTCGCCGGAGTCACATTGGTGACCGGGATGTTGTGGGGACGAGTTACATGGGGGACCTATTGGCAGTGGGATGCACGCCTAACCACGACGGTGCTCCTCTTTGTTACCTACCTCGGGTATCTCGCCCTTCGGCGACTTCCAGCTGACCCTGTGATTCGTGGGCGTCGGGCCGCCGTTATGGCGCTGATTTCCTTTGTCAACGTGCCTATCGTTCATTTCTCGGTCGACTGGTGGCGCACGCTTCACCAAAAAGCAAGCCTAAGCGTTGGTCGCCGACCAGAGATCACGGGCGAAATGTATTGGACTTTGCTCTATTCGACTTTGGCGGTGACCATCGTCGCCAGTTGGTTGATCGTCCATCGCTACCGAGTCATTCGACTGGAAGAGTTGAGAGATGAGGAAGCTTTGGAAGCGCTTATAGCTTCTCGCCTTAGAGAAGACGAGGCACAAGCCTGATGGTCGGGGGGGAATGTGAGTGAAGTAACAACCGTCGCTACAGGCTGGGGTCTCAGTTTCGTCGTGGTGGCAACATACGCTCTCTGGGTCGTTGGACGCGGTAAAACAATTGGTCGCGAGCTCGGGATAGGCGGGCGGGAAAAACTTGAGCCTGAAAGCGATAGCAGCAAGCCTGCGGATTCTTAGTCATGGATCTCAGCCCCCGGCATGAAGTTGAAAAACCCGGTGAACTTAGACAAAAAGTTCATCGCAATCGACGAAGGGCCGTTCTCGCCGCGACCGTCGTGCTAATTGCCGCGGCCGCCTTCGTCACAGCGCAAGGCCTCAGAAACGCAACGCTGTTTTTTCGAAATGTAGATGAAGCCGTCGAACAACGACCAGAACTAGGCGATCGTCGTTTCCGTTTGCAAGGCCGGGTAGTTCCCGCGAGTGTCGACAGTGAGAGCGGTGTAACAACCTTTCAGATCGTTCATGGCTGCGTTGTCGCCTCCGTCCGACACACTGCGGATCCGCCGGCGTTGTTCGCATCCCCGTGGATTCCTGTAGTGCTCGAAGGCGAGTGGGTCCTTAGCAAAGTTCAAACTTTCGCTGGCATCGACACCCACTACTTTCTCAGTGACCGAATGCTGGTCAAGCACACTAATGAGTACGCGTCGGTAAATGAGCAACGCGTCAGCGAGAAGCTCCCACAGGGATTTTTCAATGATTGCCCCTTCGAGGTTCCGGCAGCAGATTCGTGACAGCTCTGTTGGGAACCTTGGGCGTCGGGATTGCCTTAGTCGGGGCGATAGGCGCATTGGCGAGCCTAATTCTGGCTCTCGGGTCCGGGCGAAATGAGAGGCACAGCCGCGCCTTTTTTTGGATTGCCATCATGGTCAGCGGATGCGTCGTCGCGGTGGTGGCAATGGAGGTTGCGCTGCTAACCGATGATTTTTCGCTCGATTACGTCACTTCGAACTCAACGAAATCGACGCCCATCCTCTACAAATTCGCCACCTTGTGGGGCGCCCTTGAAGGGTCACTTTTGCTATGGGCTTTAGTTCTTTGCGTGTATGTCAGCGCTGTGTCGCTCAGTTTCCGCGATCAGATTAGTGATCGACTAGTCGCATGGGCGCTGTTGACCATGCTCGCAATCTGTGTGTTCTTTTTTGGATTGTTGGCTGGTCCGGCAGATCCTTTCGGCACGCTATCTACTCCCCCTGTTGACGGTGATGGACTCAATCCGTTGCTACGAAATCACCCGCTCATGGCGATACATCCGGTCATGCTCTATTTCGGCTATGTAGGTTTCACTGTTCCCTTTAGCTTCGCGATAGCAGCGTTAGTCACAGGTCGGCTCGGAGAAGGGTGGTTGATGTCTACCCGTGTCTGGACCTTGATCGCTTGGGGAAGTCTTAGCCTCGGAGTTCTCCTCGGTGCATGGTGGTCCTATGAGGTTCTGGGCTGGGGCGGATATTGGGCCTGGGATCCCGTAGAGAACGCATCTTTCTTGCCATGGCTTACCGGAACGGCTTTCATCCACTCAGTAATCGTTCAAGAACGAAGAGGGATGTTGCGAGTATGGAATCTGTCACTTCTATTGGCCACCTTCGCCTTAACGATTTTTGGCACGTTTTTGACGCGGTCGGGAGTGATCGAATCTGTACATGAGTTCAGTGCGTCAAGTTTGGGGCCGCTTTTGTTGGGGTTCTTTGCTGTTATTTTGGTGGTATCGGTTGCTCTCGTCGGGTGGCGTGGAGATCAATTGCGCTCGCCTGGATCGATCGATTCACCTCTATCGCGCGAAGGCTCTTTTCTCGCAAACAACCTCCTTTTCGCGTTATTTGCGTTCATTGTGCTGCTTGGCACCGTTTTCCCGCTGATCGTTGAGGCCATTAATGGGGACCAAATAGCGGTGGGGCGACCATATTTCGATCGGATGCTTTTACCCATTGGAATAACGTTGCTTTTAGTAATGGGCCTTGCTCCGCTGCTTACGTGGCGTTCTACCTCTAGACAGGTGCTTGCTACACGAGCGCTAGGACCCGCAGCATGTGGAGCTGTGGTGATGGGCGCCGCAGTGGTGATGGGCGCCGAGGGGCTCGGCCCGGTTTTAGGTATAGGGCTGGGTGGATTTGTAATTGGTGCCGCGCTTCGACATTTGATGCTTGCCTGTCGCCGAAACGGGTGGCGAGGACTCACCGGCCGATCAGGAGGGGGCATGGTTGCTCATGTGGGTGTGAGTCTTCTCGCCTTCGGATTTATCGCTAGCACTGCCTTTAGCGAACAAGGAGAGTTTCAACTTCGACCCGGAGAAATGGCCTCGGTCGCGGGTCATCAAATAACTTTCGTCGAATTGACCGACGCGATGGATGGACCAAATCGGGTGGTGCGAGCTGTGATCGACGTCGAAGGTCGCGGTCGCTACTCGCCAGCTATTACTCAGTACCCCACCTTCGGTCGACCGATATCCACGCCGTCCGTCGCTACTAGTTTCGTTGACGATGTCTACCTGAGTCTCATTGCGATTCCCGAAAAAGGCAGTGATTCGGTGGTGATAAGGGTGCTGATAGAACCGCTAGTTGCGTGGATATGGGTGGGTGGCCTCGTGGTTGGTCTTGGCACTCTGCTTGCTGTCGTTCCGTTCAGAGGCTCTCGCGGTCGTAGACGCGAAGAACAAGCCGTGACGGAGCAGGCGTCGTGACCCGTTGGAGGCTCCGCTCGGTGCGTCTTGTTAGCGGAGCCGCGGGGATCATTCTGTTGAGTTTCGTGCTGTTACTCGCGACTCGTGACGGAGGGACCGGACCACAATCGAAGAGCCCGTTAATTGGAGAGCTTGTGCCCCACGTTGAAGGCGTCAGCTTCGACGGTAAATCGTTCGATATTGATGATGTCACTTCCAGGTGGGTGTTAATCAATTTTTTTGCTTCGTGGTGCGTTCCCTGCGTACGAGAACACCCTGAGTTAATGGAGTGGAATCGACGGCGCCGAGTTGACGGAGTTGTTATCAGTGTGCCCTTCGGCGACACAGAAAAAGATGCCAGAGCCTTCTTTGTCGAACACGGAGGAGACTGGCCAGTTCTGATCGACCGTGAATCTGCGTGGGCGGTTGCTTTCGGCGTCCTGCGTCCACCCGAATCCTTCCTGGTCGCTCCCGGGGGTATCGTTGTCGCAAAATGGCAGGGGCAAATCACGGCTGACGAGATCGACCGTGTGGTGACCGACCTTCAAGAAAGAAACGCCGTGTCATGAAGCGCTATCACCGAATCTCCTGGCTCCTCATTCTCGTAATCGTGGCTGGTGCACTTGTTGGTTCAGTTCTCGCTGACGACCCGCCCGCTACTGAAGCAGAACGGGCTTACGAAATCAAAGCGACCATCTTGTGTCCTGTATGTGATGGTCAAAACGTACTGGAGTCGAACGCTCCAGTTGCCGCTGCTATCCGCGCACAGGTCGACGATCTCGTTGCCGAAGGACGCACCGACGAAGAGATTCGGACGTGGATGGCTCGCCAATATGGCAGCGACGTCAATGCCAACCCTCCTCGGTCGGGAGTGGGAGCGCTCGTCTGGATGCTTCCTGTACTTGTGGGTGTCGTGGCTTCAGGGCTTCTTGCTTTTGCTTTTGCTAAGTGGCGATCAGGGAGAGAAATTGAACCTTCCGAGGAAGATATACGAATAGTCCAGGCTCTTCGGGAGAAAAATTGAGCGACTCTCAGCTACCGCTTTCGAAGGTTTCCAAATTAGAGGAGGAACGAGATTTTCTCCTACGATCTCTCGACGACCTTGACCGAGAATACGCAAGTGGTGAGTTGACCGATCGAGAGTTCGGAACTCTTCGGGGTGACTACACCCGTCGAGTAGCTGCTGTCGTGCGATCTCTCGCCGAAACCGAACCAGGTGAGGTCCCTGTCGCAATCTCGGGAAGGTTTTGGCGATGGTTTGCGGTCCTAGTGTCGGTCGGCGTTCTGTCGGGTTTCGCCTTAGCGCAGTTTTCGGGGTTGCGCGCACCGGGAGAAACCATTTCCGGTGAGGTCGATCGGTCTCCCCGAAGTCGCTTGTCGAACGCTGAGCAGCTTTTCTTTGCCGAAGAGTTGGAAGCTGCTCGCGCCGCTATCGAAGAAATTCTTCGGGACTCGCCAGACTTTTCGGGTGCCTTGGTTTTGTCCGCTCAGATGCATGAACGGGCAGGTGATCCGTTGCCCGCAATTCGGCAACTCGATCAAGTTCTCCAACAAAGCCCAGAACACGTGGACGCGCTGACGCTACGCGGCTGGATCCTCGTCCGCATTAACGACCAGGATCTTCAAGAAGAAGGAATCCGCAACTTGGACAACGCCGTGTCACAACACCCGGACAGCTTCGATCCCTATGTCTTTCGTGGCTTTGTGGCACGTGAATTACAAGGAGACCTAGATCTGGCTATACGAATGTACGAGTTAGCGCTTGATCACAACCCGCCTCCAGCAATGCGCACACAACTGAAAGCAACTGTCGAAGAAATGAGATCGCACCGTAACTCTGTCGAGAAGAGCCGCTAAGAAATCAATTTACACAGATGTTGTGCACACGGAATCACCCATGGCAACTGAACCCTCCAAATGCGGAGTCGTTTCTCCGTGCAGCGCTGCCAGCATTCCTCTGACGAGCCCTCGGTCGATCGCACAAAGGACCGGATGGTCGATGGCGGCCTGACCGAACGGGCAGTGTTCAGACACGATCCGCAGCTCTCCACCGGTGTCTTCGCTGCGGGCCGCGAAGCCATGAGATGTAAGAGTTTCTGCCACCATTCCGACGGCGGAGTGGAGGGAACGTCGAGCTTCGCCAGGGGCCATTGCCTCCGCTAAATGAAGCCCATACTCATGCCCTACCTCTTCGGCGAGATGTTCGGCTTCATGCTTTGGAAGCAGCGCTAGGGCCCGACCTAGCAGCGTTCCTAGTAGATCGTCGTGCCGTACCGGAAACTCAAGCGTGATATCGGATCTCGCGGCGCGATAACGCTTCGAGGGACGCCCAACTCCGGCAGCTCGACGTATGTCCACAACAACATGACCGGCTGCAGCCAGTTTGTCTAGGTGATGTCTAGCAACGTTGTTGTGCAGATCTACCGCTTTCGCGATTTCGGCCGCGGTCAAGCCTTCCGCTGACTCTCGGACACGCAGGTAGATGTCTCGTCGAGTTCGATCCCCGAATGATGCCGTAATGGATTCAACGGTGGCCGAGAAAGCTTCAGGAGTGAGTGAGCGACCGTCCACGGCATTAGATTCTACAGGTGCCCAGCTCATCAAGTCCCAATTTGTTGTTTGGCAGGTAGGAGTCCCGCTATGGCTGTTTCCGACAATGAGTTAACCGAGATAGTTGGGCAGGTTATTGATCCGGAGTTGCGTCGTGACTTACACACCATGGGAATGCTCCGAGGGGTGTCCCTCGCCGGTGGCACAGTTCACACCGTGGTCTCGTTGCCCTCCGAAGATTGGCCAGCACGTGAAACGCTGATAAATCTCATCGAAACTTCGCTACTAACCCAAGATGGAGTAGAAGCAGTTTCGGTCGAGTTCTTGGTCATGGACGAGGCGGAACAAGCTGCGGTGCGTGAACAACTCATTGGCGACCCCTCGGCCAGCGGCGGTAGTCAACAAGCACACGGCCACGCTGAAGGCAGAGCTATTCCATTCGCGGAGGCAGGGAACCGTACACGGGTTCTGCTAATCGCGAGTGGAAAAGGTGGAGTGGGAAAGTCCAGCGTCACAGCGAACTTAGCCATTGCTCTTGCGCAACGAGGGCTCCGAAGCGCGGTGGTGGACGCCGATGTTTGGGGCTTCTCCATTCCCCGAATGCTCGGAGTTGATCGCCCCCCAGTAGTGATCGACCAGATGGTGGTGCCTGTTGAGGCCAATGGTGTTCGCTGCATCTCCATGGGGTTCTTCGCCAGAGAAGATCAGCCGGTGATCTGGCGCGGACCAATGCTCCACAAGGCCTTAGAGCAGTTCCTCACTGATGTGCACTGGGATGATCCGGATTACCTGTTGATCGATCTTCCTCCAGGTACAGGTGACATCTCGTTGTCACTCTCACAGTTTTTACCGAAGTCTGAACTCATAGTCGTTACCACGCCGCAACCAGCAGCTCAAAAAGTTGCGCAACGAGCTGCTTATATGGCTGAGAAGGTCAACCTTTCCGTACGTGCAGTGATCGAAAATATGAGTTGGTTCCGTGGCGATGACGGAAAGCGCTACGACATTTTTGGATCCGGTGGGGGTGAAGCACTCGCCGAAGAACTCGACGTTCCCTTGCTTGGACAGATCCCTCTACTGCAAGCACTTCGCGAAGGTGGAGATGTGGGTCGACCGATTATTGTTGCGGACCCGGACGGCGAGGCGGCAACTGTGTTCACTGAAATGGCTCGCCTGTTGGCCGAAGAATATTTACCGACTCGTAGATACAACGAAGGTTTGAAGCTCGTTTGAGTCAAAATAGAACAATGGTGATGATCGACGACTTGCGTTTTGACAACCGGTTCACAAAATCGTTGCCCGCGGACTCTGACATTGGGACAGAACGCCGGCAAGTGGAGCAGGCCTGTTACAGCAGAGTGAAGCCCGCAGTTGTCACCGAGCCCCGACTCATCGCTCACAGTGCTGAAATGTTCGAACTACTGGGTCTTGAATCTGCGGAAATTGATCGGCCAGGTTTCGTTGAGGTTCTCGCCGGAAATCGACTACTTGCAGGAATGGATCCGCATGCCGCCTGTTATGGCGGGCACCAGTTTGGAAACTGGGCTGGGCAACTGGGAGATGGAAGGGCGATTGGGCTAGGTGAGGTTGTAGATATCAACGGTCGACATCGGATGCTCCAGTTAAAGGGAGCTGGCCCGACACCATATTCCCGAACCGCTGACGGCTTAGCGGTGTTGCGCTCGTCGATCAGAGAGTTTCTATGTAGCGAGGCTATGCACCACTTGGGCGTTCCTACTACGAGGGCTCTGAGTTTGGTCACGACTGGTGAAGAGGTAGTTCGCGACATGCTTTATAACGGCAACCCTCAACTAGAACCTGGTGCCATCGTTTGCCGAGTCGCTCCATCTTTTATTCGATTTGGAAATTTCGAGATATTTGCCTCACGAGGCGATCACCAAACGCTTCAATGTCTTGCCGATTTTGTGATCGCAACCGAGTTCCCTCATATTGAAGATCCAAGCCCCAATCGGTACGTGGCTCTTCTAAAGGAAGTAGGTGAGCGTACGGCTGACATGGTCGTCGAATGGCTACGCGTCGGCTTCGTTCACGGTGTCATGAACACCGACAATATGTCGATCTTGGGTTTGACTATCGATTACGGCCCATACGGCTGGCTTGATGATTACGACCCGAATTGGACTCCCAATACTACCGACGCCCAACATCGGCGGTATCGCTACGGACATCAAGCGAACATCGCGCAGTGGAATCTTGTTCAGCTAGCTAACGCCCTTTATCCCCTTGTTGAGGAAGTCGAACCTCTCCAAGATGCCATTCACCATTATGCAGATCGATTTCAAGCTAAATGGTCACAAATGATGGCATCGAAGCTTGGTATTTCGTCGCTCAACGACCCAGGGGACCGCAGCTTGGCCGACGAAGCATTGTCGGTCATGCAAGTTGTCGAGACCGATATGACCAGGTTTTGGAGAAAACTTGGCGGAGTCGACTGCTCGGCGTCCCTCGGTGCCGCAGAACGAACGGAGCCTTTGCTGGGGTCGATCTATGAACGAGAGTCCGCTACACGGCCTCAAATTTCTGCGTTTGTTGACTTTGCTCAACGCTGGGCCGCTCGGCATCGCGAACTTGGCACGAATGACCTCGAACGTCAGATGTCGATGGACGCGGTAAATCCAAAGTATGTGCTTCGAAACTACATGGCTCAGTTAGCGATTGAACGTGCCGAGCAAGACGACGCGTCGATGATCGAAGAATTGTTAGACCTCGTGCGACGCCCCTACGATGAACAACCGGAACGAAACCAGTTTGCTTCGCTGCGCCCGGAATGGGCCCGAACCAAAGTCGGATGCTCCCAGCTTTCCTGTTCGTCTTGAATGCTCGAACAGCAGTGGTAGACGCCAAACTGCAGCATACGCTGTGTCTTGAGTCGTGTTGACGTTCGTCAGCTGATCGAGGCCGGAAGAAAAGGCGTTGCCCATGGAGATCCGAATCGGCATCATGAATGTGGCCCGTGAGCTCACTCTCGACGTCGCAGACGACGTCGCCGAGAAGCTCAAGTTGGAGTCGGAGTCCGCGTTAGATGAAGGCGCCAACATGCTTTGGATCACAGATCGCGACGGCCGAGAGGTAGGCGTATCAGTGGCACAACTCGCGTTCATCGAATTCGGCGCAACAGGTGACCGACGTATCGGATTTGCAACCGACTGACACTTCGAATCCGTAGCCGAATTTGCCACCGGTGGCGTGCGCCGTTGCCGACAGGTTCTGAAGGGCGGTAATTTCTAGCTCCATGGCGACTTTGGCAGAATTGACTCGCATAGGCACAGACCTATCGGCAGAAGAGCTAACGCATCTTCAACGCCTCGTCGCTTGGTGGGGAATTCTGGCTGATCTATCGTTCTCCGATTTGTTGCTGTTCGCCCCCACTGACGACACACGAACAGAGTTCGCCATCGTCGGGCAGATTCGACCTACTACTAGTCAAACTCTTTATCGAGATGACCATGTAGGGCTGCGAGTAGATGACATTGACCGTCCCCTTGTCGCAAGAGCATTCGCATCAGGTGAAGTCGTAGAAGGGGAGGTGCCGATCAAACCGACAAATCGCCGAGCGCTGGTCATGTGCATCCCCATAATCCACGAGAGAGTGGTGATCGCGGTCCTGAGTCGCGAGCTAGTTCCCGACTTTCTCGAACGTCGAGATCCTGGCGAACTTGAACGCACTTACCTTCAGACGTTCCATCAGTTAGCCAAGATGATCGAATCAGGGGTATTTCCTTTCATCGGACACGATGTCGATATGGATGAGGTGCCCAGAGTTGGCGATGGCCTGTTGGTGGTGGATCCAGAGGCTCGAATCCAATATGCCTCACCGAACGCCCTCAGTACGCTCCATCGCGTAGGAGTGGTCGGAAACGTTGCCGGTCGCCGACTCGGTGATCTTGGTGTCGAGCAGCCTGTCATTCGTCAAGCTATAAGAAGCTCTGAGCCCATTACCACTGAGGTTGAGCGAAACGGTACAACGGTTCAATTATTGGCTGTACCTCTTATCGATCGGGAGATTTCTAGAGGAGCGGCAGTTCTACTGAGAGACATCACCGAGTTGCGTTTAAGAGACCGACTGTTGATATCCAAAGACGCGACGATCCGCGAAATTCACCATCGAGTCAAGAACAATCTTCAAACCATCTCGTCGCTGTTGCGTGTTCAGGCTCGCCGCCTTGAATCGGCTGAAGCAAAGTCGGCAATTGATGAGACGGTGCGGCGGATCCGAGCTATTGCGTTGGTGCATGAGGCGCTGGCGAGTGAGTCTTCCGACGACGTGAAGTTGAGAGATGTAGCGAGTATGTTGGCACGGACCGTCCAGGACAGCTTCACTTCGCCGGAGCGTCCTATCCGTTTTGACGTAATTGGAGATGCAGGTCTCGTCCCGTCTGATGTGGTGACGCGGCTCGCTGTGGTGCTACACGAATTACTCCAGAACACTGTTGACCATGCCTTCCCCGTGGATCTGCCGCTCGTAGACGGTCGCCTGGCCCTGGTAGAAGTCTTGCTTTTTCGAGATGACGAACGCATCAGAATGGTTGTTCGCGACAACGGAGTTGGGGTGCCCGAGGGTTTTGATGGCAGCCCACAGGAGGGCTTAGGAGTTTCGATTATTCGAGCTTTGGCAACCTCGGAACTTGGCGGTGAGATTGTGATGCGAAGGCGAAGTGATTCGCCAGGATCAGAAGTTGTAGTTGAAGTGCCCGTGTTGGGCTCGTAAATCAAGAAACAGAAAACTCAGTACAAATATTGATCTGATACGTGGGCCAGCTCCGCTCAGCGCACCTGTCGGCGAGTTCTGTTTCGCTCTCGTCGAATTTTTCTGCGTTCGTCCTCCGATTCCCCTCCCCATACGCCAGAGTCCTGGTTGGTGTTGAGTGCAAACTCGAGACAGAGATCTTTGACCGAACAATCTGCACAGACGACTTTCGCTGCCGCGATCTGGCGTAGGGCGCTTCCTGTCGAACCAATGGGGAAAAAAACAGTTGGATCAATCTCACGGCATTTCGCGGTGTTTCGCCAGAGGCCGCTTTCCAGCAGCATGGTTCCTCGTGAACTCACGTCTATATTTCCTCCAGGTGCTACTCGCGAGGGGGTTCACGAGCATTTATGCCGCCAAAGCTTGACCTGTCCGCGGCGAAAAACTGCTAAGCGTCCAATTGGCAGACTCCGAAGAGGTCTGGCTTGTGTAGCGGTGACGCAATCTCAGCGATATGACAGGTTACGGTTGGAGCGATAGCACGGCAAGAGATTCTTTCTCTTAAAGGTGGGCTCTCGTAAAGAACAGAACAGGTTGGGGGAACGAAACGTTGACGCGACCACAGGTATATGCCCACCGAGGAGCATCGCGACAGCAAAGAGAAAACAGCATCGAAGCGTTTCTATTAGCGGCTCGATTAGGGGCGGATGGGATAGAACTCGATGTGCGAAGAACCCTCAACGGGCAATTAGTGGTTCATCATGATTCGCATACAGAAGGTGTGCTCATAGCCCGCGCCGATAGGCGGGACCTGCCGAGCTACATACCTGACTTAGGTGCTGCTCTCGATGCTTGTACCGGACTTCGCGTGAACATCGAGATAAAAACTGACGGTCCTCACGGGAGCGAATTTTCCGACATGGCTAAAGAAGTAGCGCGACATTTACGATCACGGGCAGAACCAACCAGTCGTTGGATCGTTTCGTCGTTCGACCACGAGATTGTTAATCAGATACGCGAGCTTTTCCCGGAGTTGCCGACAGCACTCCTTTTTTGGCAAGGGCCTTGGCTAGACGTAATGCGCCAAGTTGTTAGCAACGGGCATTCGGCAATCCATCCCCACGAGTCGGTGGTTGATGACCGTCTTGTGCGGACCGCTCACGCGGCTGGGGTTGAGGTAAATGCCTGGACGGTCAATGACCTCGAGCGCGCAGCGGAACTTGCTGGACTTGGCATTGATGGTCTCATTACCGACGTACCCGACGAAGTGCTAGGAGTGCTTGGCGATTTTCAATAGATTCGCTTACTTCGAGAGAGGCTTCACCAATCTAAGTGCTTGGGGACGCCAATTGAATTTGAGGCTCTTGACAGTCCCCAAATAATCGCCATCTAGCTGATGAGGAAATGGGTCATGCCCAGTTAGGGCAAGCTCCGTCAGGTTGTGGGCAACATGAATGAGATCGTTGTTCTCCAGCGGTTTGCCCTGAAAGAGATCAATCAACAAGCCGGTCATGGTGCTAAACGACAACGTTCGCAAAGCTACGACGCTGAGGCCGCGATCAAGAGTTGCCTCCGGGGCTAGGGACAGCGGGCGGCTCCCTAAATAGGTATAGGGATCTGTGTTCAACACCACCGTGAAGTAGCTGTCATCGACACCACCGTGTTTGTGTCGGACAGTCATTCTCGGCTTCGTTCGGTCATAGTGACGGAGCCAAGTATCAACACCGGCCCAAATGAACAAAGGGTGCCCTGCGTAGCGTTTCAATGTTGATCTCCGCTCCACCTGCTCTACGACTGCCGCATCGAAACCACTCCCGCAATGGAAAAGGAAATAACGCCCTTCGACTTCACCGAGACCGACAGATTCAATCGAATTAGCCGCAATCGCTGCGACTAGTTGATTCGTAGCCTCCAACGGCTCGTCGGCCAATCCGATGGTCCTAGCAAAGACGTTGGTGGACCCGCCAGGCAGGGGAGCCAACGCGCACTGGGTTCCAGCGAGTCCGTTAGCTGCTTCGTTGAGGGTTCCGTCCCCCCCGAGTACAGCAACGATGTCGGTACCAGTCGCAGCGGCGCCTCGCGCTAATCGAGAAGCATGACCGCGACGGCTGGTCATGGCTAGTTGTACCGAATGGTGTTCAGCTAGTGCTGTTTGGATTAGCACTCTTGTTCGTGCTGTAACCGATGAAGCCGATCCGTTGACGAGGAGTAAAATCTGCACGCGGCTAGTGTCGCCGATTTCTGCGGAGATAGTCGAACCGAGCACCATCAACAACGGTCGCGTGACAGGTCACGAACTCAGTCACAAAACTTTTTTTACTTAACATTTGGATATGTACAAACCTCGGGGCAGAATCCACGCATGAAGGTCATTGTCTGTGTCAAACAGATCCCAGATCCGGCGTTGCCGGGTGAGTTGGATCCCTCTACTAACTACCTCAAACGGGATGACAAGCTGATCCTAGATGAGTCCGATTCCTACGGGGTGGAGATGGCGCTCCAACTTGTCGAAGCTGCCGGTGGCGGCGACGTCTCGTTGGTTTCGATGGCCCCCAATGGAGAAGTCGGCGGGCTCCGGACGGCGTTAGCGATGGGTGCCGAAGATGCCGTTCTTGTGAGCGACAGCGCTCTTGCCGGAACCGATGCGCTCGGGACAGCGAAAGTTCTTTCTGCTGCAATATCGAGAATGTCACCCGATTTAATACTCGCCGGAGTCGAGTCATCTGACGGTTACACCGGCACAGTCCCAGAGATGATTGCCGGGGCTCTCAACATGCCATCGATCACTTTTGCCAAACAAATTCGGGTTGAAGGAAGCACTGTAATGGTGCAGCGCCAGACAGAGGCAGGATATGACGACGTTGAGTGTCCGACCCCGGCGTTGGTCTCGGTTACGGCCGGCGTGGTGGAGCCTCGCTACCCGTCATTTAAAGGGATTATGGCGGCCAAGAAGAAGCACGTCGAGGAACTTGATCTTGATGCTTTGGGAATCGATTCGAGCGCCGTAGGGAAAGACGGTGCTCGCCAAGAGACCATCCGGGTTACGGATGCAGAAGCACGACAAGCTGGTGAAGTTGTCGAAGACCAAGGCGACGCTCACGAAAAGATCATTGAGTTCCTCGGCGAACTCAAGGTCATCTGAGGAGGCTGGACATGTCGATCGACACCATCCTTGTATTCGCAGAAGGCGACGAGAGTGGCCCTAGCGGTCTAACTCTGGAGTTAATGACTGCGGCGCGGAGCCTCGCCACTAACGTTGAGGCTTTCGTGGCCGGCGACGGAGCTTCCATGGCCGACGAACTCGGTGCTCACGGAGCCTCCAAGGTATTTAGTACTGGCCCTCTCGAGGGCAGGCTTATAGGAGTTCATGCTGCCGCGGCGCTTCAGGCACAGATTGAAGCAAACACCCCCGATGCGGTTTTCTTTGGACAAACTCCAGATGGGCGAGACACGGCAGCCCGTCTTGCTGTTCGCATAGATCAGCCAGTCGTTACAAATAATGTTGGCGCTTCATTCGAGGATGGAGTGCTAGTCGTTGAAGAACCAGTTTTTGGTGGAACTCAGAATGTATTTACTGCCTTTCGAAACGATGGTCCGGCGTTAGCACTATTTCGACCTAAATCGTTCGAAGCTGAACCAACTGGGGGCGGGTCAGCGGAAGTCGTTGGAGTTGAAGCAGTGGACCCCGGAGTTGCGGGATCGGCTGTCGTGACCGGCCGCCACGCAGAAGAGCGCTCTGGTCCGCAGTTGGACGATGCGGCAGTAGTGGTTTCTGGAGGCCGCGGGCTAGGCCAGCCGGAGGCATACGCTATGATCGACGAGTTGGCGGGCCTGCTGGGAGCGGCATCGGGAGCGTCTCGGGCGATTGTGGACGCCGGGTGGGTTCCATACGCCAAGCAAGTCGGTCAGACCGGCAAGGTTGTAAAACCGAACCTATATGTGGCGTGCGGAATTTCAGGAGCGACTCAGCACCTTGTCGGGATGAAGGGTTCCAAAAACATCATCGCGATCAATAAGGACCCTGAAGCACCTATCTTCGGGGTGGCTGATCTCGGCATCGTCGGCGACGTGCACAAGGTTATTCCGGCCTTGATTGAAGCTTTGAGATCCCGGTAGGGCAGTTCCTTTAGTTTTACCAACTGACGACAGGCTCTGTCCGGCACTTATCGCGTTGCAGATTAGATAAGCGGCCAAGGCCACCTATAGCCATCATCTGCAGGGAAAATTGGCGATTCGCTCAGCCATCGCGCCCGTTGCATAAGTGCATCAACTTCGTCTTCGTCAAGCCATGGCGCTAACCGTTCGATAGCTCCTGTCGCGACATGTTGCACACCTTCGAGTAAATGGTCATCGATTGGTTCGTTGGCAAAGTTCCAGATAACGGTCCGCAACTTGAAGTCGCGCGAGAAGCAGAGACCATGATCGATTCCATACACGCGTCCCCATTCTGAAAGGAGGCAGTGACCTGATTTCCTGTCAGTGTTGTTAGCTAACAAATCAAGAACGCAGAGCCTTCGAAGATCTCGATGATGCAGCGGGTTCTTTACGAGTGTGAAGTAGTGCTGGGTGAAGTCGGCATCAATGAACAATTGGATAGATCCGGGTCCGTGGGGCCCAATGCGTTCTACCGTGGGAGGCACGACGTTCCATCCCAACTCATCACTTAATTCGTAGGCGGCGATTTCCCTTCGATGCAGCCCTGACGGAAAATCCCAGAGTGGTCGCTCACCCTTCACAGGTTTGTAGATCCCGTTCACTGCTAAGTCGCCTCGCTCTACACGGACAAGGAAGGTGGCGTTCGAACTGTAGGGCATGCGGGCGAGTAGCTCTACGTCGCCATGGACTAACACCTCATGGGCAGCTTCAAGGCCCACGAAGTCGGTCGACTGGGAATCGCTGCCTTCAGCGTTTTCGTCACTCACCAATGGGTTTATGGCCATTCTGCCGGCCGAAATCCTGGCCGTACTCGATCAAAAATAGTGCGTGATCAACAAATGCTTTGGCCTGACCCAAGGTGATGTGAATATGAGCTTGTGAGGGTTCATTCTCTTCCTGATCAGGTAGCTCTTGGGCCACAACAATGAGCTGTTCAGGTTCTTCGCTGAGTCCGATGGCTAACGCACCCACGGTCCATACCGCGTCTGGCGGCTCAATCATTTCTGTGACTGAAACTGTTGATACCAGATTTTCGTTGTCTTCAAGAATTTCGGCGAGGTGACTTGCGAGCGACTGAACTTGACCTTTCTCAACTTTAAGAGTCAGGACGAGACTTTCGGCGTGTGCTTGCAGATAAAAGATGCGGGCTCCGGGCGCTCCGACGGTTCCGGCAACGAAGTTCTGCGGGTTCGTTATTTCGTAGTTGTCAGTCATTGTTCCTGGTGAAAAATTTGGGTTTTAGTTTGGTGTCAGCGATTTGAGATCACCGGTGTTGTTCACTGCTAATACAACCGGACCGCTTGGTGTGTAAAGGATTGCTGTGACCGAGCATGGTGACACAACTATGCGTTGAAAGAGATCTAAGTGAGTTCCCATGGCGTGAGCGATCAAGGCGCGAATCGGATCGGCGTGGCTTACTGCGATCACCGTTTTTCCACGATGGTTTGCCACTAAACGGTCTACGGTCTGAGACACTCTGGTTTGCATCTCGACGAAAGACTCTCCGTTGGGGAACCTAAATCCGGACGGGTATTTTTGTACAGTCGACCATGCCTTCAGCTTGCGCAATTGGCTGAGCTTCCGACCGGTCCAATCACCGACATCGAGTTCTATTAGTCCGCGGTTTTGCTTGATGGGAATGCCAACTCTCTTGGAAATGGGAATGGCCGTCTCTCGCGTACGCTCTAAAGGGCTCGAGTAAATAGCGGCAATACGACGTTGATTCATCTCAGAAATTTGTTCTGCCACCTTCTCTGCTTGACTTAATCCCACCTCGGATAGGTGAATCCCTGGTTTTCTGCCGTACAAATCAACACCAGTTGTCGGGGTCTGTCCGTGCCTTACGAGAAGGATCAGTGTAGGTCGTTCGGAAGAAGCCACGAATTGACCGTAGTCGTTGAAGTCACCTAACTCCGCTTCATAGTCTGCAACACTCGGCAGCGTGGACTCCTTGGTTTCACTGGCTGCTGAGATAGCTGATTGTCGTCGATGTGATCGTCTAGTGGAGTGGCGTGAACAAGTTGCCTCGGAGAAGCGGGCGGCGTTTCGAGACCAAGACTATTGGGGACGGGGTGTACCCGGGTTTGGGGATCCCGCCGCGAAAGTCATGATCGTTGGCTTAGCGCCAGCGGCTCATGGCGCCAATCGGACCGGACGTGTCTTTACCGGGGATCGATCTGGAGATTTTCTTTTCGCCTCGCTACACAGGACGGGGTTTGCCAATCAGTCATTTGCTCGACATGTCGGAGATGGACTCCAACTGGAGGGTGCCTATGTCACCGCAGCCGTGCGATGCGCGCCCCCTGCGAACAAGCCGACAACGGAAGAACGTGACGAATGCCGACCCTTCATCGAACGTGAATTGGAGCTGCTTCCTCAAGCTGAGGTTTTTGTGGCGCTGGGACAGTTTGGCTACCAAGCAACGTGTTCAATTCTCGGAGTGCGTCCTCGACCCCGGTTCGGCCATGGAGTTGTAGTGCCGCTGTCAGAGTACGGTGTTGAGCGCGCGGGAAATATTGTTTGTTCGTTTCATCCGAGTCAACAGAACACCTTTACGGGACGCCTTACCGAACCGATGCTCGATCAAGTTTTCTTCACGGCGCGCGAACTTGCGCAACTAAAGCCCGCCTAGCCTTCGACTGTGGCTGCTTGCATAAACGTCAGAGGCCTTCTTCGTCGAGCCGTTCTCATGGGTCTCGTGTTAACTAGCGCTTGTTCCCTCGAGGACACGTCAGCCAGTTATCAGGATGAAACCGCAAATTCGTTTGATAACCCTGGGACCCTGCTTGTGGATGACCCACTTCTCGTCAGCGACTATTCGCTCGACATCAAAACGACAGTTGCCTTCTTGGATTCATGCATCTCGGATTCGGGTTTGGTTGGGCCATGCCATTGCGCGTCCCAGCTATTGGTCTATGACGTCGATGTGGGCGACGTCATACGGCTTGAAGATCAGATGAGTGCGTTCAACGAATTTCCGCTTGAACTAGCAGGATTATTAGTCCAATGCCGAGGCGTTCAACGACCCGCTGACTGGTCGTCTTCGACAAAAGAGCTGTATCTGTCTGCCTGCAGTCACGGCTCAGATCGTTTAGACCGACTGTGTCGTTGTTCCATCTCTCGGGCCGCTGACGTGATCCCCGAGGCTCGGTTGTCAGAGTTCTTGAGTGCAAGCGATCTGCGCCCCGACATGGTGGACCTCATCAATACCTGTCTCTGACCAAGACGAGGCCGTTACGTCAGAGCTACTTGCGGATCGGGATGGGCAACACGGAGGGTTTGTCCCAAGCGAACTCAGGCCATCTTCCGCGAGACTTTTGACTCAACTTGTGCATCAGATCGATAGCCGCGGGATCATCATCGCCGGGTCTGCCAATCAAATAACCACCCTCAAGCATTTTCATGATGATTTCCCGACCTATTGGCGTTCGCACGATCGTCAGTGTCCAATCGCTGTACTTACCGATGCCGCCGGTCGAGATATCTGCGTGCTCCGCGGCGAAATCCGGGCAGTAAATACATCCCTCCCTTGTCCAAGCGTGACATTCCTTGAGGTTGATTTCGTAGTAGCCGCCGTCGTGCGTCCAGATCTGGAAAACACCTTTGATGTTCGTTTTCTTTATCGTGTGACGATCTAGCCCATATTTCTGTTCGAATAGCTCTTCGAAGATCGCTTCGTCAAACGACTTTGAGCACAGAAGCCCAATGTTGAGCGCAAACCTGTTTCCGACTTTTCCGACTTTTCGGGACTTTGCAACCGGAACAATTGAGCTTTGGCAACTCATTCCCACCAGCGCGATTTTCTTCGCCCCCGCTTCGATCGCTTCGGTATACGCAAGGGTGTTCGCAGAATAGGTGTATCGACTGCCGGCGCCTCTAATGACGTCGTCCCGATTAAAGGCGACCCCTGGAGAAGCTGTCCACTGAGAGCCTTCGCCCTCGCCCACATATGAGGTGAGAGCGGCGTCAATGTACCCATTGTCTAGCGCCCAGATCAGGATCGCGGATACAAGTCCGCCGTCTTGCCCGACTTCGAGGATGAAGTCGTCGGACGCTCGAGTGAGGATGATGTCTTTGTACATCCCCGATGGTTCATCAGGTGTGCGAGTCCGATTGAACAAGAACTCATCTGCTTCGTCCTCCCACGTTCGAAAGCGCGGGCATGCCCTCGTGCAACTCGTGCAGCCTTTCTCGCCATGCCCACAGTTGTCGGGCCCTAACTCCTCCTCGACATGAAATGGCTTGAAACCGCCTTGCACGTGGTCGTAGCCAATTACGTCATGTGGGCAACTGATTACGCAGCCTGCGCAACCGGTACAGAGGCCAGAAGTGATTACCTCTTCAAAAAGTTCTTTCCATTGGAATGACCAGCGCTCTTTTTTGGGTGCTTCTTGGTTGCTGTCGGTCAGGGCCATGCCATGAGACTACGCCGCGTGATGAACCCCTACGTAGCTGAATGGCTTCTTGGCGGATGCAGTTGGGTGACGAACTGCCGGCGAGTAGTCTGACCCACCGCGTTACCACCGTCGCTGTTTACGACGGGGTAGGCACACCCCCGAGGACTAATGAACGAAACCGAATTATTAGAGTTACTCGGCCATGCTCGCGTCGCGACCTTGGCCACTATCCGGATAGACGGCCGAGTCGACTTGGTTCCGATCACCTTCGCTTTTGATGATGAAGTCGTTGTGACAGCGATTGACCACAAGAAAAAGTCGACTACCGAATTAAAGCGGTTGGACAACATCCGACAGTTTCCGGAGGTCACGCTCCTAGCTGATCACTACGACGACCAAGATTGGACGCGTCTTTGGTGGGTTCGGATCCGTGGTCGCGCGAAAGTTCATCAGACTGGCGATGAATATGAACGCTCTCTGGATCTGTTATCGGATCGCTACACCCAATACGTCGAAACTCGCCCTCAAGGCTCAGTGATCGTTATCGAACGCACGGAACTAACTGGTTGGAAGGCTTAGATCTGCTACCTGGAGGGCCGCGTTGAGAGTCGACCGTCGCCAACAGCAGAAAGAGAGCAACCGAGTACAACGGTGGCGACCGTTACGGTGATCGCGCCGAGAACAAGAAACGTCACCACCATCTGGGTCATCACAGCGTTAATGGGGTCGGCTCCAGCCAACAGCATTCCCGTCATCGTGCCGGGTAGAAGGACGAGTCCGATCATCCGCATTCGTTCAATCTCGGGGGTTAAGGCTGTCTTGACCGCCCTAGCTACTTGCGGCCGTATAGCTTCTTTAGTTTTGAAACCGAGAGCAAGCATTGCTTCGATTTGTCCCTGTTCCTCTGTCACCAGCTCAACGAATCGGATGGCGCCAGCGGCGGTCGCTGGAAGAGTGTTTCCGAGAATGATTCCTGCCATGGGAACGAGCGTCCAAGGTTTAAGAGGTAGTACCCCAAAGCAAAAAACCACCGCCAGGCCAGCCGCGACGGGACACGTGACGGCAATCGCGGATAGAGCAATTGAAGGACGATTTGCTCCCAACGGTGTAGTTCTTCTGCGCACAACCCCGGTAGCAAAAACCAGCATCGTTCCGCTCCAAACCCAGGCCCAGGCCAGATGAGCGTCTGGCCTCAGCGCAGGGACCAAGAGGAGCCCCGTCGCTAGTAGTTGCACTACGGATCGAGTTGAACTTAGGAAAATGACCCTATGTAACCCGAGATCGAGACGCCATGACACAACCAGAGTCAGTGCGACTAGGGCGGCCGTAGCCGCTACCCCCCATGGAGATACGGTGGCGGCCATCACCACGTTTCTTATCACGGTGTCACACGGACCTCGAAATCGTTTGTGACCTCTGTTGCGCCCTCGGCAGGATTCGAACCTGCGCTCATGGCTCCGGAGGCCACTGCTCTATCCCCTGAGCTACGAGGGCGGGTTAGCGAATGTACCGCTTTCAGTAGAACCCTCCACAACGAGACGTTGGTAGAGGTGAGAGCATAAGTCACTTCAAGCTTGGTTGGTCTCAGCGGTACAGTCGAGTGACGTTCCCATGGCATCAAGGCCGCGGGATTCCGATGCCGACCTGTAGGGAGCTGAAGCCGGTGATCATTGAAGTCTTGGCGGCAGCTTTGGCGGACGCCCTCAGCGAACTGGGAATTGATGTTGCCCCATCCGAGATTCACATGGAGCGACCGGCTCACCGAGAACATGGTGATTGGTCTTCCAATGTTGCTTTGGTGGTGTCCAAGAAAGCTGGACGTGAGCCCCGTGAACTGGCAGCTGATCTGGTGAAGACTCTCGAGTCCACGTCAGATGCACAGATTCAAAGACTTGAAGTCGCTGGTCCTGGCTTCGTTAACTTCCATCTCTCCTCTCAGTGGTTGCACGATGTCCTGATCGACGTTGTTTCTCAAGGAGAGAATGGATACGCGCGATCGGAAATTGGGAATGGGCAATCGATCAATCTGGAGTTTGTTTCAGCGAATCCGACTGGTCCCTTGCATGCGGGCGGTGGCCGCTGGGGCGCCTACGGAGACAGCCTCGCGCGCATTTTTCGGCGCTGCGGCTACGCGACCTTCACTGAGTACTACATAAATGATCGTGGCCTCCAGACTGAGCTGTTTGGTGCTTCCCTCCTCGCGCGAAGAGACGGAACTGAGCTTCCCGAAGATGGTTATGCGGGGGAATATGTTGCCGAATGGGCTTCGGAAATGCCTGCCGACGTCGATCCCGTTGAATGGGGATCTGAGCGAGCTCTGGCCGACGTGCGGCAATCCTTGGCGTCTATGAATGTGACGTTCGACCATTGGGCCAGCGAGAAAGCTTTGATTGACTCGGGTGCCATGGAAACGGCTCTCGAAGCTTTGAGAGCGGGTGGATGGGTAGACGATAGCGACGGAGCAACGTGGCTTCGCACATCGGAGTTCGGAGATGAAAAAGACCGCGTATTGGTAAAAAGCGATGGGGCACCTACGTATTTCGCTCCGGACATCGCGTATCACCACCAGAAATTCGACCGGGGGAACCTGGTTATAGATGTTCTGGGCGCGGACCACCATGGCTATGTGCCGCGAATGTCAGCCGCTCTCCAAATGCTGGGACATCAGGCGGCATCCTACGAGGCGATAATTGGCCAAAACGTGACTTTGGTTCGAAGGGGCAAAGAGGTCAAGCTCTCGAAACGAACGGGCACCATGGTTGAAGTCCGCGAACTGTTAGAAGCCGTAGGCCCTGACGTCGCCCGATTCGCCTACCTCCTTCAGTCGATCGATACTCGCCAGACAATTGACATCGACATGCTCTCGAGCCAGGCCAACGAGAATCCCGTCTACTACGTTCAATACGCCTATGCGCGTATCGCTTCAGTCGGGCGCGAAGCGGACAACCGAGGCATTACGCGCAGTCCATTGATTGAAACTGACCCGACGCTGCTAACACACGAGCGGGAACTTGAACTCTTGCGGGCTTTATCTACTCTGCCTGAGACGATCGAGATGGCGGCACGCGATCGTGCTCCCCACAAGATTTCCACGTGGATTCGTGAGCTAGCGGCGGCATTCCATGGCTTTTATCATGATTGTCCAGTTCTTCGTTCCGACGTCGAATCTGACCTGCAACAGGCACGGCTTTGGTTGGTTGAGTCAGCTCGGGTCGGGTTTTCGATAGGCCTGGAACTGCTTGGCCTGACGGCCCCCGAGGAAATGTGAGGAGGGGCACATGAACCAGACAGATCGAAATCGCGGACCAATACCCTTTAATCTTTTGCCTGATTCTGCTGAAGTTGGTTCGCGAGGCGAGTTGCGAATCGGAGGACTTGCTGTTGACGACCTAGCCGCAGACTTTGGGACACCCCTCTTTATTTACGATGAAACGCACCTTCGGTCGCGTTGTCGAGAAGCGCTAGAAGCATTTGGAGAGGGCGCCGCCTATGCGTGTAAAGCATTTCTTTGCCTAGCCATGGCCCGGCTAGTTCATGAAGAGGGGTTGCACCTAGATGTGGCAAGCGAGGGGGAGCTTCACACGGCTATCGCGGCTGAAGTTCCGGGCGAACGCATCGTATTGCATGGGAATAACAAATCACTTGGTGAGCTTTCCTTAGCTCGAGCTCACGGGGTGAGCCGGGTTGTGGTGGATTCATTTGACGAACTCGACCGTCTTCGCCATCTCCATTCGGTTGACGGAGTTGTGGCGTCGGTTCTCTTGCGAGTTACCCCTGGAGTTGAAGCTCATACACACGAATTTGTTTCGACCGGACAGAATGATTCCAAGTTCGGTTTTGGGTTGGCATCTGGCGCGGCAACGACAGCAGTAGATCTGGCTAGATCCAATCCTGGGATCGACCTAGTGGGGATTCACCACCACATCGGAAGCCAAGTGTTTCGCGTTGAAAGTTTTGCTCAAGCGCTTGAAATCGTGGTTGGGTTTTCCGAGCCACTTGAGTTGCCTGAACTATCGGTGGGCGGCGGCTTGGGTGTCGCTTACTTGGAATCTGAATCAGCACCGTCGATTGGTGAGTGGGGAGACATAATTGGCGACGCATGTGAGCGTTTAGGGGTTAAGGCACGAGTTTCTGCCGAACCCGGACGCTCGATCGCGGCCCAAGCAGCAGTAACGGTTTATTCAGTCGGGACCGTTAAAGAATTGGCGGGTATCAGAACATACGTCGCGGTCGATGGTGGCTTTGGCGACAATCCCCGCCCCATGCTCTATGGCAGTGGCTACACCGCCTTTGTGCCGGACAGAGTGACCGAACCTCGGCCAGCTCTCGCTCGTATTGTCGGAAAGCATTGCGAATCGGGTGATGTGCTAGTTCGAGAAGCCTCTATCCCGGACGAGATACGGGTAGGCGACCTTTTGGCCACCCCGGTTACTGGAGCGTACGGATACTCCATGGGGAGTAGCTACAACCGCATACCCCGCCCAGCAGTTGTGTTCGTTTCCAATGGCTCAGCGCGACTGGTCGTTCGTCGAGAGACTCTTGAAGACCTAATCAGCCTTGACGTTGAGTAACTCTTGTATGCCGACGAAAACCCGGGGCTTTCGGTCGGAAATCGAAACGAAGAATGGCCGCTCCGCCCGGTACGGTTGGAAGCATGCAGTCGCACTCTTATTCAGTCCTTCGTATCGGGGTTCTTGGTTGTGGAACCGTTGGTGGTGCTCTTATCAGACTTATTCAGAGTGATGCTGATCGGATCGCGGCGCGCACCGGTATTTTCCTTGAGGTGTCGAGAGTTGCTGTCCGAAATCTGTCCGCAGACCGAGACGTAAACCTGCCTCCCGACAGCTTCACCCGCGACCCCGCATCGTTGGTTAATTCCCCCGACATTGACCTGGTGGTGGAGACAATTGGCGGAATTGAGCCAGCTCGCCAGTTGGTAATTGATTCCTTGAAGTCCGGTAAACCGGTCGTTACCGCAAATAAAGAATTAGTGGCCAACGTAGGCCAGGAACTGTTTGAGGCGGCATCAACTGGAGGCGTCGACCTTTTCTTCGAGGCAGCGGTCGCTGGAGGTGTCCCCCTCATACGGGTGCTACGCGAATCTCTCGCTGGTGAACGCGTCACTCGAGTCATGGGAATTGTCAACGGGACAACCAACTTCATCCTCACCAAGATGACTGAGGAAGGCGCTGAATACGCCGATGTTCTAGCCGAGGCGCAGAAACTGGGCTTCGCTGAAGCGGACCCAACAGCAGATGTCGAAGGTAGCGACGCAGCGGCAAAGGCTGCAATTTTGGCGTCTATCGCTTTCGGGGCCAAAGTTGTCGCCGGAGACGTGTACCAAGAAGGCATTAGCCACATCTCACCAGCGGACATCGCAGCAGCATCGCACATGGGTCATGTAATAAAACTTCTTGCTGTAGCTGAGTCCGATGGTCGCGAAGTGGCTGTACGAGTTCATCCCACAATGGTTCCCGAACACCATCCCCTCGCTTCTGTCCGAGACAGCTTTAATGCGGTCTTTCTAGAAGGTTCAGGAGTTGGAGATCTGATGTTGTACGGGCGCGGCGCGGGAGGTGGCCCTACCGCCTCAGCACTGTTGGGGGATGTCATTTCTGCCGCTCGAAATCTTCAACAAGGAGTGTCTAGCGACCTGGGGGTCCTATCTGAATTCGCGATTCGCCCCATCGATGAAACTACTAGCGCTTTCTATCTGCAACTAGATGTCGAAGACAAGCCGGGAGTGCTCGCATCCGTAACGAGTGTCTTCGGCGATCACGGCGTGTCGATTCGATCCATGGAGCAGCAGGGACAAGGCGCTACTGCGCACTTGGTCTTCATCACCCATCAGGCGCGCGAAGCCGATGTTCGGGCCACGCTTCGTGACCTGCGCAACCTCAGCGAAGTCAGAGATATTGGCGCACTCATCCGAGTAATAGGTGACTAACGAGCGCGGGAGACCTTTACAAAGTGAAATATCAGAGTACCCGCGGTGAAGCGCCGATTCTTGAGTTCGGCGACGTGTTGCTTGCCGGGCTGGCAGAAGATGGGGGGCTTTATGTGCCCTTGGAGTTGCCCGAAATAGGTAGCGCAGATCTGCGAGCATTCGCCGATTTGCCCTACACAGAAGTTGCAACTCGTGTGCTGACTCCATTCGTGGCCCCATCGATTGACGAAGACAGCCTGGGCCGAATGGTCGAGGAGGCCTACGGGTCTTTTCGGCACCCAGATGTAGTGCCGATCAAAGACCTACCTGCTGGAGGCGAAATCGACCACCACATCGTTGAGTTGCACTGGGGTCCCACGTTCTCCTTTAAAGACGTGGCACTTCAGCTATTAGGCCGACTCTTCGAATACGAACTGGAGCGTCGCGCTACCTCTATCACGATCGTTGGAGCAACTTCTGGGGACACAGGAAGTGCCGCCATCGAGGCCTGCCGAGACCGCGAAGGCGTCGAATTAGTCATGCTTCACCCCCGTGGACGCGTCTCTGAGGTGCAACGACGACAGATGACCACCGTCGCCAGTGCAAATATTCACAACGTTTCGATCGACGGCACGTTCGATGACTGTCAGGACCTCGTGAAAGCGATGTTCGCGCACAGTGCATTCCGGCAGCAGTATCGACTCGCTGCCGTCAACAGCATCAATTGGGCTCGTATCGCAGCTCAGACGGTTTATTACTTCACCACTGGTACTCAATTGGGCGGCGGAGAGCGCAAGACCTCTTTTTGTGTGCCAACAGGAAACTTTGGCAACGTTCTGGCCGGCTACATCGCCGGTCGGATGGGATTACCAGTGGACCGGCTCATTATTGCTAGCAATCACAACGACATGCTGACCCGAACCTATTTATCGGGGCTTATGGAGATCCGACAAGTGATTCCGTCGACGAGCCCAGCCATGGATATACAAGTTTCCAGCAACTTCGAGCGGTTACTTTTCGACCTAAGCGACCGTGACTCCACATGGTTACGTACTGCAATGCAAGACTTTCGAGGTAATGGCGAACTGCCACTTCGCGAGTCATTGATTGCTGGTCTACGTAATGTCTTTGATGCAGGTCGAGCCTCAGAATCTGATGTTGAGGAAACAATTGCTGATCTTCATTCAGCAACCGGACAATTCGTAGATCCACACACCGCTGTTGCCGTGAGTGTTGCGCGCCGTCTAGAGCCGGGGAAGAGTCCGATAGCAATTATGTCGACGGCGCACCCGGCGAAGTTTGGTGCTGTTGTAGAAGACGCAACCGGCGTAGCTCCCGTTCAACCCGAGGAAATCAAAGACCTGTTTGGACGCGCTGAACGTTGTGCGGATTTGCCGAACGAACTCAGCGCAATCATGGAATTCGTATCTTCGGTCGCAATCGCATGAGAATTGGATCGACGTTGTAACTGGCGGTACTTGCTGAGTAGCCTGATGTCACCGTCCCGTTGCCCGTGTTTTAGCGAATCCGGCAACCGGTTCAGGCTGGCGCCCGCTGTCTTGATCCGACCTGGCGGCCCCAAACCCACTCCCGGTGCGATTCGTGTGCCGACACCATGAGGATCACATGTCCGATCAGCCAGACCGAGCACTTCTTGAGTCGAAGTCCCGTGATGATCTGGTGGCAATGGCCGCTGCCTTGGGGCTAGACATAGCCCCCAGAGCTCGAAAGGCCACCATCATTGACGACATCTTGAAGGGCCCCACGAGCGGACGAGCAACCAACAGCGATGAGGCATCAACAGTTCGCCGTGTTCGTCGGACTGTCGAACCAGTTAACAGAGACGGCTCTAATTCTGATTCTTCGACACAAGCTGCTCCGGAAGTTACCTCTGGCGAAGACGAGAACGATGGCGACGCGTCACCAAAAGATGAGGAGACGACAAAGCAGGATCGCGACGAAGACGAAGCTGGGGTAGCTGAGCCCGGTAACCGTCGCCGCCGACGTCGCGGCCGTGACCGTGACGACAATTGGCAGGGCGAACCAGTTGAATGCCAAGGAATCTTGGATCTCAGAGATGAGGGCTATGGATTTCTTCGCACCCGAGGCGCCCTGCCATCCAATGATGATGTGTACGTCGCCGCGAAACAGGTTCGGTCGCAAGGTCTGCGTAAGGGAGACATCGTTAAAGGTGCGAGCCGTCCCGCCGCACGAAACGAAAAGAACCCTGCACTACTCCGAATCGACGAAATCAACGGAGCAGAGCCCGACGAGACACGCGAGCGGCCCCTTTTCGAAGACCTCACAGCAGTTCACCCGCGAGAACCCCTAACACTTGGCAGCAACGGAACAGAAAACCCGACAGCGCGAGCAGTCGATTTGATCGCCCCAATCGGCAAGGGCCAGCGGGGTCTAGTGGTTTCGCCGCCTGAATGCGGAAAGACTTCCATCATTCGCGAACTGGCGGTAGCGCTAGAAACAAGTCACCCTGACCTACACGTGATTGTTCTACTCATTGACGAACGGCCCGAAGAGGTAACCGACATAGCCACCGTGGTAGAGGGCGAGGTCTTGGCATCGACATTCGACCGACCTGCCGACGAACACATACAGGTCGCGGAACTCACGCTAGAGCGCGCCAAGCGAATGGTTGAAGGTGGTTTGGACGTTGTCATTTTGTTGGACGGCTTGAGTCGACTAGCTAGGGCCTACAACTTGGCGGCACCCGGCAACGGAAGGGTCTTGGTAGAGGGAATCGATGCTGCTGCTTTGTATCCACCCAAACGCTTTTTTGGTGCAGCTCGGGCTCTAGATGAAGGTGGTTCGTTGACGGTCATCGCTACCGCCGGCATCGAAACCGGCTGGCGTTTAGACGAAATGATTCTTGAATCCCTACAAGGGACCGCTAATTCGATCGTTCGTCTCGATCGACGCGCTGCTGATCGGAGGGTTTACCCAGCGATCGACGTGGTCGCCTCATGTACCCGAGAAATTCACCGCCTTCACGGCGAAGAACGAGCGCACCAGGCTCAACTACTTGCCGACACCCTTGTGGCGATCGAGGATGCTGACGAAAACCAACACGGACCTGCACTCGACTGGGTACTTGAACGCATCACAACTACGGGTTCAAACGAGGAGATACTTAACGGGTTATCGGCCCCCGACCGTCCGTCCTCCAGTTGAAGACTGCACCACGCTAATTGTGTGTCTGCATGTGCGATTCGTCGAACTAACCGCCAGAATGGGTCAACCATGAAGAGTGACATCCACCCGAACTACCGCCAAGTCGTGTTTCGCGATGCTGGTGCTGAGTTCTCTTTCATCACCCAATCCACCGTGGAGACAAGCGACACAGTCGTTTGGGAAGACGGCAACGAGTACCCGCTCGTCACTGTTGAGTTATCTAGCGCCAGTCACCCTTTCTTCACCGGACAGATGAAGATCGTCGATACGGCTGGCCGCGTAGAACGTTTCGAGCGGCGTTACGGACGCCGTCGAGGCTCAGATCAGAACGCTGACAGCGCCGACCAATAAATCCGCATTGTGGCGCTAGATCCTGAACGCCGCCGCCAACTACATGCGATGAAGCTGCGATCTCTTGTTAGTGAATACTTGGGTGATTCGACCCAAGACGTAGTCGGAACCGATGACGGTGCTCTAGCCACCCTCAGCAGGGACCGAGTGGCGGCACTTGCTGAGGAGCGTCCCGAACGTGCTTTAGGAGGTGCGCTCGCGTCGGCGGTGCGTGCCGCCGCGACAGAAGTCCATATTTTTGCGTCAGGGTCTAGCGATGTGCTTGCGCGACGAGCGCAACTTTTCTCAAGCGCGATAACAGTGTGGGAGGTAAACGATGGTGATGTGACGCCTGCTGTGGCATCAGACACGGCAACTCGAAAACCCGTTCCCGATGTACCCGAACTTGTCTCGACCCTCAACGAGTCAGGCCTTGAAGTTGTCGTCGAACACGGAGTCATTGTCGGTGAGATCGCTGGACTTGAAGTAGCTCGAATCATCTCTGACCAATATGGGAACAGAATCGAAGTTGGGGTTGGAGCCCACGATCGTGAAGTATTCGCCCTGCTGCACGGAAACATGCCAACCGTAGAAGCCATCGAACAGGTAGCTAATGTAGTTCGGTCGCACCGGCTACCTGCCGCGGAACCTCACCCACTGAACCGACTCGGGGCGGAACGATGGTTACGATCCCACCTTGTTACCAAACCAGAGCGAGTCGGAGCATCTGAACTGGTTACCGCGCCCCCGCCCGTTCAGCGAACGAACCTTAAAGAAGCCGTTCCGGCTGTGGCGACCGGGCGGTTAGCTGACGGAACCGACGTCGTGGTGGTCTGCGCGGTCGGTATAGACCTCGATCTAATTCCCTTCGCAGCCGATGCGCGACTTTTCCTTGATCCCCAAGCCACTCTGATGGTCGTCATTCCTGAACGCGACGCTCATTCGATACTTTACGAACTAGCCGATCAACTAATCGATCCGGCGTCAGTTGTTCCCATCGACAATGATTGGCGCGAATGGACCAGTTCTTGATCGGTAGCCTGACAACGTGCTGGATCGTCTACGGGAGCTAGAGGAAGAGTTGGCTCATGTTGAGTCTCAACTTGGCGATCCTCAGGTCACCTCAGATCGCCACCGATTTGTTGAAGTAAGTAGGCGTCATTCCCAACTTTTAGAAATGGTGGAAGTCGGATCTGCGTGGCGAAGCGCGCTTGAAGATGCGGCCGCTGCTCGGGAAATGGCGGAATCAAGTAACGGCGACGAGTTAAGCGAAGTGCGAGAAATGGAGTCGGCCGCTATTTCCAACGCCGCCGTCTTTGAAGAACAATTCCGGGTCTTACTGTTACCTCAAGACCCAAACGACGGTCGCAACGTGATTGTTGAAATCAGAGGGGCAGAAGGGGGAGAGGAAGCGAACCTTTGGGCCCGTGATCTCTTCGAAATGTACCGCGCCTACATCAACACTAAGGCCTGGGATATAGAGGTATTGGGCAGCCACTTCAGTGATATGGGCGGCTACACCGACATAGCCTTTTTAGTTAAAGGTGATGCAGTTTGGCGTCACCTGAAACATGAAGGAGGTCCGCACCGCGTTCAACGAGTGCCTGTAACGGAATCGCAAGGGCGTGTTCATACGTCGTCTGCCACTGTCACCGTCTTGCCAGAAGCCGACGAAGTGGAAGTCCACATCGACCCGAATGATCTTGAGATTGACACGTATCGATCATCTGGCCCGGGTGGTCAATCTGTCAACACCACCGATTCCGCTGTTCGAGTAACACATCTTCCTACCGGTCTCGTGGTGTCGATGCAGGACGAAAAAAGCCAGTTACAGAACAAGGCGAAAGCACTGCGTGTTCTGCGAGCGCGATTGCTGAAACTCCACCAAGAGGAACAAGCGTCAAGTCACGCAGCCCAAAAAAGGGATCAGGTTAAGGGTGGCGGACGCGCAGAGAAGATTCGGACATACAACTTCAAAGAAAGTCGGGTTACTGACCACCGAATTGGCCTGACCCTTTACAAACTGGAACGCGTTCTCGCCGGCGACCTCGACGGGGTTGTCGAGCCATTGATGATCCACGAACGAGAGCAGCAACTCGAGGCCGGAAATGGCGAAGTCTGAGATCGAATCAGGACAGGCGCTGACGCTGTCACAATTGAGTGACGACGTTCTCGACAAGTTGCGTCGTGCAGCTACAACCGACGCTGAACTAAGTGCGCGTCTAATCGTTGAAGAAGTAACAGGAATAGAACCCCGGCTGTTCCCCCTTGAACAAGATCGGCCCGTCTCCCAGGGTGCAGTCGTTCGGGCAGACGCCATGACGATCCGACGTGCACAAGGAGAGCCCCTGCAGTATGTCCTGGGTCATTGGCCATTTCGGTACCTGGATCTTGCCGTGGACGCCCGAGCCCTTATCCCGCGACCAGAAACTGAAGTCGTCGCTGGGTTCGTGATAAATCTGCTGCAGTCATTGAGCCGCGACGATGCCCGGAAGCTCATTGTTTCTGATATGGGTACCGGGAGTGGCGCAATTGCACTATCGATAGCCCACGAAGTTCTACACGCTGAGATCCATGCGACGGATGTGTCGAAGGAAGCGCTGTCATTGGCAAGATCGAATCTTGCAGGATTAGGTCGATCCGCGGCGCGAGTTCAGCTGTACCAAGGAGATTGGTTCCATGCGTTACCTGACGAACTATGCGGCACGCTCGATGCTTTGATTTCGAACCCCCCGTATGTATCGCCAGATTACGAACTCCCCTCAGCGGTCGCTGATTGGGAACCATCGGATGCCCTGATCGGAGGGATCGACGGCTTCGCGTACTTGGAGTACATAACGCGCAATGGCAGACAGTGGCTTCGCCCTGGGGGGTGGCTAGTGCTCGAATGTGGATCAGATCAAGCGGTCCGATTACGCAATCTTGCAATAGCTCGCGGGTACTCAGAAGTCGTCATAAAAGCGGATTTGGCAGGGAACGACAGAGCAGTGATAGCGCGCCGACCCCTTGATGATGTGGAGACGCAACACCTAGCTGCAGCATCTGTTGCCCTACGCAGCGGGAAGCTTGTAGTCGCGCCTACAGACACCCTCCCAGGGCTTTTAGCGAGATATTTTGATACCGAAGCTGTCAAAGCCTCCTACAGGGTAAAACAAAGGCCGTTTACAGAACCCGTGCCGGTGCTAGTGAGCGGTGTTCAGCAGGCTGATCAACTCGTTGAGCTTGATGTGAGCAGTAGAAGACTCATCGAACGTCATTGGCCCGGAGCATTGACGGTTGTCGCGAGACGGCGCGACGGGACGGATCCTGTGCACGGACGAGCCACCTTAGGTGTTCGCTGCCCGGAACCGGGTTGGCTGCGTCTGTTAATCGACGACGTGGGTCCAGTCACCGGCTCTAGCGCGAACTTGCATGGCATTGAGACCCTCAATAGTGCCCAAGATGCGGCAGCCGAACTTTCAGCCAGTATCTACTATGTGATCCCGGGATTATCCCCAGGTGGAACGGCATCAACTGTTGTAGACGTAACAGGCGACACACCGGTGGTGCTTCGAGCGGGCCCGATTGAGGAGATCGAGCTTAAACTTGACACCTAGCTGACTGGACGTCAACGACTGGCAAAATGCGTACCGCGGGTGCCCATTCGCGCGCGAAGATAACGACACGCCCGTCGAGAGGTCTTCGTTGTCTGTTATTGCTCTTGGAGCCGATCACGCCGGATTCTTGCTCAAGCAAATCATTGCCCAACACCTGCTAGATGATGGTCACCAAATCGTCGATTGCGGAACCAACGACGAAAGCAGAGTGGATTATCCCGATTACGGAGCAGCAGTTGGCGTATCGGTCGCTAATGGTGACGCGGATCGAGGCATTGTTGTGTGTGGGAGTGGCATCGGCATCGTGATGGCCGCTGGAAAAATTTCTGGGATTCGAGCGGCCACAGTCCACGACGTAATATCTGCCCGACTGACCCGTGAACATAACGACGCCAACGTGATCGGAATCGGCGCTCGAGTCGTCTCTGAGCAGGCGGCGTTAGACATAGTCGAGGCCTACTTGGCTGCCTCATTTGAAGGCGGGCGTCATCAACAACGAATCGACAAGCTGGATGCCCTTGGTAGCGCGGACCAAGGTTCGGCGTAGAAAGAGCGCGGAAACAGTCAAAGTTCCAGGCATGCTTTCAGCAAACCAGCCTCGAGAATTGCGAAAGGCGCAGATCGATGACGACTCCCAACGCCGTGTGGACGGTTGGACCGGACCCCGAAATCGAGCGGCTTATTCGGCAAGAAAAAGAACGCCAGGCCACAAGCCTTCAACTCATCGCCTCAGAAAACTTTGCTTCGCCAGCGGTGATGGGCGCGACTGGCAGTGTCTTCACCAACAAGTACAGCGAGGGCTACCCGCGGCGCCGTTACTACGGAGGTAACACCCATGTCGACGCGGTAGAGCAATTAGCCATCGACCGAGTCAAGCAACTATTCGGTGCCGAACACGCAAATGTTCAACCGCATTCAGGCTCGCAAGCCAACGCTGCGGTCTACATGGCGCTCCTCGAGGTTGGTGACACAGTCATGGGAATGAGTCTTGACCATGGCGGGCACCTCACCCATGGCTCGCCCGTAAACGCCAGCGGACGCTTCTACAACTTTGTTTCCTATGGCCTCACAGCGAGCGACGAAAGGATCGACTATGAATCAATGCGCTCCATCGCTCTCGCTGAGCGCCCAAAGTTGATTGTCGCTGGTGCTACCGCGTACCCGAGACGCATTGATCCGGAGCCGTTTCGACAGGTCTGTGACGAAATCGGCGCTTACTTTATGTTTGATGCGGCTCACATAGCCGGGTTAATTGCGGGAGGGCAACATCCCAGCCCTGTTCCCCACGCCGATGTCGTTACCTTGACAACCCACAAGACCCTCCGAGGGCCCCGAGGCGGTTGCATCCTTTCAACTGAAGCTCTTGCAAAAAAGATTGATAGCGCAGTGTTCCCAGGTAACCAGGGCGGCCCTCTAGACCACGTGATTGCAGCCAAGGCGATCGGATTTCGCGAAGCACTCGACCCCGGGTTCGCGAAGTATGCGGCACGTATTGTTCAAAATGCCGAAGCGCTGGCAGATGCTCTCGCCGCCCAGGGGTTTAGATTGGTTTCAGGAGGCACCGATAATCATCTTCTGCTTGTAGACCTGCGAAGCTTCGATGGTGACCTGACAGGGAAAGTCGCCCAAGAAGTACTTGATCTTGGCGGAGTGACTCTCAATCGGAACACGATTCCAGATGATCCTCGTTCTCCCTTCGTAACGAGCGGTGTACGGATGGGAGTGTCTTCGGTCACTACGCAGGGTATGGGGGCCGATGAAATGGCGATGATTGCCGACTTCACGGCACGCATACTGCGCCAGCGCGACGACACAGGCGCAGTTCAAGCAATCGCTCTTGAGGTAGCTGAACTTTGTGCAAAGTTTCCCCCGTACCCCGATTGAAGTTCATCGCAGGGAGTTAAACCCACGACGGTGCCCCTCCCCACGAGATCTCTGTAGCGTAACTAGGCTTGAGAGGTGGACACACGGGTCGCAGCCCGCGACTGATTTCGCCGGTAAGTAGGACACTCCAGTGAGTAGGACACTCCAACACGCACTTGTGCTGGGTGCAGCAACGATCGTGACTTACTTGAGCACGTTCGTTGTTATGAAAATTGCGCCGAAAATAGGTGCCGTGAAGCAACCTAATGACCGGGGTGTCCATCAGCGTCCGACCATGACCGGCGGCGGCGGCGCAATGTTCTTGGGCATGCTGGCCGCCTTGGTACTGGCAAGCCGCCTATCAGGGTTTGCTCAAGTTTTTGCTGGATCTTCTGAGGCGTTAGCGGTGGTAGTCGCGGCCAGCGTCATGTTCGCTATCGGCACGATTGACGATCTACGGGAGTTGTCAGCACCAGCGAAAGTGGCTGGGCAAGTGCTATCTGGGAGCCTCCTCGCCGTTTTAGGTGTCACCCTGTTTTACTTCAGGGTGCCCTTTGGGCAGTTAGTGGTCCTTTCAGCGGATTGGGCGACCCTCATCACGGTTGTCTTGGTTGTGGTGGTCGCAAATTCAGTGAATTTGATCGATGGTCTAGATGGCCTTGCTGCTGGAACCGTCGCCATCGCCGCGGGAGCCTTTTATCTCTACAGCGGGGAATTGCAGAATGCGGGCCTGATCAGCGATACCAACCTCGGTCCGCTGCTCGCACTCGTGACCCTAGGGGTGTGTCTCGGCTTCCTCCCTCACAACTTCCACCCGGCCCGAATTTTCATGGGCGATGGGGGAGCACTGCTATTGGGATTACTGATGGCTTCTGCGACCATGACTGTGGGTGGCCGAGTCGTTGATCAGTTCAGTGGTCAGGTCTATTTCTTCTTCGCTCCGATAGCGATCCCCTTCTTAATTCTAGGTGTGCCTCTACTCGACGTTGCCTTAGCTGTCGCTCGTCGCGCCTATAGACGTGAAGGGATCGCGACAGCGGACAAAGACCACCTTCATCACCGGCTCTTGCGAATGGGACATGGTCACCGTCGAACCGTTCTTCTTCTCTGGGCTTGGACTGGTTTGCTGTCCGGCGTCGCGCTGGTGCCAACCGTGACTGGCAGCGGGGATGCGATATTGCCGTTTGCCTTGGCTGGCGTAGCGGTTCTGCTATTTCTTCTCCTGCGACCTCAAGCGCGAGTGGGTCTAGATAATGAGGCTGATATGCAGGGCGCATCACCACACATCTAAAATTCCAGCGCACTTGACTGGCTCTTTGGTTGCAACCAGTGGGTACCACGAATAGGGTGAGTCCGCTTCCTGAAGCGCCCACATTTCCCACTGGTCCGGAGACTGTCTGTCGTATGCGAGCCCCAGCGCTCTCCAAGAATTCACGACAATTCGGCACGGACGACGCCTTTTCTCGTTCGGTAGAAATTGTGGTGACCCCGGTGATATTTGCCGGAGGTGGCTGGTTGCTTGATCGTTGGCTCGACACAGGTCCGTGGATCGCTGTTGCATTGGGGTCCGTGGCCTTTCTCGGGAAAATCACAGCTGAGTGGTACCGATACAACGGTCGCATGGGGGGAATAGAACTCGAGATGGTCGCCGATCGCCCCACCAATAGTCGTGGCTTGGATGTACCCCAAGAAATAGATGACCGTTTGCCCGCTGGCGTCAATCTCGACAGGTCGACGGACCAATGAACGAGAAATTGGACGAAGGTTTGATGACTGCCCAAGAGGACGCTGTTGTCAACATAGAGCCAGAAAAAAGGATCGTCGCTGACATGCTTTGGCGCGGAATCAAAGTCGCTCCGGTTTGGCTTGTCTTTTCATTTCTGATTTGGGGGACAGATGGGGCTGCTTCAGGGGCATATGGGATAGCGTTGGTCTTCGCCAATTTCATAGCTGCCGCCGGGTTGCTGACATGGGCAGGTCGTATTTCCCCTGGAGCCCTCATGTTCGCCGCTCTCGGCGGGTTCATTCTGCGGTTAGTTATCCTGACCGTCGCGGTCATCGCTGCAAGTAAAGTCAGCGTTTTTGCCCCAGTCCCCTTGGGCATAACGATTATCGTTTCTCATCTTGGGTTGCTGGTCTGGGAGACGCGCTATGTTTCTCTCTCACTTGCGTACCCGGGACTTGGACCTGCCCGCTTGGCGCAAAAGCAATGCAAGGAGATGAAGTGATCCAACTGATGTACGGACTGCACTTCCCACCCATAGCGGAGTTGTTGGAATGGCCCGGAATCCTTTTTAATGGCACTGCTTTCGAGTTGAACAAAGTTGGTCTGATCTATCTCTGGGCAATGCTTGCCCCACTGGCCATATTTGTTCTGGCGATCCGAAGAAGCGCCCTTGTGCCCAAGGGTGTACAGACGGTGGCCGAGTCGTCCGTGGACTTTGTGCGCGACAACGTCGTCATGCAAACGATCGGTCCTGACGGTATGCGATTCATGCCCTTTTTGTTGTCACTGTTTTTCTTCATCTTCTTCGCGAACATCACCGAAGTCATCCCCTTCATTCAGTTCCCAGCTAATTCGCGCATGGCAGCGCCCGCTGTCCTCGCCATCATTGTCTGGTGTGTCTTTAACGCAGTAGGAATCAAAAGCCAGGGCTTTTTCAGTTATTTCAAGAACACCGTTATCCCACCTGGTGTTCCTGGAGCCCTTTTACCTCTCGTAGCGGTAATCGAGTTTGTTTCTACCTTCTTGGTACGACCGTTTTCGTTAGCCGTCCGGCTTTTCGCCAACATGTTGGCCGGACATTTGTTGTTAGTTACATTCGCAGTCCTCACAACAGCGCTATGGACCCCTGGTCCGCTAGCAGCGATTGTTTGGGCTCCGTTCGTTGTGTTGATCGGTCTCACCGGCTTCGAAATTCTCGTTGCCTTCCTGCAGGCTTTCATCTTCACAATTCTGACCGCCGTATATATCGGCGGCGCATTACATCCCGAGCACTAAATTCGATAAAACATAGGAGAGACGAGTGATTGATTTGCTCGCACAAGCTGACACCGCCGTAGATGGCCTAAAGGCAGTAGGTGCTGGTCTGGGTTATGGCCTTGCAGCCATTGGCCCAGGCGTAGGCATCGGACTGGTAGTCGGCAACGCGATTACTGCTATGGCCCGACAGCCCGAATCCGCAGGCATGGTCCGCACGACCATGTTCCTCGGCATCGCGTTCACCGAGGCTCTTGCCCTCATCGGTTTCGTGGTGTTCATCCTCCTCAACTTCGCGTAGGAGGAGCAGATGAGCATCCTTGGAGCGTTAGCATCCGCCGTGGCGGAGGCCCCGAACCCGATTATCCCAGCGATGGATGAGGTGATATGGGGAACCCTTTCGTTCCTCATTCTCTTCGCCGTCATGGCCAAGTTTGCCTACCCGGCGTTGAAAAAGGCTATGGACGCTCGATCTGAAAAGATCCAAGGCGATCTTGACGCTGCAGACTCTGCTCGCAGCGAAGCCGAGAGCTTGCGAGCAGGATATGACGCGAAGCTGGCCGAAGCACAAGCTGAAGCGGCGCGAATTATCGAAGCCGCCCGGTCGGACGCCGAACAGGTACGACAAGACCGCATCGCGGCGATCGAGCCGGAGATCGCCGAAAAACGAGCCCAAGCCGAAGCTGACATTGAAGCTGCCAAGGACCGAGCTCTTGCTGACTTGCGGGCGCAGGTGACCTCTCTCGCCGTTGGAGCAGCAGAGCAGGTAGTCCGATCGACTTTGGATGAAGCTACACACGCGCGGTTAGTTGATGACTACATCGAGTCAGTTGGCAACTGACGCTGGCATGAAGAAAACCTCCCTTACGTGCGCTGGTGAGGCCCCGGTACTGCGGTCCAATGGTCGTGGTGCCCCGATTTGGATAGAACGAGGAAAGCGATGACCAAGAAAGTGGAGGAGTACGCCGCTGGGCTAGCCAAATTGGCTGGCGCCGAGGGTGAACTTAACCGCGTCGCGGATGAGCTATATCAACTTGGTAAGACCGTCGAATCTTCTGACGAGTTGCGTTCAACTCTAAGCGACCGTGCGATACCAGCATCACGTCGAATCGGAGTGCTTGAAGACTTGCTCGGTGCGACCGCATCACCCATCACCATCAATTTGGTGAGCATGTTGGTCGGTGCTGGCCGAGGAAGCCAAATTGGCCCCATATCCGATGATCTCGTCCGCCAAGCTGCGGAAGCTCGCGGCCAAGCAGTGGCAGAAGTTCGGTCCGCCGTAGCTCTGAATGATGATCAACGTGATCGTCTCCGATCTGCTCTCTCCAGTGCAACCGGAATGAATATCGACGTCGTGGTGGTTGTTGACCCAGACATCCTTGGCGGCATCGTCGCCCAAGTAGGTGACACCGTATTTGACGGATCAGTTCGTACTCGTCTCGAAAAAATGAAGGAGCGTCTGTCGTGACTGATTTGAGCTTCGATGCTGCTGAGATAACTGCAGCCATCAAAAAGAATCTAGAAGGCTTTGACTCCTCAGTTGAGTCAGGCACCGTCGGGCGAGTCCTCGAGGTTGGCGACGGAATTGCTCGAGTTTCAGGGCTACCGAATGTATCTGTAAACGAAATCCTCGAATTCGAGAGCGGCGACGTAGGACTCGCCTTGAACCTTGACGCCGATTCGATTGGCGCTGTGGTTCTCGGAGATGTCCAGAACATCGCAGAAGGCCAGAACGTCAAATCTACCGGTGGAATTCTTTCGGTCCCTGTAGGTGACGCCGTTCTAGGCCGAGTCGTAGATGCTCTCGGTGAACCGATCGACGGTAAAGGGCCCATAGTGGGCGCTCAACCGCGTCGTATGGAGATTCAGGCCCCTGGGATCATGGGTCGTCAACCGGTTCATGAGCCGCTCCAAACAGGCATAAAAGCCATTGACGCGATGACCCCTGTAGGACGTGGCCAGCGGGAACTGATTATCGGTGACCGAAAGACCGGCAAGACATCGATAGCTATCGACACCATCCTCAACCAGGCAGGATTGGGTGTGAAGTGCATCTACGTGGCTGTGGGCCAAAAAGGTTCCACTGTCGCGCAGGTCGTTAATGTTTTAGAAGAACGCGGAGCGATGGATTACACCGTCGTTGTCGCCGCGCCGGCTGCGGATTCAGCTCCGTTCAAGTACTTGGCACCCTACGCAGGTTGCGCAATGGGTCAGCACTGGATGGAAAATGGTGATCACGCCCTGATCGTCTATGACGACCTGTCAAAGCAAGCTGAGGCGTATCGACAGTTGTCGCTGTTACTTCGACGTCCACCCGGCCGCGAGGCATATCCCGGCGATGTGTTCTATCTACACAGCCGGTTGTTAGAACGCGCGGCGAAACTCTCCGACGAACGAGGTGCTGGCTCACTAACTGCGTTGCCTGTCATTGAGACCAAGGCTGGTGATGTTTCTGCGTACATCCCCACGAACGTCATCTCGATCACCGACGGTCAAATTTATCTTCAGGATGACCTTTTCAAATCAGGTGTACGCCCTGCGGTCGATGTCGGCGTATCGGTGTCCCGAGTCGGTGGCGCAGCTCAAACTAAAGCAATGAAGAGCGTTGCCGGAACGCTAAAAATTGATCTCGCTCAATTCCGAGACCTTGAAGCGTTCGCAACCTTTGGTTCGGAGTTAGATGCCGTTTCCGCAGCTCAGCTAGGACGTGGATATCGACTTGTTGAGTTACTCAAACAAGGTCTCAACAGCCCGATGCCCGTCGAAGAGCAGGTGATTTCGATCTACACAGGCACGAATGGCCTTCTCGATGACCTGCCAGTTGAAGATGTGCAACGTTTCGAAGCTGAACTGTTAGATGCTCTAAAAACCCGTAACGCCGGACTCTTGGACGAGATCCGCACTACGGGGTCGCTGCCTGAAGATCAGGTCAAGGCAGCTGTAGAAACCTTCAAGGCAACGTTCCAGGTAAGTGTTGATGCCCCCGAGAGCGACTCCGAGGTCTGATTTAAAATGGCAGGTGGTCAGGAGCGTATTCTTAGGCGTCGAATTAGTTCGATTGACGCCACAAAAAAGATCACGCGAGCGATGGAACTCATCGCTGCCTCGCGCATTGTGAAAGCGCAAGGCCGAGTTCGGTCCGCTAAGCCGTATTCTGAAAAAGTTACAGACGTAATCGCCAATTTGGCTGGTGGTGGTGCTGGTGTGGACCACCCGCTCCTCACACAAGCAGATCAAGTAAACCGAGTCGCGTACGTTGTAATCGCCGCCGATCGAGGGTTGTGCGGGGGCTACAACAACAATGTCCTTAGAGCGGTGGAGCGAGCGATCGCAGCTGACCAGGCACAAGGTCGACAGTATGTGTTAGTTCTTTCAGGCAAAAAAGCTGCCGGCTACTTCTCCTTCCGGGGATACGAGGTTCATGCGGCGTATGAAGGATTTTCTGACCAACCGAACTACAGCGACGCCAAAACCATGGCTGAATCAGTAGCTGAGCTTTTTGAGAGCGGTGATGTTCAGCAGGTCCGTCTCGCCTATACGCGCTTCCTTTCTATGGGTAGTCAGGAAGTAACTGTTGATCAATTTATGCCGCTAGAGGCCTCTGAAATCGGAGCGGACGCGAGTGAGAACACGGCTGGAGGCGGCTACGAATTCGAACCGGAACCAGCGGAGATCCTCAGCCGGCTTCTGCCGCGTTACGTCGAAGCCCGCCTGTACGCCGCTTTGTTGGAAGGATCGGCATCGGAGCACGCAGCGCGTCAACGTGCAATGAAAGCAGCGACTGACAACGCAGAGGACCTAAAAACCAATCTCACGCGAATAATGAATCGTGCCCGCCAAGAGACGATTACCACCGAAATCATGGAGATCGTCAGTGGATCCGAAGCAATGAGTGACGACGGTGACCATGATCTTGACGATGCGATCACACAATCCTTAGAGGGTTCGCTCGCAGCCCTCGTATCCGACCGAAGCGACGCCTGAGCCTTCAGGAGACCTAAAAATGACAATGACCGAAGACAACACTGAAACCAAGGACGGCAGAGTTATTGCTATTGCCGGCCCAGTGGTCGACGTTGAATTTCCGCGTGATTCGCTCCCCGAGATCAATGCTTTCCTGGAGATGGATGTGGACCTGGAAGGCTCGATCGTGACTATCGGCGGAGAGGTTGCGCAGCAAATTGGTGAAGGCAGAGTACGCGTCATTTGTCTGAAGGCGACCGACGGTCTGACGCGCGGCACAGTGGTGCGAAACACCGGACGTGGAATCACGGTCCCAGTTGGGGACAGTGTCCTTGGCCACATCTTTAACGTTCTTGGAGAACCTCTCGATACAGATGACATAGGAGAGATCGCTGACCGTTGGGAAATACATCGACCCGCGCCCGATTTCCACACCTTGGAACCCAAATCCAAGATGTTTGAGTCAGGGATTAAAGTGGTTGACCTTCTTGAGCCTTATCTCGAAGGCGGGAAGATCGGACTATTCGGCGGAGCCGGTGTTGGGAAAACAGTTTTGATCACGGAGATGATCAACCGTGTCGCGTCCCAACATGGCGGGGTATCAGTTTTTGCTGGGGTAGGAGAACGTACTCGTGAGGGAACGGACTTATATCTCGAGATGGAAGAATCAGGCGTCTTGGAAAAGACGGCACTGGTTTTCGGTCAAATGGATGAGCCCCCAGGCGTCAGACTTCGCGTCGCCTTGTCTGCTTTGACGATGGCCGAGTACTTTCGCGACGTTCAAGGTCAGGAAGTTTTGCTCTTCGTAGACAACATTTTCCGCTTCGTTCAGGCCGGTTCTGAGGTATCGACGTTGCTTGGGCGAATGCCGTCGGCAGTGGGTTATCAGCCAAATCTCGCCGACGAAATGGGTGAACTCCAAGAGAGAATTACCTCGACGGCGGGACATTCGATCACCTCGTTGCAAGCCGTCTACGTTCCTGCTGACGACTACACCGATCCAGCGCCCTTCACTACTTTCACGCACCTGGATGCAACGACTGAATTGAGCCGTCAGATTGCTTCGCTCGGTATTTACCCTGCAGTCGACCCGCTCGCTTCGACATCAACCATTCTGACTCCAGAGGTTGTTGGAGATCGGCACTATGGAGTCGCTCGCAGAGTTCAAGAAGTTCTGCAGCGATACAAAGAACTCCAAGACATCATCGCGATTCTCGGTCTCGATGAATTGTCCGAAGAAGATCGGATTACCGTGGATAGAGCACGGAAAATTCAACGCTTCTTATCTCAACCGTTCTTCGTGGCTGAAGTGTTCACCGGCCTACCCGGGGTTTTCGTCCCGATCGATGAGACAATCGAATCATTCGAAATGCTCTGCAACGGAGAACTCGATGACCTCCCCGAACAGGCATTCCTGAACGTAGGAAATGCTGAAGCAGCGATGGCTAAGGCCCGCGAACTCGAGCAGTCCTAATTTCTACAGAGAGGCCCACACATGCAAGTTGAATTTGTCTCTCCTGAAGCAGTGCTCTTTTCGGGTGAGTGCTCTCAAGTAGTTACTCGCACAGTTGACGGGGATATCGCTTTTCTCAATAACCACGCCGCGTTCATTGGCGCGCTCGACATCGGTCAGGCTCAGTTGTGGGCAACTGATGGGGTGATCTCCCTCGCAATAAATGGGGGTTTCGTTGAGGTGAGCGGAAATGCCGTAACGATCCTCAGTGACGGCGCGATGGCCGCTGGGGATATTGACCTGTCCGAAGCTGAGTCAGATCTAACGGTCGCGGAAGAAGCGCTTTCCTCTGATGCGGACGATGTGGACGCTGCCAACGCAAAAAAGTGGGCCGAAACTCGTATACAGGTAGCCGCAAGTTCCTGATCGTCTATTCCCTTGAGGCCCAAAGAGATGGAAACGTTAGCAATCTGAACGTTCTCTTGTTCAGTCGGCGAATGCAAGTTCGTTTGGACTAGTCACGATTCGGTAATAGCAGCCTGCCCTAGTAGCGCTATTTTCGTCCAAAGTGTGGCAGGAGCCTCCTCCGTCTCGCCTCACGCGGTACAGCAGCGAGTTCTGTTCGCAGTTCACCCGTACGTCCACTAACGACAAAGTGTCGCCCGAAGTTGCTCCTTTGTGCCAGACCTCGTCTCTTGACGTTGAATAAAGCACTGCGCTTCCGAGCTCCAAGGTCATACGGAACGCCTCGTCGTTTGCATAGCCCACAAACAATACTTCGCCAGAGTCCGCTTCTTGAAGCACGACCGGAAGCACTCGGTGTCCATTTCGACCTATCTTCCCGACTTTATCGAAGTCCAGTTGTTGGGTCGTTCCTTCTTCTAAGTCGTTCGCGTCGGACATAGAACTGAGCATAGAGCCGTTCGTGTCACTGAGGCGAAATCACAAAAAGCTGTGACCTGTTCAAGTGAAATCGACTGACGCGAACTCGCTCAACTTGCTGATGTTGTGTGTTGCTTCAATGCGTCTCACAGTGCCGCTTTTCGACCGCATCACTAGAGAATCTGAGATTGCGCCTTCAGCAGTGAATCGGATGCCCCGCAATAACTCGCCGTCGGTGATACCTGTAGCTGCAAAAAATACGTCTTCGGAGCGGACTAGATCATCGGTGTGAAGAACGCGATCGAGATCGAAGCCGGCGTCGATCGCCGCTTTTCGTTCGCTCCCGTTTCGAGGCCAAAGTTTTCCTTGGATTTCTCCGCCTAGGCATTTTAATGCAGCTGCTGAAATTACGCCCTCGGGAGTTCCGCCGATACCGAAGAGAACATCGGCCCCGTCGCTCGTCGCTGTAGCTATTGCTCCCGCAACATCGCCATCAGGTATCAGACGGATTCGCGCTCCGCTTTCGCGGACCTCGGCGATCAAGTCGGCGTGGCGATCACGGTCGAGAATTACAGCTGTTAGGTCGCGGATGCCTCGACCAGTCGCCGTCGCAATTGCATTGAGATTTTCAGTCGGGCTTTTCTCGATAGACACCGAACCTTTTGATTGGGGTCCGACTGCAATTTTTTCCATATAAACGCACGGACCAGGATCAAACATTGTTCCCCGTGGAGCTACAGATATTACCGAAATGGCGTTGCCGCGGCCCAGAGAGGTAAGGGTTGTGCCGTCGATCGGATCTACAGCGATATCGGTCTTAGCACCTGATCCGTCGCCGATTGCTTCGCCGTTGTAGAGCATAGGAGCTTCGTCTTTTTCTCCTTCTCCGATGACAACCACGCCGTCCATCGGAACTGAACCAAGGATGATCCGCATCGCATCGACTGCGGCGCCATCGGCTCCCTCCTTGTCGCCTCGACCCATCCAGCGAGCAGCGGCTAGCGCGGCCGCCTCGGTTGTTCGCACCAGTTCAAGTGCCAGATTGCGGTCAGGTAGCTCGGAACGCGAGTTTTCCATAGAGGGTGACCCTAGCCCCTAGAAGCCGTCCACTATGAGCCCTGAGGTGGTTCTACTAGTAGCGTCCACCGTGTGATTCTGGCCGAGTTAAACGTCTGGCACTCTCGGCCCGCGGTACCGACCCGTCGCGTTGCCCTAGGCGATGACAGATTGAACTTCGACCCCACCCCCGGCCCCGGCGGACTTCTGCTCGCTGCGGTCGTCGCCATTCACGCGCAGCAGCTCGATGGTGATGGAAACGCCGACCTGAGCGATCTGTTGAATCTTCTCGAAATGGGGTCCCGCGTTCCTCAACCGCGACTCCGGCATCGCCTTCAGCAAGACCTCATTGGGCTGACCCGCTCAACTCATCGACTTGTCAGCCTTCCAGATGGAGATATTTCGCTTGATGTAGCACCTAGCGATAGTCCAGAGCCACACGTATTAGCCGCTCTATATCGGGCGGGCCAAGAACCTTCCCTTGAGCGCAGAAGCCTGTTCACGTTGTTGCGTTCCGCGCGCCGTTGGCGGGGCCAAAACAATCGAGATTTGTTTCGCTATCTGACCGGGGAATCATCTGAGGTTCCCTGGAAGGGAAACCAAATCGTCGATCCAGTAGGTTGGGCCCTTGAAGTTCTCGGATTCCCCGCTCAACCCGCAACTCACCTACCTGACTCGCGGCTAGTTCGACGAAGGTTCAGGCGAATGCTTCGAAGAGCCCATCCGGATCACGGCGGCGCAGTGGTCGAAGCCGGTAGCCGCATTGAGGCCTTGACAGCGGCGCGCAATATTTTGCTTGACCGAAGGAGCGCGTGATCTGTTGATAACTAAGCGAGTTGATGTAGCCGTTATTGGTGCAGGCATCATTGGCCTCGCGACTGCTCACCGGTACCTGGCTGAGCATCCGGGACGATCGGTGCTGGTACTTGAACGAGAACCGGGCGCAGCTTGCCATCAAACCGGACGCAATTCCGGGGTGCTTCACTCCGGTATTTACTACGCGCCTGGGTCTATGAAAGCCAGACTAGCGGTGTCCGGGCGAAGTGCCATGATTGATTTCTGCAACGAAAATGGGATTCAACATGAGGTCTGCGGCAAAGTCATCGTGGCGACTCGCCGCGATGAGTTAGACAGGTTGCATGCCCTCCAAGTTCGAGCGGGGGAGAATGGTTTAGAAGCGGAGCTTATTGATCGCTATCGGCTAGCTGAACTTGAGCCGAATTGTGCAGGCATTGAGGCCATATACGTCCCGTCGACCGGAATTGTTTCGTACCGGGCGGTCTGTGAAGTCCTTAGTGAGCAGATTGAAATGGCTGGTGGCTCCGTCAAATACGAAACCAGTGTGTTAGCGATAGAAGACTCTCAAGGAGGAGCCCGGATTTCCACGTCAACTGGTGAAATTCTTTCGGGACTGGTTGTTAATTGCGCCGGGCTGCGGAGCGATCAAGTAGCCAAAATGGTTGGGGCATCTGGCGGGAACCGCATAGTTCCTTTTCGAGGCGAATATTTCGAAATTGTTCCCGAACGGTGCCACCTCGTGAATGGTTTGATCTATCCCGTGCCAGATCCAAGTTTTCCCTTTTTAGGGGTTCACCTAACACGGATGGTTGATGGGTCCGTGCATGCCGGACCGAACGCAGTCTTGGCGTTAGATCGGGAGGGTTATCGATGGCGAGACATCAGCGCCGCGCAAGTCGTTGAGCACATAGCGAACCGGGGTTTGTGGAAGCTAGCCCGCAAATACTGGCGCACCGGGGCCGGAGAAGTTTGGCGATCTCTGAGCAAAGAGGCCTTTGTTCGAGCCTTGCAGCGACTAGTACCCGAGATCAGATCTCAAGACCTGGAAGCATGCCCCGCTGGAGTGCGCGCTCAGGCGATGGACGCAGACGGTCAATTACTTGATGACTTCGCGATAACACAGGCACGAAACAGCATGCATGTCCTTAATGCGCCGAGTCCGGCCGCAACGGCAAGTCTGGAAATCGCTAACCAAATTGTTCAGATGATCGACGCACGTGGGGGATAAATACCTAACTGTTTTGTGCCCGCCCACGATCCTGAATTCCGGCTCTGCGCTCAGCGACCTTTCCGGGAGTAAAGCTGGTGCGCTTTAACCATTCCTTGCCCATTGACGCTTCGATTCCCCAGCCATCTTCAACAGTGGTGCCAGAGGTGTGTTCATAAGTATTAATCATTTGTCGCACCCCTTCTTGATCGTTCGAACAAATGTCTTGAGCTACAGCATGGACGGTCGACATAAGGGACTCGTGAGCTACCACTCGATTAACTAATCCCCACTCTGCCGCTCTATCAGCGTCGACGTAGTTGCCTGTCAGGCTCATTTCTCTAGCGCGTCGAACACCGATCGCTTGCGGTAGAAGGACACTCAGCCCCCAACCAGGCATCACACCCACCCGCGCATGCGTATCTGCGAACTTGGCTCTCTTTGACGCGATAAGGAAATCGCATGCTAAAGCCAACTCCAGTCCGCCGGTTACGGCTACACCGTTGATTGCCCCAATCAGCGGTTTTGTGTGTTCTGGGAAAGGACCGCGAGATGCGGAAGGTTGATCCGGGTTGATGTTTCCCCCAGATTCGCTGAGCTCTCGGAGGTCAAGGCCCGCACAAAATGCCGGGTCGGCTCCCGTCAACACCATGACATTGACTTTCGCATCATTTTCAAGCGAACGAACTGCTTCTGGAAGCGCCTTCAACACCTCACTACTGAGAGCATTCCGAATTTCTGGCCGATTCAAGGTGATCACCCCAACACCTTCGGTGACCTCGCTCACCACCGTTCCGTTACCGAACTTGGTTATTGTCACATTTTCCCCTCTTCAGTCAGAGTCGGATCTATTCTGCCCGCAGGAGGTGTCGCTGTGCAGTCGATCGCGGGAGTGGTGTTGCTGCCCGGTGCCGGTGGCACGAAGGAACATCCCACTTTGCGCGCACTTGAGGAGTCATTGGCGCCACTTCCTGTGGTCCGGCACGAATTTGCCTACCGGCGAGAAGGCAAGAGAACCCCGCCCCGAGCGCCGATACTGGTTTCCGAACTTTTTAACGATTCCCAAGAAATATCCGCTCAACTCAACTGTGACCCGGCCAGTCTCGTGTTTGGCGGCCGGTCTATGGGAGGTCGAGTCTGTTCGATGGCGGTTGCACAGGGCATGTCGGCCGCAGGCCTGATTTTGCTTAGCTATCCGCTTCATCCGCCTAACAAGGCTGACCACCTTCGCGTCGACCACTTTGGTGCAATAGATGTGCCTTGTCTATTCGTGTCTGGAGACAACGACCCGTTCGGGTCACCGACTGAATTTGAACAACATCTTGGTTGTATCAACGGGGACGTCGCAGCGAAGTTTCTCGAAGGTGGCCGCCACGATCCTTCTAATCGCAGTCAGACAAGAAATATTGTTGAAACCGTGAACGCGTGGCTAGTTGGACTTCCCTAACACTGAGCTACTTGTACGGTTACTCACTGGTCGCATCCTCAGGGTTTAGTGCCTCAAGTTCTTGTCGAGTGCCTTCGTGAAAGTGTCGCCACACCAAAGCAGCCGCGACTAGCGGACCTGTCCAGAGAACAAACATCACCGGACCAAAAGAGCCCCAACGCATTCGCATCCAGCCAGCTGCCAGAATGCCAATTGATCCGCCTACCACGCCTATAGCTCCCACGATTGTCGCAGCGCGTGCTCGAACAGCTGTAGGGAACATCTCGGCCCTATAAACACCCATCGCCGGTAACAGGCCGCTGGCCAAGGTGATCGCAGTCAACGCAACGGGCCAAAGAAAGACACCAGAAGCATTAAAGAAAATAGTCGTTAATCCAAGCCCAACTATTGCTGCTACCGCGACCACAATTCTTCGCCCTCGTATATCTGCAATCCGGCCCGCCACGTAAAGACCAATACCTCCCGGTGTTGCAGTAGTGACGATGAAGAGACTTACCTGCAAAGCGGTGAAGTCATGCTCGTCGCGTAGGTACTCGTTTCTGAACCAGTCGATGGGCGAAAGGAACAGGCCGAGAAGAAAATATGCCCCACCTAATAAGGCGATTCGCGGCCAATAATTTCGTAGCTTTGCTCCTGGAGCATGACCTCGGAAGCGCCGGCTCTCGGGTAGTCGTCGCATGGCGCCCGCAACGATTGGGATCATGACGAGCGGAATTAGGAAGATAAGTCGCCAAGACCACTCAGCTATACCCGCGATCGGCTGAGCCCACACCACGAAACCTGCTCCGAGAGCAGCCGACATGCCAAGCAGAGACAGGCCCCAGGCTCGGCTCCCCGCAGGCAGTTCCTCTAATGCGAAAACCATGATTATCGCCGCGAGTGTCGCGTTAGAGGTCCTAACCACCACCAAACAAATGGCGAATATGCCTATCGACGGAGCTAACGCCGCCGCACATGAGGCCGCGATGCCAAATCCCATAGCCCATGCAAGTACTCGACGACGCCCATGACGGTCCGCAATTACAGCAAAAGCGATGGCGAACAGCGTTCCAACCCGTATCAGAGCACCGAGCACACCCTGACTCAGTTGATCAACGTTGAACTCATCTGCCGCGTAGGTATGAGTCTCAGCTGGCGCATTGGAGAGAAAGCCGGACAGTACGGCGATCGCGCACAGAGTCGCAAAAACTGTTGTAGCTCTTTTGCCCAATCGATCGGGCGCAGCCCAGAACGGTTGAGTCCCGTCCTCTCGACGGTTACGTAGGGCATGACGTACCGGCCACCAAAAAAGGATTCCAAACCAAGGGATAGACAGTCGGTAAATAAACTGCTCTGTAACGGTGTGCTTATTTGAATCAGACCGAACCAGGAGGGAACGTTCGTAGTAGTCAAATGGCCCGTCAACTAGCGAAAATCGGTCATCTCCCAGGGCTTTTTCTTCCACGAGGTCGTTCCGCGGTGAACGGACGCGTCGAAGCCCTTGGTCGTCTACGTAGTGGATGATTTCTAAATGAGTCACGAGAGTGATGTGTCCTTCGCCACTTCGGTGAACATACTGGAGAGGTGGAGAGATTCCTTGTGCAGGGAAGTGGACCTCTAATTGGGGACGTTCCCATCGGCGGAGCGAAGAATAGTGCTCTGAAACTTATGGCAGCGTCGTTGTTGGCAGAGGGGTCAACTTCGCTACTCAACGTCCCCGATATTGCTGACGTAGCCTTCATGGGTGAGTTACTCGAAGCGATGGGTGTTCAGATTGAGCGCGTCGGGAACCGCATCGATATTGATGTGCCTGCCGAACTCGACCCCGTGGCGCCGTACCCTCTGGTTGAGCGACTGCGAGCCTCAATAGTGGTTCTTGGACCTCTGCTAGCGCGAATTGGGCGTGCCAGAGTAGCTATGCCAGGGGGTGACGATTTTGGCTCCCGGCCGATAGACATGCATCTTCAGGGCCTAGAGCAGTTAGGCGCGACCTTCTCTCATGAACATGGAGATATCAGTGGCAAAGCTGATCAACTGGTTGGTGCTGAAGTGCTTCTCGAATTTCCTTCGGTCGGCGCGACTGAGAACCTTATGATGGCGGCCGTTCTAGCCAGAGGGACAACCGTCATTGAAAATGCGGCACGTGAACCCGAGATCAGTGATCTAGCGAACTTTCTTTCACAGATGGGTGCGAGCATCGACGGGGTCGGTACGTCTCGGCTCACCGTCGAAGGTGTCGAAGCGCTGCGTCCGACCACATATACGGTGATCCCGGATCGAATAGAGGCCGCCACGTTTTTGTCGGCGGTGGCGGTATGTGGAGGCGAGCTAGTGCTAAAGGGCGCTCGACCGGACCATATGGAGATGTTGATCCGCAAGCTTGAAGAGATGGGAATGGGTTTGACGGCTGAACCGTCGGGACTGCGAGCTGAAGTTACTGACCGCCTTAGAGCGGTTGATGTCTCTACTCTCCCGTATCCGGGTTTGGCTACTGACTACAAGCCGTTTCTGGTGACAGCTCTATGCGTTGCCGAAGGGGCCGGAATGGTGACTGAAAATATTTTTGCCGGTCGGTTTCGATACATAGATGAACTAGTACGGATGGGCGCTGAGATCCGGGCTGAGGGTCGACATGCAGTGGTGCGCGGCGTCAAGCGACTTTCTGGGGCACCTGTACGTGCCCACGACATCAGGGCTGGCGCGGCTCTGGTCGTCGCCGGGCTGGCGGCCGAAGGAGAAACCGTTATTGCAAATGCGCACCACGTCGATCGGGGATACGAGGATTTGGCCGGTAAGCTCTCGTCGGTTGGTGCGCAAGTTACGCGGACCTGAAGCGTTGTCCACGATCCGACCGTCTCCGATGAACCGGCTGAGTAAAGACCCCGTCGCCTTATTTGAGGCAGCACGCGATGGACATCGTCTCGCGCTCGCCCGGCTGATGTCGATCATTGAGCGCGGAGCTAAGGAAGCGCGAACGCTCGGCGCCCACACGTTCTCACAAGTCGGCCGCGCTCACACAGTGGGTATGACAGGCGCTCCAGGTTCCGGAAAGTCAACGTTGACTGCTGCGCTCGCGGCCGTTGTTCGCGCCATAGACGAGCGGATGGCGATCTTGGCTATCGATCCTTCTTCTCCCTTTACTGGAGGTGCGATTCTCGGTGACCGAGTGCGGATGCAAGATCATGTAACTGACGAAGGTATCTATATCCGTTCCATGGCCACTCGGGGTCATTTAGGAGGCTTAAGCCTTGCTACCCCACAAGCAGTCCGAGTTCTTGATGCGCTCGGCTGGCCTTGGATCCTCGTCGAGACTGTTGGTGTTGGCCAAATAGAAGTGGACATAGCGAGAGCCGCGGATACGACAGTGGTTGTCGTGAATCCTGGGTGGGGTGATGCTGTTCAGGCGAACAAAGCGGGGCTAATGGAAATCGCCGACATTTTTGTGATCAACAAATCTGACCGTAAAGGCGCAGATGACACCCGCCGCGACATTCAACAGATGCTGGAGCTCTCCTCCTTGGGTGATTGGGAACCTCCGATTGTCATGACTGTCGGCACGGAAGGCGAGGGCGCTCAAGAGTTATGGGCCACAATCGGAGAACATCGCTCCCATCTGGAACAGAGTGGCGAGCTTTCGTTGCGTCGTCACGACCGGATCAAAGCCGAGTTGTTAAAGATTCTGACCCAGAGTTTTGAAGCTCGCGCTCAAACGGTCTTGCAAGGCCCCCGAAGGGTCGAACTTCAAGAAAAGTTGGATCGCGGAGAGATTGATCCCTACGCAGCCGCAGATCTTCTCCTGGAAATGGATACGAGTGACTGAGCGCTAGTCAAGTTCATCGCGAGCTAGCGCAAACACTGCCTCTCTTTCGTGCGACGACAGATCAGGGTCTAAGAGGCGAAGTTCAGCGGCCTCACGCACTCGAGACAAAACTTCGCTTGCTCCGAACTCTTTTAAGAAAACGTTGGCGAATCTTTTTCTCAACGTTCCGATCAACAGTCGAGCAAAACGTCCGTTACGTGACACTCCAGTTCGAAGAATCACATAGGTGACAGCAGCATCGAACGCTGAAGAGCCGCGAGCCGATCGGCTCCAGTTCAAGACCACTGGTCCACGCGAGCTGATTTTGATATTGCCAGGGTGAAGGTCAAGATGCACTACTGACTTTCCTTCACTTACGCGTTCCCAGTGGGAAGGAGCGGCGACCGCTCCGAGAGCGCGATGTAACCTCGCCAGGTTCTTCGCGTGTTTGCTCAGTGTCCAAGGCCTCGACGTGAGATCCTCAAGCATTGTGGGCCCGTCGAGCCGCTCCATAACTATCGATGAAGGCTCTAGTTGTTCCACGAACCTAGGAACCGGAAAGCCCGCGGCGTTGACCGCGACGAGCGCTTCTGCCTCTCGGGATAGGTCTAACCCTCGAGTGCTTGTTCGAACTACATGCTTGGGTCCGTAATGGCGAAGTTCCCACTCTGAACCAACATTGATTAGACCGCCGGGCTCTAGACCAAGTCCGGCTTCCTGACGTTCAATAATTCTCCTTCGAAGTCCTCTCAGATTTCGTTTCCAGATACCAGCCAAAATAGGTTTGGCTACCCGCTCTCCGAGTTTGCCCCCAAAGTGCCATGGCAATTGGATTGATTCATCCCAACAAAATCGGGTGCCCCCGGCATTAGGAACGAGAGTAAATCGACCGAAACCGCTAACGATTCCGGCGTGCTGGACACCCATCAGATGGTCCGGTTCCCACTCCAGAACTTCCATGTGGTCGTGAACTCGAAACGGACCCACAGCTGTAAGACAATCAAAAGTAAGTCCGGCGCCTTCTAAAATTTTTGACGTGACCTGTACGTTTACTGTGTCGATCATCCATTCGCTGTGTTTGGTGACGTCGCGGAGATAGTTCCAGACTTCATTTGGAGGCGCCGGAAGATCGATTACGACTCGAATTTCCATCTCTGACTGCCTCCCCTAACCGTAAAGTCACCCGTCGATGGGAGCGTAGACCGATACATGGTGGTCACTGTTATTCGTGAATGGGGTTTGGCGCCAATCTTCCCAACGTTCTAACAACCTGAGGCCGTGACGGCCCGCGACGTGATCAAGCTCAGCTGGCGTGCGAACACGGATGCGCCAAGGGCGAAGTGTGATCGCGGTCTCCTTAATCTCCACACTTTGACCTCGTATCAACTTTGATGTCGGCTCGCGGATGGTTATGTTCATCACGGTTGCATTGGCGGTGTGCCGAGACTCGGTTCCTCTGGTTGGAAGATCGGGCGAACTAGATGGCACGAAAGCTTCAAGTACGAACCGCCCCTCGGGTTCCAGCCGCTCTCTAACGAGTTCTAGGCAACTTTCCTGGTCATTCGGTCCAACCAGGTTGAAGAAGGTGTTATAGGCGCAGAAAATTACTCGGAACGGACCCTTGGGAAGCCGGCTAGCCATGTCCATAAGGTGAGTTTCGATTAAATGTGAGTGATCTCGCTTGGCTAGATAATCCAACATGGCAGAGGAAGAGTCGACACCGCATACTGCAGCGCCCGTTAACGCAATTGGTAGAGCGAGGCGTCCTGTTCCGACCCCTAACTCGAGGATCCTTTGGCCTTGGGCAAGGCTTGTGACGATGTCAACTGTGCCCTCGATGTCGGTCACATTTTGGTACCAGTCATCGTAGATATCAGCGAATGCATCTCCATAGGTTGAAGTTTGATAGTTCGGTGTATTGGAGTGCGCCATACTGCCGCCTCTATTTGGGGCCTAGCCTTAGAGTGATGAAGAGTCCGAACTTAGACCAGCTGGCATACCTGGACTGCGCTGCTTCGACCCCTGTGAGGCCCGCCGTTCTTGACGCCATGATGCCTTACCTAACGAACCAATTTGGTAATCCATCGGGTTCCCACCGTTTGGCTCGATCTTCGAGACGAGCGATCGATGAAGCAAGGGAGGTTTGCGCTGCTTTGCTTGATTTCGACCCTCACGGGATTGTCTTTACCAGCGGCGGAACGGAATCTGACAACCTAGCAATTCATGGTGCCTGCGGTTCTTCAGGCGTAGCTGCGTGTCCCGCTACTGAACATCACGCAGTTCTGTACCCGGTGGAGTCACATAGCGGACGGATCATCAAAGTCACTCCCGAGGGTGATGTAGACCTGGAACATCTCGAAGCTGTCCTTGATGACGACGTCTCGGTTCTGTCAGTCATGCTGGTCAACAACGAGTCTGGGCGGGTGGTCGACCTCGAACCCATCGCGGACGTTCGCGATCGGCGAGCACCGCAAGCACTTCTCCATACGGACGCTGTTCAAGCGGTCAATTGGGTAGACATAGCGAAAGCCGCTTCGCGAGCAGACCTGATGTCGCTTAGCGGACATAAGTTTGGCGCCCCCAAAGGAGTTGGTGTGCTCGCGACTCGTCCCCACGTTGATTTGACAGCGCAGCTCCTAGGCGGAGGGCAGGAAGCAGAACGTCGAAGCGGAACCCACAACACCGCAGGAATTGTGGCTTTAGGAGCCGCTTTGCAGGCCCTCGACGAATCTCGAACGGATGAAATTCAACGGCTCGGACTGCTGTGTAATCGTCTTGCTGAAGGGCTGGTCGCGGCTGTACCCGGTTGTCACGAGACGATCTCAAAATCGCGAAGAGCTGCTGGTCTCCTTCAACTTCTTATCGAGGATGTTGCAAGTGAAGCCTTGCTTGTCCTTCTCGAACGTTTTGATCTGATGGCCTCTGCAGCGGCCTCCTGCGCATCTGGTGCTATGGATCCTTCACACGTGCTTGCTGCAATGGGCGTTGACCGGGTTGCTGCAGCCGGCTCATTACGGTTGTCGCTTGGTTGGTGTACCGAAGAGTGGGAAATCGATCGTGCGCTCGAAGTCATCCCGAAGTGTGTTGAACAAGTGCGAGGTTCGGCGTGAGTCGTGTCTTAGTGGCGATGTCAGGCGGCGTCGATAGTGCCGTGACCGCTGCGCTCCTCAAGCAAGAGGGACACGATGTCACGGGTGTGACTCTCAAGCTTTGGGGCGGTCCTCAAGATCAAGGGTGCTGTTCGGTCTCTGACGTGGATGACGCTCGTCGCGTCGCTCAACAGCTAGACCTTGACCATTTTGTTTTTAATTATGGCGATGAATTTGACGAGCACGTCGTCGAACCTTACGTCGACGCTCATGCACAGGGGCTCACGCCTAACCCATGTATCGAATGCAATCGGCACATTAAATTTGATGCTCTCCTGGATCGAGCCCGAAGGTTAGGGTTCGACGCGTTAGCTACCGGTCACCACGCAAGAATCATCGAAACCGACCACGGACTAAGAATTGCTCGAGGTGTCGACCAAACGAAAGACCAGTCCTACGTCCTGTACATGATTCCCCAGGACGATCTAACAATCCTCAAATTTCCAGTTGGCGAAATGACCAAGACGCGAGTTCGAGAACTAGCTGGTCGGCTGGGCCTTCGTTCTGCCAACAAGCCGGACAGCCAGGATGTTTGTTTCATCACCGCGTCAGAAGGACGTGCTCGCTTTCTATCTGACCGCCTTGACGTGCACCCAGCCGAGATCGTCGATACAGAAGGAAAAAACCTTGGTTCTGTCAACGCGGTTGAGTTAGTCACTATTGGTCAAAGGAAAGGGCTTGATTTGGGCGGCAATGCCGAACGCTCCTATGCAATAGAGGTTGATGTGCCTTCTCGCCGTGTCGTCGTAGGTGATGCCCAGGATCTCCTCTCGCAAACGGTGCGCCTCACCGATCACATTTGGGCAGGGCAACCCTATTTTGGGCTAATCGACGCTCAGATAAGCGCTCACGGTGAGCAAGCCCCCGCGCAAGTCAACGCAGACGGCTCCATGCGTTGGCTCGAAACGCGTAGAAAAGTTGCCCCCGGTCAGGCCGTCGTCTTTTATGAGAATGACGCCGTCGTTGGTGGCGCAACTGCCCGTTAAAACTCAGCGCACGAGGTTTCTTGATCGTGCCTCTCGTAGTACCGCTCCGGGTCGCGTAGGTGAGAACAAGACGCTTTTCACCACCCTCACCTCGCTTGTGCCGCGACCACGCGGCACCACTTCCACTTCCCCGTGAAGCGCGACTTGGAGCACCGGACCTGGTGCTAACTGACTGATGTCGATCAAGTCAGCGTCGCCGGTGTTGAGGTCCGCCGCTGCGGGCCCCAGCGAAGATAGATCCTGCCTTCGAAGCAAGAAGGGTTCCCTTGCAGCAAGGTAGTCGTGAATGACAAAGCCATTAGGGACGAAAACGACCCACCGGCGCGTCAGTTGATGCAGCGATCGGAAACCAAGCACGGCTACCGGCCAGCCCACTCCGGTTAACACGATTCCTATTACCCAATTCTCGGACGCTATGAGCAACGGACCTGAGACGACTCCCAGAACAACCAACGCCCAGACAACAGGAAGCGGACCCAACAGAACCGCTCCGGGAGCGCGAAGCAAGAAGCGGCGTTCATCGCCGTAGCTCAGACCGTCAACCATGGCATTTCCCGTTTCAGGCAGCAACGCCAATACACAAGCCGCTGCGACATGTGCGATGGCCAAAGCAAGAGACGCAATCGAAATATTTCCACTTGAGTTCGCGACCAATGACGCCGGCAGGGCCGCTGGAACCACAATCCGCATAACCGTTAATCCCCAAGGCCGGCGAATCATGGAAGAGCCGAGCACCAAAACCCATAGGATCCAGACTCCGATCGACACGGAGACCTTCAATAGACTGGGATGATCGCGCAAGGCATTATCGATCAGAGCACCCACTGTGAACGGTAATAATGCCCAAAGACCCATGAAGGTTCTGAGTGGTGTTGTGACGTCCACACCTCAATCGTGGCCTACGCAGAGCCTTCGGTCCTAACCGTTGATGCATCGGAACCGCAAACCCGCCCCCTTTCGCTAGCTAGAGTCAGGTCTGTCATGAGTGAATCTGATTCAGACCATGATCGGGCGGCCGAACTACGAGACCAGATATCTGCTCATAATGAGTCCTACCATGGGCGCGATCGGCCCAGCATTCCCGACTCCACCTACGACGAATTACTGCGAGAATTAGAGGCAATCGAGGCCCGTCGTCCTGATCTTGCAACAACAGCCTCACCCACCCTTACGGTCGGAGCCACAGCGAACGAGCTTTTCTCAGCGGTCGAACATCGCGTCCCAATGATGTCGCTAGATAACGCTATGGACTTTGACGAACTGAACGCGTGGCACGACAGGATTGTCAAGAGCTTGGGCGAAACGCAGACACATGGATTTGTTTGCGAGTTGAAGTTCGACGGCCTCGCTGTGTCGCTTCGCTATGAAAATGGAGACTTGGCCCAGGCAGCGACGCGGGGAAACGGTCGAATCGGCGAAGATGTCACTCTGAATGTCAAGACCATTCACGGTATCCCTCACCGCGTTGAAAACGCCCCGGCGGTTCTAGAAGTTCGGGGAGAGGTATACCTCCCAATCTCGCGGTTCGAAGAACTTAATAATGAACAACTTGAAAAGGGTGAGGCGCCTTATGCCAACCCGAGAAATACTGCCGCCGGCAGTCTTCGACAAAAAGACCCTTCAGTAACGGAGTCACGAAAGCTTGCCTTTTGGAGTTACCAACTAGGTGAAGTTGTTGGTGGCCCGCAGATCGAATCATCTGAAGAGACATTTAATTTACTTAAACGGCTTGGGCTGCCCGTAAATCCCGAGCTTAAGGAATTTTCGGACTTCGATGACGTTCGCCAATTCTGTGAAGCGTGGATGGTGAACCGTCACAGCCCTGATTACGAAATCGATGGAGTCGTGATCAAGATAGCTGACTTAGTTCAGCGAGAAATCTTGGGGTCGACGAGCCGAGCTCCTCGTTGGGCCATAGCTTTCAAATTTCCGCCAGAAGAAAAAACCACACTGCTGACGACGATCAAAGTGTCGATTGGGCGCACGGGTCGTGCTACTCCATTCGCCGTTCTGGAACCGGTGCTTGTCGGCGGGTCCACAGTAGGAATGGCGACGTTACATAACGAGGATCAGGTTTCAGCGAAAGACGTGCGACCAGGCGACACGGTTATTGTCCGCAAAGCAGGCGATGTGATACCCGAAGTTGTCGGCCCGATTCACGCTGATCGACCGGCCGCGTCAGTGCCCTGGGAGTTCCCGAAGGTTTGTCCGAGTTGTGGGGAGCACCTCCAACGATCCCAAGGCGACGCAAATACTTATTGCGTCAACCGGCATTGCCCGGCGCGAATCGAGACAGGTATTAGCCATTTCGCGAGCAGAAACGCGTTGGACATCGAAGGTTTGGGTGAACGAACGGTGCAGCTTCTAGTCGAGGAGAGACTTGTCGAAGACGCAGGTGACTTATTCGCGTTGACTAAACAACAACTTCTCGAGGTCTTGGTCAGCGACTCCAGCAATGAAACCCTGGTGACGAATCTCTTAACTGCCATCGACCAAGCGCGCGAGTGCCCGCTGTCGAATCTTCTCATTGGACTAGGTGTCGAACATCTGGGTCCAAGTACCGCCGAGCTGTTGGCCCGCCGCTTCGGCAATATCGAAGCGATCTCACTCGCAGAGATCACCGACATCGCGGCGATAGATGGAATCGGGCCAGTTATAGCGAAAAGCGTCAAAGACTTTTTCGGCGACGACCATCACCGAGCTGTAGTTGAAAAGCTCCGAAATAACGGAGTTCGTCTTGATCTAGTAGAAGGTGAAGTAGATGTTCCACAGATTTTGGTTGGTCGCTCCGTCGTGGTTACGGGCTCGCTAGAGGGCTGGTTCGTCACAAGAGAAGAAGCGAAACAAGCGATCATTGCCCGAGGCGGAAAATCTCCGGGCAGCGTTTCCAAAAGCACCTACGCGTTGGTCGTAGGGACAGAAGCGGGCGAGACTAAGCTCAATACAGCAAGCGATCTCGGGGTTCCGATTCTCGGAGAGGCAGAGCTTCGCGATCTTCTCGAAACAGGACAAGTGTTTTAGGTCTCTTGTTCAAAACGCGGTCCAACACCACCGGTAATCGATGTTGTCGACCTTGACGTCGATCAGAGGTACAGCTATTACATGAGCGCACACCTCACCAGTTCGTATTTCAACGACCGCCAAGCCCTCACCGGGCGAGAAAAAAAATTCCCCGAGCTGGCGAGTGCCTGCGCTTAACTGGTCATCGGGAATTGGTACCCCATCGATCGTTAGCGCAGGTTGCCAACCTGGGCTTAGGGAAACACCCACTAACCCCTGCCGGGGAGCCTGATCTCCTTCTTGTGGGATCACCGCTAAAAGCCCAGTAGGAAAAGTCGAGGGCTGCGAAGCCCCCCTGCTTGTCGAGGCGACCCAAACGATGACCACTAGTAACAACACCACAACGACCGTCACGGTCGAAGCAACACCTCTTCGTAGCGTCCAGTTGACAGTGAAGCCGTTCGAAGATTCGTCGCCGTTTGGGGTGTCATCCACTGGAACATCATGACCGAATTGAGCGGCCGTTGGAATTTGGCGCCCCGATCAGCCGCATTCGTAGCGGTACTGTCGAGATGTGGAGCTAGGTCAGACAAACCAGTGGGTTGGTCGAGTATTAGACGACCGTTACCGGTTACTTTCCTACAACGTTCATGGCCGCGGTTGGAACGAGTACCACGCGCGAGACCTAAACACCAACGATCTAGTGTCAATCAAGATCTTGACTGCCTCAATTTCTGAAGACGTCGAGTTTCTCAGACGGCTGACATCGGATATAGCGACAGCAAATTCCATCATTCATCCCCACGTCCAACGTGTGCTCGATTGGGGCCGGTCGGCTGAAATTGTCTACTTGGTTACTGAAACTTTTCAAGGCGCTAGCTTGCAAGTGCTACTGGATAGAGGTCACTCATTAACAGTGGCTCAAGCAACAAGGCTTGGCTTCGAAATTGCCTCAGGGTTAACTGCCCTTCACCAATTAGGCCTTTGCCACGGTGACATCTCGCCCTCCAACCTGCTTATAGGTACCGACGGATCAAGCAAGCTAGCCGGTTTTTTTCTGGCAAATGCGTTTAGTGCTGCTGAAGCTGGACGACTTTCCGTTGTTGGAACTGGTCTCATCGAACCGTCGGTCAAATTCGCGGCACCGGAAACGTTGTCGGGGAATGGTGGGCCCGAATCTGACGTTTATTCGTTGGTTGCTACCCTCGTCGCCGCAATCAGTGAAGAAACGGGTGAATCTGACAAGACACGGAGGAAGCTTTCGAATGGGGAACGAGACCAGGACTTGAAGATTCCCGCTGAATTCGATCGCGCCACCAAGATTCTGAGCGAGGCAGGGCGCTTTGAAGCGTCGCTGCGTTGCGACGCCGTATCGTTGACCGAAGGTTTGGTTGACGCCACGAAAGGTTTCACGAAGCCGGCGAACATCAGCATCCCCGAAGATCTCTTAATTGGACCTGACAGCGCCCCTGCCGCTTACAGTGCCGAGCGTCACCGCTCCAACGGATCCTTGAGACCGAAATGGCGCCCGGCCCGCAAGCTAGGGGCCACCGTGGCTCTCGTATTTGCGTTGCTGTCCGCAGGAACTGCGTGGGCAGTTAGCAGCGTTCGACCTCAAGGACTTCGCGCTCATCTTGTACAGCAGTACACAGGCCGCACCGTCGGCGAAGTACGAGCTATCGCAGATTCGCGCTCATGGGTTCTCGATGAAGATCAAGTGCGAACCGACGACTTGCCGGCAGGCATTGTCTTAGCCCAAAGGCCCGCGCCCGGTCGCCGCCTAGCAGAAGGAGAGATGCTTGTTGTTGAGGTTGCAAGTGGCCCACGCCTTCGAATGACCCCACTCGTTCTGGGATTGTCGACCGCTGCAGCTGTGGCTCGACTTGAGACAAAGGGCTTCGAAGTTGACCTTGTTCAGCCGCTCTATGACGAAGAGATTGTTGCCGGTGAAGTCATCAAAGTATTGATCGACGGGGAGCCGGCATTGGGCGGTGGTTTAAGAGAGCCGGGAGCGAGAGCAGTGCTCGTGGTTTCTGGAGGGCCTGTTCCTCGCACAGTTCCGCAACTGATTGGGCTCGATCTCGGTAATGCCGAGCAAGTATTGAACGACCTTCAACTTAGAATTGCTAGACCATTAGGGCGAGAACCCAGTGAGACAGTCACCGAAGGCACCGTCGTGGGCCAAGGTTTGACGCCGGGGCTACTCATAGACAGAGGATCCGAAGTTTCGCTGACCGTTTCTTCAGGCCCGGACCTCCAAGAAGTTCCCGATATGCGTGGACTGACCGTGTTCGATGCCGAGCGCCGGTTGGCTGAGGTAGGGCTCCAACTTGGTGAAATCAGAGGCGATGGTCTCGAAGTTCAGGGAACCGAACCCGCGGCTGGGACTTTCTTGCCGCCGGGCACCTCAGTTCTTCTCTGGGCTCCCCTGCAAGACTAATTCCACCCGACTCTTCGCTCAGACTGTCGTCAATATGATGCCCGTATTCGACCGATTGGTTGAATTCACCTCATCAGCAGGGCGTCGATCGAAGCGATTGGGGACCAAAGACCAGAGGGTCTCCTCGACGACGTTGCGGTCCTTTGAAAACGGAATTCGACTGAAGTGGGTGCTTGCCGCGCGAAAAGTATCTTGAGCTTTGCCCCCAGTTATCGATTCGGACCGAAAGTCGCCCCTTAGAATTCTGTAGATGGCATCGGGAAACAGCCCAGCGCGCCTGTCGCGGATCGAGAGTCGAGAGCGCAACACGAAATGGCTCAACCCGCCTATGTTCATAGATATGTCGCAGTGCATAAGTTGCGACGCCTGCCTGCGAGCTTGCCCGCCGAACTTTGGTGCCATTTTCAACCACGGCATCGACGTCATCATTCTCCCCGAGCTGTGCTCGGGCTGCGACAAGTGTCTTGAACCCTGCCCTGTGGATTGCATCTATCCTCTTCCCGCTGGTGAGTGGCAGCCCGCGCCAGAAGATTGGTGGGACGAACCCTTGAGCGGAAATGACCCCTACGTGTGAACTTTTTCGGAGACTAAGCAACATGACTCAACCCCTCTCACGAGATCTCGTCGCTCACATTGCGTCGTTGGCACGAATCGAACTTAATGATGAAGAAATCGCTCATTTCACTGAGCATCTCGAGAAAGTTCTCGAACACGTTGGCCAGTTAGAAGCTCTTGATCTTGAATCGGTGGCTCCGATGTCACACCCATATCCACTATCGAACGTATTAAGAGATGACTCCGTAGGAGCAACCGTTGCCCGCGAAGAAATATTGGCGCAGGCTCCAGATGCCTCGGAGGGGCAATTTCGTGTGCCGCCCGTGTTGGGAGAATCATCTTGAACTCCGCACAAAGTTTGGCCTCAGACATTCGAGAGGGTCGAAAAAGCGCCGTCTCCGCCTTAGAGGAGCACCTCGAAGCTATCGAATTGCGAGAGCCCGAGGTGCATGCCTTCAACCTGATCGCACGCGAGAAGGCCGTCGAAGCCGCCGAAAGAATAGATCAAGCAGTTGCGTCTGGCCGTGACCCGGGACCTCTTGCAGGGGTCCCAGTTGCCTTAAAAGACAACTTGTGCACCCGAGGTCTGGCGACCACATGTTCATCGCGGATTCTTGAGGGATGGGAGCCGCCTTACGATGCGACAGTGGTCGAACGCCTAGCTGCCGCTGGAGCTGTCGTCATTGGAAAAACGAACCTTGACGAATTTGCTATGGGTAGTTCAACCGAACACTCAGCATTTGGCCCGACACGAAATCCCCACGACGTCACCCGCGTACCCGGCGGTTCAAGTGGAGGATCGGCCGCAGCGGTGGCCGCGGGTTTCGCCCCCATTTCATTGGGTTCCGACACAGGCGGGTCGATCCGGCAGCCTGCGGCTCTCTGCGGTGTCGTGGGTGTGAAGCCAACTTATGGACTAGTCAGCCGATATGGGCTCATCGCCTTCGCTTCCTCATTTGACCAGATCGGGCCGTTCGCAAACAATGTCGCAGATGCGGCACTAACCCTTGAGGTGATCGGAGGCCATGATCCGCTAGATAGCACCTCGATCCCTTCTCCAGTACCAGATCTCAGGAGGAACCTAGACCGCGGTGTTGACGGCCTTCGGGTGGGGGTAGTTCGAGAACTCCTCGAAGGCATCGACGAAGACGTTGTGTCCCGTGTACACGAAGTAGCTGACTTGTTTAGCGATGCGGGTGCCGTTGTTGATTTCGTGTCCGTGCCTGCTGTGGAGTACGGGCTAACTGCTTATTATCTCATCGCCCCTGCCGAAGCTTCAAGCAACCTGGCTCGTTACGACGGTGTTCGTTACGGAATGAGAGCGGAGGGCGCAGACGTAAAACTGATGAATTCGAGTACACGCCGAAGGGGATTCGGTGACGAAGTCATTGCGAGGGTGATGCTCGGAACATTTGCATTAAGCGCCGGGTATTACGATGCGTACTATGGCAAGGCGCAGAAGGTACGCACCCTGACGAGACGTGACTTCGACGTTGCTTACTCGAACCATGACGTTCTTTTGTCGCCAACTTCTCCATCCGTTGCCTTCCGGTTTGGGGAGCGCTCAGACCCTATGACTATGTACCGCTGCGACACCTGCACCGTCCCAAGCAACCTCGTTGGCGACCCGGCAATGTCTATTCCCTTTGGATCTGGCGCCTATGGCATGCCCGTAGGTGTTCAAGTTATGGCTCCCCAACTGGGGGAGTCGCTCATGTTTCAAACTGGGTCGTTCATCGAGTCGCAGGCCCCTGAGGGAGGCACCCCGTGAGCGAATGGGAAATTGTGGTCGGCTTAGAAGTGCATGTGGAGTTGGCCACTAATACGAAGCTGTTTTCTCACGCACCCAATCGCTTCGGTGATGAGCCGAACACGAACGTCACCCCCGTATGTCTGGGTCTGCCCGGTTCGTTACCCGTGCTTAACCGCCGAGCCGTCGAATTGGCAATGACCATCGGCCTAGCACTTGGTTGCGAGATTCAGCCATCGGTCTTTCATCGGAAAAACTATTTTTATCCGGACATGCCCAAGGACTATCAGGTCAGTCAATATGACCAACCCATTTGCATCAACGGTGCTCTTGATCTTCCGAACGGCACACGCATAGGCATTGAGCGCGCGCATCTCGAAGAAGACGCTGGGAAGACCACCCACATAGGTGGCGAAGATGGGCGAATCCACGGGGCTTCGCAGGCGTTGGTGGACTACAACCGTGCGGGGGTTCCGTTGCTCGAGGTCGTCTCACGACCGGACATTCGATCGGCCGAAGATGCTCGCGCCTATGTTGAAGAGCTTCGAGCAATCTTGATAGCTACTGAGGCGTCGGAAGCGCGCTTGGAAGAGGGGTCGATGAGAGTTGACGCCAACGTAAGCGTTCGACCGTTCGGCTCAGATGAATTGCGTACCCGTTGTGAGATAAAAAATCTGAACTCGTTGCGCTCTTTGCACCGTGCCATCAGCTATGAAGCTGAGCGACATATCGGGTTGTACGAAGCGGGCGAAGCACCACAGCTAGAGACCCGGCATTGGTCAGAAGAGGGGAGGACTCACACGCTTCGCTCCAAAGAGGAAGCTAACGATTACCGATATTTTCCCGAGCCGGATCTGGTGCTTCTCGACCCCGACACGGACTGGATTCAACAAATCGCGGCCGGAATGCCTGAACTTCCTGCTGAGCAACGAAAGAGACTTGCGGATAGTGCCGGGGTAGATCTGGAAACGGCTGCCACGATCGTAAATCGCGGGCTGTCGTCATTGATATTCGCTGCGATAGATGCCGGCGCTGACGCCCAACGCGCAACTACGCATGCCGTACAGAATCTTGCAATCGACGGTGCTGCCGGACTCGACGCCGAGCATTTTGCCGCACTTATCGCTATGGAAAAATCGGGTGTTTTGACCGCTACGCAAACTAAACAGGTCCTGTCAGAGATGGTTGACACCGGCCTTGATCCGACGTCGATCGCTCAAACCCGCGGGTTCGAAGCGATGGAGTCCAACGAACTCGAGATCCTTGTCGACCGCGCTATCACCGAAAATCCCGAAGCTTGGGTCAAGTTCTGCGAGGGCGAAGACAAGGTTCAAGGCGTGTTCGTTGGAGCGGTTATGAAGGCCTCGAAGGGCCAAGCAGACGGCAAGGCCGTCAACTCAATTCTTCGACAGCGAAAAGGATGATTAGCCGCAATATCGTTATTTCACGATCTGCGATAACTGTTTTGCTTGTTCAAGCCAGTATTTGAGTTGATCTTGGGATGGCATGCGCCTGACCAGTGGTTTGCGGTGGTTTTTGTTAGCGTCAACGAGAGCTTTGTGGAGCTGCGCAGACCGGCTTCGACGAAGTTTGCGGATTGAGTCAACTCCGACTGTTTCAAGGAGTTCTGAATACTGAGTCGAGATCCCTTTGACTCGCATCAGATCCGCCTTGTTGACCCACTCAAGGACCCGCTTTTCCGCGACGCCGACAGTTTCAGAGATCACTCTTCGCCCGCGTTTAGTGGCGCCAGCCTTTAACAAGCTTTGACAGGACCATAGATCCGCTGCCTTTAGCCGTGCCTGATGGCGAACGCCGATGTCCTCGATCACCTTGATCGATGGCATAGGTACCTCTGTCTTCGATTGCGGTACAAGTTTGTAGCACTAGATGTGGTCCGTCGGTTGGTAGGTAGCTAATCAGCACCGACGCGAATCCAACCCCCTTGTGTGAATCTGGCCCAAACCGCCCCACCTCTAAAAATCATCAAGGCAACCAAACACGCCCAAAGCCACCCCATTCCAAAGTTCGCTGTGGCGAGCGCGATTCCTGCGTATCCCGCGAAAGTGCTGATCATTGCCCAAGCTAAGAATCGAAGGTCGCCTGCGCCGATCAAGATGCCGTCGATGCCAAATACCAGCGCGTTGAGAGGTTGCGTTAGAGCGACGAAGATAAGGAGGAAGCCCGTTAACTCTGCCACCGCCACGTCATTCGTAAATAACTTCGCAATCGGAGATCGGGCAGCTAGAAGCACCGCACCGCCGACGCAACCGATTTGGATGCTTAAGCCGATCATTCGACGGCTCACCGCTTTAGCAGTTGCAACTTGACTCGCTCCGAGAAATTTGGCGATTAAGGCTTGACCAGCGATTGCTACCGAATCCAACCCCAATGCCAGCAAGCTCCAAACTTCGATACCGATCTGGTGCGCAGCCAATTCGGTCGTGCCCTTTCGTGCCGCAAGCGCAGCCGCCAAAAGAAAAGAGGCTCGAAGTGCGCTGGTCCGTATAAACAGATGCAACCCAACGGTGGCGTACCGTACGAGACGTCGGAAATTGGGCCATATAGATGCCTGAAGTTTTGACGATGCTTTGAAAATGACTCTCACATAGGCGCAAGCGCAAAGCCATTGAGCAATTACGGTCGACCAAGCTGACCCGGCGATGCCTAAATCGAAGACAAAAACCAGAACGAGCTCCAAACCCAGATTGGTTAATGCTCCTGTAAGAGCCACCACCAATGGGGTGCGCGTGTCCTGCAACCCTCGAAGGTAGCCGGTACCGCCCATCACGATGAGCTGCCCAATTAAACCAACCAAGCTAATTCTCAGGTACGTCAATGCTTGCCTACGGACTAGAGAACTTGGCTCAAAGAGGTCCACCAAAAGTCCCGAAAACAGCGCTATGCCGGCGGTAGCGGCTGCTCCTAAGAAAATAGCCAGCCAAACCGCTTGGATACCCTGCGCAGCAGCATCTTGTTGCTGGCCTGAGCCGAGAAGGCGACCAACTATTCCGGTCGTGCCGTAGGCCAGAAAAATCAGCATGGAATAGACGGTCAGTAAAATTGCAGCTGCGACCGCGAGACCGGCGAGGGCTTCGGTACTGATGTGACCGACGATGGCCGTATCGGTCAGGACATAAAGCGGCTCAGCGATCAGCGCGACGAAAGCGGGTATTGCAAGAACCAGGATGGAGCGATCATGCGAGGTCCGGCGAAACAATTTGAGTCAGCCTTTAGCGCCAATACGCCAAACACCAGAGGCTAGGTCAACGACATAGAGACTTTTGTCGGGGCCGGTGGCAAAAGCCACTGGATGCGTTGAGTGCAAAGGGAGTGCTAACACTGACGGTTCTTTGTCTAACCGCAAAGACATCAATTGAGCCCCGCACATATCGGCGAAAAGGTACCGATCCTCGAGAATTGGATGAGGTCCGTCACGTACGACAAAACCACCGATGATTGCGCAACGGCCGCGCCCGTGGCGATACTCGAAATCGGGCCTCCGCAGAGATGATTCGACCTGACCCATGAACGGTCGTGAGCCCTCCACGAGGTTCCAACCCAAGTTGGCGCCCGCCTCGGCCGACGTCAAGACTGTTATCTCCTCAACGCATTGCTGACCCAGATCTGTCAGCCAGAGGTCACCCGTAACTTCATCGAATGAGAAACGAAACGGGTTCCGAACACCGCTGATCCAGATTCGGGGGTCGGAGCCAGGGCCGAGATCGGGGTTTTTCGGTGCTGGTTTGTGAGGTGGCCATAACTCAGGGTTGACCTCGAGCCGCAGCACAGATCCTAAAGGTGTCGAAAGATCCTGACCATGCCCGTGCGGGTCACCCAAGCCGCCTCCGTCCCCGAAAGAGACAAGCAGGTATCCCTCGGGATCAAACAACAGATCACCGCCGTTGTGCATCGCAGACGGTTGATCGACGATGATGATCTCCACCGCGGTGCCGGGATCCGCGATGCCCGACCTCAAGGAATGAGCCGTAACCACGCTTGAACCGCTCAAATCGGTCCGATTGAGATACAACCATCCCTTGTCAGGAGAAACTGCCAACCCCAATAGTCCCTGGTCCATGTCAGTGCTGGTATTTTCGGTGAGGTTGATGACTGGCTCAGCCGAGAGCTTTCCCGACTCAAACGCGTAAACCCGCCCGTTCCTCTCAGCGACAAAGCCGCTGTTGCTGCTGAGGAATACGAGTGAAATAGCCCCCGGTAGGTCAAGAAAGAGAGACAGTTCTAGATCAACGGAATCGACATGCGTTGGTTCAAGTAAAGGAAGACCGACAGGGCAACTTTCGTTTGACAGCGCAAACTCTCTGGTTTCCTCAAAAGGAACTGTATTTTCCGTGGGTACCCGCCATCGAATCTCATTTCGATGACCAGATGAGCCGCCGGGTTTCTCACTAGGAACCCGTAACAGCGCGATGAGAGATACTCCCATCACGGCAATAACGATGACGCGTGTGGTCCTCGAAAGCCGTGCCATTAAGCGTTGAATCTACCGTCGCGCGCCCTGCCGAACCGCGAGATCTGCCTTCTCGGGTTGCGAGTAGCACCTCTCGCCGCCAAAATGGCTGCATGCGATCACAAACAGACCACTCCTGCGTTAATCGCTTCCTCGTAGTACCCGTATAAGCGGGTCGCTCGATTCCGCTTACCCATGGTCCCCACCGGGGGCCTTTTCCGTTTCTAGGCCCGCCCAAAATCCAAACCCACACAAACTTCACAAATTAGGAGAAGACCGATGGAACTCACCGGCGCTCAAGCCCTCATAAAGAGTCTTGAGATGTGCGATGTCGAGGTGATGTTCGGTCTTCCCGGAGGAGCAATCCTCCCCGTATATGACCCAATCATCGACTCCAAGATTCGCCATGTGCTTGTCCGCCACGAACAAGGCGCAGGTCATATGGCCCAGGGGTATGCGCATGTGACCGGTAAACCTGGGGTCGCGATCGTGACCAGCGGACCGGCAGCCACCAACATTGTCACTCCGCTCTGCGACGCCTATATGGATTCAATTCCCTTGGTCGTAATCACCGGACAAGTCGCGCTCGGAGCGATCGGTTCTGATGCTTTCCAAGAATGCGATACCACCGGAATTACGATGGCCGTCACAAAGCACAATTACCTCGTAACCGATCCCTCCGACATTCCGAGAATCGTAAAAGAGGCGTTCCACATCGCTACCACTGGACGCCCAGGGCCCGTTCTCATTGATGTCCCGAAAGATGTCAGCAACGACATGATGGAGTGGTACTGGCCCGACGAGGTTGATCTTCCCGGATATTCACCGATCACGGCGGTTGATCCAGAAAAAATTTCCAACGCAGTAGAACTTATATGCGCGTCCGAGCGACCAGTCATCTACGCAGGAGGCGGTTTGCTGAAAGCGCGAGCGAGCGAAGCGTTGAAACGATTCGTGGAGCTCACCGATATTCATGTCGTTACGACCCTGATGGCCCGGGGGGTATTCCCAGATCGGCATCCTCTTTGCCTCGGAATGCCAGGCATGCACGGGAACTACACATCGGTGATGGCATTTCAGCGGTCTGACCTGCTCATCAACCTTGGCGCCCGCTTTGATGACCGAGTCACCGGCAACCCAGAGTTTTTCGCGCCCGACGCCAAGATCATCCACGTCGACATCGACCCCGCCGAGCATGGCAAGGTGCGAAGACCTGACGTCGCCATCCAAGGTGACGCAAAAATCGCGTTAGAGGCTTTAATCGCTGAATTTGAAATGTCAGTTCGCACTAGCCCCGACCGGTCGGCCTGGAAGTCGACAATTAGCGGCTGGGAGGAACAGCACCCTTTGACGTATGAACAAGCGGAAAGCGGCTTCCCCCTAAAACCGCAGTTCGTTCTGGAGCAACTACGTGACAATACTCCCGATGACGCAATCGTTGTCGCTGGCGTGGGGCAACATCAGATGTGGGCGAGTCAATATTGGAAATTTGACTACCCATATACGTGGGTGAATTCTGGCGGTTTAGGCACTATGGGCTTCGCTGTCCCTGCCGCAATAGGAGCGAAAGCCGGAAAACCTGATCGGACTGTATGGGCGATCGATGGTGACGGGTGCTTTCAGATGACGGCGCAGGAGCTCATTACTGCCGCGGCTGAAAACATTCCGGTGAAAATCGCAATTCTGAATAACGCCTACCTAGGAATGGTTCGCCAGTGGCAAGAGTTGTTCTATGACGAGCGCTACAGCGAGGTTTACTTAAGTCCCGATCATCCGGACTACGTCGGGTGGGCTGAGGCCATGGGATGTGTCGGAATTCGCGTTGAGTCCGCTGAAGAAGTTCTCTCCGCCATCCAAAAAGCAAACTCCATCAACGATCGCCCCGTCGTTATTGACTTTCGAGTCGATGCATTCGAAAAGGTCTATCCGATGGTGCCTGCCGGAGGATCCAACGACGACATTATTCTCGGTCCCGAAGGAGACGCAGACGCTAAAGGCAAAGGTACGGCGCCCTCATGACAGAAGTGCCTAGTACTGATGGTCAACACAACCTCCACATCCTCACAGTGCTTGTCGAGAATCGCTTTGGCGTTCTGGCCCGAATCGCGGGTTTGTTTAGCCGCAGAGGCTTCAACATCTTTTCGCTAGCGGTGGCGCCTACCGACGATACCTCTCTCAGCAGAATCAGCATTGTCGTGGACGTCGACAACACCGATGTGACCCAAATAGCGAAGCAACTTGACAAGCTCGTGAACGTCCTCGAAATCACTGAACTACAACCTGCTTCTTCTATCGAGCGTGAATTGATGTTGGCGCGGGTAACCGGTACCGACGCGGAAGCAGTGCAGCAATTGTTGACGGAATACGGAGGATCGGTCGTTGATTCCAACGGTGAGGAGCTAATAGTCAGCCTTCACGCGCACCCCGATCAACTCGATCTCTGCGAAACTGCGCTCCACAAGTTCGGAATTCTTGAGCTACAGCGAACAGGTCGGATTGCGCTAGGCCGCCTCGATGGCTGAGAATCATCTCTAGAAACGGATACACCTTTAGCCGCACTGCGGTCTCTTCTATCAGGAGCACATCGATGCCAGCCACCATTTATTACGAAGCCGACGCCGATTTAGGGCGCCTCACGGGACGCACCGTCGCGATCATGGGCTACGGCTCACAAGGACACGCCCACGCCCTGAACCTTCGGGACAGTGGCGTCAACGTGGTTGTCGGCCTTCGTGACGGTTCCTCGTCAATAGCAAAGGCAGAAGCCGAAGGCTTACCAGTGCTCAGTATTTCTGAAGCAGCGGCGCAAGCCGACATCATGATGATGGCACTGCCTGACACCGAACAGGCCGCGATCTATGCAGAACAAATCGTCCCAAATCTGTCCACCGGGAATGCCATCGCGTTTTCTCACGGTTTCAATATTCATTTTGACCAAATTCAGCCCCCTGACGACGTCGACGTGTGGATGATCGCTCCGAAGGGACCTGGACACCACGTTCGCCGAACCTACGCCGAAGGCGGAGGTGTCCCGGCGCTTGTGGCAATTCATCAAGACGCGACAGGCAACGCACTCGCCGACGCCCTCGCGTACGCCAAGGGAATCGGAGGCACTCGAGGCGGGGTATTGAGCACTACATTCGCGGAGGAAACCGAGACCGACTTATTCGGTGAACAAGTTGTGCTCTGCGGTGGATTGACCGAATTAATCCGAGCGGGTTACGACACGCTTGTCGAAGCGGGTTACCAGCCCGAGTCCGCCTACTTCGAAACCCTCCATGAGGTGAAGTTGATCGTCGACTTCATATACGAGGCTGGAATTGCTGGAATGCGTTATTCAATTTCAACAACGGCTGAATATGGAGACTTGACTCGAGGACCTCGGATCATCACTGACGAGACACGGGCAGAGATGAGGCGAATTCTCGCTGAGATCCAAGACGGCAGCTTCGCGCAGGAATGGATCGACGAGAATCGCAACGGATTACCCAACTACAAGCGGCTCGTAGAGGAAGGAAAGCAACATCCTATTGAAGCCGTGGGAAATGAATTGCGAGCGATGATGCCATGGATTACCGCAGGCAAGCAGGACGTTACTGAAGTATCGGGTGGCGGCGTCAACTAAATCAACTAGACGGCACCGAATGCTTTCTTGTCGACGATCTTGGGAAGGAGTGACGGGGTGGCAAACCGATTGGTGACCCCAATAAGTGCGCCGCGACGCGGCTGTCTGCTGGTTGCAACTCCCCAACTAGAAGATCCGAACTTTTGGCGTTCGGTAGTACTGCTCATCGAACACGAGGCAGAAGGTTCTTTGGGTGTCATTCTCAACCGGCCATCTGAAATTTCGACCGAACAAATTCTTCCCCGATGGGTAGGAGATGGGGGAATCACTCCAAAAGTTTTTTCTGGTGGGCCGATCCAACCGAATGCCCTGATTGCGCTTGTTCCCGCGTCGGCTACTTGGAGGGGTTCGACTCCCATTACTGAGCAGATAGCGTTATTAGATGTAGAAGAGGAGCCAGACATAGCTCAAGAAGACTTGGGAAACGTGTGTCTTTACTTGGGTTATTCCGGTTGGAGTGCAGGTCAACTGCACGCCGAACTAGAAGAAGGAGCGTGGTGGACCTTTGACGCGGATCCGGGCGATTTAATTTCAGATCCGTCCGATTCATGGTCTCGAGTGCTGAGTCGTCAAAACTCCGCGGCACGACTAATAGCATTTCACCCGAATCACTCATATCTGAATTGAGTCAGCTGAAAACTTTGTCCAGCGTCGTTTACGTCAAAGATTCGACGATGTAATCGATGCATGCGCACAATGCTCGTACATCGTCGGGATCGACCGCCGGGAATGTCGCGATCCGAAGCTGATTTCGGCCAAGTTTGCGATATGACTCTGTATCAAGGATGCCGTTGGCTCGAAGCACTCTGCTAATTGCATCTGCCTCAACACCATCAAAATCGATAGTGCACACAACAGGTGAACGTTGACCTGCGTCGATGACGAAGGGTTCAGCGAAGGGCCTCGCGTCAGCCCACTGGTAAATCGTGTCGCTGCTTGCCCTACATCGAGCTTCGGACCACTGAAGCCCACCTGACTCGTTGATCCAGTCAACCGTTTCCGCTGTCAGAAAAATTGTCGCGAGGCTTGGTGTGTTGTAGGTCTGGTTTTGGCGAGAGTTAGTAAGAGCGATCCCCAAATCTAAACCGGCAGGAATCCAACGATCTCCTGAAGCGAGAAGCTCGATGCGCTCAACTGCGCGAGGAGAACACGCGGCAAGCCACAAACCGCCGTCAGAAGCTAAGGCCTTTTGAGGGGCAAAGTAGTAACAATCGACCTCGGATGAGTTCCATTGGATTGCCCCCGCTGCTGATGTTGCATCTACGAGTACTAACCCTTCGCTGGTTGGGCGACTTAGGACTGCCGACACACCAGTTGACGTCTCGTTGTGGGTAAGTGCATAAGTGTCGACATTTGACGCGATTGGAAGCGGGTGCGTGCCCGGTTCGCTGCTGATGATTTGAGGTTCCGCGAGATGTGGAGCTGCTTGGACCACCTGGGCGAATTTTGACGAGAACTCACCGAAGTCCAAGTGCTGACTGACATATTCGATCAAACCGAAAGACGCCGCATCCCAAAAGAGGGTCGTACCACCGTTACCTAAAATAATTTCCCAACCATCTGGTAAATCAAATAGATTTATGAGTCCGCTTCGTAGCCTTGACACTTGGTCTTTAACGGTTGCTCGGCGGTGACTGGTCCCTAAATAGTCTTGAGCGAGACTAGAAAGAGCGTGAATAGCTTCAGGTCGGACCTTGGAAGGGCCTGACCCGAAACGCCCATCTTTGGGAAGTAATGCAGTGGGAAGAGAAATGGAAGTTTCAGTCGCGGTCATCGCCTGCCACTATGTCCGTCGGACGTTTGCGACACGTCCCGATCACTCAGGAGTGTATCCGTGACCAATCGAATTTCGTCAGCCGTAGAACAGATCGCCGAATCAGCAACGCTTGCCGTTGATGCAAAAGCTAAGGCTTTGAAGGCATCAGGGCGAAATGTCATCGGTTTCGGCGCCGGTGAGCCCGATTTCGCCACACCTGGCTACATAGTGCAGGCCGCTATATCTGCTTGCGCCGAAGCCAGACATCACCATTACTCGCCGGCCGGTGGACTTCCGGAGCTCAAGGAAGCCTTGTCCGTGAAGACGATGCGCGACTCCGGCTTGGATATTCCACTCGACCAATTCTTGGTTACCAATGGCGGAAAGCAAGCTGTTTTCAACACGATGATGACGTTGCTAGACCCGGGTGACGAAGTGTTGCTCCCAGCTCCGTATTGGACGACATACCCCGAATCAATTCGCATGTTTGGTGGAGTTCCGATCGAAATCTTCGCAGGTGCCGATCAAGGATTTCGCGTCACCGTTGAACAACTCGAAGCAGCAACAAACGAGCGGACAAAAGCATTGGTGTTCGTATCCCCGTCGAACCCGACTGGTGCGGTCTATTCGAAACAAGAAATAGAGGCGATAGGTCGTTGGGCTGTCGCTAACGACATATGGGTGATCACCGACGAAATATATGAACACCTTGTGTACGGCGACGCGGTTCACTATTCGATGCCGGTTGTGGTCCCCGAAATCCTCGATAAATGCGTCGTGTTAAACGGTGTAGCAAAGACGTACGCGATGACTGGATGGCGTGTGGGTTGGATGGCCGGACCCCCCGACATCATCAAGGCGGCTTCGAACATGCAAAGTCACGCCACCTCGAATGTTTGTAACGTGGCCCAAGTCGCGGCAGCTGCAGCCGTAAGCGGGAATCTCGATGACATAGGAGTCATGCGTGCCGCTTTTGATGAACGTCGCCTCACAATCCACCGCATGTTGAATGAAATTGAAGGAGTCGCGTGCCTTGAACCGCAAGGAGCCTTCTATGCGTTCCCATCGTTGCAGGGGTTGATTGGTCGAATAATTGCGGGCCGCGAAGTGGATTCAACTCTGGATTTGGCAACGATCGTGTTGGAAGAAGCGAACGTCGCCTTTGTGCCCGGCGAAGCATTCGGCGCACCGGGCTATGGCCGTTTCTCCTTTGCCTTAGGCCTCGACGATCTAGTCGAGGGAATCAACCGCGTGACTGAACTGGTAGCAAGCTGAAATGGCCCGTGTTCTGGTGCCGGAGAAGTTGGCGGCGGCGGGTCTCGACCTTTTGCGAGCCCGCGGCCACGAAGTTGATGTGCGCCTCGATCTCACCGCGAAAGAACTTCAATTGGCAATTACCGACGCGGATGCTCTAATTATTCGTTCTGCGACGGTGGTCGATGAGCGGCTCCTGGAGGCGGGGCGTCAGCTTCAAGTCGTTGGACGGGCAGGCGTGGGGTTGGACAATGTCGACACTGCCGCAGCAACGTCGCGTGGGATTCTTGTTTGTAACGCTCCGGAGTCAAACGTGGTGTCAGCGGCGGAGCATTCGGTGGGTCTTCTCCTTGCGTTGGCGCGCAACCTCCCCCAAGCCCACGCCGCTCTTACCGATGGCCGTTGGGAACGCGGACTATGGACTGGCACCGAGTTGCTCCACAAAACGGTGGGCATTGTGGGGCTGGGGCGAGTCGGCCGGCTTGTCGCGCAGCGTTTGGCTGGCTTCGACGTGCGACTTCTGGCCTACGACCCTTTCGTGAGCGCAGATTCGGCACGCACCATCAACGTGGAAATGACGGAACTCGACGATCTGTTAAGCCGCTCCGATTTTGTGACGATTCATTTGCCAAAGAACGCTGAAACGGTCGGCCTCTTTAATGCCGAAAGATTCACCAAGTTCAAACCTGGCGCGCGCCTTGTCAATGCTGCGCGCGGCGGTGTGGTTGTGGAGGCTGATCTAGCGGCGGCCTTAGACAACCACCAAATTGCAGGCGCGGCGCTGGACGTTTTTGACATAGAACCGAAGTCGGAGTCATCTCTTTTTGGTCGACCCGACGTAGTGGTGACCCCTCATTTAGGTGCCAGCACCCATGAGGCGCAAGATCGAGCCGGTGTGACCATCGCTGAACAGGTCGCCTTAGCGCTTGATGGCGATTTCGTTCCGTTCGCAGTCAATATTGCCGCCGAAGAAGCATCTGATGCGCTTCGGCCGTATTTAGGAATCGGTGAGCGACTAGGAGCTTTCCTTGGTGGTTTGGTCCGGGGAATACCGGACGATATAGAGGTGAAAGTCGCAGGCGAGATCGCCGGATATGACCGACGGATCCTCGTGCTGGCGATCCTACGAGGAATCCTTGGGCCCGCGGTGAGCGGCCCAGTCACCTTCGTGAACGCATTCGAATACGCCGAGAAGATGGGCGTACTGGTGCGCGACGTCGGGTCACAAGACGCTGGTGAATTCCGCAATTTGGTTGAAGTGCGCGGAGGCGGTCATTCTGTCGCGGGGACACTCGTCCGCTCTGGGAATGAACCGCGGATAGTGATGATCGACGACCACTCGGTTGAGGTCCCATTAGCGAATCACATATTGGTCATCCGCAATGATGACCGACCTGGAATGATCGGAATTGTGGGCACCATTCTGGGGAGGGCCGATGTCAATATTTCTTTTATGGGATTAGGGCGCGATCGGCGCGGTGATCTCGCCTTAATGGCGTTGGCGTCGGATGAAGTGATAGCTGACGACGTGTTAGAGACCTTGAAGACAGAGCCCGGTATTTGGTCAGCCTCACTTGTGAGCGTTGATTAATCACAATCTGGTTAGTTAGCTTCGAGTGCTGGGTAACCATCCCGGTCGGGTTCCCTCAAAAGCCCCGATTGATTTCTCACTGCGGAGGGTGATTCCAATATCGTCGAGCCCTTCGAGAAACCGTTCCTGGGTTGCTGAATCCATAGGAAAATCTTCTTCAAGCCCGATGGCTGGAGCCAGCACCTTTAGCCGTTCCACGTCAACGGTCACTGCGAGGTCAGGGTCTAAATGGAGAGCTTCTCTGAGTTTGGTCGCGCTGTCCTCGCTGATCTGGCAGGGAATGAGCCCGTTTTTTGTGGCGTTGTTTCTGAATATGTCCCCGAACCGAGGCGAGATCACTGCCATGAAGCCGTAATCCATTAGAGCCCACACAGCGTGCTCGCGAGAAGACCCCGTTCCGAAGTTGAGACCAGCTACCAAAATTGAGGCCCCGGCGTAACTTTCGTCGTTCAAAATGAAGTCTCGTTGATCTCGCCATTCGGAGAACAAACCCTTGCCGAATCCGGTGCGTTCTACCCGCTTTAGCCAGTCGCTGGGGATGATTTGATCAGTGTCGACATCGCTGCGATCGAGCGGCACTGCTCGTCCTTCGTGAACTCGAACTGCTTGCATTTGCCGACCCCTTTCAGTCCAAATCCGCGGGAGTAACGAATGTCCCTGCAATAGCCGTAGCCGCAGCTACGGCTGGTGAAACCAGGTGCGTTCTGCCGCCCCGGCCCTGCCTGCCTTCGAAGTTTCTGTTCGAGGTAGACGCGGAACGCTCACCTGGCTCCAACTTGTCGGCGTTCATCGCCAGACACATAGAGCACCCTGGCTCGCGCCAATCGAAACCTGCATCCGTGAACACTCGGTCCAGGCCCTCTGCCTCTGCTTGAACCTTCACCTCAAAAGAACCAGGTACCACGAGGGTTCGCACCCCATCTTTGACTTTGCGTCCCCTTGCCACTTCGGCCGCGGACCGAAGATCTTCAATACGAGAATTGGTGCACGAGCCGATAAACACAGTGTCCACGGCTACGTCACTGAGTTTTTTGCCTGCAGTAAGTCCCATATATTCCAAAGCGCGTTCGGCGGTTCCGGCCGCGACGGGGTCGGAATAAGCGTCGGGACCGGGGATAGGAGCGCTAATGGGAATGACGTGAGCTGGATTCGTTCCCCAAGTCACGTGAGGCTCCAACTGAGTAGCGTCAATATCCACCGACTGATCGAAGGAAGCGTCGGAATCGGTGGTCAACGCGGCCCAGTCCGCGACCGCAGTTTCCCAGTCCTCGCCTGAGGGGGCATGGAGGCGACCTTGTAGGTAGGCAAAAGTAGTTTCGTCGGGAGCTACCAGGCCTGCTTTGGCGCCAGCCTCAATAGACATGTTGCAAACCGTCATACGGCCTTCCATTGACAGAGCACGGACTGCAGAACCGCGATACTCGATGATGTGTCCGATGCCGCCTCCGGTTCCAATACGGCCGATGATTGCGAGAATGATGTCTTTCGCTGTTACTCCTGAAGGTGCTTCGCCCTCAACGTTGATAGCCATGGTGCCGGGTCGAGTTTGTGGAAGAGTTTGGCTTGCCAGCACGTGCTCTACTTCGGAGGTACCGATCCCAAATGCTAAGGCACCGAATGCGCCATGGGTAGATGTGTGGCTATCTCCACAGACCACCGTCATGCCCGGCAAGGTGAGACCTTTTTCGGGGCCAATGACGTGGACGATTCCCTGACCAGGATCACCCATCGGGTACAACTGGATTTCGAATTCCTCGCAGTTTGATCGCAGAACTTCAACTTGCTTTCTGCTGATCGGATCGGGAATTGGGAGATGAATATCCTCCGTGGGAACGTTGTGATCCTCGGTCGCCACTGTGAGGTCAGGCCGCCGCACGCTGCGACCATTGAGTCGTAATCCATCAAAGGCCTGGGGGGATGTCACTTCGTGAATTAGATGGAGATCTATGTACAAAAGGTCGGGTAGTCCGTCGCCACTTCGGACTATGTGTTGTTCCCAAACCTTGTCGCTAATGGTCTTACCGGACATCCAGATCCTTTTTCGTGCTCATGTTATGTACCTCAAGTGCACCACGTACTGTGTCAGTTCGCGCCTGCTTCGGTCCAACCAGACTTTGTGAGAACGTCGGAGATGGCGGCTAGAAGTGCTTCACGGAACAGCTCGGGTTGACCGACACAGACGGTATGGGTGCCGTCTATGTCATGCCAGGTTGCGCCTGGAATTACTTCCAACATGGCTCGTTGCCGTGCGATAGAGACGACCTCGTCGTCCTTTGTCACTACCGCAGAGACCGGAACATCAATGGTCCGTAGCCAGCGGCGACTATCGAACAATCCGATGCGACGTCCTGCCTGGATGAGTTTAAGCGGGTCGTGGCGGCGTAACTCTCCGATAGCCCATTGTCGAAGGTCTCGTCCTGACTTTCCTGTTAGAAGTTGACTCCCTATGAGTTGACGCAATGCTTTGGGAATAACTCGCGCCGCCAGGGCCAGAGTGCCTATCGCTGCGAAACGCACTTGGTCTTGTCGGGTGGTGCTAAATGAGGCTGCGGACGCGCACATCACTAGCCCCAACACTCGGGAGGGGTGTCTGCGCCAAATTAGTTGAGCAATTGGGCCCCCCATGGAGTACCCGACAGCGACGACGTGTTCGATTCCGAGCTCGTCGAGAAGCGCAACAGCATCGTCAGCGCAGTCTGTCAATCGAAACGGTTTCTGGGAACGAATTCCCCGACCATGACCACGATGGTCAAGGGCGATAAGTCCGTATCTGCCTTCGAGGGCCGCGTAGCTGCTGTACCAATTCAGATCCGCTGTGGCGGCCCAACCATGAAGCAACAAAATGGTCGGAGCGCCTGGCGGTGCCTGCAGTAGACGTGCGAATGTGCGACCTCGGCCTGATAAGTCGTAGTGGCGGCCTCGTGGAAGCACCATACGGTTTTTGTGGTCATCTGTTTGAGAAGCTTCTCTGGGGGCAATTGCTGGGTCGCCGGTCATGGGAAACCTTCAAACCTCGATCGAGACGATCTCTACTGTCAAGGCACCCGCTTCGGCTTGGTAACTCACTGTTGCGCCGACGAGGGCACCCTCAAGAGCTTGTCCCATTGGTGAGCGTGGTGAAATAACTTCGAGATTGTCTCTACGTTCTTCAATCGAACCGAAAAGGTACCGCTCAGTCGCTTGATCACCATCGAATCTGATTTCAACCACGACGCCTGACGTGACCGAATCATTTGATGTTTGCTCAAGAATTTCGCAATTTTCAAGGACTGACGTCAGGTGAAGTATGCGTCCTGCCATCTTTCCTTGTTCCTCTTTGGCTGCGTGGTAGTCGCCGTTCTCGGAGAGGTCACCAAGTAAACGAGCCTCTTCGATCTTGTCGGCAATTTCGATTCGGCCGCGAGTGGTTAGGTCTTTGAACTCAGCGGCGAGGCGTGCATGCGCTTCAGGAGAAAGACGGTGCGTTTCGGCCATTCTCAGAGGGTATCGAATTCGTGGCTATGCAAGAACGGTGACACGAATGTTCGGCTTGAGTTTTGAACTCAGTTTGACGTAGCGGCTCTAGTTGTCGAAAATGGATGTTGTGAAGGCACTCTTGACCGTCATCATCATCATTTCGTAGCGCACACGGTCACCGTGTGCGCCTGTCGACCGTCCCTTTGGGACGGTCGTTGCCGTTACAGAGCCGCATATTGCAGCGGCACCCACTGATCAACACCAAATATATAAATTAGGAGAATCGACGTGCCGCACAAGATTGCAGTAATCGGGGGAGACGGCATTGGACCTGAGGTGATCTCAGTCGCCCTCGATGTTATGAGAGCTGCTGGAGCTGACCTAGACACCACCGACTTTCGATTGGGAGGCTTTCGTTATCTCGAAGATGGCGTCATCCTCCCCGATGACATTCTCGAAGAATTGCGCAAATATGACGCAATATTACTTGGGGCGGTTGGTACCCCAGAGGTGCCCCCAGGTGTGATTGAACGGGGGCTTCTTCTCAAAGCTCGATTCGAACTCGACCTGTATGTCAACCTCCGACCATTCGTTCTACCAAATGGTCACGAGTTCGTGGTGATTAGAGAAAACACCGAGGGGACTTATGCCGGCGAGGGAGGTTTTCTTCGGAAAGGCACTGCTGATGAAATCGCTACTCAAGGGTCGGTCAACACCCGTAAAGGAGCGGAGCGATGCATTCGATACAGCTTCGAATTGGCGCGGAGCAGAGCCCGGAAACATCTCACCTTGGTGCACAAAACCAACGTGTTGACCTTCTCAGGAGATCTGTGGGATCGCACGTTCCGAGAGGTTTCTAACGAATACCCAGACGTTGAAACCGCCTATAACCACGTAGATGCTGCATGTATTTATTTTGTCGAGGACCCGACCCGCTATGACGTAGTTGTCACCGACAATCTCTTCGGTGACATTCTGACGGACCTTGGCGGTGCCGTCGCTGGCGGAATCGGACTTGCCTCGTCCGCCAACCTCAATCCGGAACGGACCGCTCCCTCGCTGTTTGAGCCCGTTCATGGTTCAGCACCAGATATTGTGGGTCAAGGGCTTGCTAATCCGACCGCTGCCGTGTTGTCGGGCGCGATGATGCTCGATTTCCTTGGCGACTCTAAAACTGCGGAACGAGTGCGACTGGCATGTGAGGGAGTCCCCGGTAGTGGGCGGACTGAAGAAATAGCAGCAGCAATCTACGCGAACCTAGTTCAGGGGGAAACATGACTGAGGAAAGTTCCCAGGCGGCGCTTAATCGTCAAGGTGTCCGCGATTCGTCTTGGCCGGAAAAAGTTGAAATCTTCGATACGACACTCCGTGATGGGGTCCAATTCGAAGGCATTTCGGTTTCCTCCGAAGACAAGTTGAAAGTAGCTCGTCAACTTGACCTGCTTGGGGTGCACTGGATTGAAGGAGGTTGGCCGGGGTCAAACCCTAAAGACGAGGAGTTCTTTCAGCGCGCAACAACGGAACTCGAACTCCAGAACTCGAACCTTGTCGCCTTTGGTTCCACGCGCCGACCCAAAGGTCGAGTAGATCAAGATCAAACCTTGTCATCGCTAATATCGGCTGGCACTTCGACGGTGTGCATTGTTGGTAAGTCTTGGGACTACCACGTCACCGAAGCTTTGCGTCAGCCCTTGGACGAGGGAGTCTCAATGGTCGGCGATTCAGTGCAGTTTCTGAAATCGGAGGGGCTCCGCGTTTTCTTTGATGCAGAACATTTCTTTGATGGGTACAAGCGCAACCCAGAGTTCTCTTTGCGGGTGTTGGAGGCTGCCGCCGTTGAGGGTGCTGACTGTCTGGTCCTCTGCGACACCAACGGCGGTGCGTTACCCCACGAAGTTGAGGTAATCGTTGCTGAAGTCGTGCGTCACTTCGATGGAGTCCAAATTGGTATGCATACTCAGAATGACACTGGTTGTGCTGTTGCTAATGCAGTAGCCGGCGTGATTGCTGGAGCCACCCACGTGCAGGGCACGATCAACGGCTATGGCGAGCGCACAGGTAACTGCGACAACACCGTGTTGGTCCCGAACCTGACGCTCAAGATGGGCATTGAGACCCTGCCCTCGGGATACATCGAACGACTGACTTCGGTCTCACACCATGTGGCCGAACTGATGAACATGCCCCCCCAACATCAGCAGCCTTATGTCGGTACTTCCGCTTTTGCGCACAAGGCAGGTCTTCATACCAGTGCGATCGCTCGACGCCCTGATACCTACGAACACGTGGATCCCAGTGCGGTAGGGAACCAAACTCGCTTCCTTCTTGGAGATCTTTCGGGAAGAGCCTCGGTGGAGTTAAAGGCGAAGCAGCTTGGGATAGAACTTGAGGACCAACAAATGATCCAAGTGGTCGACGAAATGAAACGCCTGGAACACGAGGGTTACCACTTCGAGGTAGCTGATGCCTCGTTGGAACTCATGATGCGTCGAGCGGCCGGTGAACGGTTTGATTACTTTGATGTTGAATCTTTTCGCGTGTTAGTTGAGCGGGGCCAGAACCGAGAGTTCGATACCGAGGCGACGCTGCGAATAGTGGTCGACGGCAAGCGCATTATCACTGTCGGCGAAGGCGACGGACCAGTTAACGCGCTCGATAACGCGTTCCGCAACGCTGTGCTGGACATCTACCCTGAACTCAGCGACGTCCATTTGACCGACTACAAGGTTCGTGTTCTTGACACGAACCGCGGAACCGGCGCGGTCACTCGGGTCTTGGTTGACAGCAGCGATGCCGAGTCGACGTGGACCACGATAGGGGTTTCAGAAAACATCATCGAGGCTTCATGGCTGGCTCTGTGCGACGCATTAATTTTCGCTTTACATCGGTACCGCGTTGACGTCGGCGGTTCCCTAAACTGACTTTCTATGGGAGCACCCAGACACGTACCGGTATTGCCGATCAGTAAGTCGAACACTTACCGGTCGCCTGATGTCGTTCCGAATTCTTGGCTCACCGGGCGGCCAGGGGATCTTGATTCCGAGCAGCCCCGCGGCGGGCCGATGGGCTATCAGGGCCCGGATCAGGGATACGCGCTGCGCCTTTGCCGCGTTTTTCGAGACCAAATACGCGTCAGCGAAAGAGAAAACATCGCAGACGTGGAACGGGGTTGTGTACAAATTGCCCTCAAACGCGCTTCATTGTTTGGTCGTGCACCGGTGGTTCATGATCTTGAGATTGCATATCGAATCTGGGGTTTTCTCGCTGACGAGGTGGACGTTGGGTTGATCGAAGAACGTGAACGACGATTTGAAGGGGTGTCTGAAGCACATCATTACGCCGACGCGCGTGTGTTAGTAGAAACTGTTCGAGACGAAATTCTCATGATGTCGCCTGGTGAGATCAAGGACCGCCATGCCGCAGACTGGGCATCATTATTGGAGTTGCTGTGAAAGACTCAACACCCGATCGGGAGATCCTGCGCCTTCACCGCAGAGCCTGCACCGATTTCGCTGCCAGGATGCGTCTTCCAGCATGGGAGCACCTTCCGATGTTGCTCGCACCGCCAATGAACGACCTCACTGTCCGCGATCTACTCTGCCAAGTTGTTGATGGGAACTTGGGGACCGCGGCAGAGTTGACTGGACAACATTTGCCTGGACCTGTCGATCTGGGTGGGGAACCAACCCAGGTGGTTGTGGAGTCCATACGGACAGTGTTGACGGTTGCCTCTTCGTTGGATCATCGCGCCGGTTTCAGCCCAGAGCACCGCCAGTTGTTGTGGCGACGAATAGTTGAACTGACGTTATTGGGGTACGACCTGCAGCAGGCGATAAAGGCTGGAGCTGGCCTTGATGATCTGCTCGTTGACCGAATATCGGTTGTGGACCCGGAGGTGACAATCTGGCCGTCACTTGAACCGTTCGATTTTGATTTGTCCACACCTCCCGCCCTTAGATTGCTTGCTCAACATGGCCGATCTCCGGGACCATGGATTGATCCATCGGATCCGTCTTGTGGCACCGGACAGTGTTAGGTGACCTACATGCAAAAATGGCTTGGCTGCGAATACACCAGCTTGCCGCAGCTGAAGTGGACTATCGAATTCGTCAAATCCTGCCTGAGTATTGGGGGGCGTCAACTCCTTGCGCGGAGTGGGACGTATACGAGGTAGTTGCCCACTGCGTGGTCGAGAACATACGTGTTCCACTCATTCTTGATGGAGCATCCTTCGAACAAGTGATGTCCGTCGATAGAGAAGTTGTTTTTGAGGATCCAGAAATGGCTTGGGAAGCTTCATGGCGAAACGCTGTTGCAGCATTCTCAGAAGCAGATTTAGAAGGAACCGTCGCGCTCGGAGAACAGGTCATACCTACAGTTGAATTCTTGCGAATACGGGCTTGCGATCTCGCGATCCATGCTTGGGACATAGCAGTAGGCCTGGCAATTGATGAACGGATCGATGAGGAAGTCGTGACCGCCGCACTTGGGTGGGCTCAGGGTCGACGGGACCAAATGGCGAAAATGCCGGAGCTGTTTGATCCGCCAATAACGTCGGCGGCCGAGGCCGATGAGCAGACGGAACTGCTCGAGATCTTCGGTCGCGAAGTCTGAACCAACGATTTACTCTCGTACCCTCAAGTTCGTGAGTACTAACCGCCTTCGTTTTGCCCCAGCTCCAACCGGTTCACTCCATATAGGTTCAGCCCGAACCGCTCTCTTCAATTGGCTGTATGCGAGACACACAGGAGGCGAACTCGTTCTACGAATTGAAGACACCAACGCTGAGCTAACGCGGCCGAAACTCATCGACAACATTTATCGGTCGCTCGAGTGGCTCCAAATTGACTTCGACGGCGAGCCTGTACGCCAAAGCGAACGAACCGATCTGTACAACGATGCTGTCGAACAGTGGTTAGCCGACGACTTCGCCTACGTTGACGATGGAGCTGTTCGGTTTCGCGTTCCCAATCAGGGCACAACGGCTTGGGAAGACACCGTTCGCGGCAACGTCGTCTTTGAGAATCAGCACATTGAGGATTTTGTAGTGCGTAGAAGCGACGGAACCGCAACATTCTTTACCGCTAATGCCGTAGACGACCTCGACCTGGGAATCACACACGTCGTACGCGGTGAAGACATGGTCAATGTGACCCCCAAAGTGATCATGCTTCGTCAAGCACTCGGGGCAAAAGACGTGCCCGAGTTTGCGCATTTGCCCTTGATAGTCAATGAGCAACGGAAAAAGCTCTCCAAACGCCGCGACGATGTGGCGCTTGAGAACTACCGCGACCGAGGAGTTCTCGCTACCGCGATGATCAATTATCTTGCACTTCTGGGGTGGGGTCCTCCAGACGACATTGAGATTCGTCCTGTGCAGGAGATCGTTGAACTTTTTGAGCTTGGGGACGTGAATGCGTCTTCGGCGATGTTTGACACTAAGAAACTTGAGGCGATTAACGGCGAATACTTACGCGCAATGAATCCGCAAGATTTTACCGAAGCCTTACAACCCTGGATTGAGGCTCAACCTTGGAGTGATTCGGTGGACCCAACTCAGTTAGCGCAAGTGGCGCCGTTGGTTCAAGAACGCACGCGCGTGCTCTCTGAAGCCCCGCCCCAACTTGATTTCTTTTTTGTGGAGATACCTGAGATTGATGCGAACGCTTGGGAAAAAATCATGCTGAATGAAGAAGCGGCTCTGATTCTTGAATTAGCGCACAGAGCTTTTGCCGACGCAGAGTGGGAAGTTGATGTACTACACGACACGTTGCGCGCCATCGGCGATTCGCACCAAATGAAGTTAGGTAAGGCGCAAGCGCCGGTTCGAGTCGCAGTGACAGGAAGATCTGTGGGTCCACCCCTATTCGAATCGATGCACGCCCTGGGACGCGAAACCGTTTTGGCGCGGATTGCTGTCGCTCGCGAAATGCTTGCTGACGCATAAAAAAACAGGCGCATACTGAGACTCCGAATCATTGTTTGTTAGATCAAACCAGCGCGCTACCCTGACCCTTTCGCTCTACGGAGCCCATCCGGTCGGGGATGGTGTAATTGGCAACACAGCTGGTTCTGGTCCAGTCGTTGGGGGTTCGAGTCCTCCTCCCCGAACCAAATAAGCAGCTTTTTTTGCGAACAAAAACTCCATTGTTTTAGATTAGGTTCGTCTAGTAGGAGATTTTGGTCCGCATTTGAGCTAAGAAAGCAGGACGAATAAAGCAAAGGAAACTTGCATGACCAGTTCAGGCTGGTAACTTGCGCATTCGCTGGGCATGGCGCCTGTGCGTCGAAAGAGAGAGGGGGTCAACGCGTGGCGTTGCTCGAAGTTTCAGACATCTCCGTGCGGTTCGGTGGCATACGCGCGCTCGATGACTTGTCATTCACGATGGATGAAGGACAGATCCTCGGGCTCATCGGACCCAACGGTGCCGGGAAAACCACGTTGTTTAACGTGGTCAGTCGAATCTATGACCCGACCGCAGGATCGGTGACCTTTGACGGTCAGGACCTGTTGGCGCTGTCAGCTCATGAAATCAGTCGAGTTGGGGTGTACAGAACATTCCAGAACTTGGCGTTATGGCCAGGCATGACGGTGATTGAAAACGTGATGGTAGGTGATCACACCAATACGAAGTCCAATGTTATTAGCGCTGCGCTGCGTCTGCCGTCTATGCGAAAAGAAGAGAGTGACCTCCGAGATAGGGCGTGGGCTGCACTCGACGAAGTTCAACTTACAGACGTCGCCTACAGCCCCGCAGCGGGTCTCCCCTTCGGAACGCTGAAGCGAATCGAACTAGCGCGAGCTCTTATCGCGAACCCCCGCCTGATCATGCTCGATGAACCAGCCTCCGGCTTAACTCATGCTGAGGTCGATTCGCTAGCGCAGGACATCAAAAATCTGCGAGACCGTCACAATCTGACGATTCTGTTGGTTGAGCACCACATGCGTATGGTGCTCGGGATTTCTGAAAAGCTGGTCGTACTAAACTTTGGTCGGAAAATCGCCGACGGTGACCCGGACGTCGTTCGCAGCGACCCAGAGGTCATCGAGGCCTATCTAGGGAGCTCTTGATGGTTGATGACGTTTTTGACGAAGTCGGCCTGAAGGTCGAAAATCTGCACGCCTCATACGGCGCTGTTGAGGTGCTACGCGGCTTGGATTTCGAAGTTCCTGCGAAAAATGTGTCGGTAATACTCGGTGCCAATGGCGCTGGCAAGACCACCACGCTCCGAGCTATCTGCAACATGTGCAATACCAGCGGAACCGTCACCCTCGGTGACAGGGATATCAGCCGAACCGGAACAGCAGAGATTGTCCGCCAGGGAATGGTTCATGTGCCTCAGGGTCGTGGCACTTTCCCAGAGTTGTCCACGATGGACAACCTGATGGTCGGTGCTTACACCCGCAAGGACAACGAAATCAAAGATGACGTTGACCGATGGTTCGAAATCTTCCCAGTACTCGGTGAGCGTTCTAGTCAGATGGCGGGTTCGCTATCTGGTGGTGAACAGCAGATGCTTGCCGTTGCTCGAGCCCTGATGGCCCGCCCACGCCTTCTCCTTCTTGATGAACCGTCGCTTGGTTTGGCTCCACTCATCATCGAAGACCTATTCGACCGTTTCATTACGCTCAACAAAGAGACGGGCCTCACCATGCTTATTGTTGAACAAAACGCGAATCTCGCTCTTGACATGGCCGATTACGCCTACGTCATCGAATCGGGAGAGATCGCCCTGCACGGAACATCTGACCAACTCAAGAACGATCCTGCAGTGCAGGAAGCGTACTTGGGTGCTTGAGGAGGATAAGAAGCAATGACCTGGAACTTTGACATCCTTCCGGACTTCATCTTTAACGGGCTGAGCCTCGGCGCAATATACGGCACAGTGGCTTTGGCCTTGGTACTGATCTTCAAGGCAACCACCTTGATCAACTTCGCAACGGGTGAGTTAGCCATGCTTGGCGCTTTCCTCGTATACGTGCTTCACATGGAGCAGGGCCTTTGGCTATGGCTCTCGATGCTGATAGCTATGGCTCTGAGTGCGGGCCTCGGTATTCTGATCGAACGGTCGCTGACCCGACCGTTCGACCCGTCAGATCACTTACCGGTCGTGTTGATCACTCTTGGGTTATTCCTAATTCTCAACGCGGTCGCTGGCGATATTTGGAACTACCAAGTTCGCATCCTAAGCAATCCATTCGGGAAGTTCCCCTCATGGGTTCCCAGCGTCGGCGGAGATCGCTTTATCGAAGTCTTCGGAAGCCGACTCAAGTATCAATCCATTGGCATCTGGGTAACGCTTGCCCTCGCCTTGTTTATTCTCGGATTGATCTTGAACAAAACCAAAGCTGGTTTAGCGTTCCGAGCTGTTTCATCCAACGTGGAGTCAGCACGACTAGTCGGAGTACATACCGGTCGCACTCTCGGGTTCGGTTGGGCTATCGCTTCAGCGTTCGGCACCCTGGGGGCGGTATTGGTTGCACCGCAGCTCGGCGGCGTTAACCCCAACATGATGGCGACCATCTTGATTTACGCCCTCGCCGGAGCAGCTCTTGGAGGCCTTGACAGCCTCGGCGGCGCTGTTCTTGGGGGCATCTTGGTCGGCCTGATTCAAGCCGTCCTAGTGACCTGGGGCGGCGTCGTGGTATTTGGCCAGCTCTATATGTCGATCCTGCAGCTAGCCGCAGCCTTCGTCATCATCCTTATCACCTTACTGTTCCGACCGTCGGGCCTATTCGGTACCCGCCGCGTCGAACGCGTCTAAGCCAACAACAAGAGGAGTTTCAAAAATGAGTGCACCACTGGTTGTTGTCGCAAAGAACAGCGCAGAACACAAAAGATGGCAATACGTTCAATGGGCCTACGTAGCGGGATTTGTGCTACTGACACCTCTGGTTCTGCAGCCATTTGAGATTGGCAAAATGAACCGAGCCTTGATTATGGGCGTCGCCATTTTGGCGGTCAACCTAGTCGTTGGTTTCAACGGAATGTTGGCCCTTGGCCACTCAGCGTTCATGGGTATCGGAGCGTTCGTCACCGCATCCTTGGTGCAAGACGAAAACTGGGATTATTGGATGATTGTGCCCGTGGTGTTGATTGTCGGCTTCCTCATAGGTGTGGTTGTTGGTCTGCCGGCGTTAAGGGTGAAAGGTCTCTATCTCGCCCTGGTAACCATCGCCCAAGCGGCAGTTTTCCCATCATTGGTCAATATTGACGAACTGGGTATCGCCGCCCGTACAGGCGGACCCAACGGTAAAGGCGTCTCCGAAGAAGTCATTGCGCCCAGTTACTGGGAGTGGCTCCCGGGAGTGGACGGAGCTCGCGGCGGTTCGGCCTACCGATATTGGGTCATCGTCTTGATGGTCGCCATCACGATCTTACTAGTGACCAACTATTTGCGTAGCCGCGCAGGCCGAGCAGTGTTGGCAATCCGTGACAACGAAGCAGGTGCAGCGGTCTACGGCGTCAACCTTCCGATCGTCAAAACCATGAACTTCGCTATCAGCGCATCAATAGGTTCCTTGGCTGGTCTGATGTGGTGCATGGACAAGGGTTTCGTTGCCGGCCAGGACTTCACGTTCCTCCTAGCAGTTGACCTCATTATTGGTCTAGTTCTTGGAGGTGTGGGAGCCATCCAAGGTGGGCTAGTTGGTGGCCTCTTTGTGGTCTGGGTGAATGACCTCACAAAGAGAATTTCAATACCTCTTGGCTTGTACACCCTTAACGGTGATGGGCCATTGGCGAAAGCCATCTTTGGTCTCATTCTTATCCTTTTCACTTTCTTCGCGCCTGGTGGGATCGTGTCGTTGGGGCGGATAATTGTCAACAAACTCATCAAGGTCGTTCCCTTGACTCCTGCGGGTCAACCAATCGAACCGTTGTCTAATTTCGATCCGGGTATGGAGTCCACACGAGCCGACGTAGCGATGAAAATGTCTATCGCTGGACCGGTGCTTCTTGCGGTCGGTTGGTTGCTGATGAATGTGAACAATCTGCTTGTTGGTGTGCTGGCATTTGGTCTGCGCATGGGAATATTGGTGCTGGCCCCAGTCGCCATGCTTGTAGGTTCTAACGAATTGGCGGCGCACGCTGATGGCAACCGCCCCGATTCGGCGAAGGGCCCAGCGACTATGGCTCGAACGCTCGGAGCGCTCGGATTTCTGTTCGTAATTGGATACGCAGTCCAACGTTTCGTTCTCACCTACTAAAAACAGCAATTCGGATTGTGAAAAACGTGGGTTATAGGGGCGGCATCGGCTCCCCCCGTAGCCGCGACCGTTCCGAAGTAGTTGCTAGCCTCGGCTCCTGATTAGACATGGACCTGGTTCTTTTACTCCAACGAATCTTCGACGCGCTGTTCAACAGCGCTATCTACTCGTCGCTGGCCCTAGCGCTCGTCATAATTTTTCGATCAACGGGCTTACTTAATTTCGCCCAGGGCGAGATGGCCACATTTACCGCGTACATCGCTTTCGTTCTTTTGTCAGGCCCGCAACCGCGTCTAACCGGTGGGGGACTTGCCGGACTTGTACCGGGTGTCCCTTTCCCGATTCCTTTGGCAATTATCGGAGCGGTGGTCTGTGGGATGGTGGGCGGCGCGGTAACCGAAAGAGCCTTAATTCGGCCACTAGAGCGGGCGCCAGATTTAGCGTTAGTAAACATCACCATTGGCGTTTTGCTAGCAACTAACTCGCTCATGGGGCAGTGGTGGGGGACCGGTCCACGGGTGTTTCCTGCAGTCTTTCCGAGCGGAGCAGGACAGAACTTCACCATTCTTGGTGCTCGACTTCGTTACTCCACGATCGGTGTATGGGCTGTCTTGCTAGCCGTACTCGTGCTTCTCATTTTGTTGCTGCGTCAGACCCGAACTGGTTTAGCGTTTCGCGCCGTATCCATAAGCCACGCCAATGCAGAACTTGTCGGTGTACGTGTCGGAACGACCCTTATGTACGGCTGGGCTTTGGCGTCTGGTTTCGGAGCCCTCGCCGCGTGCTTAAGCGCAAACTCGGTGCTGTTAGAACCGAACATGATGCTAAGAGTTCTCGTCTACGCGTTTGCTGCCGCGACGCTGGGAGGCCTTGACTCGCCGAAAGGCGCGTTAATCGGGGGCCTCATCATTGGCTTGAGTCAGACGCTGATTCCCGCGTACGTGCCGTTTATCGGATTTGAGTTAAGCGTGTTACCCGCGTTGCTTGCGATGGTGGCGATCCTGTTAGTTCGACCAGCGGGTCTTTACGGAACCAAGCGGATAGAGCGAGTGTGATCAATTTCGCTCCGCAGAGATTCAGCCGAATGGGGTTAGGAGGAGCGGCTCTCATAGCTGTAGTCCTGGCCGTCGTTCCTTTTGTTGCCTCCATTACCGGTGTTCGTCAGGCCAGCCAGATCGTCATTGGAGTTCTCGCAGTTCTAGGTGTCAATGTGGCGACGGGCTACGGCGGGATGATCAGCCTGGGCCACGGTGTTTTCATTGGCGTTGGTGCCTTCGCTACCGGATACTACGTAGACGGATTAGCTCTTCCTTGGTTGCTGGCCATAGCACTGGGATCGGCTACTGCGGCGTTAGCCGGAGCGTTGGTGGGACTACCCGCGCTTCGTATCAAAGGAATTCATTTAGCACTCGTCACATTGGGGCTCGCCATTGTGTTCCAACCTTTGAGTAAACGCTTTCCGAGATTTACGGGCGGTGTGAGCGGCTCAGGGATCGACGCTGAGTTTGTGTCGCCCTCATGGTGGCCAAGCGATACTCGAATGGCCACCGCCGTATACCGGTATCTCTTCTGCATAGTGGTTGTAGGGCTTGCCCTATGGGCCACTTGGAACCTTGTTAATAGCCGGCTCGGTCGCGCTATGCGAGCCATCCGAGACAACGACACCGCCGCTGCCGTTTATGGAGTGGACCTAATCTCGGCACGACTACAGACCTTCGCGGTTAGCGCAGGTTTGGCAGGACTGTGTGGCGCGCTTCAGGTAGTTCTGGTGCCGTTTGTTTCGCAAGAGAAATTTACTCCCCAAGCATCATTGGTCATATACGCCACCGCTGTCATAGGAGGCCTCGGCACCATCTGGGGTTCGGTGTTGGGCGTGATCGCGAGCACCATCGTCGGGAAGGTTGGCCAAGCAGCTGCTGGCGCCGACGGCTTCGGTCCCATCGGCGAGTTTTTGGATCTTCTCGATGAATCGGCGTTCGTTTTTGGTGTGGGACTCATTCTCTTGACTTTCTTGTTTCCGCGAGGACTTGCTGGCATTGGACGCCGAAACCAAGTCACGAGCTAAATCGATTACCTACGGCCTCTGAAGTGAGGTCGCAGATCCGAAATGAACTGATTTTGGAGATCCAAAGATGTTGCTTATTTCTGGCTAGAGATAACAGAATTCGGTGCCGTTTATGTTGGAATTCTTTCCGATTCTGAATAATCGATTCAGCACTCTTCTTTGTCCTCACTCAGGGGTTCGGTATGCTGATCCTTCGCTCGGCGGCCTCGGCCACCGACCCGGCCCCCATCGTCTAGCGGCCTAGGACACCACCCTCTCAAGGTGGCGGCACGGGTTCAAATCCCGTTGGGGGTACCACCTACCTTCTTTGAGTTGACCGCCTAGGAGACTTAGCGATAAATCTGCGAAAGTTGATTAAGCCGTCCTCAGGTTTGGATGAATCGGAAGAAGGTACTGTCAGTGTCCAAGTTGATAGGAAAACCTGGCACCTATGAGCAATTGGCATCGACATCTCCCCGAACAGCTACACCCGTCCGAAATCGAACTAGGAGTCGGAGAAACACTCCCAGCGGTTTGGGTTTCCAACTGGCAAACCCATCCAGAACGAAACGTGATCCACGACCCAGCCCTAGGTTGGATTAGTGCTGGCGATCTGCTGGATAGGTCTGAAGTTATAGCTAGGCGATTGGCGAACGCTGGTGTCGAACTTGGTGATCGAGTGCTTTTGAGTGCAGCGAGTTCGGTGGAACTTGTAGCGGCTCACACTGCTGCACTTCGGCTCGGTGCCGTCGTAATGCCAACCAACGGCGCTTACCGAGCCGAAGAGGTCACACACGTGGTTTCCGATGCCCGGCCCAAGGTCGCGATTGTGGATCGACCTGAGTGGAGTGAATGGATCCACTCTTGTGACTCGACCGTCTTGGTGACGAGCCCATCGGTCGAGATGGAGGAAGGACCAAGTGTCCGATTAGACCAAATAGGTGCCGGATCATCTGCGCTCATCGGTTACACGTCGGGTACTACTGGCCGACCGAAAGGAGCGGTACTTTCACACGGCAACCTATTGTCGTCGGTTCGCGCCCTTGAGATTGCCTGGCGTTGGCAACCGCAAGACATTTTGATTCTGGCACTACCGCTGTTTCACATGCACGGACTGGGAGTTGGACTTCATGGATCATTAGCGATAGGGGCACAAGCGGTGCTGCTTCCTGAATTTGAAGTCACTGACGTCCTCGATTCGATCAAGAAACATCACGCGAGCATGTTCTTCGGGGTGCCAACCATGTACAGCCGCCTGGTTGAGTCATCCAGAGCGGGAGAGCTCAGTCAGCTGCGACTTTGCGTATCAGGGTCAGCGCCTTTGGCTGCCGCGCTGCATCGGCGAATTCAAGAAGTGAGCGGTCAACGGGTCTTAGAACGCTACGGCATGACCGAAACAGCGATGCTCGTCTCCAACCCCTACGAAGGTGAACGGCGGCCAGGCTCAGTGGGCTTCCCGTTACCCGGAGTGGAAGTGCTACTTAAGGGCGACCCGCCGGAGATCCTGGTGAAGGGGCCTAACGTTTTTCAAGGGTATTGGGAACGACCTGAGGCCAACAGTCAAGCCTTCGATGATGGCTGGTTTCGTACCGGTGACCTAGGTGCACTTGATCCTGACGGGTATCTTTCCATCGTCGGCCGGGCAAAAGAGATGATCATTTCTGGCGGATTTAACGTGTACCCGAGAGAAGTGGAAGACGTGATTTCCCAACACGAAGCGATCCGGGAGTGCGCAGTTGTTGGCGAGCCCGATGAAGAATGGGGAGAAACAGTCGTCGCGTTTGTTGTCGCAGACCGAGAGCTCTCGCTTGACGAAATCAAGAATTTTGTTGGGGAACGGCTAGCTCATTACAAACGCCCTCGACGTACTTACCGAATCGATTCGATGCCTCGAAATGCATTGGGAAAGGTCCAAAAACACCGATTAGCGGAACAATCAATCTCTTAAGACACGCCTCTACGAACGTCTCGCGCCCCTAGACGAGTGGCATCCGCTGCCTGATCGTCAAGCTGGTTGTTGCTCTCTCTTTCGCTCGCGACCCTTCTCAGGTAATGGTCCACTTCGTTGTCGATCGTGGCTGAGTTCCAGCCGAGTTCTGGGGCCATTAATTCGGCAACTTGGCGGGCCGACTCCGTGCCTCGATCCTGGCTCTCGATGGAGAGCCTCGTGCGGCGGGTCAGCACGTCTTCTAGATGGAGGGCGGCTTCGTTTCTCACAGCGTGTACTACTTCGGCACAAAGATAGGGACGTGCAGAGTGGAGTGGTTTAGCCAGTTGTCGATCGAGAGAAATCAGCTCCAGGATTTCACCGATCCGGTCTCCGTGACGGGAAATGAGGTGATTGATCACTTCGAGACTTATCCCGTTGTCTTCTGAGATCTTTTTTGCCTCAGATCGAACCTCGTCATAGCGGTCTGCACCTATGAGAGGAACGGACGAAGTCCTGGAAGCGGGAAGATTAAGTCCTTGATCGGCGCCGACAGCGTCAATAGTGTCAGCGGCCATCACGCGGTAAGTGGTGTACTTACCTCCGGAAATTGACACCAGCCCCGGAGTCGAAATTGAGACTGCGTGTTCTCGACTGAGTTTGCTTGTTTTTTCTGACTCACCGGCGAGAAGAGGGCGGAGACCCGCGTACACCCCAACGATGTCGTTGGGGCTCAACGGAGTGCTGAGAACCTTATTTAACGTGGAAAGCAGATAGCTGATGTCTTTTTGACTGGCCGCCGGATGAGCTCGATCAAGGTTCCAGTCGGTATCGGTGGTGCCAACAATCCAATGTTGATCCCAAGGAATGACAAATAAGACACTTTCGTTGGTACGGAGTATCAAACCGGTGTCAAGTTCGATCCGGTTCCTTGGAACAAGCAGGTGAATGCCCTTAGACGCCCGGACTCTTGAGCCGTGTTCACCAGCGTATTCTTCGATGTCGTCGCTCCAAACTCCAGTCGCGTTGACGACGGTCCCACACAAAACCTTGAATTTTTGACCAGTTTCCAAACATTTGACCTCCGCTCCGGATACTCGATCTTTGGTGCGGACAATTCCTGTGACTTTTGCCGACGTCAGCACCAGCGCTCCACGTCCGGCTGCGGTGCGTGCAGCCGAAATGACGTACCTTGCATCATCGACGCAGGCATCTGAATAGACAATGGCGCCTCGATAGGCGTGACGAGCTAAGGCGGGTGCTCGACAGTGAACTTCTTTGCGATTCAAATGTCTGTGGCGAGGGAGTGGGTTATCTCGTCGGCCGGCCATTAGGTCGTAAAGTCTGACCCCGATGCCGACGTACAACCGCTGCCAGAACTTTGTGAGGGGGTAGAGGAAGTCGACGGGTCGAACCAAATGAGGCGCCAATTGTGACAAGAGCAGACTGCGCTCAGCTAGAGCTTCTCTAACCAGAGCAAATTCGAATTGTGCTAGGTATCGGAGTCCACCATGGATGAGTTTGCTGGACCGGCTTGAGGTGCCGGAAGCCAAGTCTCGTTGCTCCACGACAGCGACGCTTAGCCCGCGCGTCACGGCATCTAATGCGCACCCTATGCCGGTAATGCCACCACCAACGACCAATACATCTACTTGTTCGGTCGATAGTCGACTTAAAGCGTTTCGTCTGTGCTCGGGACCTAACCGGTCATTTGGTAGGTCACTCTGGTCCTGAGGCGTCCGACCGTCTTTCACGAGTGCAGGTTACGGCTTTCGTAGATCGAACAATCTGATCCCGTTCGAATCTAGAGTCAAGTGCAGTGGATAAGAACGAACGTATATGGAAATTACTTATGTATTTGCGGGCCAGCGCTACGCCCGTGAGTTGGGCCGAAATGGTCAGAGACACAGACCTGTATCTTGACGACGGCCCGAGCTCCAAAAAGACTTTTGAACGTGATAAGAAAGATCTTCGGAGCTGCGGCATAGCAATCCACACTGAAACCATCGGTGGGAGTGACGAGGCTGCAGGTGGCACGCGATACGCCATCCGAGACGCCGACCTTTTTCTGAACCTCCAACTTTCTGCTAACGAAGGCCTCGCCCTTGAGATGGCGGCGACGATCGTCCAATTTGATGCCGCATGGGAGATGGATGCGCTCGCAAAGTTGGGTGCTGGTGCTTTGCCATCGCCACCCCCTCTGCGAGCTCAATTAAGTGCACCAGAGGAGCTTGTATCTCTACACAACGCCGTGGACCGTAGACGCCGAATTAGTTTCATGTACGGAGGGGTTGCTCGTGAGGTCGAACCAACCCTGGTGTTTTGGCGTCGGGGGAGTTGGTATGTCCACGGTTATCAAAATGGAATCGCAAAAAACTTTAAAGTCGACAGGTTTCAGAGCGACGTTGCAGAGGGTCCAGATAACTCGTCTTCGAACTATGAGGTACCAGATTCCGCCGAAGCGATGTCCAAAGATCCGCTGTTGCACGGACCTGACGAGGGGATTATTGCTCGTGTCCTTGTTGACGCTGTTTTAGCTCGACAGATCGAACGCGATCGAGGCGGTGTGGTTGAACGCCGAGATGACGGATCGGTCGTGGTTGAGGTTGATGTTCGCAGCCCCGGAGCTTTTCGTTCTTGGCTTTTCGGTATGCGAGATCATGCTGTCGTCCTTAGTCCTCCAGAGGTCGTCGAAGACGTGATTTCTTGGCTCCGAGCGTTAGCGGGGGCGAGATGAGGAAGAGACGAACAAACGACGAGCGTTTAGCGCTCCAGTTGGCAATGATTCTGTGGGCGCACGAGCATCAACCCGTCACCGTCGCGGAGGTCGCCGCTCATTTTGGTCTCGACCCTGATGACGCATACAGCGAGCTTTACCCCCTCCAAGGCATCGAGGTTGCCGTAAACGACGAGTTTCACAATTTGGGGGTCGTAGTAGAAGATGACGGCGAAATCTTTTTCGACATGAACCCCCTCTTTGGCCGTCCCAGGCAACTCGAGCGTGGCGAAGCGATGGGACTTCTGGCGGCCGCAAACGCCGCTTTGCGACTACCCGGAACCGACGTTGATTCTCTGAAGACTGCTGTATCGAAGTTGGGAAACGCGTTGGGGATTGGTTCTAGCCTCTCCGTTGAAATCACGGACCCTGAGCACCTCAAAGTCGTTGAGCGCGCCACTCGGGACCGAGAAAGAATCCGAATCGAGTATTACGCGCGATGGACAGATGAAGTTTCAATTCGGACTGTTGAACCGTATGAAACGATCAACGTGGAGGGCAATTGGTACCTTCGAGCCCACTGTCTGCTCCGCGATGATCACCGAACCTTCCGAATCGATCGGATCGAAAATGTCGAACTCACCGGTGAGATCTGCCTGAGAACGGACCCAGGGAATCAGCCGTTCACAGGAGGAGACGAAGCTCCAGTCGCGCGGATTGAAGTGCCCGCCCATGCTCGATGGATGATCGAACCGTTGCCAGTCCAAATAGTCGAGGATGACGAGAGGTTGGTAATCGATTTACCCGTATCGAGCACAGTTTTCTTAGAGAGTCTCTTGCTGAGGCTTGGCCCTGACGCCCGAATAGTTGGTGACGACTCATTTAGGGACGTCGCTTCGGACGTGGCTCAACGCCTCCTTGTTCGTTATAAGGAATCGTGAGCCGCGACTAGGGTCCGGCCATGCTTCGACTCCGTTCCCGATGCCGATCAACGATTGGTCGGATGTTCCGGAGCCTTTCTGCATCTTTGAACCGAGCTGCCTCCATCGGCCCTTACGATCCTCCTGCTCGTCGTTATAAGCGGTTCGGGCAAGGTTCAATTATCAATTGGCCTACAGGAAACATGTATGGAGAGCGATGGATAAGCATCGGTGATGACACCATGATTGCCACTCATGTCACCTTGTCTGCTGGCATGGTGCCGGGGCAACAAATGATGACCGACCCTGTCGTGATAATTGGGGACCGATGCCTGATAGGGCGGGGCAGCGCGATCGTTGGGCACTATCGCATCGATATTGGGGACGACGTGTACACAGGCATGAATGTGTATATCACCGACCAAAACCACGGGTACGAGGATATAAGCGCACCTATTGGTACTCAAGATCCTCAAGATGATCCGGTAGTCGTCGGATCGGGTAGTTGGATTGGATCCGGAGCGGTCGTGTTACCCGGGGCTCGGTTAGGAGAGCATTGCGTAGTGGCCGCTAATTCAGTGGTTCGAGGTGAATTTCCGCCGTATTCAGTCGTCGCCGGTGTCCCCGCGAAATTGGTTCGGTTGCATGACGGCGCAGACTGGACGCGCCCTGAGAGCTAGAGGTGTTTAGGGTCCCGACTCCACCAGATCAACCACCACCGCCCAGTGGTCAGAAGGGGTCACTCCATCCACGGGTTCGATTCCAGCGAGAAATGCTGACGAAATGTTACCGAGTGGGACGGGTCGCGGCCATGACACAAAGACGTAATCAAGTCGTCTCTGAGGCCACGCGGCAGCAGTTAAGTAGGGGTTGGCCTTGTCCCATGTCCAACCAGGTGAAATGTTGCACTGGGGCCATGCGTCGGTCATTGCCAGACCTTGAATAGGAGTCGGTGCTTCTCCCGTGATCATCCGAATTTCGTCAGAGTGTGGTGTCGAGTTGAAATCCCCAGCTAGAACTACCGGGTGTTCTTCGGGGTTGTGACGGGCTGCGACTACATCAAAGATGGCCGACACCTGCTCCTGTCGACGTTTACTTTGATCGAACCGGTGATCTAAGTGGGTGCAGATAATGGGAATGTGCGTGTCACCGCGGTCAAGCAACGCTGACAACGCCCATCTTGTTCCCGGCCCGTCGGTAGGCGGCAGCCGATTGCTATCTGCATCGATGATCGGATACTTGCTCAGGATTGCATTACCGAAGGAGTAACCCTTCCACCAACGTTGTGGGGTACGAGCGTGATACATACCAAGTTGTGTTGCGAAGTGGTTCACTTGGTCCTCACCGGTTTCGGCACTCCAGACTTCCTGCAAGCAGACGATGTCGGGTTCGAGATCTTCTAACGTTCTAAGAATCGCGGCCTGGCGAAGTTTCCAGTCGCCAAATCGCCACCAAACATTCCAGGTCACTACTCGCACGCCGTCACGGTAATCGGCGCTCCGAGCGTCGGGGCATGAATGCCAAAATTCTTAATGATCACGGGCTTTCTAAATATTTTGTTCGTTCACGCCGCGTTTTGCTGAGCAGCTCAAGTATTGACCATGACCTTTTCACCCAAGCTTTGAACGAGAAGAAAGACGGTCAGTGTGCATCACCTAGGGAAGTTGATGATCTTTCGCGGTGCGGCATCAAACCAGGATTGCTGTTCGGTGTCCCATCACCCCCGTACACTCGCCATCACGACGTCTAATGGGTCGTGAGACCGGGCCAGCGAGTAACTGTAGGGAGTAGCTGACGTGACCGAGAATCGGCAACGCACCTCAACCTCAGCTTTTGGCGTGTCCCGACGCGAAGGACATGACGCTTCGGCCTTTTATGCCCGTTTCAGCCCACCCGTGCTCTCTAACGACGAGACAGTTAATTCAGTCCCTGATCTCGGAGATGGCTGTCTGGAAGGTGACTCGCGTACGATGCACCTCCTTCCAGATTCCAGTGTCGCATTGGTCGTTACTTCGCCTCCTTACTTCGTAGGCAAGGAATACGAGGATGCCTTGGCGGCGGACACCGACGATCGGGTTCCAACTACTTACTTTGATTATCTGGCCATGCTCGACTCGGTTTTTGCGGAGTGCGTCCGAGTGCTTGAGCCCGGTGGACGGATAGCGGTCAACGTGGCGAATCTTGGCCGAAAACCGTACCGAAGCCTTTCCGCTGACGTAATCCGAATTTTAGAAGACCTGGGTTTGCTGCTCCGTGGCGAGATCATCTGGCAGAAAAGCCGAGGTAGCAGCGGCTCTTGCGCCTGGGGTTCGTTTCGTAGCGCTGCCAACCCGGCATTGCGTGACACCACGGAGCGGATCATTGTGGCGAGCAAAGGTCGTTTTGATCGAGCTAAGTCGCCTGCTTCGAGAGCTGAGCTAGGGCTTCCACATCGAAGCACATTGCCGACTGATGAGTTCATGGAGGCGACGCTCGACGTCTGGGACATGCACGCTGAAAGCGCGCGACGAGTGCGTCATCCAGCTCCGTTCCCGGTTGAATTGCCGCGCCGATTAATTGACCTGTACACCTTCGAAGGGGACACGGTTCTTGATCCGTTTATGGGCTCAGGGACAACACTTGTCGCCGCTGTGCTGACCGATCGGCGTGGCATCGGATATGACCTAGATCCAAGCTATGTTGACGTGGCCCGCGAGCGAGTCAACACAGCTCACGCCAGGGTATGGGCGCATAGACAACCGGCCGGAGAACAACCACCACTTCCCGAGATTGCGGAAGCACTCCTAGAAGTCACGGATGAGGAAATTGCCGCTGATGACTTCCAACGACGAGCCACTCAAGAAGGAAAAAAAGCCCAGGACATAGCGATTGACCTTCTCGAGCGTTGCGGCTTCGTTCTCTTGCAAAAAGACGCCAAGGTTCCCCGAGCGGGCGTTCAATACAACTTCAAAGTCGAAGACGCTTCGGGTGCTGAATGGTGGATAGATGTATCAGGCGCATTTACGACAGTGCGCCCGGGACTTTTGCGCATCGACACGGTTTGGAAGACATTGGGACGTGCTTCAGTTCTAAAAGCACACGATTCCGATGCTCGTATCCTCGTCCTTACCGCTCACTTACCTCGACCAGGCAGTGAGGGTGAGAAGGCCCTCCGGGCGGTTGGGCCTTATATGGTGTTCGACGCAGTTCCCATGTTCGATGAAGAGGCCGTAGAGCGTTTAGCTCGTTACGGCGCGGGGGGAATGACCGAACCCTTACAGGGCTTCTGGAAAGCTAAAGAAATTACGTCTGGCCTGAGCTAATGCCCGGAGTTGCGTACGCGGTCGTGAGGTCAGAACCTCCACAGGTTTTTTTAGCGACTGACGTAGATGTGTTGCATCGAGTGCTCGCTGCAGAACTAGTAGCACGAACCCCAGCAAATGCTTTAGCTGATGGCGATATGGAGTCCGTTCGATCGGCGCTTCTCGATGAACGTTGGGGTGACGCCGTGCTTGCCTGGATCGACCTCATGGGAGTGGCGGTTGACGTTTACACGCATCTGCATGTGTACACAGCAAATGATCTTCCGGCTGATCTAATCGGCGCTCAGATCCAATTCGCTCCACTGTTTCGCGAAGGCTGATTATTAGCCGATTAGTCCACGATCGCAACGAGAAGAACCCGAAGAGTGATCGCAGTTAGAGCGATTCGAAATAAGTGACCGAAAAATACTTCGCTTAGCTTCTTGAGAACGCGGGTCCCGCACCAAGTTCCGACAACGACCGACGTCACCCCTACAGCTACCAAACCAAGCTGGTCTCCATAGGCGAACCCGTTACCCGCAAAGAGTACGATTTTGGCTAGGTGTCCGAAGGTTTGAGCCATAGCGAACGTCGCGACCATCGCGGTCCGAACTGGGAGTTCGCGTCGAAAGACGGGTGCAATCGCCGGGCCCGTCACACCGAACGGAATATTAAGGAATCCGGCAATCGAACCAAGCGCGAAAAATGAGCGACGACCACCACCTAAGACGGAGCTGATCTTCGCCAATCCCTGCGGCCACCAAACAAGGATTAAGGCGAATAGGGCGATGAAGATTCGCCCTGCGTTGACTGGAAATGCGCCGGCAACGAGCAGCCCAAGGACGCCGGAGGGCAGCAACAGCAACGAAAATCTACCGACAACGCCCCAATCGACGTCGCGCCGTAGGATCAGCCCGCGAGACGAATTCGAGGCCAGTTGGATTACTGCGTGTATTGGTATCGCCTCAAGAGGATCTAAGAATTGCAGGAGCACCGACAGCAGGAGTATTCCGCCACCTAGACCCGCGACCGCTGTGATCGCTGAACCAAACAGGGCAGCTAAGCCCACGACAAGCAGTTCTACGCCGGACACTACTTTTCTGACTCCGAACGGTTCTAGGGCCTCGAATGCAATGCGCACCGGAGGGTAGGTGCACTTTAGCTAAATGAAGTACTTACATGTCAGGACCAGTAAAAGCCCGGAAATACTTGACCTGGAGGCTTTAGAAGAGTCAAATGACACCGATGACATTCGCGTCTGGCGCGCGAATGTCCGGCGATGAGGAGACTCACATGGCCAACATGTCCAAGTCCGACGTGCTTTCCGCGGTAGCTGGTGGTGCTGGCTGCACCAAAGCGGATGCTGAGGCGGTCATCGAAGCATTTTTTGGGTGCGTGGAAGGCGCTGCGAAAGCAGGTGACGCTGTTGCCTGGCCTGGTGTGGGTAAGTTCTCACGCTCGGATCGAGCAGCGCGAATGGGACGCAACCCGCAAACTGGCGCATCTATCTACATAAATGCCAGCAGTAGCGTCAAATTTACAGCTGCTAAAGCCCTTAAGGACCGAATGAACAGCTGAGGCGCCGCCTCAGACGAGATGTGAACTTACATGGGCCGGGCTGTGACTCGGCCCATCGTTCGCGTCTTAGTTTCGATATCGGTTGGTAGGGCTCTTATAGGTCAAGAATCGCTTTGAACAACTCCGCTGATTTCATGCCGCTTAACTCCCCGGCGATTGCTAAATCTTCTTCTACTCGGTTCTGAAAAGCCCTGATCTGTGTCTCGTCGTTGGGGTTGGTGATGTCATGTGTGGTGACGAATTGGCTTTTGTGCTCAAGCAACGCTGCAGTTTTAACGTCGCTCCATCCGTAGGCGTCCTCCGCGTGATCGGGTTCGTCGGCTTCGAATAACAGCAAAGTTTGTGGTCGGTGCGCTTCGAGACCATGCTCAGGGAAAAAGAATGGGTCCCTGGCCGCGACGACCCCTTCAATGGTGAGTAAACCTGCATGACGATGATCCGGATGAAGGCGATATCGCTTCCATGGGTCATGGCCGAGAACAACTTGTGGTTTTAGTTCACGTATCACTCTTGCGACAGCAGATCGGGTAACTAGATCACTTCTCAACTCGCCATCTATTTCATCCAAAAAAATCACCTGGCCCGTAGCTCCGAGGCGGCTAGCTGCAGCGATTTGTTCTGATTTTCGAGTTTCGACTAGCCCCACCCGATCGGTATTGAGATCCCATGTTCCTTTGGATCCATCCGTACAGACAAGATGGTGGATAATTGCTCCCGCTGCTGCCCATTTCGCCAGCGTGGAGCCGCACTGAAATTCAGCGTCATCAGGGTGGGCGGCGACCACTAAAGCAGATCTCGGTATTGGAAGGTTGTTTCTCATGAGAAACAACCCGGATCGGCGATTTCTTGCAATGCATCAAGATCTTCGGGGGTATCGATATCCCATTGAAGCTGAGCGATTTGCACCACCTTCAGATCGAGTTTGCAGATCCGAGCTTGGCTCATGTGCCGGTACAGGGACCCAGAGCCGTACTGAAACCTGAAGGATGTGCCGGTCGGCAAGCTGAGAACATTCGTGCCTTGCCGGTGGCGATCTGGAACAATCGTTACCGTATTTGCTCGGGCTATCCCACCTAGCGATTCGGCATGCGGTAAGTCGGCGTGAGCGATAGTCATGTGCACAAACTGATCCTTGATCTGCGTCGCTGCCTCGGTGATTGCCGGGTTTAAGCCATCCTGTCGCACCCAAATGACTTCAGCTCCTACAGACTGGGCCCAATTGGCGACCTCCTGATCGTTGCAAACGACATGAACTGAAAGGTTTCCTGCAGCCTTGACAACGCGCTCAGCCATCGTTCGCGCCAAAGTCTCTCTAGCCGGCGCATCTAGGCGTCCGCTGAGACGGTTTTTCGCCTGTCGGAAGTCTTTTATCGGTACAAGCACCGCTGTCGCTTGGTCATCGAATGCATTCGAGGTCACCATTGGAAGCGATTCTATTGTTGTTCTGTGCAGCACCCATCGGTGATGGCCGCATCAATGTCGGTCTGGGCGACTGAGCGCTCTACGCTGACCGTACTGATGAAGATTCTGCGCCAGTTCTTCCGCTCTCGCCAATTCCAAGTGCGACGCCAACTTCCGCCAAGCCACTGGGTGCAGCCGTGGTGGGTCGAATGCTTCAGGGAACAAGTTAAGAGCCCTGAAACCCAACCCCCTCCTTCCAATAGCGTGGCGCGGTCTTGGACTTTGACAGGCAACCTCGAGAGCACCCACCGAGTAGCTGTAGACCCACGCGGTCTGATATCGGTTAAACCAGGAGCTTGGTCGCTCGACTGGTGGCTACGGGTAGACGAAGCCTGGCTCTTTCCTGCGCAACATGGATCAGTTCGACAGCGTCTTGTCGATGGTGCACCAGTTGTCGAGACCATCATTCGAGTTGCTGGTGGTGATGTGATTCACCGCGTCTACGGGGCAAGACTCAATGCTGAGTACCTCGTGGTCGAGGTTGAAAATCAAGCGTCGAGACCCGTCGCTCTTGCGTTAGCTATCCGGCCATACGACCTTCTTGGCGGTGGAAGAGTCGAACAAATTGAACTCAATGATCGAACTCTTTCCGTAGACGGCAACGTTGCGTTCCTATGTGGGCGGAGCCCTGGGCGACTAATCACTGGTGCAGGCGGAATCGATCCCGCTGCTTCGTTAGACGACGCAATTCCTCGAGATTTCTCGGTCAACTGCGAGATAGGGATGGCGAGCGCAGCGATCATCGCGCCACTCGTTCATGGAACAACTTTTCGAGGAGCGATTCCTCTCGAGAACACCACCGATCATGATGTGATTTCGCGGCTTCCATCTAGTCAACAAGTTGCCGCCGGCTGGGGAAACCACGCCGTTAATGCTTGTCGGTTCGTGTTACCCCCTGGACGCATCAACGATCTATTCGACGCGTCGCGACAGTCCATCCTTTTAGCCTCCACTGGCGAAGATGTCGAGCCGGCTCCGGGTGGCCCTGAACATGACGCGGGCGATGAAGCAGCAGTCTTGATGGCGTTGGCAGAGTCGGGCTACCGCACCTCTGTACGAGAGATTCTCATTGCCCGCGCTAAACGCCAAGACCGGCTTGGTGCAGTCACCCACGACAACCTGGATGTCACAGGAGCCACTATTACCGCCGCTGAGCGCTCCCTAGAAATTGCACCTGATCCGGCTCTCGCGCACGCATTATCGGAGTTCGTTGCTGACGGGGTCCGGTGGATGCTTGCGCACCCCGATGATGGTACGGCTGAGTCGCTCATCGCGGCTCACAAAATGTTGGTGCGCGTAGGAGCCGAAAAAGCCGCTAACCACCTATCTGCGTTGCTTCCGTGGGACGCTGAATCGGATATTTCCGTCGTATTTTCCGACGAAAATATTGACGCCGTGGAGTTAGCTCGGACGGCGTTTGAGCTATCAGCAACAGATCCCATTAAGGCATTGGCAATTCTTGAAAAATTAGGTTCGTTCGCGTCGTCTACGTTGGCTTGGCCTTCACGAATTAGCCCGAGCACGCGAAAAGGAACTGGCGGCGCTGGCCATGATTTGTGTGTTACAGCTTGGTTCGTCCGATCGGTGCTTCGTCTGCTGGTAGATGACAGAAATGACTACCTCCGCGTCGCAGCGGTATGGCCCAATGAATGGCACGCGCACGGAGTTGAGGTTCATCGAGTGCCATCACGTTATGGTCCTGTGTCCTGGGCTGTTCGCTGGCATGGGGACCGCCCAGCGCTGCTATGGGAAGTGGAGGACGGCCACTCCAAGCTGACGGTGAGGGCACCCGGCTTGGACCCAGAATTTCAGGGGGAAGGCCCTGTTGGCGAAGAACTACTCGCGCCAGTGACGCCGAGAAGTACCGACGCGTCGACAACCAATGACGCGCCTGACACTCCCTCTTCGGGGTTTTTCACGTAAGGCGAGATCACTGACGAACCCTAACTAGGAGAGTACGGTTCGTTTATGGCCGTCAGCGTCCCGCCAAATTTGAATCAAGAGCGCCAATGTTGGGAGCGTGGTGAATCGGTGGTCGTAGGTGTTGACGAAGTAGGTAAAGGAGCTTGGGCTGGACCGCTCACCATAGGAGCGGTCGTGTTACCGTCGAACGGGCGGATCAATGGGATCCGAGACTCAAAGATGCTGCGTCCAGCAGTCCGTGAACGTCTCTTTGGTCGAATCGGAGACTGGGCAACGACTTGGTCAGTGGGACATGCAAGCGCCCAAGAATGTGACGAATTGGGAATGTCCGATGCGCAACGACTTGCAACTCGCCGTGCTTTAGACCGACTTTCAGTCACCCCCGACCGCGTGCTGCTTGATGGCAACTGGAACTACATAGATTGGCTTCCGAGCACCGTAATCGTAAAAGGCGATCAGACCTGCCTTTCGATAGCAGCAGCTTCGGTTATGGCTAAGGTCGTTCGCGATCGCATCATGTCTGCATCGGCGACTCATTTTCCTGCCTATATTTTTGAAAAAAATAAAGGGTATCCAGCCCCCCAGCACCGTATGGCCTTAGCCGGCTATGGGCCCTGCGTCATTCACCGAAAGAGTTGGGCATTTATGGATGATCTACCTTGGACCGATTCTCGCCGTTATGACCGTTCTCTAATTGGCCAAAGAAGTTTGTTCGCGGCATGACTCACGCAAATGAGTTTCAACGCAATTACTGGCGTAGCCGCCAAACTTGGGTTGAGCCGCAACAGCAAATGGACTTTCAACTTGATGCTTTGGCGCCGCAGCTATGGACGCGCTCGGCGATATCAGCGAGATGGAGTTGTTCGACTACCGGGGCCAGTGTGGATCGTGACCGCACAGAATTAGCGGCATATGCGGCAGCCGTCGAAAGTTAGCTAGTCGTTCCTTTGAGTCCCGACTTTGAGTTCCCGAAATGGACTAGTTGTGTCTATACCCGGCTCTTTGGGAAGTCCCAAAACACGTTCACCAACAATATTTCTCATTACTTCGTCTGAGCCTCCAGCGATGCGCATTGCAGGTTGACCAAGCACATAACCTGCCCATGAGAAAGTCCCCCACTCGCCTGTGTCAGCAACCAATCGTGCCTCAAGTACGTCTGAAACAAAATTGCAAGTCGCTTGCATTTGTCGAGTTAGACCCATCTTCGATAGCGACATTTCAGGGCCGGGAGTTTTTCCGGATTTCAGAGCATCTAAAGTTCGTTGGTTCGACCACCCCAGAACTTTTCCGTATATGAAAATGTTCATCAACTGTTGACGACTCAGAGCGTCCTTCTCAAGTCCGAAGTGATTCAGCATTGCACTCAATTTGGTGTAACTGCCCCCGGTACCCCCACTACCTGAACCAATAGAGGCACGTTCGTTCATTAGCGTCGTGAGTGCGACGCTCCAACCCTGATTAACATCACCTAAGCGGTGAGAGTCTGGAACGCGAACATCGTTAAAGAAGACCTCGTTAAAGTTTGCGCCGCCTGTCATTTGCCGTAACGGTTTCACTTCGACGCCAGGTGCGTGCATATCAACAACAAACCCGGTTAATCCTTGATGTTTGGGTAGATCAAAGTCCGACCGTGCAATTACCTCCCCCACATCGCTGTATTGAGCACCTGAGGTCCACACTTTTTGTCCGTTGAGGATCCACTCCTCCCCGTCTCTGTCGGCCCGCATTTGCAGACTGGCCAAGTCTGACCCAGCTCCCGGTTCTGAGAATAACTGGCAAGAAATCAGATCTGCTCGGTACATCTTCGGTAAAAGGTCGGCTACAACCTCGGGCTTTCCGTGAGCAAGAATTGTCGGCGCCACCATGCCTAGACCGATGCCGAAGAAACCGCCATCGGGAACGTCGTACTGGCTTTCTAGATTCGCCCACGTCCGCTCAAAGCGGCGAGGGTGACCACCTCCGCCGAGTTCTGCTGGACCTGAAATCCAGCCAAAACCTGCATCGAACTTTTTGGCGCGCCACTCCTTTGCAGCTGCAAGATCTAGTTGTTCCTTCTCTCGGTCCACCTCCTCAAACATTGCCGCGTTGTCTGGGCCTTCTCCCCAAACGAAAGCTTTCTGCTCAGCCTTGCGAGACCCATGGGTGTCGAGAAAGGCTGCAGCTTCTGTTGTGAATTGTTCTTCGGTCATCTCGGGCATCTGAAATCTCCAGAGCGGTTCAGAAGTGGTGGTTATATTCTCAACTTAGCCGTGACACGACTACTCTTCCTAGTCATGGGTCAACCCGTTCGAGTTGCCGAAAAAATATCTCCCACTAGTCCCGGTACCATCCGGTTCGAAACCAACCGACCTCTAACCGGAATGGGTCATCGTTACTACCACAGCGCGTCAGACGCTTTAAGTGACGAAGACCCTGCTGATGTTCTCGCGGCTCGGCTATTTGAACGTGGAGGTATCGACTATTTGCACGTGTACGGCAACGTAGCGACAGTCGATCTTGCAAAGGGATACACGTCTGAAGGAATCGTCGACGTCATCGCTGGCCTATTCGCCCATTACGAAGCTTGAACTTCTGAGAGATACCTCTTCAACGTTTCAATCGAACATATGTTCGGTTAAAGTTGAAAAGTGACTTGTTCAACCGCTGTTGTTTCTTCCCTGAGCAAGGTAAGCCAATTAACTAAGCCCATGGCTTTAGCTCATGACCGAACTTTCCCAGTAGTCGATGAATTATCTGGGTTGTTTGCGGACAGGGGGATACGGCGAGGATCCACTATTGGAGTTACGGGAGATGCAGCAGTCAGTCTTGCTGTTGCTTTAAGTATCGGTGTAGCTCGTTCTGGAGGATGGGTGGTAGCGGTAGGCCTCCCATTCGTCGGTTCGATGGCGGCATCTGAGTTAGGAGCTGAACTTTCAAGGTGGGCTTTCATAGACCGACCTGGCAACCAAGCGGGAGATGTTGTACATGCTTTAACGGCAAGTGTTGATCTGATTTTGGTTGGCCCTGACATCAAATTGCGTGCTGATCACGGTCGCAAAATTGTTGCACGCATGCGTGAACGAGGAACTTCGGTCATTGCTGTTGGCAATCCCCGCCCTTTTCATTCACGCGCTGATGTCAGTTTGAGAATTAAACGAGCTGCGTGGACTGGTATTGGCAGTGGGCATGGTCGTTTAATTTCTCGCAGAGTAGAGGTAGAAGCCATAGGTCGAGGTGCTAACGCGAGCCCCCGCCGACAACTTCTGTGGCTCCCTGATGGGAAAGGTCGATTAAGCATCATCGACCAAAGTGATGGAGTAAAAAATTCATCAAGACTCATACGCGCTGAGAATAAGAAAGTGTTCTCCGAGTTAACTGAGCCAGCTCTCCGGGCTAGCTAAGCCACTTTGGGAATAGCTGATGACGGATGCTCGGACATTAGTGCTGGTAATTCCCCATTGGCCCACAATTGCCGCTGGAGTCGCTTACAACTGCCCTGCAGCTGTCATGCACATGAATCGAGTTGTTGATGCGACTCCTGCTGCAGTTGAGCAGAGGGTAGTACCAGGTATTCGCCGTCGCGAAGCCCAAAGGCTTTGCCCGAATTTAGAAATGATCGATGACAACGAAGCCCGTAATGCCCGCAGGTTTCATTTGATCGTGGCAGCGCTTGAGTCGGTAACTCCTCGCGTTGAGATTTCGGCGGGCGGGTGGTGTTCGTTTCCAACTCGGGGCCCATCGCGTTATTTTGGTGGTGACCAGACTCTTGCTCAACTAGTCGCCGAACGGGCTTTGGATGCTTTATGCAACACGCTGAGTGTGACTGAGGTCCCTAGGGTTATCAAACCCCGAGTGGGGATAGCCGATAGTCGTTTCACAGCATGTTTGGCAGCTTTTCCCAAAAACCTTCCGCTCATCCAAATTGTTGCGCCGGGAACTAACTCTCAATTCCTGGCTCCGTTCCCAGTGGACACTCTTGGTAACAAAGACTCACCGCTGGTTGACGCTGCTGACCTCATTGATGTGTTTCGGCGACTCGGCTTACGCACACTTGGTGACGTTGCTTCTTTGCCATCTGATCACTTACTCGCACGCTTCGGTTCACCCGGATTACTGGCGCATCAACTATCTCTCGGGATAGATGGTCGAACTCCGCAAACGCATTTGATCTCAGATGTTGTGACGGAGGAAAGCGAAATTGAACCTCCAACTGACCGCACCGAAACCGCCGTGTTCCTCGCTAAAGCACTGGCCGAAGAAATCCATAAACGTCTATCCAGCGAAGGGTTGGCGTGCGCTCGGATATTGGTCGAAGTGGAATCCGAGCATGGTGAAGTTTGCAGTCGATATTGGCGACATGAACACCACTTCACTCCAACTGCTATAACCGACCGGGTTCGTTGGCAGCTTGAGGGATGGTGTCATTCAACAACTGGCCCCACAGGACGATTGTCCTTGGTGCGATTAGTAGCCGATGAAGTGGTCCCTGACGATGGTCGTCAGTTGGGATTTTGGGGAGGAGAAGCATTCATCGACGAGCGCGTAGTGCGATCTTTGACGCGTATCCAAGGAATGTTGGGCTCAGATGCGGTGACGGTAGTTGAACATCGAGAAGGCCGCCGCTTATCAGATATCGAACAGCGAGTTTCGCTGGCGGTTACTGGATTCGATCCCGACCGAAGCGTCGCCACACCTGAGGCAACGGCTGCACCGTGGCCGGGTCGACTTCCTGCACCTCTACCCGCTGTAGTTTTCCAACAAACTCAGCAACTGATTGTGACAGATGCTGAGGGACAACCAGTTCGGGTAAATGGCCGAGGCCAAATCGGAGGAGATCCGGCTCACATCCAAGGAGAACTATTGGGATCACACTTAATTGTTGGTTGGGGAGGCCCCTGGTTCCTTGATGAAAGGTGGTGGGACCCTGCTAGGAAACACCGCCAAGCGAGATTTCAGTTATTGCTTGCTGATGGAACAGCCCATCTTTGTGTGGTTCAAAGTGAACAGTGGTGGCTTGAGGCGTCCTATGAGTGATCGAGAACAACACGGTGATATCCCTGGCCAAGCGATCATCGACCATTAACAGACCAGTGCCAAGGTTCACTCGGCAAATTACGGAACCCATATTTAGCTGCGTTTCGTCGCAACCACCGGTAGCCCGACGTGTTACTCCAAAGCGCTCGCCCATTTTGCGTGAAGTCCACCGCTAAACCACGCTCATGCATTGAGGCGCCAGGACGTGCAGTCGGTGGATGACATTGATAAGAGGGCTTGCGGTAAATGGCCCAGTTACTGGTACCACAATGGGCTCGCCTCAAGGAAATTTGCGATGTAGAGCTACGGTACCCGCCTCCACCAAGCCGAATGCCGTCGCGAGATGAGGCCTGCAAAAGAGCGAGCAGTTTGTCAGCAATCGACTCATGGACTCGGATGCCCCAAACTGAGCTGAGTTCCGACTTATCGAAATTGATAGACACAGGAGCATCAGCAATACCCAGCAACCTTCGACGGCGCGCCTCCTCGGCCTCTCTGCGTTTGCGCTCTGCCTCGAGACGTAAACGTTCTTCTTCAGCTCGCTTCGCTTTTTCGGCCTGAATCACGCGAGATAGATGTTTCTGTTCCGCTTCAATCTCTTTGGCCATCTCCACATCAAGCTCCGCCAAAGCTGCGGACTCATAGAGACGAACCTCCAGGCGGTCCTCTGCCTCAAAGATGACTTGCGTTTGCAAATCGACTGCCTCCAAAAGTTGTTCCAACTGGACCTCAGCTTCGGACTGAAGTAACTCGCGTCGCGCCACTGCTTCGTTCAAGGCCTTAGTTACCACCTGCGTATCGATCTGAAGGGCTCGAAGCTCATCGGAAGTGTTATTGATGTCTCCAAAAGCGGCTCCGATCAACGTCTGTATGCGAGCCGCCTTGTAGATATCTCCTGTACGTGCCAAGCCGAAAGATCCCTCAACTGTGGAGTCGCGGCCGATGTATGTCTGAAGAGCCAGATCGTTCACTTGGGTATGCAGCGCTGCCTGTTGGTCGGCGAGCTCCGAGGATTTGCGTTCTGCGGCGGTAACGGCGAGGACGGCTCCCTCAAGTGCTCTTTGGGCGCGGTGGACATCGTCGCGTTGTTCAGCGACCAGCAGTTCTAGGTCAGCTAGAGCCTGTTCGACCTCAGACACCTCCGCTGTAGCGGCATCAATCACTCGAGCGTGAGTAAGAATTTCGTTCTGAAAGGCGTCGCGCTCTTTCCTGAGCTGTCTCACCTGTTGCTCAAGCGCTGCCTTTTCTTTTCTTAACTGAGCACTGCTCTTACCGGCGCCGCTCGCATTAGGAACCGCTAGGAGCGCGCCCATTAACAAGATGGCGATCGCCACTGCACTAAAGCGAAATGAATGTGGCAGGTCGAAAATCCTTTTTCATATGGTTGTCGACCAAAGGTACCGATCAATGCTGGGCTTTGGGTATCGCCCTCAACTAAATAATCTCATCTGCGACCGTGTTAGCGAGGATGCCTAGGTCTGTCACCTCAAATTCGATTACATCGCCGTGCGATAACCAAACCTGAGGTTCCATGGATCCGCCCGTGCCTTCAGGCGAGCCAGTAGCGATGATGTCGCCTGGCTCTAAAGGCATTATCTGTGACATGTAAGCGATGATTTCCTGAACGCTAAAGATCATTTCGCCAACACTCGCGTTCTGTCGTTCTTCCCCGTTTACTCGAGTTGTCACCGAAAGTTTCGAAGGATCCGGGATTACATCGCTAGTGACAATCCATGGGCCACATGACCCTGATCGGTAAAAGTTCTTGCCTGCTGCTACGGCATGCCTTTGCCAATCTCGGACCGAACCATCATTCAGAATGGTGTACCCAGCCACATGTTCCAGTGCCCGAGACTCAGAGATGTGTCTGCCTGAACGACCAATCACCACGGCTAGTTCAACCTCATAATCAAGCTGCACAGATGCGATCGGGCGGAGCAATTCCCCGTTGTGAGGAACTAAAGACCCCGGCGGTTTGTTGAAGTACACGGGTTGTTTCGGCAACTTTACTTCGCCACCCAGCGGATACTTCTTGTGATAGTTGAGGCCGGCGCACAGTAAGCGACGTTGATCTGGAATTGGTAAATCAAAAGAAATCGAATTCCAAGAATGGTCGACCGGTGCATTTTCGAAGGGGCGGATGTTGTCGAGCTGGCTGATCGCTTCTCTCAACGTAGCGACTTTCATTCGTTGGACTAAGTCGATCACCCCCTCGCTTGTTCCGATGCCGTAACGGCGTTCACCGTCACTAAGAAAACTGAGAAGCTTCACGCTGATGACCTTAGCGATGACTAGAGACTCGGGTTTGTTCTGAGTAGCGTTCGAATGGTGAGTCCACAAGCTGTGATCTTCGATGTAGGCGGAGTTCTTTTAGGATCACCGTTCCTTGCCGCTCTGAAATGGGCGAAGGATTGGGATCTTCCACGCGCAGCGCTAGAAAAACTGTTCGGAGAATACTCTCGGACCGTCCGACCGAGTGAACAGCCTCCGATGTGGCACGAAGTGGAATGCGGTCGTGTTGCGCTGGCCGAATTCGTAGAGCACATGGGACTAGTACTGGGGCCCGAATTGCCTCGAGGTCACAAGGCCAGAGGGCTGACTGCGTCAGATTTCGACCCATTTGCTGAGGCAGAACCTATTCCAATCATGATTGAACTAGCTGAGGAGATCAGGGATAGCGGCATTCGCACAGCAATCCTTACCAACAATGTCAGAGAGTGGCGGCAGTGGAGAGACCGCCTACCGATCGAGCGCTTCGATCCGGTGATTGACTCGTGCGAAGTTGGCGTGCGAAAACCCGATCACGCGATCTACTCGCTCATCTGTAGCCGCATAGGTATAGCCCCCAAAGATTGTCTCTTTCTTGATGATCATCCCGAAAACGTTCAAGCAGCGTTAGCATTTGGGTTCGATGCTTTGCAGGTAACCGAGGATTTCGCAGTCGCAGCCATGAAGGTTCGAGGGCGGCTCTAATCGCTGCGAATCAGCCTGACTGGCTCACCGCCACCTGCTCTGATGGTCCGTTCGGCGCCTTCAATGTCGGCTCCATAGACAACGCCGACCCACTCTGGGAGTTCCAGGGGAACCTCGGGTCTATCAGTATGCAGAATCAGGCGGGCTTCGACGTCGACCTCCCAGTGGCGAATCAACTCTGCCTTGCGTCCGCGGATCGAGACCAGATGAAGGCCACTTGCCGTCGCCGCCAGGAGTGAGCGTCTACGGCGAGCGAAATGGTCCCATCCCGACAACACCGATATAGCTAGAGGCAAAAGAGTTCCCCACAGTGAGGCCAGTACAAAGCCAGCGGCGCATACTGCGCATCGTGCCACCAGCTCCCTGCGCTGCAGAGGTAGTAAGTCAGGATCACCAACAGCGACGGCCGCCCGAATCTCAGTGCCCAGAACACGAGATAGCAAAGCGGTGTCAGCAAGAGAACGGCGACTCACGAATGAGCCCGCCCGAAATGTTCACCGAGTTCCCCTCGAGGCTGCCTCATAGCGCGCACACCAATGGTGTTCTGTCGTGCCATGATGCGGCGAGTTCGAGTTGATTGCCCAACTGCAGTAATAAAACTTCGCCGTGCATTGGACCAACTAACTGGATCCCAACTGGTAGCCCGTTGCCGTTCATATGCACGGGAAGTGAAATTGCTGGTTGACCGGTGATATTGAACTGCGCNGTGAACAGAAGNATTTCCCGTAAGCGTTTAGTGCCTAGCNCGGGGTCTCTAAGCTCTCCNAGTTTCGGTGGTGGCTCAGCAATGACGGGTGTCAACAGGATGTCGAACTCGGTCCACCACTCAGCAATGCGCCTTGNGTACAAATGAAACCACTCAACTGAAGCTAANTAGTCAGATGCTGTGTAGCTTCGTCCGAGCTCCACCAGAGCTCTGGTATCAGCTTCCATGTCGTCGGCCTCGAAGGTTCTTCCGATCGCTTCGCTTAGCTTGCTGACCGAGTGAGCCTCGTTAGATGCCATCACAATTTTGAAGTGCTCAAATAGATCGTCGTCAAACAGGCCGTTGGGGCTGTCGGACTCGACCGTGTGGCCAAGACTGTCCAGCAGCAGCGCTGTCTTTTCGACCGCATCCACACAATCGGAATGAACTGGCCCCCAGTCTGAACGCGTAGCGAATCCGATCCTTAATGGACTTGGGTCAATTGAGGAACTCTCCTCGAATGGCACGGTAGGCGTTGGAGCCCAATAAGGGTCGCCTGGCCATGGCTGAGAGATGCCGTCTAGTACTCGTGCGCTGTCGCGGATCGTTCGAGTAACAACACCGTCAATCGCGACACCGGCCCACGATTCGCCGATCTTGGGACCAAATGAAACCCGACCTCGACTGGGCTTAAGGCCCACTAAGCCGCATTCTGAAGCAGGAATTCGAATAGATCCCCCACCATCATTTGCGTGAGCGATAGGAACGATCCCTGCGGCTACGGCAGCGGCGGACCCGCCGCTTGAACCGCCGGCTGAGTGACCCAAATCCCAAGGATTCTTGCAGGCTCCATAAGAAACGGGTTCAGTTGTGATGGTGCCACCGAACTCAGGTGTGTTGGTTCGACCAAAGTTCACCAGCCCTAAACGATCAAACATTGTCGCCAGATGCGTCGTATGTTCGGCGCGGTAGTTCGCGTCGCGAAGAGCCACGTTGCCCGCATGGTAGGGATCGCCTTTGGTCATGACGGTCAGATCCTTCGTAAGGAAGGGCACTCCCCACAAACTCGCCTCTTTGGGGACAGACAGGCCCGCCATTCGTTGCGCTCTATCGCGAGCCTGTTCATCCAAACGGTGAATAATCGCGTTTAGTTGAGGATTTAGAGCGTTGGCGCGAGTGATTGCATCTTCAAGTAGTTCAATCGGTGAAGCCTTGCCTGCTTTTATAAGACCTGCGAGGTCAACGCCGTCCATCATCGCGTTCTGCATGGATGAAAGGTACCCCGAAAGAGTCCACCCTTCTTGACGAACACCGAACATATGTTCGATTATCTATGGTATGAGCTTTAACAATCCGGCTATGCCTTGGCATGAACTTGAGCGGCGACTTTCGGATCGAGAACTAGCACCCACCCATAGTTCTTCTCGTGGGTCAGATCAAAGTGAGAGTAAGGCCTGGTCGCGACGAAAAACTTCTTTTGAGTCTCATGTTGGCCGTTCCTCTAAGGCAGCTATCCCGTACGCCGAACTGCATACTCACTCTCACTTCAGCTTTCTTGATGGCGCTTCGAGCCCTGAAGAGTTAGTACTCGAAGCTGCACGACTTGGGTTGGAAACTCTGGCTTTGACTGACCACGGAGGTTTTTACGGTGTCGTGCGTTTTGCTGAAGCTGCTCGAGAAGTCGGCCTTCCTACGGTTTTTGGTGCTGAACTTACTGCCGATGCTTGGCAGCCTGAGGAGAATTCGGTTCTTGATGTAGACCTTCGGAATCCTTCACGTGTTGGTACGACCGACCCAGCAGGCAAACGCCTTGTTATCTTGGCCCGCCACCCTGACGGGTATGCGTCGCTCGCTGCCCTTCTTTCGAGAAGTCAGATGGCAGGGAAAAAAGGTGCACCGCGTATATCCATGCCTGAGTTGCTTAATGCGGTGGATCGCCATCGCGGGGATTGGGCTTTACTCACTTCAGGACGTCGAGGTGCAGTGCCGACCGCATTAAAGATGGAGGGAATTGCGGGGGCAAGGCGAGAACTTCGCCTGCTGGTTGAGGCTGCTGGAAATGACAATGTGTTTGTGGAGTTGTGGCACCATGGCGATCCCTCCGATGATGCTCGTAATGATTGTCTGGCAGATTTAGCGCTTGAGCAAAAAGTTGGGCTGCTTTGCACTAACGGTGTTCATTACGCGACTCCATCTCACCGCCACTTAGCTTGGGCGATGTCAGCAATCCGTAGTCGCCGATCTCTTGACGAGATAGATGGCTGGCTCCCAGGCCATGGTTCTGCTCACCTGCGATCAGGTTCTGAACAAGCTCGTTGGTTTTCCCGTTATCCCGGAGTTGTTAAAACAGCAGCAGAGCTAGGGCGCGAATGTGTCTTTGATCTGTCGTTAGTAGCCCCGAACCTTCCCCCATATCCATGCCCTAACGGCATGAACGAGATGTCCTACCTACGCAAAATCGTGCATGAAGGGGCTGAACGTCGGTACGGACCTCTGTCCGCCGAAACAATTGCGGGAGCCTGGCAACAAATTGCCCATGAACTTGCGTTAATTGAGCAGCTTGGCTTCCCCGGCTATTTCCTCGTTGTCTGGGACATCGTTTCTTTTTGTCGAACTCGCAACATTCTCTGTCAGGGGAGAGGATCCGCGGCTAATTCTGCTGTCTGCTACGCCCTCGGTATTACCAACGTTGATGCCGTTTCGCTTGGGTTGTTATTCGAACGGTTTCTCTCGCCGGAGAGAGATGGACCTCCTGATATCGACCTTGACATTGAAAGCGGGAGACGTGAAGAAGTCATCCAGTATGTATTTGATCGTTATGGCCGCGAACACACAGCACAGGTCGCCAATGTCATTACTTATCGGACTCGATCAGCAATACGTGACGCTGCCCGAGCTTTGGGATACGCCCCTGGCCAACAAGACGCATGGTCTAAGTCACTTGATCGACACGAGCAAATTCGGTCTCGTTCTCAACTAGAGACTGCCAAGCAAGACCGTGACTTCATACCTGAAGATGTTCTTCAACTGGCTTCCGAGATTGAAAATACACCACGGCATCTAGGCATCCATTCGGGCGGCATGGTGATCTGTGACCGTCCCATAATCGAAGTCTGCCCGGTTGAGTGGGCACGAATGGCTGACAGATCGGTATTGCAATGGGATAAGGACGACTGCGCCTCAGTTGGATTAGTGAAGTTTGATCTACTCGGCTTGGGGATGTTGTCAGCTCTACACGACGCCGTTGATCTCATTGCCGATGGTCACGATTTTAGAGTTGATCTCGGTGCGCTACCTCAAGAAGAAGAGGTCTACGAAATGTTGTGCCGAGCTGATTCAATTGGTGTTTTCCAGGTGGAGTCACGAGCTCAGATGGCAACTCTTCCCCGGCTTCGCCCCCGTTGCTTTTATGACTTGGTCGTAGAAGTGGCGCTTATTCGCCCGGGTCCTATCCAAGGCGGTTCGGTTCACCCTTATATACGGCGTCGAAACGGAGAAGAAGCTGTTACTTACCTCCACCCACTGCTCAAGCCAGCTCTTTCCAAGACGTTGGGTATCCCTCTTTTTCAAGAACAGCTCATGCAGATGGCAATCGATGTGGCGGGGTTTACTCCCTCAGAGGCGGATGAACTGCGTCAAGCTATGGGTTCTAAACGATCGCGCGAACGAATGGAACGCCTTCGATATCGACTGTATGAAGGCATGTCTGAGCGTGGAATTAGCCAAAAGGTTGCCGACCAGATCTGGGAGAAGATGATTGCTTTTGCCAACTACGGGTTCCCTGAAAGCCATTCCGTGTCATTTGCTCACCTTGTTTACGCTTCATCCTGGATCAAATATCACTATCCGGCTGCGTTTTGCGCAGCCTTACTCAACTCCCAACCCATGGGGTTCTATTCACCGCATTCGTTGGTGCAAGATGCGCGACGCCATGGTGTGAAAGTCTTGACCCCAGACCTCAACGCTTCGTCAGATAAAGCCACACTTGAAGTCTTCGACAGGTCGGCGGGTGGCGTAGCTGTGCGGCTGGGCTTTTCATCTATAAGAGGGTTTAGCGAAGATCTCGCACTCGAAGTTGCTGCTTCTGGACCTTACGAAGATTTAGAACAACTCTCACGCCGCACATCGGTATCTCAAAAGCAACTAGAGGCACTGGCTACATCAGGTGCCCTTACCTGCTTTGGTTTGGAACGTCGCGAAGCTCTGTGGGCAGTAGGGGCGACTGCTCAGTCCCGTCCAGGGCGCCTCCGCGGCATTGTCACCGGGGCTTCGGCTCCAACTCTGCCAGGAATGTCGTTACAAGAAGAAGCTGTTTCCGATCTGTGGGCGACTGGTGTAGCTCCCAACGGGCACCCGACTCGCTTCATACGAGAAGAACTTAAACAAGCGGGCGTAGTAACCGCTGACGAGCTTTCAAGTTGCAACCTTGGCAAGGTGAAAGTGGCAGGCGTTGTCACCCACCGTCAACGCCCAGCAACAGCCGCGGGGACTTTATTCATCAACCTTGAAGACGAGACAGGCCTGATCAACGTCGTAGTTTCGCGCGGATGTTGGTTACGGTTCCGGGCTGTCGTCCGTTCTGAACCTGCGCTTATAGTAAAAGGCAGACTTGAACGACATGAGCGTGTCGTTAACGTCATCGCTGAGCGGATCGAAAAACTTGAGATCGAGTCGGCTATCCCCAGCCGAGATTTCCGTTAAATGACTTGCCCAGCATTAGCCCAGTGGACGTCCAAATGGGCGTTCTTCTTGCCAACTGTCAAGGAAAGCTTCAGCCTTATAGCACGCAGCCATAAAAGTTCCATCCTCGTGATTAGCGGTCTCTTCAAGCAATGCCAACACAGTGTCAGCCGTCGAGGAACGCAGATCGCCAAGACTCGTGTCCTGCGGTGCCCACCAAGCCAATGATGGACCAACTGCACTCAAGAAATCCGCTCCGACCGGAGCGCTGTTGCGCCGCAAAATGGCCAAAGCCTTCGAAGAAATAGCTGCGGCAGAAATAGCGATGATCGGCGTGCTCCCAGCGGTCGTTGCCCCTTCTCCGGACATGGCACCTGGTTTAGAACCCACAAATATCGCATCGACATCTGCCTTCCAGATTTCCCAAGGTTTGCCAGCAGGTCCTAAGTTTTCGACGCAGCTTGGACCAGCGTCCATCCATGCATCGGCGAGAGTAGAACTGTCAAAATCACCTGCCACGCATCCTTTGGCCGTCGAGATTTTCACGACTTCGCCCCCGCTACCTTCGATTTCTCGTGCAATAGCGAGACCGGTCTCATTGAAACCTTCGATAGCAACCCGCCAACTGTCGGATGGTTTCGCAAAATATGAAGCGCAAGTTGTTGCTCCGACAGCCACCAATTCCTGATCAAATGTGACGCCATCTCGATCTTCACTGGTGACCGGGTTCCGATTGTCATAACGAAGAACAGGCTCCAGCGACGTATGATCAAGGCGCAAACCTGGACTCGTTAGCAATCGTTGGGATACAAATTCTTCGGCTAACTCGGAAGCCAGAGACGCAACCGCAGCCTCGACTTCTTTAGGATCGACTTTCAAACCGATAGTTGCACCACTCTTACGTTGCTCGGTAAGGGCGAACATGTAGGTCTGATGGCGTACCAACATTTCGGCATTTCCCGGAATCAGTTTGGCTCCAAGCCGGCTTGGGCCTACATAGGCCTCAGCGCCGGGTAGGTCATAAATAACGAAACCCTGTGTCGATTCGAGTTGCTTAATTTCCACGAGTGAATTGTGCCACTTGTGATGGCGGTCAGGGGGGTAGCTTCGCTTAGACCTGATGGAGTAACTCTTGAACGAAAATTCCAACGACGATAGGTCCAGGCCGGTTCCTCAGTTACCGTCGTGGGTGTGAAGCGCTGGTTACTCCCCGCCGTGCTGGTTCCCATGCTTATTGCGGGAGCTTGCCGTGGAGGCTCTCAGCAGCCGTCGACTGTCGCGAACCAAAATGCCAACGCTGAGTCATCGCCACAGGGAAAAGCGCTTATTCCTTTTGACGGCGCCCAAAAAGACCTTGCTGTTGGGCAACCTGCTCCATCTGTCACCGGATTCGACCTTTTGACCGGTGAAAGCGTTCTCGTAGCGCCGTCTGGTCGACCGCTCGTAGTCGCATTCTTTGCTCATTGGTGCCCGCATTGCCAGCGAGAAGTCGCAGCGCTCACAAAATGGCTTTTGGCCAACAAATTGCCGGCAACGGTGGATTTGATCGCAGTTTCGACTTTTGAAGCGCCCGAACGCGGAAATCACCCCCCGGCCAAGTGGCTATCTGACCAAGGTTGGAGACACCCTGTCGTTCCGGACACGTCATCGATGACGATCGCTGAGGCCTTCGGCGCTACGTCTGTTCCTTATTTTGTGTTCATCGAAGCGGATGGAACGGTGGCTTTTCGCATGAGCGGGAACCTCGGTCCGGATCAACTTTCGTCGGCCATGAAGCGTTTGGCCGGCACGTCCATTTGATGATTTAGGAATCTAAACGAAAAGGAGCCCTATATCGGGGCCAGTCAGGTGCCACCCTAGGGCTATGCCTCGCCTTCCTAAACCGCCGCGCCGCTCGGGCCGCGTCCGTAAGGAAAGGCCACCATTTCGAGCTCGGAGGTCGGCGCGCGTTCGTGACCTTCTTGGTCCAGACGCCGTCGGTATACGACAGAGCCTGGTCGCCCTGGGGTTTAGCAGCCTTACAGCCGTAGTAGCCGGGGGATTTCTTGCAGCCATGACGGGCACCCTTGAACGAAACCCCGGTCTGCTGGTGCTGGTTCCCGCTGCGATTGGAATGCGAGGAAATATTTTCGGTGCTCTAGGAAGCCGCCTCGCCACCTCAATTCATGCAGGCACTTTCCGTATGTCGCGTCGTGCCGATGCTTTAGTGACCCAAAATGTGCTTGCTTCGGGAGTTTTGTCACTAGTGACCGCAGTGATGCTCGCGGTGATCACCAAAATTCTTTCGCCAATATTTGGCCTTGACTCTGTCATTGGCGTAGCGGACTTAGTTGTTCTATCTGCGGTCGGAGCCCTTCTCTCGTTTTTAGTGTTGATTGCGGTCACCCTTGCTCTTGCAGCTCGATCAGCGCAGCGCGGTTGGGACTTAGACGATGTCAACGCCCCGCTTGTCTCAGCTGCGGGCGACGTAGTCACGCTTCCAGCACTGTTTGTCGCTAGCTTCCTGCTTGAAATAGATGCACTAACGACGAGTCTTGCCTCGCTCCTCGTGCTCTTGAGCTTGCTAAGTCTGTGGTGGAGCCGACGTAGTTTGTTGACAACCATGCGCCAGGTGCTAGCTGAGTCGCTTCCGATCCTTCTTGCTACTGGGATTCTGTTGGTAATCGCCGGCGTCGTGATCGAACACGAGTTGGCTACCTTTGCGGCGAATCGTGCGGTGCTCGTCCTGGTTCCCGCCTGCCTTGCGGCAGCTGGAGCCATCGGCGGGATACTTTCGGGTCGGCTTTCTTCAAAGTTCCATCTTGGAGTCATCGAACCCACGGCAGTTCCCGGACGTCCAGCACGACGAGATCTCATAGCCGGCTTGGCTTTTGCGCTGCCGGTACTCATCTTCAATGGCCTATTGGCCTACGTAGCAAGCGTCCTATTTAGCTTCGAATCACCGGGTTTGGCCTCTCTCCTATGGATATCGGTGATTGGAGGAAGTATCGCCACGTTGCTAGCAGGAGCAATCGGTTATTACGGCACCGCGCTAGCAGTTAGAGCGGGAGCGGATCCCGATACATACGGCATGCCCTTAGTAACTAGCTCTGTTGACCTGGGTGGAGCAGCCGCGCTGGTCCTCACAATCGGTTGGTTGGGCTTGTCATGATCGACCAGAACCCCCAAAAGTTAAGACCGTGCACCGCTTTCCAACCCAAATTTGTTACCGCAGCCCTTTCCTATTGCCTAGCCTGTGAGACACGTCATGGATGACAAACCACGGAATTTGAAGACCCTGCTAGCCGAAGCCAAAGATGCCTCGGAACTAATGGTTGATCTTGCCTACGCGGCTTTGTATTTCGACGATGAGGGTATGGCCGAATCAGTGCTTGGTCTTGAAGAAGAGATGTCCGATCTTGTCCACGAGATGCGTTCCTTAGCAATGCTCGCAGTGCGTCATCCCCGTGAGGTCGATGGGATGAGTTCAGTTCTACAGGTTGTTTCTTCCATCGAACAAATCGCGAATGCCGCAGTAGACATTGCGAAGATTGTTCTCCGACAGATAGGCATTCCCCGTGCTCTGGTCGTTGATCTCGCTCAAGCTGCCGAAGTCTCGCATCGACTTGTTGTCGCTGACGGGAGCCACCTAGCGAACCGCCCCCTGGCTGACATGGAGTTGCCAGTCGTCGTCGGAATGCGCGTAGTAGCTATTCAGCGGGGTAGACGTTGGTTAACCGACGTCGGGGGCGAAGATATCGTGGAGCCCGGAGATGCGCTGTTCATGAGAGGCGAACCCGCAGGCATAGTTCGACTCAGAGAGCTGGCAGCGGCTCCACCCTGGGTTCCTCCCGAGGCTGACACTTCTGACCTTCTAACCGACCTTGATCGTGCTGTTGACACTCTTGTCGAAATGAAGAACATTTCCGAGACCGCCATTGGCCTTGCCTACTCAGCATTAGTGCTTCATGACCTCTCCCTAGCTCGAGAAGTCAGAGCCCTCGAAGAGCGCCTCGATGGGATGAAGGTCTCCTTGCAGACGTGGGTTCTTCGAGCGGCAGCTGATGATGTGGACCCATCCCAGCTTCGGGGTTTGCTGCATTTGGCTGAAGCTGCCGAAGACATTGGTGATCAGGCGCTTCAAATTGTTTCCCTGGTGCTCGATCAAGAAGATGTCCATCCGGTTTTGGCGCTTGCTCTGGGCGACACAGACGAAGTTGTGCTCCAGGTCCCAGTTGCTCCAGGTTCCGCAGCAGATGATGCGACTCTCGGTTCGTTAGGCCTCGCTGTCGACCCCGGGTATCACGTTCTTGCCGTTCGTAGGGCAGCTGCCTATATCTACAATCCGCGAAAATCGGTGGCACTGAGAGCTGGAGATGAACTACTTGCATCGGGCCCCGAAGAAGGTAGAGAACGGCTAGCAGCTTTGTGTGGCTACTCCATTGCAGTGGACGAAGAAACAGGCATGGTTGACTTAACTCCGGCACGATAAATCGAAGGAGTTTTAGGCAGGCCCAAGGCAAACCGGTTGGTAGCTTGGCTTTGATGTCGCTGTCGATCCTTACCGTTCACGCCCATCCTGATGATGAGTCTTCGAAAGGGCCTGGAACCATCAGCTTGTATTCATCGCAAGGCATTCGAACCACATTGGTGTGCTGTACCGGCGGAGAGGTGGGAGACATTCTCAATCCAGCGATGGATAGCCCCGAAGTGAAAGCGAATTTGCCTTCCGTTCGTCGAGACGAACTTGACTTGGCTGCGGCGATCATTGGCTACGACGAAGTCGTCATGCTCGGTTACCGGGATTCAGGGATGCCCAATAGCGACGACAACCATCACCCGGAAGCTTTCGCCAATGCCGAATTCGACGCGGCGGTAGGTCGGCTCGTCAAAATAATTCGTCGTGTTCGACCTCAGGTAATCATGACCTACCCCGAGGTGCAGAATCGTTACCCGCATCCAGACCACCTTCAGGTCACTGCCATCAGCATCCCGGCGTTTGAGAGGGCTGGAGATCCAGATTGGTACCCCGACGCGGGAGCTCCGCACGAGCCGTTAAAGCTCTACGCTCCGATCTGGTCGAAGCAGCGGCTACTGCTAATCCATCAGGCTTTTCTCGATAGTGATCTCGAGTCACCGTTCGACGAAAAATGGTTGTCGGGCAAAGACCGCGATGACCGCATTACAGCGATAATTCCTGTCGACAACGCAGTGCGAAGAAAAGCTTTGCTCGCCCACGCAACTCAAGTCGATCCCAAATCTCCGTTTTGGTTTGGGTTGCCAGATGAAGTGCAAGATGGAATACATCCTTACGAGGAGTACATGTTGCTTCGCTCACGAATCCCGACCGATGAGATCGAGGACGACCTTTTCGCAGGGCTACGACATCTTGACCCCGCTACAGACTGATGCGTTTCTTAAGTGACGAATTTGTTTCGAAATGGGGAGCAGTTGACCGCCCTGCATTGGGAAACGGATCAGGGCTTGTTGTCGTCAAGATCGATGGTGGACCAGACGGGAAAATTTCATTGACTCTCGAGTTCGCCGAAGGCTTGATAGTGAGCGCATACATAGGTTCGGGGCGCGGTCGGGATCTAGAACTGAGCCTTCCCTACGAGCTAGCGGTCGAGCTGTTCCTGCGTCGAGCGGATCCTGCCGCGGAATATATGAAGGGCCGGCTCAAAATGAGCGGAGATATGGCGCTGTGGCTCGACTTGTTGCCCGCTTGGCGGAAGCTGATCACAGATGATGGAGAGTCGAAACTCGCAGGCGACACGACGTTCTAGTCCGCGATCCAGCCTAAATGTTCGAAGAAACGTATTAACGGCGCTCCAGCCAAACGTGGTCGGATCTACAAGCGTTGAATTATTGTGCCGGTTCCAAGACCGCCACCACAGCACATCGTCACTAGCCCGAATTCCTTGTCGGAGCGATGTAACTCATGCACGGCTTTGGTCATCAAGATCGAACCGGTGCCACCGAGGGGGTGACCTAGAGCGATAGCGCCCCCATTGGGATTCACGGTTTCCATATCCGGGCTCATTTCCCGCGCCCAAGCCAACACAACTGAAGCGAACGCTTCATTGATTTCCACTACATCAATGTCGCTCATTGCCATTTTGTTGCGTTCCAGTAAATGATGAGTCGCCTCAATGGGACCTGTCAGCATTAACACAGGGTCACTGCCGACGAGGCACGTGTCGATGACACGGCCAATCGGCTCCAGCCCTTGCTCCCGTGCTTTGTCTGCAGTCATCAGAAGAACCGCTCCGCTGCCATCGCTAATCTGCGACGACGCGCCCGCTGTATGCACTCCATCTTCAAGAACAGGACTGAGTTGGGTAAGAGCTTCAAGAGTGGTCGGGCGGAGCCCCCCGTCCTTGGTTACTCGATGATGTTCACCAGTAGCGGTTCCCTCGTCATCGAACACCGGAACATCAACTTCGACTATTTGGGTCGCGAAGCGGTCTTCTTCCCAAGCACGAGCGGCATTTTCTTGGCTGCGAAGACCAAACTCGTCGCATTCCTCTCGCGTGATACTCCACTTTTTTGCGAGTAGTTCGGCGCCCTGAAACTGAGTCGTGTACTCGTAGTTTTCTTTGTAGCGAGGGGTAGCTGTCAGTTGGCCCTTCTTGTATGAGGAACCCATCGGGTTGCGGGTCATTGACTCAACGCCACATCCGACCGCACTATCGACGACTCCCGACGCCACTAGTCCGTAAGCCAGTGAGATTGCCTGTTGACTTGATCCGCATTGAGCGTCGACTGTCGTTGCTGCGACATTCAATGGCATGCCAGCGGCGAGCCACGCTGTGCGCGCGATATTGGCGGTTTGTTCACCAGCTTGGCTTACACAGCCTCCCACGACCTGACCGATTGTGGCGGGGTCGACGCCGCTTCGTTCGATAAGCGCAGTCTGTATTTCGCTAAGGAGGTCAGATGGGTGGATGTTGCTCAATTCGCCGCCGCGTCGGCCAACTGGCGAACGGACGGCTTCAACGATGACGATGTCGGACATATCTTGACTTTAGTCACCCTCGCGAGGTGATACCGAAGGATGCGCCGAACCAATGCCCGAAGCAGGTAAGTCAGGGCAAGTACGACTGCCCATGAGCTTTGAGGTATCGCTACGCCGCGTCTAGGTCTATGTCGGGTAAATGTGCCGCTGCGGCCAGCGCCGCCCTTGCCGCAGCTATTCCTTTTCGCCCCAGATCGCGAGTCTGGTTGTTCAGCTTCCGACTTCCAGAAGTTGATCCGCGAGTTATTGGGAGTTCGATGAGTCGGAGTTGCCGGGTCATGGAGTAAGTGTGTAACCGGGGTAGGACATTGAAATCTCTGGCCGCGTGTCAGCGCTCTGTTGGCAGGTGTGACGTGGGGCGCGGTGGCTAGTGTCAGTAGTAGAGGTCTGCTAAACCAACGAAATAAGGAACTATGACTGATCGTTACGGCATCACTGTCCCCTTTGATGCCCCTCTCAATGAGCAAGCGGATCTTTATCAGGAATTCGCAGACTTGGGTTATACCGATCTTTGGAGTTCCGAAGCCGACGGAACAGATGGCTTTACTCCGTTAGTTCTCGCGTCCCAATGGGCTCCCACGTTGCGCCTTGGGATAGCGATCATTCCGGCGTACACGAGGGGACCTGCGCTGATGGCGCAACACATCGCTTCTATATGTGAGGCAGCCCCGGGGCGTTTTGTGATGGGAATAGGTTCGTCATCGAATGTCATCGTCGAAAATTGGAATGGGATTCCCTTCGAAGAGCCCTACAAACGAACCCGCGACGTGGCTCGTTTTTTGCGGAAAGCTTTAACCGGAGAGAAAGTTTCAGAAAAATACGATGGATTCGAAGTGAACGGTTTCACTCTTCGTCGAGTGCCTCGAGAACAGCCTCCCATTCTTATAGCCGCTCTTCGGCCGGGGATGCTGCGACTTGCTGGAAGGGAAGGGGATGGGGCCATAATCAATTGGCTATCGGCGGAAGACGTCGCGACAGTGAAGCCCTACGTTGAAGAAGGGGGCGCCCAGAAAGAAATCGTCGCGCGCATCTTTTGTTGCCCGAATCCTGACGCCGAGGTTGTTCGAGCAGAGGCGAAACGAGCCATCGCCGCTTATCTGAATGTCCCGGTATATGCGGATTTTCATCGTTGGCTTGGCCGCTCCGAAGATCTCGAAGGAATGTGGAACCATTGGGCGGCCGGTGATCGCAAGGCAGCTCTGGACGCCATCCCTGACCGAGTCGTTGACCAGTTAATTGTGCACGGCACTCCAGAACAATGCCGTGAGCACATTGATCGGTACCACGCCATGGGCGTCACGACGTCTGCCATATCGATCATGCCTTTTGGAGGCATAGACCCAATCGAGGCTGCTAGAGATCTAGCTCCAGCAGCACGTTGAGATACTTCACCTGAATGCAAGAAAATCTGAAAAAGGAGACGGCATGGAACTAGAGACCATCGACTACGAAGTGAGTGATGGAGTAGGACACGTTCGGCTTGCTCGACCTGGTGGCGCTAACGCGGTCAACCCTCAATTCTCTCGCGACTTACGTGACGTGATGCTCGAGATCGAATGGGACGACGCGGTCAAGGCCGTTTCAGTTACTGCAGAGGGCAAAATCTTTTGCGCCGGGGGAGACCTAAAGGAGTTCAATCAAGCCGGAGCGGGTTTACCCAAACTTACTAGTCGGATGCTCACCGACTTCCATGGCGGCATATACAAAATGAACCGTATGCCGAAACCTTTCGTGGCTGGCGTGAATGGCGCTGCAGGGGGAGCCGGGCTCTCGATCGTGAGTGCATTCGACTTAGTTGTCGCCGGCGAGTCCGCGAAATTCACGATGGCATACACGAGAGCCGGCGTCACCCCTGATGGCACATCCACCTATTTCGTCGCTCGCCATATTGGAGTCCGGCGAATGTTGGACCTCACTCTTACTAATCGCGTGCTTTCCGCCGAAGAGGCTGAAGCTTGGGGTTTAGTGAATCGAATAGTGCCAGATGATGAGGTTGATACCGCGACCGCCGAACTCGCACAATCTTTAGCTGATGGCCCTTCTTGGGCGCTTGGTCACGCAAAACAGATCGTTTATGCCGGTTTTGATAGCCCGCTCGAACAGGCAGGCGAGCTTGAAGGAGTGACTATTGCCGCTGCGATGGGAACCCACGATGGCCGGGAAGGAATCGCGGCCTTCGTGGAGAAGCGCAGTCCGAATTTCATCGGCGAATAGTGCGACTTGTAACTTAAATTCTTTGGTTGGCTGCGCTGATCCAGCGGTCAACTAGGAATCCACCGAGCGGGAGAGCACCCAGCATCATCGCTCCTAGGGCACGATAAAAACTCCACCCCATATGGGAAAACCAGCGAAAGAGCGCTACCACGTAAATCAGGTAAAGAACTCCATGTACTGGACCAAGCAGGGTCACCCCTGTCTTGTAACTCGCCCCATATTTCATTGCAGTCGCGACGAGAAGGAAAAGATAACTAGCTGCCTCCATTCGCGACACCAGGTGCAAAATTCGGTACATGGACCCAGTTTTGCGTACCGTGCCTCTTGTGGCACCGCTTGTGGGGATTACTGGTCGAAGTTCTTTGGGAGCTGTTCTAGCGCCCGGAGCCCTTCATCTCTCCGATAGCCCGGTGGATTGTTTTTTTGGTGAGTATGCGCGTCGCGTTCGCGAAGCTGGCGGTTTACCTATGGAGTTACCGATGATTGATGACCCGGTTGCTTTTGTTGAACGGCTTGACGCCGTACTGCTCACTGGAGGCGGCGACGTTGATCCCGAACGTTGGAAAGGGCCTAGCGATAGTTCATTTATGGTTTCACGCGAGCGTGATGCATTCGAATTCGCATTGCTTGAGGCCGCGCTGGAAGCCGGGGTACCTGTTTTGGGTATCTGCCGCGGCCTTCAAGTCATCAATGTGCTTCTGGGTGGCACCCTGGTGCCTCATCTTGAGTGGGCCGAAGGTGATGGTCACTCGAAGCGAACTCGAGATCGCACAGAGCGTCACCATCGCGTCGACTGTGACCCCGGCAGTATGTTGCACCACTTATATGGGCCGACAATGATGGTTAACTCGTTCCATCATCAAGCTGTAGATCAGCCTGGGACAGCGCTGCGGATAACAGCGCGTTCTGAGGATGGAACAGTTGAAGGTGTCGAACATGAGAGTGGCAAGGTGCTTGGTGTCCAATGGCACCCAGAAATGTTGGCTGAACTTGAGCCAGTCTTCGGTTGGCTTGTTGGCGTTGCTAGCGAATGAGCAGAACTGTCAAACAAATCACACCACGCCGCGTTCTCGGAGCGCCTCAATCTCAGACGGGTTGAGATTGAGGAACTCGCCGTAGACGGTTTCGTTGTCCTCGCCGATGGCGTGGAAGAGGTCCAGTTGGCGCAGCGTTGAACCGTGAAAACGAAGAGGACTGTGAGGGAGAGGTATCTCTCCGAGGGTGGGATGGTCAACCCACTGTAAGAATTGTCGTTCAATTAGGTGGGCGTCTTTGACTACTTCGTCTACGCCTCGAACTATGGCGATGGGAACTCCAGCCGCTGCGAGTGACGCAGCGACGTCTTCTTTTGACCTTTGGCGAGTCCACTCTTCAACAAGTTCATCGACAGCGCTCATGTGTTCGGCCCGGTCCGTGTTGTGACGAAATCGTGGATCTTCTAGCAGATCTGTTCTGTCGATCACTTCGAGGACCGAGCGCCAGTGTCGATTGGTGACAGAAATCAAGGCGACGTGGCCGTTGGAACATTGGTACACGTCGTAGGGGGCGACACCCATAGCCGCATGTTTGTTTCCAGTTCGAGGGGCTGTCCCAGTTTGGTGCCATGAAAGCATGTTTGAGCAAAGTGTGTGATACGTCGCCTCGGCCATTGACGTTTCAACTAGCCGGCCCTTGCCTGTTCGTTCGACGTCTAACAGTGCAGTGACGATTGCCCCATAGAGATGAGCGCCGCCCAGGAAATCAACGAACGCTACGCCGGCCTTAACGGGCGACTGGTCGGGGTGTCCAGTGACGCTCATGGGCCCCATATGAGCTTGCACCGTTATGTCCATCGCAGTTTGAGCCGAGTCGGGACCACTCAGCCCGAAGCCAGATGCGTGGGCAAAAACCAGTCTCGGGTTGACCTTCCAGAGTGACTCAGCATCAATGTGCAACTTTTCAGGAACCCCTGGGGCGTAGTTGACGAGAACGACGTCCGCCGCCTCTACTAAGCCAAGGAACATTTCGTGCCCCTGAGCGGACTTGAGGTCTAGCGTGACTGCCTCTTTAGAAGAGTTCAATGTTGCATAAGGCAAGGAGTCACCTCTTGCCCTCAGTGGTTCGCCTCGAGTCTGCTCAATCTTTATGACGCGAGCTCCCGCCATCGCGAGGAGAAAGCCGGCATATGGCCCTTGATATATCTGACCTAAGTCGAGGACGGTGACTCCGTGCAGCGGGAGAGAGCGATCGTTGGCATTCACTTGAAGCTGCCACCGAGAATGTCCCGGGCCATGATTAGTCGTTGAACTTCGCTAGGACCTTCACCAATTCGCCGGATTCGTAGCTCGCGGTACCAACGTTCAAGGGGTAAATCTTTCGTGACTCCGACCCCACCGTGGATTTGAATGCATCTATCAACGACCCGGCTGCTCGCCTCGCTCGCGATTAGCTTTGCCATAGCGGCTTCGGTGCGGAAACGCTCTCCACTATCTGCCTTTTGCGCCGCTTCCAGCACGCAGTACCGGGCGTGACGAATATCGATCTCGTTGTCCACGATCATCCATTGGATTGCTTGCTTCTCGGCTAGCGCGGAGCCAAATGCGTCGCGATTTTTTGCCCAGTCAATTGCCATTTCTTGGGCACGAATCGCTGGCCCGATACAGCCGGCGGCGTAAGGAATCCGTTGTCGGCTCAGCCGATCATTCGCGATGGCAAAGCCTCCGTTTAGTTCTCCAAGAATATTTTCTTTGGGAACCCGCATTTCTTCGAACTGCAATTCGGTCGCGTAATTGGTGGCCCGCAAGGTATGGACCACTCGACGGACGTGGAAGCCCGGAGTGTCAGTATCAATAATAAAAGCGGTGACACCGTTGCGTCCCGGGTCGTCCGATGTGCGCGCAAACACAAGCGCATAATCGGCTTTGTCTGCGCCGGAAATATAAAGTTTTGAGCCGTTAAGGACCCATTCGTCGCCATCCTGAAAGCCTCGGGTTTGAATCGCGCGAGCTGGATCAGAACCTCCCGATGGTTCGGTCAGAGCAAAGCAACCCTTCTTCTCGCCGCGTAGCGTCGGGTAAAGCCACCGCTCTTTTTGGGTCTCTGTAGCTTCATACAACTGAGCAAGGCCTGCTCCGCCGAAGACTCCGTAACACGGGTTGTACAAGCCGGCCCGGTGCTGAGACATTTCGATGGCCATCAACGCGCGCGTCGTGGTGTTAAGACCTGGACCGCCGTATTCCTCAGGAATGTCAAGCCCGTAGAAGCCCATCGACCGAGTCATTGTTGTAAGTCGGTCCTGGTCATCTGGAGCTAGTGAACCCGCGTCGGGATCGAGTTCGTCCTCCAACGGGACGATCTCGCTTTGGACGAAACGCCTCGTCGTATCGACGATCATTTGTTGTTCTTCGTTAAGGCTGAAATCCATCTCGGTCTCTCAGTTGGGGGATAATCGGCCTACTCGGCCCTCTTCATCTCTTTGATGGTCAGGGAGTTGGCCGTGGTCATGTAAATGCAGCATCAAGAGTTCGTCCCAGCGACTCCGGTAGTTCGAGGTGAATTCGTATCGAAAGAGCATTGCTTTCTTGCCGTGCAACCTGATTTCGTGTTCGAGAGCACTTCGTATACCGAAAGGATGTTTTGCGCCGGCATAACCCACTGACAAAACGTTGCCGTCGTCATCCGCGACCTGGTACACGCCTAGCTGGGCTTGTAAAGATGACACGGAGTCGCTATCAAGACGCTCCCAAGGTTTATCGAGCCGTATACCCATTTCAGTCCTGGTTGCCGAGTAGTTGTGGTATTCCCTGGCCCATTAAATCCTCGAAGTTCGTTCGAAAAAACCGGTCCTGTGCCTCCATGGAAAGAGTTTCGACCTCTGTGTCGAAGCGTCGTAGGGGATTTCGTCCCCCTTCGACGTGGGGAAAATCTGAACTGAACATACAAATCTCCTCTCCGGTGTTTTCGATGATCCACTTAGTTGGTTCGGTCGGGAAAGGCGTGACTCTCACTTGTCGCCGCACGTAATCAGAAGGCCGCAAACTAAGATTTTTCAACCGTTGCTCGTGCCGTTCAAAGGCATCGAATGCTGCCTCAAGTTGGCGCATAAACGAAGGTAACCAAGCTGCGCCAAGCTCAATCACGCCGATCTTCAGTTCGGGAAACCGGTCCAAGACGCCGTCGAAAACCAACATAGAGAGTGCCTGAATAGGCGGCGAGGAGATCGCCATATAAGACACTGATCGGAAGTTCTCGCCGCCGCCATGAAAGTCTGGTTCGGGTGGTAGCCCGTTGTTGCGGTGCTGGGGCGGCATCACTAGTTCCGGCGTTGCTACGTGCATCACCACTGGTATGCCTGCCTCTTGTGCTTGGGCCCAGACGTTGTCGAACGCGATGTGGCTGTGAGCGTGATTCTTCGGCATGCGGTTCGGTATCAAGAGAGCAGAAGCTCCCTCCTCAATTGCCTCTTTGGTGCAGGGAGCTGCTCGATCCAGATCCTGCAGCGGGATGTAGGCAACCGGAAGAAGGCGAGGATCATCGCTACAAAAAGATATTTGCGTTCGGTTTGCCGCAGAAGCTGTTTCGTAGGTAAGTCTTGCCGGTGCATCATGCTCCATTACCTCGAGGAGAGTGTTGGGCATGGTGGGGAAGACGAGTTGGCTTGCGAAACCCATGTGGTCTAGAGCTTCGCTGCGATCTGCGGCGTTCCACGCTCCATGAGCTCGGTAGTTTTTCCGCAACATGATTTCTGCTTCGGCTGCCGCCCGAAATTCTGGGTCCGTCTGAAGTGATCGGCAGTGATCAATTTCTTTGAAAATTGGTGTCTGTTCGCTTATCGAGAAATTTTCCTGTGCGTATTCTCGAACTTCACGAGACGCGAATTCGTTGAGCCACTCGGGTGGCTCCATAGTGTGCGAATCGGCATCGTGAATAACTCGGTCTTCGACGTACGGCACGACTGGCTCCTCCGCGTAGTGACCGAATCGTAGTGGTGTCGACTATCTATGTGTCGAAAGCTAGTTGTCGTGGAGTGCTTTGTTGATGCCTTCCCACTTTGCGGGATCAAGCACTCGCATTTCGATTGCGCCAGAAGTGCTGTTGCGTATCAGCAACATGCCTGACTTTCCGGATAGATCTTTGCCTTTGACAATGGAGCCGTCGGGGAGAGTGACACGACTGCCGGCTGTCACGTAGCAGCCGGCCTCTACCGTGCAGTTATCCCCGAGAGAGATCCCGATACCTGAATTTGCCCCTAAAAGACAATTCTCGCCCACGGTGATGGTTGCTTTGCCGCCCCCTGACAGGGTGCCCATTATGGAGGCGCTACCTCCGAGGTCGCTGTTCGCGCCCACGACCACACCGGCGCTGATTCGACCTTCAACCATTGAGGGGCCCAAAGTTCCAGCATTGAAGTTACAAAAGCCTTCGTGCATGACCGTAGTTCCGGCTGCAAGGTGCGCTCCCAGTCTTACCCGATCAGCATCCGCAATTCGCACACCTGATGGAATGACGTAATCGGTCATCCGAGGGAATTTGTCCAAGGAAGTTACGGAAATGCTGATGCCCCTGGAAGCAGCCTGGGCTTGAAGATGACCCACACGTTCGGGCAGGACGGGCCCGGCGTTCGTCCATGCGCAGTTGGTCATCAAGCCGAAGATGCCGTCGAAATTTGCGCCGTGCGGACGGATCTCGCGCCGACTTAAGAGATGGAGGCGCAGATAAGCGTCAGCTAGATCGACAGCTGGTGCGTTGAGATCTTCGATCGTCGTTTCAATCCGTTGGCCTTGGATGATGCCGAGCTGTTCGGCTAGACAAGATCTAGCGGGCTCTACTTCTTCTCCGGGATACCAGACGTCAAGTTGGGTGCCCGTCTCGACATCTATGTAGCTGTGGCCAGTGGCGGTAATACTCATAGCTGTATTTTCGCAGTGCTGAGGGCAGATACCCAAGCTACTTCTTGTTTAATTGTTGAATTCGCCCATATCTGGCCATGTTCGGAACAGCTAACTAACCCACCTAGCGACGGCCGACTGTCACTTTCAGTAGCCATGAGCGCCATCTACGGCGTAGGTTTTCGGCTATGAAGACACCTGTCTGCGAAATGCTTGGCGTGGATGTTCCCATTCTCGCGTTTACTCACTGTCGCGACGTGGTCGCTGCTGTCACTAAGGCGGGTGGCTTCGGCGTGCTCGGCGCTGCAGGGCACACACCAGAGCAACTTGACATTGATCTGCAATGGATCCGAGACGAGGTCGGCGATAAACCGTTCGGTGTCGACATCATCGTCCCTGCGAAATATGAGGGCTCGACGGAGGGTGGGAAATCGCTAAATGAACTGAGCGAGATGATTCCACAAGGTCATCGAGATTTCGTCGAAGACATGATGGAACGGTACGCAGTTCCGCCGCTACCCAAGGATGACGGTCGAGAGGGTCGCTCAGGATTGCCCGTTGATTCGGAACCGCCCATGACCTACGCCCAAGCTGTGCCCCTTATGGATGTAGCGTTTTCCCATCCAATCAAGCTCATCGTGAACGCACTAGGGCCACCTCCACCGGACATGATTGAACGGGCCCATGCTGGCGGCGTCTTAGTCGGCGCGTTGGCTGGGAAGAAGTCGCATGCGGTGCGCCATGTCGCGTCAGGTGTTGACATCATCATTGCTCAAGGTCACGAAGCCGGTGGACATACTGGAGAAATCGGCACGATGGTGTTGGTGCCTGAAATCGTCGATGCAGTGGCCCCAACCCCAGTGCTCGCCGCCGGTGGAATTGGAAGCGGACGACAAGTAGCAGCGTCGCTTGCTTTGGGAGCACAGGGGGTCTGGTGCGGGTCAGTCTGGCTCACCACTCAGGAAGCTGAAACTCATCCCATTGTCAAAGAGAAGTTCTTAACGGCGACCTCCTCGGACACTTTGCGCTCTAGGTCACGGACCGGCAAGCCTGCTCGTCAACTGCGTTCCGCATGGACGGACGAGTGGGAAGGAGAATCTTCACCTGGCACCTTGCCTCTGCCGCTCCAACCTATGTTGATTGCTCAGGCGAGCCGGAGAGTCGATCGTGCGGCCATGAATCCTGAGAACCGAGGCGCGGTGGAACTAGCCAACTACTTTGTGGGTCAGATAGTGGGATCAATGAATGAGTCAATTTCAGCGACACGGGTAGTCGAGGACATGATTACCGAATACCTCGACGTAATGGATCGCTTCGAGCAACTCAACACATGAGTCGTTCCTGAATTGCATGCGTCCTGATGTCGGGGACGCCGAAGGTTAGGGGGATCATATGGAAACAATGACCGGGCGCGTGGCGGTGGTGACCGGGGCTGCATCAGGCATTGGTAAAGCCCTCGCGATCGCTTTTGCTGCCGAAGGAGCGAAAGTTGTGCTCGCAGATGTTGAAGAAGAGGCACTTGAAGCGGCACGACTCGACGTGGCGGCACTCGGAGTACCTGCGCTCGCAGTGAAAACAGATGTCACGGACTCCGACTCTGTCGCTGCTTTATGCGCCAACACCCTTGAGACTTTCGGTGGCGTCAACATGCTTTGCAACAACGCGGGAGTTGGTGGAGGCGGCCTCGTCAAGAATCTGCAGCTAGTGGACTGGAAATGGGTTGTTGACGTTTCTCTATGGGGAGTCATTCACGGACTCCATCACTTCCTGCCCTACCTCATCGAGGCTGAAGAGAGCCACGTGATGAGTACTGCATCGGTGGCAGGTCTCATGGCTGTTCCAGGGCTTGCTCCCTACAATGCCGCCAAATTTGGGGTCGTGGCTGTTATGGAAACTTTGCATCACGAAATGGCTCGCGATCTCGAGGCCGACGTCGGTGTATCAGTGCTTTGCCCTGGTGTAGTCAGAACGAACATCGCGACCGCACAAAGAAATCGTCCTACCCATCTTCAACGCGAACGAAACAAACCTGTAAGTGAAAGCGATCAGGCTCCCGACGAAGCTCGACTTCGTAACGCCGCGATCGCAGCCGCGCTAGAAAAGGGAATGGACCCTGGTGACGTTGCATCTCAGGTAGTGGACGCCATGTACCAACGAAGGTTCTGGGTACTGAGCCATCCAGAATTGCTCGCTGAAGTGGAGCATCGAAATCGGCAGCTAGCAAACTTGGAGAATCCGACCTTGATTTCGAGTTTCACCGATTAATCCGAATTCATCGGTTACATCGTGAAACGCATGTTTCTGGCTGCGTGCGCTCCTAAAGCTTGATCTCCTGACCAGCTGATCTGACCGTCCGCAATAGGAACCTCAGGATCGATGCGTCCACATGCCTGATTCATGAATGCCATCGAGTCGCAGTGCAGAGTGACCGTTGGATTGCTCAGCGCTTCCTTTTCGGTGGCGCGACCCTCAACGGCGACGTAAATATCGCGATTCACTGCTCCAGTGATGTCGAAATGAATTGACTGCCCCTCCGTCAAGCCAATTTTCTTGCCCGCTATGTAGCCGATGGATAGGTGGACCTCGTTTAACGCCATTTCCGCTGTTGGTCCGCCGTTGTCGGTTTCCATGCCAACGGGAATCCGGCAGTCTCGTTCGTGCATCCAAAAATCGAACTCGCGAATCGCCATAAAACGTCCGTAGGTAGCCGGGCCTACTGGGGTGATGCTCGCCGCGCCGAAGTCTTCGTCGGTAGTTTCAGCCAGGTTGGCTCGCCTAACGTCGAAGACGCTTTGCATGTGAGCGACTAAGTCATCTTCGGGCATGCTCATTGCCGCGCGTACGTAACCCTCGACGTCTTGGAACGGTGGGGGAGTATCGAGTCCACTCGGCATCCAGTTCGACAACACTTGCTCGACTGAGACCATATGAGAAGCGACGCCTTTGATGTTCCATTCAGGGCATAGGGACTGTGTGTTCCACTGTTGGCCGTCAAGATCGCCGAGAAAATTCACGACGCTGGTCCAACAAGTGTCAAGGTTGTCGATGGTCTGTTCGCGCTCGCTCATAACTCAACCGTAGTGGCGATCGCTGCATCATTGGAGGGTCTGCGTGCCATGCTTTGTTGACTTGGCGACAGGCCCGGAGGGAAACATTTAATGAATACCCCGAAGATCGAACGTTTGGAGGAAGCAGTTGAACTCCCCTGACTTAACCCTGGTGGGTGCCTATGGCTCGCCATACTCCAGAAAAATGCGGGCGGTGCTTCGCTACCGCCACATCGCGCACCGGTGGATAGTGCAAAACTCTGAACAAGACCAAGGCATTCCCCAACCCTCTGTCGCGATTATTCCGGTACTAGCGTTTCATACAGAAGATGGTGGCTACTCCGAGGCCATGGTCGACTCGTCTCCGCAGATAATGCGATTAGAAGAGGAGTACCAAGATCGGAGCTTGTTGCCGAATGATCCAGTAGTCGCGTTTCTAGATCATTTGATTGAGGACTATGGCGACGAATGGGTCACCAAGATGATGTACCACTACCGATGGCACCATCTATATCCCGACGCGATCGAAAAAGCGGGCAACATGTTGCCGCTTATGGCCAACAACCAGATGGATCCTGATCAACACCAACGGATCAAGGCCTTCATTACCGAAAGGCAGACGAGCCGAACCGCTTTGGTGGGATCAACCGACCAGAATCGCCCGGTAATCGAAGAAAGCTTCATTCGCCTATTAACGGTTATGGAAAAGCATTTGACCCATCACCAGTTTCTTCTCGGAGATCGTCCAGGTCGCGGTGACTTTGGCATATTCGGCCAGTTCAGCCAACTGTGCTTTTGGGATCCCGATTCAGCTCAAATAGCCGCCCGACAAAGCCCGCGGAGCATCATGTGGGTTTATCAAGTCGATGATCTGTCATCACTCGATGTTCAGGGAAACCAGGGATGGTTCACGCGGGAGAACCTGCCAGCGACACTTCGTGACCTTCTCCATGAGATAGGACAAACCTACGCTCCCTTCATGGTCGCCAACCATGACGCTCTGGCGTCGGGCGCTGAAAAGGTTGTTTGTTCGATCCGAGGGGCCAACTATCAGCAAGCCCCATTTCCATATCAAAGCAAATGCTTGACCTGGCTGCGCGAAGCGTTCGCCAAGCTTTCTCCCGATGACCAAGAATCCGTGAGGCAGCTGATAGATGGAACTGGTTGTGAAGTCCTGGTTGCGGACGCGCGTGATTAGAGCGGTCGTCTTTGATAAGGACGGCACGTTGCTTGATTTCGACGCAACTTGGAACGAAGCGATTGGTGTGGCTTTCGATCAGATCAACGATGTCCGCGCTCGCGAGACCTCGGCCTCGATGTTCGGCTACGACCTCACCTTGCGACGAGTCTTAGCAGACTCCCCGTTCGTCAGCGAGAGCAACGACGTGACTATGGCGCTTGTAGCTGACTTCATCGACGCCACAGCCTTTGAGCGCACAATTAACGAAGTCTCGAAATTGAACATCGTCCCTACTCACGAAGCCGCCGTGACGCTTGAAGCATTGGTCGCAAACGGCGTCAAGTTAGCTATAGCCACAAACGATTCAGAAGCGATAGCTCGTGAACACGTGAGCGTCCTCGGATGGACCCAACTATTCACGTCGATAAAGGGGTATGACTCAGGTTTTGGAGCGAAGCCTGGTCCTGGCATGATTCTGGCAGCCGTAGAAGAATGTGACGCGAGTCAAGGTAGTTACTTGATGGTCGGTGATTCGGTCCACGACATCCTCGCGGGCCAAGCAGCAGGTGCTATCACGGTCGCTATTGGAAATCACCGTGCGACATTGAGTCTCGCGGACCACCAGATCAACAAGATGACTGACCTGATTGGGTTAGTGGAGTTTCTTCAACAAGAGGCAGCGGACGACTCAACCGACTTCGCTTCTGATACGACCGTGGATGACACCTAGCTGTTCGATCATCGCATCAACCGACCGCGCACCAGCTTGGAAGATCGCCGTGGCATTTACCGATGTCCAGTCAAAGCCCATCGCGCGAACCACAGCGGCCCGCTCTGCCACAGCGTCAAGGTCGGCGTAGAAGACCTTGTCCTCGTCGGTCCGCGGCGGAGGTTGCAACATGAGTTGGAAGCCGATTTCGTCAGCGCCTCGACCGAATTCTTCGGCTTTGTGCCGTATCTTCTCGACACACAACAAGGCTTGTTCGTCTGTCACTCCCGAGGCCATCCATCCGTCGGCCTTTTCGGCCGTTCTTCTCAGAGCCGCAGGACTATCTCCTCCCACCCAGATAGGGAGTTGTGCTCCTTGAGGAGAAACTGGTTCCATACCCATGTCGTGCGAGTCGTAATAGATCCCTCGAAATTCGATACGTCCACCTGACCAGTAACTCCTCAGTAGATCAATCGCTTCATCCATACGCTTACCCCGATTAGAAAAGTCCTCTTCAAGAGCGTCGTACTCGCTATCTTGCCAGCCGACTCCGATGCCTAATCGAACACGTCCGTCAGAGAGCGTGTCTAAGGTGCTGATCTGCTTCGCAACCAGCACAGGTTGGCGTTGAGGTAACACAAGCACCTCCGTTGAAAGAGATACTCGAGTAGTGACGGCCGCAACGTTCGAGAGCAACATCAATGCTTCCAGAATGGGCATTTCTGCTGAATAAATGGTGCGACGACCCTCTCCAGGGTGGCCCATAACCACGTGATCGAACGCAGCGATCTCGTCATAACCGATTTCCTCAATAGCTGAGGCCAAGGCGAGAACTTTCTCGGGTCCTTCTCGAAAGGCCACTGAAGGAAAGTCGACGGCTATCTTCATTTACCGTTCCTCCAATCTGACATGGGCTTTGGCTGGCATCAGAATTGTTCCGTCGGTTTTTTGTTCGAAAATCTCAAGTTCGACTATCGACTCCAGTGTGTCAAGAGCCACGACGGTGCCTGAAAATTGAACCTCTTCGTCGACGAAGACACTCGCTCGGTTCTGCCATTCGATGGATATCAGCCGAGCATTGGGACCGGCCCAATCGGTCACAAATTGAGTAAGCCACGAACCTTGGAGTGGTCCGTGAACGACCGTGTCCTGGTGGCCTTCGTGATGCGCGTAAGCGCGATCGTAATGAATGCGATGTGGATTGAAACTCGCTGCGCTGTACAAGAAAAGCTCAGCTTCGTTGGCGCTTTTACGCATTAGAGGAAGTTGATCACCCACATTGGTCGACGCCAAGGTCGGATATTTGCTCATCGAGCAATGCCAATCTGTCGTGACCGCGCGACCAACTGCTCTTCTTGATTCACGAAGGTTGTCTCGCGAACAAGGCGAACGAATGGACCCTTACTTCCTTCTTTCTGGTCAAGATCTGCAAGCCGCGTCGTGGCCGTGATCTCATCGCCGACACAAACCGGTTCAACGAAATCCCATTCTTCTCCGCCGAACATCATTCTCGACACTTCTAGGTGAACGCTGGTCGCGTCTTGGTACAAACCATCTTCACGAAGCATGTTTGCCGGCTTTGGCGGCACTAGGGCATGGGTTACAAACAACGGCGGAACCGTAATTGTCCGGTAGCCGGCCGCCTCGGCGGCGCTCTCATCGAAATAGACCGGATTTTCGTCGCCGACAGCGTAGGCGTAGCGCTGTGCCTCGCGCCGGTCAATCACTACCGTCACGGGACCCGCCAAAATTTCGCCAACACGCGCCAACGATTCAGGTGGAATAAGGGAACTCGACATGCACTAAGGGTAGGTGAGGCCATGCCTTGTCCGCCGGGAATGACCTAATCTGGAACAGAGGTAAGAGCGATGTCACTTTGGAGTAGGAAACTTGAAATGCCCTCAGCGGAGCGCGCGCTCCCGGGACGCGACCTCGCAATGCCCGTTCCGGCCCGTCATGAAGTACTAGGTACGCCCCTGGTCCCACCGTTTCCTGACGGCAGCGAAAACATAGTGTTAGGGATGGGCTGTTTTTGGGGCGCGGAGAGAATCTTTTGGGAGGCAAACGGAGTACTAACAACAGCCGTCGGTTATGCCGGAGGATTCACGCGCAACCCCACCTATGAAGAAGTTTGTAGTGGGCTGACGGGACATAACGAAGTAGTTCTTGCGGTCTATGACCCTAACGTTGTCAGTTATTCCGAAATACTCAAGCTCTTCTGGGAAAACCATGACCCGACCCAAGGTATGCGACAAGGAAACGACATGGGAACTCAATACCGATCCGGGATCTATATTTCAAGCGAACGACGGCGAGTACTTGCAGAGGCAAGCCGTCAGGAATTTCAGCCAGCTCTCAGCAACGCCGGGTTTGGCGCCATAACAACCGAAATTTTAGAGGTAGGCGAGTTCTACTACGCGGAGCACTATCACCAGCAATACCTCCATAAGGTGCCCAACGGCTACTGCGGACTTGGCGCAACTGGTGTCACATGCCCGACAGGCATCGCTTCGTTCGAATAACTGCTGAGTCTCTAGACAGAATCCAATAAGTCACCGAATCGCTTCACTAGGTCTCCGTGGTTTGTGTGTGCGTTCAGTCCACTGGGATTGGGCAACACATAAACCGGCCTAGCGCCCAACCGGATGGTCTGCGCGCCCAACGACAATTTGGAATCTCCCACAGCGGCTCGCCACCCAGTAATGCCTAGAACGCACACGACCTTCGGGGATAGCCAACGGCACATTCGACTGATCCTCGCTAGTCCGACTTGGAAATGCATGTCAGTCAATTCAGAGGCCTTGGAGGTCGGCTTCTTTACCAGATCGGTCATGCCGACTCGGTCTGTCTGCAAGGCGTAGACCGGGTCGCGTTCCTTAGTAACAATTTGAGCTTCAAGCGCAGCGGGCCAGAAGCGGTTACCAGGACCGGCGAATCCATATCCAGCGTCAGCAGCATGAAAACTTGGATTTAACCCGACGAGCAGCAACCGCATATTCGAGCCGACCGTGTCCGACAAGGTCCGAATGGGTTTGGCAGTCACGCGAATAGAGTCAGCATCTTGGATTGTTGTCTTAACCGAAAACCCAGCACCAACCAATACATCAAAGATCCGCTCGGGCTTCCAACGGGCGTTAAACAGCAATCGGACAGTATGACCTTCCGGAAACTGTTGGTGAACAGCATGAAGTAGCGAAGGAATCCACGTTGTCCTCCTCTTCCGAAAGTCGATTTCGTTGTTAGGAAACGGCGACAGCTGCGGCCTCCAGAGTTAGCTCCGTAACCAGCCTGCGATCGGGACCCCATGGCATTGGCATCAGGATGGGGTACTCGACACCTGCTTCGATGTAGCTCCGAACAAAATCAGCAACCTCATCCTGGTTCCCGATGAAGTTGATGTCCTGGATCATGCGGTCCGTAACCGAGGCGAGCGCGCCTTCGCGGTCACGCTCAGCCTGACGTGAACGTAGTTCATCGACCTCGCTTCCAAATCCCGCAGAGCGGAACATGTTGGCGTATCCGTCAGCCATCGCGTAGTTGAATAAGTCTTTTCGGGCGGACCGAGCTACCTCGGACAGATCACCCACGGCAGCGTGCACGTAGCTCATAATTGTTGCATTTCCGCCGGCTCTGATGTGTTGCGCGGCTTCCCCCACGTAGGGTGCGGGAATGTAGTTCAAGAGAACCGCATCAGCGATTTCTCCACCGAGTTTGAGCATCTGCGGATTAAGCGCGGCAATGACAATCTTGGGTGACCGCTCTTCGGGACGAATAGCCAGCCTAAAACGCCGAAGTTGCCAGAATTCACCCTCGAATGTTACGGGCTCTCCTGAGAGACATTCGCGGAGCAAAGCGACGTATTCACGCATCATGGCGATGGGACGGTCTGGAGCCTGGATCCCATGTTGACGGAGCACCCCTAGTGCCGATACCCCCAAGCCAATCCAGACGTTTCGTTTCGGGTTGAGTGCTTGGAGTGTTGCAGCGGTCATGGCAGTCAACGAGGGGCCACGAAACTGAATTGGCACTATGCCTGTCGCCAAGTCGAGCCCGGGAGCAGCTTGGGAGACCGCCCCCAACAGACTGAAGGCGTCAGTACCTGTCGCTTCCACCGTCCAAAAAGATTGGTAGCCGGCAGCTTCAGCCGACTGCGCGACGTCTGTTATTGCCGAAGGACCGAGAACTCCGAGACTTCCGTACGTGACACCGAGAGGAATTCCAGATTTATCGTTCATTGTCACGAACATACTCGGGTCTTTGGGCTTGTGACTTATGGCCAATATGTTCGTTATCGGGTGGCCGGCAGCGATAGGGTGAGATTGCGAGTATGAACTTTTACCATCCCGGTAGATAGGAGCATCTGGTGACCGAGACCTCGGACGTGAAGATCGTTGCCTCTGCGAACGTCAACGAGGCTCTTGCCGTAGTTGACCGTGCCCTCGGCAGCTTTATGCAACGCGAACTGGTCTCATCGAACGAAGTCACTGATGTGCTTTTGGATATCCGATCTGTGCTCAACCGAATTAGACAACCGGAAGTTGACGTGACCCTAGATATTTCTGAGGTTGAGGCAGAACTTGAGGTCCCTGCTCAAGCTTGAGTACGGCACTTCACTTCGCTGGTCGGTACATGAGAACGGGATTTCAGTCCCTGGGCAGAAACCGTTCCGCGAATTTTCCGAGGAGCAGGCCTATCGCGGCTCCCGCCGCCACATCCGAAGCGTGATGCAACCGCACGTGTATACGCGAACAAGCCACGGCGCCGGCCATCACGTGCCAGAACGGCCCCAACCTGGATCGGCGCGCAAGAAACGCTGACGCGCAAAAGGCCGCTGAGGCATGGCCCGACGGGAAACTCGATGTAACTGGCTGACGTAGTTGATGTGACGTGGGGTTGTCTGTGGCTTCGGCAGGACGAACCCTACTGAAAAATCTTTTGATGCCCTGATTCACCAGGAGTGACTCAATGCCCATAAGGGCGCTGAACCTGATCGCGCTCTTCGGTCGCCTCCCAGGGGGCAATGCGCGAAGGCCGCCAACGATGTACCAAATAAGGCTGAAATCGCCGAGATTCGAAGCCGTGTAGAACAGTCGATCAATAGCTGGTCGACCTCGCCATTGTTCCCACCATTGATCAATTTGCTTATCGACTCGATCAACGTTTGGGCCGAGCGGACTGTTGCCGTTCATTGACGCCGACCTTCGTGCACCCAATCACAGTTGCATGCCCAACCGATGAATGCCAGGCAGCCTAGGTGAAGTGTCACTCTTCGCGCAGCGGAGTTGTTGGTTCGATTGTCGGTAATTGGGGATCAGTTGGCGGGGGTAACGTCAACAAGGGACCGGTGTCTTTATCAGGGGGTGGTGGGATTAAGAGAATTTGGCCTACATAGATCTTCGTCGGATCAGCGATGTTGTTCTCGCGCACTAGGTCGTTGAGATGGATGCCGAAGCGATCGGCAATCGCGATGAGGGTGTCTCCCCGAACCACTTCGTAGGTATCGCGGAATTCTTCTTCCTCTTGGTCGACCTCACCAACTGTTACCGTTGTCGAACCGATTGAGACTGGTTCGGGTTTCATCTCCGCTTCGCAAGCGACAAGAGGGACGAAAATCAGTAAGGCGGACGGTAGCGAAACGAAGTATCGAATCGGTGTCACTCCGAAGTTCCGTCTGAGGCTGGAGGGATAAAGAGAGTCTCTCCGATTCCCAAGATCGTGTCTTCTTTTCCGTTTTCCGTCATCAGGGCAGCCACCGTCACGCCAAAGCCCTTTGCTATTTTTCCGAGAGTGTCTCCGGGCTGCACCACATAAGCCATTCGTTGAATGATCTTTTCCGTGGTTGTGGTGGTGAGTTCTGGGCGCAGGGTTGTCAGAACTGGAGTCGTGGTCGGAATAGGTCGCACCTTAGGTTCAGTTGCGCATGCGACTAAACCCAATGTGGCCGCGGCGACTACGCACAGAAATCTTGCGCTCATCAAGATCACGGCCCCTAGGCTCTGAGCTCGCCCTGATTTGGCGGGATAGTTAAAGGCCACTTTTGCCTATCTGCGTTGGGGAGGAATGGTTGGGCTTCGTCTTCGTCAAGAGTGAGAATTTCAACCCCGTCTTCTCGTACCAGAACCGTGTGTTCGAATTGAGCGGTGCGGCTTAAGTCGGCAGTAGCTGCCGTCCAACCGTCTTGCCATAAGTGTGCTTGAGGCGAGCCAATTGTGATCATCGGTTCGATCGTGAACGTCATTCCAGGTGCGAATTGGAAGCGAGCAGATGGTTCATAATAATGGGGAATATTTGGCTGATGATGAAAAACCTCCCCTACTCCGTGACCAATGAACTCGCGAACTACTCCCAAACCGGCGGACTCTGCATGGTTCTGAATTGCTTTGCCTATGTCGCGCACGACCCCACCGGACCGGACAGCGCCGATACCCAAATACAAACATTCCCGCGTTGTGCGAATTAGGTCTTCGGAGCGTTGATCGATTTGGCCCACAGCGAAGGTTTCGCTGTGGTCGCCATGTACGCCGTTTAGAAAGATCGTCACGTCGCAATTGACGATGTCGCCTTCGCGCAGAGCCCGGCTATCCGGAATGCCGTGACAGATTATTTCGTTCACCGAAGTGCACAGTGATTTCGGGTATCCGTTGTAGTTGAGAGGGCTGGGGTACCCCCCTTCCGCGATGCATGCTTCGTGACAGACTGCGTCGAGGTGGTCGGTTGTGACACCGGGCGCTATTTCGGCGGCTACTTCGCGGAGCACTCGCCTTGCAGCAGAGCCAGCGATGCGCATTCGGGCTAACGCCGCATCGTCCTTTATCAGGTTCGCGGGTGCTTGAAGAACAGGCACTCCAGTGGCCGCGTAATCTGGGCGGCCAATTTCGTCAGGCACAGACCGCATCGCCGATACGTCGCCCGCAGCCACGCGATCAGACGTTTGCCGGGGCTGGCGGGTCGCCGGACGTCGTCTCTTACGCTTCACCATTAAGGGGAAGCTACCTGAGGTCGCTGCGATTGGGGAGACAGGCGGGACAGCAACGTGACAATCTGGCAGAGATGACTCTCGAAATTCACGGCACGATTGCCGCCGGTTGGGAACCTTTGTACGAACAATTCGCGTTTAACTTTGCTCACCGAGGTGAGCTAGGTGCCTCCGTATGTGTCACTCACGAAGGTCAGACGGTGGTTGATTTGTGGGCCGGCGATCGTGACACTGACGGTAATCCCTGGTTGGCCGACACCATCGCAGTGATCAACTCATGTACGAAGGGTGGGGTCGCGCTCGCATGCCATCTTTTGGCCGATCGGGGTCTTCTCGATCTCGATGCTCCGGTCTTCGAGATCTGGCCAGAATTTTCCCACGGAGCAAAGGCTGACGTCACGACCCGAATGATGCTGAACCATACGACCGGTGTTGCAGCTTTCCGAGATGATCTACCTGACGGATCCGCTCTGGACTGGGACTACATGTGCGACCGAGTGGCCGCCGAGGAACCTTGGTGGGAGCCGGGTACTCGCAATGGCTACCACTTGATGTCATTCGGGTGGGTAGCAGGGGAATTGGTTCGGCGGGCATCGGGACGGAACCTGGGAACTTTTTTCCGAGAAGAGGTAGCAGAACCAGTGGATGCCGACTTCTGGATTGGTTTACCAGCTGACGAACATCACAGAGTTTCTCCGTTGAGACCGTTTCGGCCCGACAAGAATGAAAAGTTTGCGGCATTCACTAACGCGTTCCTGGCGGATCCGACTGGCCTGCAAGGCAGAGCTTGGCGCAATCGCGGCGGAGCGAAAGGAGACTCCCCAGCGGTTTGGTCAGCAGAATTGGGTGGGGGTGGGGGAATCGCGAATGCCCGCGGTTTAGCCAGGATCTATGAGCCTTGCGCTACTGGCCGATTTGTCAGCGCTTCCCAACTCCAGAGGATGTCTCGAGTATCTGTTGGAACTGAGTGCGATGCGATGTTGTTGTTGCCGACTCGCTTTTCTGAAGGCTTCATGTTGAGAATGGAGAATCGTTCTTCTCGTACTGGCGATCAGGACTCTGTCAACATTCGCGAAGGTGCTTTCGGTCACGTTGGCGCCGGGGGGTCCATTGGATTCGCAGACCCACAACTCGGTCTTTCCATGGGTTATGTGATGAACCAGATGGGCAAGTCGGTGCTCCTCGACGCCAGAGGAGAGGCGTTGGTTGATGCCGCATATGAGTGCGCGCTTTAACCCATTCAGTCAGCGAATGAAGTGGACGCCAGGCGCCGCGCTCAACAATTGAAACGGTCGCGGAGACCTTCTATTTCAGAGAGAACTTCTTCGGTGTGCTCGCCAAGCCGAGGCGCTCGACGGTGTACTCCCGTGGGGGTGCTGGTCATCTTGATCGGCGAAGCAACTTGAACAATGGGACGTCCACTCGGTTGATCGACGGCGACCAGCATCTGCCGAGCTTTGACATGAGCGTCCGAAAATAGATCTCCAGGAAGGTTGACCGGGCCGCACGGTACTTTGCCGCCGATCGTGTCGAGAATTTCCTCGTTTGTTCTCTCGCGTGCCCACTCAGTTAACGCCTCGTCGATGGGTTCGCGGTTAAGTACTCGTGCGCGAATAGTTGCTTTGTCTTCCGCTGCCCCCCACTCTGGATGACCCATAGCAGTAGCGAGTTCGCGCCAATGATTATCTGTGGGAGCAGCGATAGCCATCGAACCATCAATCGTTTCGAAGACATCGAATGGAACCGCAAAATCGTTGCGGTTTCCACTTGGCGGAGTGTCGGGTCTGCCCAGGTAGGAGTAGCGCATTACTCCCATCTCGGTGAGAGCCATTATTGAGTCCACCATTGCTACGTCAACGAACTGCCCTTCACCAGTCCGTTGAGCGTGAAACAACGCCGCTAAGACGCCCATTGCTCCGATTGTTCCCGGGTATATGTCACCAACAAATGGCCCTACCTGAATTCGGTTGTCGGGCCCGTTCCCGTTTTGTGCCACTAACCCACCCATAGCCTGAGCGATCACGTCATAGGCAGGCCAGTCGGCGTGGGGGCTAGATCCAGTTCGAGGGTCACCGAAACCTCGAATGGCTCCATACACGAGACGCGGATTGCGGTGCTGCAGCACCTCCCAGCCTAAACCAAGCCCGTCCATGACTCCTGCACGCATGTTCTCGACAACGGCATCCGCGGTGTCAACGAGGTCAAGAAATATTTCTTTGTCGGCAGCTTGGTTGAAATCAAGCACGATGCCGCGCTTGTTGCGGTTATAACTGGAAAAGGAACCGCCGTAGGATCGTTCCTGGTCCTCGCGTGTGTAGGGAGCCATTGAACGCTGTAGGTCGCCTCTCGGCGCTTCAATTTTGATTACATCGGCGCCGAGGTCACCGAGCATCATGGTGGACCAGGGGCCCGCAATTGCTTGTGTGCAGTCGAGAATGCGAATGCCCTGCAGGGGACCTGTAGGACCTTGTGTCATGTGAGCCGCGTGCTCGTGGGCAGTCAGATGTTCATCCATCAGTCCGCACGTTATCTGGCCCGCGCTCAGGGCGTACTCCGACAGTGCCGGACGAATAGTTGTATTTCGAGGAGACTGTCCCTATGAGTAAACACGATGACTCAGTTCTTGAAGCGTTGTCATTATCAGTAGCGGCCCGAATTCCCGTCTTGCTGTGGGGGCCGCCTGGAACTGGCAAGAGTTCAGCCGTTGCGGCTCTGTGCCGAGCGTTAGATATTCCGCATGAGGTCGTTATCGCCAGCATCCGCGAACCGAGTGATTTTGGTGGTCTACCAGTCGTAGACGGAGATGAGGTCAAGTTCGCGCCACCTCGATGGGCTCGTCGATTAGGCGAAGCAGGTACCGGAGTGCTATTTCTCGACGAAATATCGACCGCGCCGCCCGCGGTGCAAGCTGCGCTGCTCCGTGTCGTACTCGAACGAGTGGTTGGTGATTTGGCGCTACCTGACAAGATCGCGATCGTTGCAGCGGCTAATCCACCTGGTCAGGCTGCTGACGGATGGGACCTATCTGCTCCGCTCGCCAATAGGTTCTGTCACCTCGACTGGGAGGTCGACCCCGCTTCGGTAGCCACTGGTCTGGTCGCAGGATTTCGAAGTCCTGATGTTCCTACACTTCCAGATGGGTGGGAAAACCAAGTTTCGCTCACTGCTGCGCTAGTTGCAGGTTTCCTCGGGGTGCGGCGGTCTTTGGTCATCGCGCCTCCAAATGAGCGTGCCTTGGCAGGACGTGCCTGGCCCAGTCCTCGAACATGGGAAATGGTGTCCCGTCTGCTCGCTGCCGCCCAAGCAGTTGATGCCTCGATGGAAGCTAAGAGAAACTTAGTGATTGGCTGTGTCGGAAACGGTGCGGGTCTTGAGTTTCTTACCTGGCTCGAGGAGCTCGATCTTCCAGACCCCGAGGCGGCGCTAAGGAACCCAGAAAGTGTCGAGTTTCCTGACCGAGGTGATCGGCTGTACGCAGCACTGTCGGCACTAGCAGGAGCGGTTGCTGCGAATCCGACGCCCGAAAGGTGGATCGCCGGGTGGAGAGTTTTGGAGCGAGCCGCCGGAAACGCGCCTGATGTTGGAGCCATGGCAGCACGAATACTGGCCCAAGTTCGACCCAACGGCATGAGCGCTCCGCCGGAAGCATCAATATTTGTGCCGATAATGAAAGCAGCGGGTCTCTTAGAATGACCCCCGCGGAGCGATTAGCATCCGCCCGCCTTTGGGCTGCATATCACTATCCCTATATGGCTTCTGCGTTGTTCGCGGTGCGATTCGTTTCCGCCGAAAACGTTGGTGGTGTAGCGGCCGACGAGCATTTCCGCATTTACGTTGACCACGCCCAAACCTCTAGTTGGACGTCTGAGTTGCTGGGTGTGGAGATGGTGCATCAAGTAGGTCACTTGCTACGCGGTCATGCCTCTCGGGCTCGAGAGATCGGACTCGTCGGAGATGACCTCTTACATTGGGTCGACTCAGTAGATGCAGAAATCAACGATGATCTCAGTAACACCCACGCCGCGCCTGTCGATTCGGCGCTCCCGGTTGATCTTGGGCTGGCGCCTTCCCTTTTCGCTGAGGAGTACTTCGTTAATGGTGAACGGCGCGCCGGCACACAGCGGGATTGTGGGAGTGCCGCCCATGGTGATCCTCGACAGTGGGAAGAACCGCCGCCGTCAAGCGATATTGACGGCATTCGGAAAGGGGAAACTGATCTAATTCGACGTCGCGTAGCTTCTGAAATCCTTTCCCATGAGCAAAGGCACGGGAGTAGCCCGGCAGGTCTTCTTCGATGGGCAAATAGTCTCCTTAACTCTCGGGTGGATTGGCGAAGAGAACTGGGAGCGACGCTGCGCAGGGGAGTCGCCGAGATATCGGGAGCGGTTGACTACAGCTACCGGCGTCCAAGCCGTCGAGCGGGGTGTTCACCTGACGTGGTACTTCCCAGCTTGCGGCACCGCGTACCGCGCGTGTCGGTAGTGTGCGACACCAGCGCTTCAATGAACGAAAATCTGTTGACTGAAGCTCTGACCGAAATTGACGGGTTACTTGCAGCCAGTGGGGTTCGACTTGATGCTGTGAGTGTTTTCACCTGCGATGCCGAAGCGGGACCTGCTCAACTCGTTAGAAGTGCTTCAGAGATCACGCTTGTTGGCGGCGGTGGCACGGACCTGACGGTCGGCATAGACGCCGCAGTCCAATCTTCGCCCCGCCCCGACCTTGTTGTGGTAATCACAGACGGATGGACTCCATGGCCCACTTCTACACTTCGAACAATCAGAGTTCTCGCGGTGCTTTTAGGCGAAAATCCGCCTGCGCCTCCGGGGTGGGTGCAGGCGGTGGCAATCAAGGACATGGCTTCGCCCACGGTAGAAGTCGAAACACATTAGATTCGACGTCTGCTCCGCTGGGGGAGCGCGTAGCGAAGGCACAATCTATTCTGCAACCCTTAATCCATTTGGAGGACAAAGTTGAGACCACTTGTTAGTGCTGAATGGTTAGCCCAAAACATCGAGGATCCCCAACTTCGCGTACTGGAGTGCTCGGTCAACCTGCGCTCGGGGTCTGCGGGCTATGTCCCGGTCTCGATGCGGCAAAACTGGGAAGACGGGCACATCCCTAATTCCGCGTACGCTGATCTGACCTTCGATCTCAGTGACCCCAGCAGTGAGTTGCGGTTCACCATGCCCACTGCGGAACGTTTCGCAAGCGCTATGGAAGAACTTGGAGTCGGTGCAGGTACTCGCGTCGTGTTATATGACCGACGATTCACCATGTGGGCAACCCGCGTTTGGTGGATGCTGAAAGCTTTTGGATTCGATCATTGCGCAGTACTTGACGGCGGTTGGACCTCGTGGGTTGCGCAAGGGTTTGCTACCACCTCAGACCCGACTCCAGTTCGTGCCTCAGCGAGATTTGATGCTGAACCCAGACCGGAGTTGATTGCTGACCTCGAGAGAATGAAAGCAGCGTTGAACGATGGAACTTGCATTATCAACGCGTTGTCGGCGAGTAACCATGACGGCACAGACAGTAGCTACGGACGTCGAGGCCATCTTCCCGGTGCTGGCAACGTCTACGCCATCGATTTAGTCGACCCGCAGTCCCATCGGTATCTCCCTATCGATCAGCTCGCCGCGCTTTTTAGTGACATGACCCGAACCTCTGGTCCAATCGTTACCTATTGCGGCGGAGGGATTGCTGCTACTTCGGACGCGTTTGTTCTCACCGCACTTTTGGGTAGAAATGACGTGTCGGTCTATGACGGATCGCTCAGCGAGTGGTTGCTTGACCCCAACCGGCCTCTCGAGTTCTGAGCTTGAACAGTGGTTACCTCAGGCCAGTCTCAGATTGATGCCGTTGTCTTCGATTGGGGAGGAGTCATTACTGTGCCTCCTGGCCCAATCGTGGATCGGCTTTACCGAGAAGCTGGAGTAGACCAACGACAATTGAAAGATCGTCAGGACCGGTACAGAGAAGATGATCCCGATTCCCAATTTGCCAAGTTAGAGCGCGGCGAATTAACTCTCGAAAACTACCTTGCCTGGTCTCGGAATGACTTGCCAGGCGCTGAGTTGATCTGGGATCCGTCGAGCCCCTACTTCGTCTTCCCTCAACTCAAGGTCGTATCTGAAGTCGTGGATCGAATCTCGGAACTCCGGGCACGTGGGTTCTTGATTGGCCTTCTCACCAACAACATCGCCGAAGCTTGGCCAGTCGTGGCCGGTGGGCTAGCTCTCGAACAACTTTTCGACGTAGTGGTTAATTCCGCTTTTGTGGGGATGCGAAAACCTGAGCACAGGATCTATTTTTATACTGTCGATCAGATGGGTGTTCCCGTCGAGCGTGTCTTATTTCTCGACGACAATCGCGCCAATGTTGAGGCTGCGGTTGCATGTGGCTTGAACGCAATTGAAGTTAAACAGCCGATCCCCGCGTTAGAGACGCTTGAACGAAGACTTGAAAGTGGTTGACAGGGAGATCTGTCACGCGAAATCTGGCTTCCGCTTCTCAATAATCGCAGCGTGTCCTTCTCGAACGTCGGACCCGGTGAATCCCAGCATTTCTAACGCCACCGAGGTGTCAAAAGCTGGTCCCGCTGACCGCAGCCAGTTATTGAGACTGTATTTGGTCCATCGAATAGCCGACTGGCTGCCATTAGCTAGCTTGCGGGCCACCGTGTAAGCCTCCTCCAAGACTTGGTCGTCATCAACGCAAACGCTCGCTAACCCCATAGCCTCTGCTTCTTCTCCGGACATGGAATCGCACGTCAGCAAGTAGTACTTCGCCTTTGCCATGCCACACAGAAGCGGCCAAATAATAGCGGCGTGATCACCAGCAGCTACTCCTAGCTTCGTGTGACCGTCGAGAATGCGAGCATTACGTCCGACCACGGAAATATCAGCCATAAACGCAGCGGCCAATCCAGCACCGACGGCAACACCTTCGATCGCTGAAATAATTACTTTCGAACAGTTGATCATGTTGTAGACGATGTCTCGTGCTTCGCGAAGAGCGTTCGCTCGGTAATCGAAATCGTCCATGATCTTCTCAATCATTCCCATATCGCCGCCAGCGGAAAATGTCCCGTTTGCTCCGTGGATAACAACCACGCGAGTGTCTGGGTCGGTATCGACGGCCTTCCAAACATCCGCAAGCGCCAAATGTTTTGCCTCATCTACGGCATTTAGCTTGCCCGGCGTATCGATACAGATATCTAAGATGCCATCCCCGTCGGGTCCGGTAATGGATAACGCGGAAAAGTCTGCATAACGGTGGGTCATAGTCCCGAACATAGCTCCATCAATGTTTCCATTTCTTTATTCAGACCTCGGGAGTTCCCTTTCACCGCGCAGTACCTCGGCAATTGCACGAATCTGCTCGGGATTGCCATGGGACCTCTCCCATGGATGCAGCAATCGGTCCCGCCCGTATCGAGGAACCAAATGGACATGGAAATGGAACTGAGACTGGTCGGCGGCGGAACCGTTGTTATTGAGCAAATTTATTCCTAACGGCTCAAGTTTCTCCTTGAGCATTGTCGCTACTTCGCGGCACGCAAGCATCACGCGTGCGGCATCTTCATCACCCAGTTCAAAGATGTCACGAACATGACGTTTGGGGATGACCAAACAGTGACCCGGCGTCATAGGGAGAACATCCATGAAAGCCAAAGTGTTGGAGTCTTCATAGACCGTGTTTGACGCCGACGTACCGTTGGCTATTGAACAGAACAGACAGTTCACGACCGGCGAGGGTAGTGGAGGTATCGAGATGGAAGCGCCATGAGTCGGGAGGAAGTGTCTTAAGCCCGCCGGAGTTGAACCGCTTCTATTTCGTGGTTGCTGTCTTTTCTGAGAACCAGATCCGCCCGGGCGCGTGTTGGCAAAATATTTTCCCGGAGGTTCACCAGGTTGATTGACCTCCAGATGGTGCGTGCGACGGCTTCCGCCGCGTCTTCCGGAAGATGAGCGAATTGACTGAAGTAGGCGCTCTGTTCGCGAAACGCGGTAGAGCGCAGTTGTTGAAATCGCTCCACGTACCAGGATTCGAGATCATCAGGACTGGCATCAACATAGATCGTGAAGTCAAAATAGTCCGAGACAAAAGGCGTGTTCGCAGGAGGTCCGGTTTGGAGAACGTTCAAACCTTCGACTATCAAAATATCTGGCTGTTCCACGATCTGGATGTCGTTTGTTATGTCATAGGTGACGTGTGAATAGATTGGTGCCGACACGCTTGGCGAGCCGTTCGCCACGTTTCGAAGAAACTCAACTAGCGCTCCCTGCCGGTACGACTCGGGAAACCCTTTTCTTCCAAGCAAACCTTTTTCTTCGAGTTCCGAGTTTGGTTGAAGAAAACCATCAGTAGTGATCAGGTCCACTCTGGGGTGTTGAGGCCACCTTGCAAGGATTGCTTGAAGAATCCTGGCGGTGGTGCTTTTGCCGGCCGAGACGCTGCCCGCGACCCCGATTAGAAAGGGACGGGCAGCCGAATTTCGTCCGAAGAAATCTGCGGTTGTCTTCTGGATTCGAGACTGGGCTTCCACTCGGAGAATGAGAAGGCGAGACAAGGGCAGGTAAATATCTCGAACTCCAGCAATTGTGATCGGTTCCACGCGGCCGGCGAGATCGTTCAGCTCGTCTTCGCTGAGGGTTAGTGGCGTCGCGTCTCTTAACGCCGCCCATTCGGCGCGGCTGAAACTGAGATGCTCGCTAGATGGACTTCGGTCGGACACCCCTAAAGATTGTCTCCTCGAGCTAGTCGCGCGCAACTGATCTAGCGTTTAGGGCGTGTCTAGCCAAGCTCCTTGGGTGTTGAATAATCCACGCTTCCAACGGCCAGGAGTGAGCAAAGCGGCTCGTGGATAGTCTTCAAACATCCAACGAGCGAAGTTCCGCCGGCTCCAATCGTTAGTGTTCGCAAGGCGAAGAGCCGTTTCAGCTAAGCCTGGCCTGGCCAACACTTTACTGAGAGAGCCCGCAAGACGGTGGTCGGACTGCAAAGCCGCTCGAACAGATTTTTCGTACCGACGGGCTGCCAAATACGCTTGATCTTCTTCGGCTATGGCCTGTGCGGCGAGTCGTCCACTCTCCAAAGCTTGTCCAATACCCTCGCCTGTCATTGGGTCGGTAGCTGTTGCAGCATCGCCAACAAACATCACCGGCCCGTGCCTTAGCAGCGCTTTAGGTAGTCGTGCCGGAATGGGCCATGCCTTGTGCGAGCCTTCTGATTTGACGTCACCGAGAACTTCCCTCAAGTGAGGTCGTTGGAGCAGCCCATCCCAGATAGAAGCGAGATGTCTTCCGTCGATCCCCTCTTTTCGCACTACGCCGAATCCAACATTGACTCGGCCACCCTCCAAGGGGAAAGACCACGCGTAACCGGGTAACAGATCTTCCTCAAACCAGACCCACATTTTTCGGCTTCGTGCACCATCGGCGCGTACGTATTGCCTGAATGCGTGCCAATCGCCCCGATAGCCAACAGGGGTGCATCCCAACGCTTTACGAACGGGTGACCACATCCCATCTGCTGCGATTACGTTTTTCGCAGAAATGATCGTTCCATCTTGGATCTGGACGCGTGCGCTGTCGGGATCAAGGGCGATCTGTTTAAAGGCTGCGCCTTGACGGATTTCGATGCCCGCGTCAAGGGCCACTCGCACCAATTCAGCGTCTAACTCACGACGTTCGACAACGGCCGCGTACTGACCTTTGTTTTTGGGGAGCTTTAGCTGGATTTCTTTGCCGCGAGGAGACCGAAGAAAAATATCGCTTACTTCCAGCCAGCTGCGCGTCTCAGTTGGTTGCACGCCAAGCCGTTCAAGTTCACGCAAGGCCAAAGTTGTCAGACCATCTCCACAACATTTGTCCCGCGGGAAGGTTGCTTTGTCGACTACGACGACCTTTAGTCCCAGCTGTTGTGCCGTAATCGCAGCAGCACAGCCGGCCGGTCCGGCACCCACGACGAGGACTTCACAAGAAGACACCCATATGAGGCTATCTATCAGGTCCGCACAGACATCTCAGTCTTGGTTAACGATCGACGTGGTTGTGACAGGCGAACTCGTTGTTGTGCGGTCGTCGCCAGTCGTCGGATCCGAAGTCTCTTCGGAAGTTTCGTCTCCGGCGATAGTCGTAGTGGTTTGATCTGGGTCGGAGGGTGTGCCATCGCAGTCGAGGCCCTCCTCAGGGCGGTATGTGGCGAAGAAATAGTCAGCTTGCTCGGAACCGTCAGACCAGGTTCGGTTGCGCCGGGTCTTTACGCGTGTGCAGAAGTCGATGGGGGTCTCCGTCGGTTCATCAAGAGTCACTTCGACATTTGCGGTCGAATAAATATCAACAGTGATGGACTCATCCGTCCAACTGTTCCAAATCAAAACTCCAAATGGCGTCGGGTTGGTGATCACCAGATCAGGACGCGGATATGAGATTGTCGCCTCAAGTCCATAGGGGTAACGCGCGAAGTAAATGGAGTGGGCTTGGTAGTAATCGAAGTCCAACCCAGCTCGAACGGCGGCATTAAAGATCGTCGTGGCGAACTGAGAGACTCCTCCGCCTATGTCTTCGACCAGATGGCCCTTTGAAATGAAACCACCAGAAACAAACCCATTCTCCTCGGTGCGGCGCCCGACGGTTTCGTTCAGTGACAGCCGCCCACCCGGCTTGATCCATTTGCCGCTCACGATTTCTGCGAATTTTTGGATATTGGTGACTCGACCTACACAGCATGAGTACTGCGTGGTGAAGGACGAGACCTTTTCAACTATTTCGAGAGCTTTAAGACGGTTAACAGCTTCTCTCGGTGCCGCAGGCCGGTTGGGTAAAACGTGAACCTCGCTGGTCGGGCCTTTGGCAAGAGCCGTCAAGACAAGGCCGACAGCGGAGGCGTCGCAGCACGCGGTTCCTCCGTCCGAGGAAATGATGCTCACTGTTTCGCCATGAACGTTGAATTCGGCTTGTCCCGCGCCTGTATTACCGGGCATCAGCAGGTCCTCCAGGGAGGGAAGAACCAGCGATTTGTTGATAGCAAGCGCTGGTTTCTGGCCTGTTGTTTCCAGATCGAACCAGTTTGCAACAACGTGTGACGGCAAAATCGTTTGGTAATCGTTGAGACGCAGTTCGGGTTGCGTGTCGACAATCTTGTTGGCGGCTCCAACTAAATCGACAACCTGGTCATCATTGAATTTTGGAATTACTTCGACTGTGCCTACGCGAATTGTTGGGGAACCGCCCCGTTGCATTACATCAGTGAGAATCTGTGATGTCTGGTCAAGGTCAATGAGCTTGCCGGCGACGCCTGGCACAACTTGAAGACGGCCCTGAACCACTTGTATAGATGGCTCAAGCGGTTCAATTCGAAGTCCTGGATGACCATGAAGAACTGCTTCGAGTTTCGACATGTCGACATCGATCTTGATTTCGGTGGAAGTATCTGAAGTCAGCGCCGAGAGCCAATTAACTGGCCGGCTGAGAGTTCCTTTACGACGTGTCCGCATCACAGCGTCGTAAGTTGCTGCGACGTCCATTGAAACGCCCAAATCGCTTGCAGTCCAATTCCCGGAACCGATTTCGCTCTCGATGGCGATCCTCGTGCTCATTAAGCGATTGGCGATCGCTTCTACTCGTGCTCGCAGGGCAACATCACTCAAACCTCCTACCGTCTCACCAGCGATTTTTACGTTGCGTACGACCCGGTCGCGGTGAATTGCAGTGTCGATAGCCCAAGCGCTGGAGAGGGACGCGACGACTAATAAGGGAAGTCCTAGCATCAGGGTCCACCGGGGAAGGCGAAGTAGCTCGCGCACGTAGATGGATGGTAGGGCCATAGCGCCGCATATTGAGCGCGGCTCGGCTCCTCGGAATATTGGCGCTGCGTGTGCTAGGCAAGACTGTCGAGCGGGTGCTGTGAAAGTTCAAAAAGATCACCCGAAGAGTTAGTAACTTATTGCGGCACTGTTCAACAGGTCGATGAAGGGGTCAACGATGAGCAAGCTGTGTGAAGGACGGGTCGTAATCGTGACAGGTGGCGCCCGCGGTATAGGACGCGAGCATTGTTTGATGCTCGCTGAGCACGGGGCGAAAGTTGTCGTTAACGATTTAGGTGGTGCCCGTGACGGTTCAGGCTCCGACCAGGGACCAGCGGATGAGGTTGTCGCAGAGATCGAGTTGATGGGTGGTGAGGCAGTCGCCAACGGAGATGACGTGTCGGATTGGGAAGGCGCGCAAAGGATGGTGAATCAAGCCATCGAGACTTTTGGTGATCTAACCGGCATCGTCAGCAATGCAGGTATTTTGCGGGATCGCATGTTGGTCAATATGACCGAAGCGGAGTGGGACGCCGTGATCCAAGTCCATCTCAAAGGCACCTTTGCGCCCGCGCGTTGGGCAGCATCGTACTGGCGAGACAAAGCCAAAGCCGGTGAACCAGTAAACGCTTCAATCGTGAACACCAGTTCCGTTTCGGGCCTTTACGGCAACCCGGGCCAGACCAACTACGGAGCGGCCAAGATGGGAATTGCGGCATTCACTGTTATAGCCGCGCGCGAACTACAGAGATATGGCGTGAGAGTAAACGCCATCGCTCCAGGCGCGTTAACTCGCATGACTGAGGACCTTGGTATGGGCGAAGCATCTGAAGAAGACAGGGCTCTGATGCATCCTCGCTATGTCGCGCCGATAGTTACCTGGCTGCAAAGCGCGGAGTCAGCTGATGTGACCGGAAGAGTCTTTGAGACGTCGGGTCGTTTATTGGGGGTGGCGAACGGGTGGCATCGTGGTCCAGTCGTTGATGCAGTGGATGATCCGACCCAAATTGCGGAAGTGGCCCGACGACTTGTGTCCGAGGCACAACTTAATTCGGGTATGGACGGCCGGCCGTTTGACGGAGGGCTGCTTAGTTGAGCTAGGCATTGTTTGTGTAACTGAACCGAAGGAGATCGTTATGGCCATAGACCCCAATGCTGTAGGTGCTGCAAGCAACCCGACTGAGCGTTCTTGGGGCTACCGTGATTCCCTCCTCTACGCGGTGGGAATCGGAGCAGGTGCCGAAGATCCATTCGGTTCAGAACTTGAATTCACCACCAACAACTCCAAGGAAGTCGAGCAGCTGACTTTCCCGACGCAGGGGGTAGTGATTGGCTTCGGCGCCGGGGGTGCTATCGGAAAGGTGGGAGAAATCGACTGGGGTCGGGTGCTCCACGGCTCTCAAGGCATCACATTGCATCGCCCCATTCCAGTCGGAGGAACTGTCGTTATTGAGGAGAAGGTCAGCGGTATTTGGGATAAGGGCGAAGGAAAGAACGCAATCATCGATACTGAAGCCAGAGCCGCGCTGAAAGAAACGGGTGAATCCCTGTTCGACTTGCGCGGGTCACTTGTTGTTCGAGGCGCGGGCGGGTTCGGAGGTGAGGAGGGAAATACTACTCCTCAGGTACACGCTCCTGACGTTTCACCGGATCATGAGATTACGTACGAAACCAGACCAGATCAGGCACTGACCTACAGACTTTCAGGGGACTACAACCCCTTACACAGCGATCCCTGGTTTGCGACTGAATTAGGTGGTTTCCCCACGCCAATCCTTCACGGACTGTGCACGTATGGGTTCACTGGTCGAGCGCTCCTGCACGCGCTTTGCGGTGGAGATCCAGCGCGATTTGGGAGTATGGACTCTCGGTTCTCTTCCCCAGTTTTTCCGGGTGATTCACTAACAGTCCAAATGTGGGTAGACGATGGAAGCGCGATTTACCGCACCATCGCTCAAAAGGACACAGCGCAGGAACGAACGGTTATCGACAACGGCATGTGCACGTTTGGCTGAGTTCAGTAATCAGCGGGTAAGACATCGCGAAGTTTAGAAAAGCTTAAGCTCGTTGCTTTCGATGCCACGTAGTTCGTCGTAATCAATGATCAAACATTTGATGCCGCGGTCTTCAGCTAGCACGCGTGCTTGTGGTTTGATTTCCTGCGCTGCAAAAATTCCGCTAACCGGACGGAGGTTTCCGTCGCGATTGAGGTACTCCAGATAACGGCTTAATTGCTCCACGCCGTCAATCTCGCCTCGCCGCTTAATTTCGATAGCAACGGCGGTGCCGACAACGTCCCTACACAGCAGATCCACCGGCCCAATATCGGTGGGGTACTCCCTTCTCACCAGCACCATCCCCGCCGAAATTTTCTCCACGTTCGCAGCCAATAGTTCTTGTAGGTGCGCTTCCACCCCGTCTTTTTGAAGACCCGGGTCTAGCCCCATTTCTTCTGTGAAGTCAGAGAGGATTTCGTGAAGTTGGATCGTTAGTTGCTCTTTCTTTTCGTTGGTGACGGTCCACTTCATCTCGCCGCCCTCCTCGTACTCCCGCAGATGATTTGGGGCGTTCATCCAGTTAAGAGGCTTGTAGGCGCCGCCATCGGCGTGCACTGCCACACAACCGTCGGCCTTCACCATGATTAGGCGAACCGCTTCAGAAAGGTGAGCATCTAGACGCCCTGAGTAGTCGACGGTGCATTTGGCGATAACTAGTCGCATTGCTGCCCGAAACTAGTCATGGCAATGTCCGCCTGTGTGGATGGCCACCGCGTCGTCAAGAAAGCTGATAGGTAGCAGTTAGTTTGGGTTCTCCCACAGCATCGACAACCTCTGCCCGTCCAGTCTCAACCATGTGCAGCAGATGGGCATGCACGGAACCAGCTGCGGGATACCAGAGCCTTTTGTCATATTTTGCGTACATTTCGGGTACAAAGTTGGCGATCTTTTGTGGGCCTTTGCGAAGAAAGCTGACGATTTGCTCCTCGCGCTCCTCGCGATGACTGATGAAGCTTCGAACGTAGTCAACAGGGTTTGGAATGGCCGGCCCGTGAGTCGGCCAATACCGATCATGTTGAAAGGGCAACAGTTTCCTTAACGACTCCATGTAATTCTTCATGGAGCCATCTGGAGGGCCAACAACGCTTGTAGCCCAACCCATCACATGATCTCCAGAAAACAGGCTCCGTTCTTCTTTGAGTTCGAAACAAAGATGATTTGAGCAATGCCCAGGTGTGTGAATCGCGCCGATCGTCCAGGTGGATCCGTGGACGATGTCGCCGTCAGCAAGAAGTACGTCTGGGGCAAACTCCGTGTCGGCGCCTTCCCGCTTTAACTCTTCGGGAAGTTCTTCATATTCTTTCCTGTACTGGTCCTGCTCTTCGGTAGAGATGTATTCGGAGAAATCCACTCGATCATCAGGGTCGTCCTCCCTGACCGCCCCGTGTGGGCCATATCCGTAAGAAATCGCACCGGTGCGTTCTTTTAGTTGTTTGGTGAGAGGTGAATGGTCGCTATGTGTGTGAGTGACAAATGCGTGACTAACCACTTCGCCCGGAGCCAGCGCCTTCAAAATGTCGTCAAGGTGACTCAAAAGCGGAGGGCCGGGATCGATAACTGCGACTTCCCCGCGGCCGATTAGATATGTGCCCGTCCCCTTGTATGTAAATGGCGTTGGGTTTTTGCAGATAACTCTGCGAATGAGGGGCGTGACCTGATCACATGTCCCGTAGTCGAAGTCGCCAAGATCCTGATAGTGCTGAATGGTCGTTGCCATGGTTCTCCGCTTAGAGCGCTTGCTCAGATCGATCCCAACACGAGGTTATGAAATTATTGGCACGAAGGTTCGCTATTTGGCCGGCTGCACCAGGTAACACCGTAAATGCGTGAATAGCTTCGGGATAAATGTCCAAGATCCGGTCGCAGTCAGCAGCCTGCAGTCGCGCTGCCATAAACAAGCTGTCGTCCAGCAATGGATCATTGGTCCCGACAGTTATCAGCGAAGGCGGCAAGCCCTCTAAGTCCGCATAGAGGGGAGAAATCTGAGGATCTTTGGGGTCCTCTCCACTTTGTAGAAAGTGCCGGTAGAACCAGCGCAACTCCTCAGTGGGAATAAGAGGCAGGTCGACTCCGCGCCGCTGGCTTGGAGTCATGCTCAGATCAAAGACGCCATACACAAGGTTGAGTCCGACTAATCGATCAAGCATTCCGAGTCGATCTCGAATTCGCAGGGCGGTTGTAGCACTGAGGTGCCCCCCAGCAGATTCGCCGCCAATTACCAATCCGCGGACCCCCCACTCCTCCTCAGAGTTCTCTAGAACCCATCGAGCAGCGGCTTCGCAGTCGTCGAGCGCTGTCGGAAAAGGAAATTCTGGAGCCAGTCGATATTCCACTGAAATGGCCACCGAGTTGGTATCAGTAGCGACCGCCTCAAGTTTTGGATCCCGTTCAAAGGCGGAACCGACCACCCATCCCCCTCCATGCAAATGTAGATACACACCTCGAGGGTTTGGCGGAACAAACATCCGAAGTCCGATCTCTCCTCCGGGAATCTGGATTCTTCGAGTGATTCCGTGCTCGAGTACCGGTTGCGGGGCAACCCCAGGAATGCCCTTTCGTGCCTCAGAGACAGAACCGCCCGAGATTTTCCAGGTGCCAAGAACTTGCTCAATGGTTTCGTTGTCGGTCTTGGTAACTGCTCGCAGGGCTTCAAGTTCAGGGTCTTCAACCATGGCCTGGACCGTAGTCGCGACAAGATGTGAAGGTTGCCTCCAACGAATCCTTATGCGGCGATCGAATCGTTGACAGAGGATGATAATTATGATGCGAAAGCCCCCCGCACTCGATAGATCCCAAGTCGAGCCGCCGCGCTCCCTAAACTTCAGGTAGGAGGAACAAAACGTGCTGATCGTCCTATCACCCGCTAAGACCCTTGACTTCGACTCAGAGCTTCAGACCCGTAAACATTCGTTGCCGACTTTGGTAAATGACTCCGCGGAGCTTGTAAAGGCCCTGAGCAAGAAATCCCCCCCAGACTTAGGCCAGTTGATGCACCTCTCGCCTGCTCTGGCTGATCTAAATGCAGAGCGCTATCAGGATTGGGAGCCCGAATTTACAATTGAAAATTCGCGACCGGCTCTTCTCGCGTTCAAGGGTGATGTCTACGTTGGCATGGATGTGAATCGTTACAACGAGCGAGACTTCACACGAGCCCAAAAAACGCTACGTATCTTGTCCGGCTTACATGGAGTTCTTCGACCCCTAGACCTCATCCAGCCATACCGACTTGAGATGGGGACCAGGCTCGCAACCAACCGCGGGACTGATCTATATGATTTTTGGGGCGACCAAATCACCACAGTACTCAACGCAGATCTTGAAGGTCATCGCTCCCAGGTCTTAATCAACTTGGCTTCAAAAGAGTATTTCTCGGCAATCGACGAAAATCTTCTATCGGCCCCCGTTGTGAGTCCACGATTCCTCGATGAAAAAAACGGGAATTTTAAAATCATCAGCTTCTACGCCAAACAGGCGCGAGGGGCGATGGCCTCGTGGCTGATTCTTAATCGGATTGACAATCCACGTTCCATTGTCGATTTCGGTGAAATGGGCTACCGCTACGCGCCCGACAAGAGCACCCCTAGCGAACCGACATTTGTTAGGGCCGAACGCGTATCTGGATGAGGATTAGAGAACTTGCATCCGACGGGCTGCCTCTTGCAGTTCTGAACGGTGGTCAGGATGGGCGACTGCAATGAGTCGCTCTGCCTTCTGTCGGACTGAAGCATCTTGTAATCGCGCGATACCAAATTCAGTGACGACGACGTCGACGTCGTATCTAGTAGCGGTCACGGCGTTCACGTTTATTTGAGGCACTATTCGAGATGCAGCGCCTCTGCGAGCGGTTGCAGGCATCAGATGAATCGACATCGCTGAATCGGACATTTGACAGCCGCGAAGGAAGTCCAAAGCCCCCCCGACACCGCTGTGCTGCACACCGTTAATCATCTCGGAGTTCACTTGACCCCAAAGATCAATCTCCAATGCGCCGTTCACACACCTCATATCCCGGTTGGCGGCGATCTGACTGTGGTTTAGGGCTACGTGTGCCGGGACGATGTGGCAGTTCGGGTTGTCATCGACAAAGTCGAACGTCTCGGGAAGAGCAATGGTGAACACAGTCTTGTCAGGGAAGACCGTTTTTAAGCGGTTTGTCGCGGCCCCTGATCGCATCAAATCCATGAGACCCTGACCCATGACCTCGGTATGAATCCCCAAATCGTTCTTGTGCGTTAACCGAGCCAGCGCTACCTCCGTTAGGCCCCCGACCCCGGACTGCACCGTGGCACCGTCAGGGATCAATTCGTCAAGTGCATCAACAAATGGATCGAGATTCGACGGAGGGCTACGTTCATCAAAGACCGGCATGGATCCCCTGAGTGGTACGTGAATCAAACCGTCGAAATCTTCAATCCTGAACGAGTCACCGTGAATGTAAGGCACGACAGGGTTCACCAGGCCAAAAACTAGATCTCCTTCGTTGCGCGCGCGACGAACCAGAGCGTCGTTTCCCGCCAATGCCGACCCCGGGGGGACTGTGCCGTCAGGCAGCGGAGTTCCGACTTGCACACATGCAACGCGAGGTGGGTTCCGTTTACTGAACCGCCCCCAATCCTCGAGCCGCACTGGCACCAGTTCGGCGTGGGCACCCGCCTCTCGAAGAATTTGCGTCAGGAATGGTGCGCGCAACTCAAGGTTCGCGTTCGCTGCAATGGCAGCTCCACCCTTTCTCGGTGCAGGTACGAAGACGGCGACGTCTTTTAGGTCAGTGCGTTCGGCAAGGGCGTAGAGAAATGCTGTGGGTTCGGGCAAGCTCGCCCCAACCAGATCCCCATCGCGAACTTGAGCCGCTGCAGCCTCAGGCGTGGTAACGAGATCTGGCCAAGCCTCAGTCCAGTCGAAACCAGTTTTTTCTTCTGCAACCACTCACAGAAGGTATCCCAAGGCTGACTCGATAGTCAGCGAACGACGGCAGCAAGGCAGTTTCCTTAATGATCGTTTGCATAACTAGGGGTAGCGATGCCTATAGTTCGGGGCAGTTGCGATGCGTTTATATCTCAAATCGTACGCTTTAGATTCCGCAGAGGCGTCTGTGTGAAAGGCCGTGATCTGGCCGGGTGGCTACCAGGAGGGGGAGGTAGCCACCCGGTCCATCGGCTTGCCACTGATTCGCTTCACTAGGAGGAACAGGTCATGGCTGAGGAGTACTTCGTCGGGACAAATACATCGGATCGTTACCCGATTTGGACTCGAGCCAATGTCGGGGAGGTGTTCCCCGATCCAGTCGCCCTTTCTACCTTTGATTTCGCGTTCCAAAACGACGACGGAATACAAATGAGTGAGCAGGGTTTTCGTGATGCGTACATCAGGATTGGAGCATTTGAGGAGAGCGAATTCGACCCCGATAATCCTGTATTCCTGGGCGTTTTCGGAGGGTATACCTACCTAAATGCGTCCCTGATGCGGATCTTCGGCGAGCGGGCACCCGGCCTTTCCGCACAAGATATCGACGACGCGTTCTTTGGGGTACAGCCCGGAATCCCCCCGTACGAACAACACCCTGACGACCCCAGCCCTGAGGCTGAAGCTCGGATAGGAGAGGTTTTTGGATGGGCTCTTACGACCCCCGATCTTCCAGAAGTTTTGGCACAGGAGCAGGAAGTCAACTTACTGCGCGAAAATCGGCCTGACTTTGCGTCAATGGGCGATCACGAACTTGTCGATTGGATCGAGAATTTCTTTCGTGGTGGATTCCGAAAGCTTTTTGCACAACACATATTCATTAGCTTTCTGACTACTGTTCCGTTGGGCATTGTGTCTGCGGTGTGTGAGGCCATAGGGCGTCCGACTGATGCGATGAAAATCATGGCGGGTCTCGGAGACGTGGAGTCGGCGGCGCCGTCGATGGCTATGTGGGAACTCGGGCGCCAAGCTACATCTTCGAGCAGTGTTTCCGCGGTGTTCGAAGCAGGTATCAGTAATCTAGACACTCGTCTGCGGGCCGCCGAAGAACCCGATTGCGTCGAGTTTGTGGATGCTTTCGACCTCTTCCTGCGTTCCTACGGGTCACGGGGACCCAATGAGTGGGAAATGTCCTGCCCGACTTGGGAAACAGATCCCGACTTAGCTTTGGCTGCCATTGATCGCATGCGAGTATCTCCCGCGTCAGCAGCGCCGCACGACCATCAGACAGATCTCGCGGTGGAACGCGAACGCCTAGTCGCGGAGATTGGGGCCATGCTTGAAGCAGACCCTGAGGCCCAAGGCCAGTTCTTGGCCGGGGCTCATGGAGCTTCGGTGCTGATGCCGGGTCGAGAGCGCACTAAGACTAACTGCGTGAAATTTATTCAAGAGGGACGAATCGCCGCCCGCGAGTTTGGCCGGCGCATGGTTGAAAGAGGCGTATTTCCTGAAGTCACTAGTTTCGCGATGCTTCGCTTCTCTGAACTACATCAGGCCATCGATAATGCTGACGGATGGCGGCAAGTCATCGAACAACGCCAAGAGGTTTTCGACACAGCGAGCAGTCGGCAGGAACCATTTGTGATCGTCGGGGAAGCCGAGCCGCTTTCGTCGTGGGTTCGACGCGACGCTGTAACCTTCGAGTCGGTAGGCAACGGCGATTCGATCCAAGGTATGCCAGGTTGTCCTGGAGTATCTGAGGGTCGAGCTCGTGTAATTTTGGATAGCCACGACCCGACTGCGCTCGAGCCTGGTGATGTTCTGATCGCTCCCCTTACCGACCCTTCGTGGACGCCTTTGTTTGTGCCTGCGGCAGGGGTTGTGGTTGATGTCGGGGCTGCTCTGAGTCACGCGATTATTGTCAGTCGGGAGTTGGGTATTCCATGTGTGGTGTCAGCTACCAATGCAACTAAACGCATTCCCGATGGGGCAATGGTTCGTGTGGATGGAGACTCTGGGGTAGTGACCGTACTCGAGGTCTAGAATTGTTAGGGAAGCAGCGAAACTTCATAGTCGACGCTCAATCGTCTTCGCCCCACCTCGGAGCTCGCCCCTCTATTAACGCTTTCACTCCTTCTCGATAATCTGGGTCCGTCATGGCGGTTTCTAACAACTCTTCCGAATGGGATATAGCGCTACCCACGTCTTGGTGTTGGTCCAAGTAGATTTGTCGTTTCGTCATTCGCTGTGCGGATGGCGCGACGCGAGTCGCAAGATTTCGGGCATAGGCGTGGACTTGAGGCAGTAAATCTTCGGGTTCAAGAAGATCGTTGAAGAGGCCCCAGCCGTCTGTTTCGCTGGCCAATAGGACTCTGCTTGAAAGTAAGAGATCGTTAGCTCGGGTTAGGCCGATTAATCTGGGCAACAGCCAAGAGAGCCCAAATTCTGCCGGCAAGCCGAGAGGTCCGTGGGCGGTGGTGAGTTTGGCGTTATTCGCTGCGAACCTCAGATCGCAGTAGCAGGCCAGAACCAACCCGACTCCTGCCGCGGCGCCGTTGACGGCGGCGATGGTCGTAACATTTAAACCGAACATGAACGCGAAGTTGTGATCGAATTGAGGCGCCACGCCGTATCCAGGATTCGCTAGTTCGGCATCAGTCCCAGAGTCGTAACCTCCTTTTTCGATGTGGCCTTCAAGTGCTTGACTGTCGGCCCCAACGCAGAAGTCCTTCCCCTTTCCAGTGATGACTACCGTTCGGATTTCGGGGTTGGTCTCTGCCTTTTCAAGGAGATAGCGAAGTTCGGTGTGCATTCGGCCAGTCCATGCGTTGTGTCGGTGCGGACGACACAACGTCACCATCGCGACTGGGCCCTTGGCTTCGAACAGCGTTGCTTTTAGCTCCATTAATCCCCCAAGTCAGGCTTCGATGACGCGTCGAAGCGCGGCGAGCGTATCCTCGGCGAATTCGGGTCGACATATCACCAAGTCCGGAAGCCACGGGTCTTCGTAGTTGTAATCAAGGGCCGAGCCGTCGCATCGACTTGCGTGAAGTCCTGCGGCTAACGCAACTGCGGCTGGGGCACAATTATCCCACTCGTACTGTCCTCCGCTGTGCGCGTAGATGTCTGCGTGACCGAGAACAACTGCCATAGCTTTTGCACCGGCGGAGCCAAGGGGGAAGAGTTCGGCTCCGATCGCTTCGGCCACGATCATCGCGGCTGCGGGTGGGCGAGATCGGCTCACGACCATTCTGGGTCTTCCGTCGTGAGGTGGAGCAAGTTGAGCCGGTGGGTCTGTAGTCAGAGTCGTATTAAGCGCGGGAAGAGCCACGGCGCCCGCGGTGGGTAGTCCATTTTCGGCCAACGCAACATGTACTGCCCAGTCCGATCGGCCGGGCTCGCCGAACTCGCGCGTTCCGTCGAGCGGATCGACGATCCAAACGCGGTCCTTATCCAGCCGAGTTAAGTCATCTTTTCCTTCTTCAGAAAGAATTCCATCGTCTGGAAACTCTTCTTGAAGCGTACGCACAATGAAGCGGTGAGCTTCTAAATCGCCGGTGTCTTTGACAGTCCAACTGTCTGCACCTTGGGCAAATAACCGTTCCCGGAGGTCCACGAGCAACTCCCCGGCCTGGGTCGCGATTCGAGCTGCGATCGCGTGATCCTCAGGGTTGGCCATGCTTTCTCCATGTTTCGCTAGACATAGATAAGAGGCACTTTGGCTAAACAATCGTTCAGCCGATAATGTCTCCGCCCGGTAAGGGATTGTGACGAAACGATCACAAGGTGACTGTTTGCCTAGTTGACCGTATACCGTGCACGCACTCGTAACCGAGCAGAAAGCTGGTCGCGGGACCGGTAACCGCAACAGAGAGGGACTCAACAGATGCGGAAAAAGACCATGTGGCGATTACTTGCCACGTTATTCGCGATCACCTTGGCCGCTTCGGCCTGTGGTGGAAGTGACTCAAGTAGCGATGACAGCACCGCTTCGGATGCTGGCGCTGCTGAGGAGACCGAGGTAACGCTTGCTGCTAGCGGCGGAAGCCTCTTGGAAACAATCATTGACCGTGGCACCGTTAACTGTGGTGTTTCGGGCTCTGCTGTAGCGTTCTCCGAACTCCAGGCTGATGGCAGCATGGCCGGCTTCGATGCCGACTACTGCCGCGTTGTCGCTGCAGCCATTCTTGGTGACGCCAACAAGGTGAACTTTGTTTCGTTGACTGCTGCCGAGCGTTTTACGGCGGTTCAGACGGGTGACGTTGATCTCCTTATGCGTAACACCACTTGGACTCAGAGCCGTGACTCCGAAGTCGGTATGGACTTTGGTCCCACTACCTACTACGACGGTCAGCAGTTGATGGGTCGAGCCAGCGATGGGTTCACAGGCTCTTCACAGGTATCGGATGTCGGTGGTTCAGTTATCTGTACCAGCGCCGGTACAACTACTGAGAAGAACATTGCTGATGCTGCATCAGAAGCTGGCGTGAGTATCGAACTTCAGACTTTCGAAGACTTCGACACCGTCACTAACAACTTCATCTCAGGCGCATGTGACATCATCACGACTGATGGTTCGGGTCTTGTCGGTCGAAAGGCCAAGCAACAGCCCGATGGTGAGAACTGGGTGATTTTCCCAGCGACACCAATTTCGAAGGAGCCCTTGGGCCCGACTTACGGTCAGAATGACTCGGCGTTCGCTGATGCAGTCAATTGGGCTGTCTACGCAACGATCATTGCTGATGAGAAGGGCGTGAACTCGAGCAACGTTGATGCGATGCTCGCCAGTGGCGACACCGAGACCATTCGTCTCCTTGGTGGTGAAGGTGAACTTCAGACCGGGATGGGTCTTCCAGCTGACGCGTTCTACCAGGTCATCAAGCAGGTCGGTAACTACGACGAGATCTACAGTCGGAGCCTCAACCCTGTGGGGTTGAGCCGTGAAGGGTCGGCAAACGCGGCCTGGACCGACGGTGGTCTTGTGTACGCTCCGCCTGCACGCTGATATTGCACTGATGCTGTGTGGCGGCCGTTGAGGCTGCCGCACTGGGATCTTGGAAAGGGCTGGAGGTCGGATCGACCTCCAGCCCTTTCAGCACATCTAGGCTGATTATCGTTCAGTTTCGAATCGCCATATTTCTTTGGGAGGGAAGCATTTAGTGGCAAGTAACCCGCCGCCATCGATGCATCACGAACGCCCCCCGTTGTATCGAGATGTGACCGTAGTCAAGTGGGTCGTGCAGGTTATTGCCCTGCTCATGGTCCTGGGCACTCTTTGGTTCCTTGCTGGCCAAGCAGGAGACAACTTACGTGCTTCGAATGTCCCGACCGATTACGACTTCTTGTCCGTGAACCCGGGGATTGACCTTTCTTCGGGGATTGACACGGATCCGGACACCGGGGGCCGGGCCCTGTGGGTCGGCATGGTGAACACGCTGCGTATGGCCGCTGCGGGGATTGTGGTTGCAACCCTCTTCGGTCTTCTAGTTGGGCTCTCTCGACTTTCCAATAACTGGCTATTACGTAAATTGGGAAGCGTCTACGTTGAATCGCTTCGAAATGTGCCGTTACTAGTTCAAATTCTCTTTTATGGAGCGGTTTTTGCGAGCTTGGATCGCGTAACCAAAGATGTGGGTCCGATTAACGGCTGGTTTCACATTTCCAACAAGGGCCTGTCGATGCCGAGGGTCCACATAGCCGACGGCTTTTACCAGTGGGTGGTCGTTTTGATTATCGGCTTGGTCTTCGCCAACCTCATGCGCAAACGACGTAACGCTCAGCAAGATGCCACAGGCGCGGAGACGTATCCGCTTTTAAGCGCCTTCGGCGTAGTCGTGTTCTTCGCGATCGTGGGGTGGTTCATTCACCCGATCTTTGGATTCATAGGCAATATCTTTGATGGCGCGGCGTCAGCTATTTCGGCGCTGCCTGAGAATGTTCTTCAGTTGTTGATCGCTGGTGGCTCGTTAGGGGCGGCCGCGTACTGGATTCGGGGATTTCTAAATAGCAGACGTACCCCGGCTGGCCTGGCGAGACTGACTGATGACGACTACTTCCGCATGATCTTTGCTGCGGCAGGAGGACTTCTAGGGGCTTTGTTCTTCTTGGTTCTATGGCCCGGTTTGTCTAGCTGGTTCATCAACTCAGGCAGTGATTTTTTTGAAGTACTCGGCAACAAATTTGGAGGTGGCCGGAGCGGTCGTCCGGTAGACGTCGCTTTGCCCGAAATAGTGCAGAGTGGAAAATTTCCGAACTATGGCCCGTCGGGTCTTAACTTCTCGATTGGCTTCGCAGCTGTGTTTTTCGGCGTTGTCTTCTACACAGCGGCGTTCATAGCGGAGATTGTCAGAGGGGGAATACTCGCTGTTCCAAAAGGCCAAACGGAAGCGGCAGCCGCATTGGGGCTTCGCCGCTCGACAGCGCTGCGCAGGGTGATAATTCCCCAAGCAGCGAGGGTGATGTTGCCGCCGTTGGGCAATCAATATTTGAATCTGACTAAGAACACTTCGCTCGCTATAGCGGTCGGCTATAGCGACATTGTCCAGGTGGGGCAGACGGTGTATAACCAAACTGGAAAGACGCTGCCCGTCGTGTCGATATGGATGTTTTTCTACCTGTCGTGTTCGTTGTCAATATCGGTGATTGTCAACTTCTTTAATGTTCGTATGCGGATCGTGGAACGCTGATATGTCGAAGCTGAGCGACATCAACGTCGAGGCAGGTATCGCCGATGCGGGTCCACCTCAACAAGGCGGCAGTCTTTCCGTGGGGCAATGGCTGCGAACCAACCTTTTTTCTAATTGGTTCAACTCGATTCTGACTTTGCTAGGGGTGTTTGCCGCTCTCCTAATGTTGCGTGGCGTTCTGAATTTCACTTTCAGTGAGAATCGTGAATGGGATGCGGTCCGCACAAACCTTCGCGCCTTAATGACGCTCTCTTATCCGGAGTCACAATATGTGCGTGTGTGGGTAGCAGTGGGTTTCCTGATGGCTTTGGCTGGTATGAGTGCCGGCGTCTGGGAGAATTGGGGTGGAGTGTCCGTCAAAAGGATGTCTACCTGGCTGATGGGTTCTGGTGGCTTTTTCGCTCTTTGTGTCTTGTTACGAGAGCCCAGCGTCATTATCGACAGTGAAGGGAAAGTGCTCCGCACTGTCGAAGGAACGCTGCAGCGTGAATCTTTTTGGGCGGCTATGACGGACCGGCTGGGCTGGTGGATTGCTGTCGTGGTTCTCATAGCGATGGGCGCCGCAATTTGGGCTTGGTGCAGCGAACCAGATCGTCGAAACAACAGTGTTGCCGTAACTACCGTTGTTTTCTCAGGACTCGGGTTGTTGGTGTTGAGTCTGTGGCTAGTGCCGTATGGTCACTACGCTTTCGCCGACGGCACGTATATCGCCGTGCCGGGTCGAACGGTTGCGTTTTCAACGAAGATGCCGTGGACAGTTATGTGGTTGTTGCTGTTCGGCTTGTACTTTGTTGGTAGAAGTTTTCGCGACACGCAGTGGCAGGGGATTGTTAGAGGCTCGAGCAATCTTCTGTGGCTGATTAGCCCGATGGCGTTGTTCTGGGTAGTGCTACGGGACCCAGCTTTAGATTATGCCCACGTCCTATCAACCGACCTTCCTATGGGGCTGGCGTTTGGAGTGTTGGGCGGAGTGCTTCTATGGGTCTTGACTCGCGCTGATGCAGGTGAAGCTGGACGACTTACAGCGGTTGGCCTACTAGGGTTTGCTGCCTTTAACTGGGTTGCTGCCTTCTTTGGTTTGTATCCGATGCTTCAAAAAGCAAGGATCAGTTTCCTTCTTGTAGCTCTTGCTGCCCTAGTCGCGCCGAACTTTATTGGTGAGGTCGCTAAGCGTCGCCAGTTGATCGTTGGTTGGTTGTCTGCCATGGCTTTGGTTCATTACATGGCGACCATGATGAACACTCCGTCGACGGTTGAGCTCCAGTCCTCGGAGTTTCTAGGCGGCTTGGGTTTAACTCTTTTTGTCGCCGTGATAGTCGTCCTCCTTTCGTTTCCTCTCGGCGTTCTGCTGGCTTTAGGCCGCACTTCCAAATTCCCCATTTTCCGGATGTTGTCGACGAGCTATATCGAGATAATCCGTGGCGTGCCTTTGATCAGTGTGTTGATCTTCTTCTCGGTAATGGTTCCGCTGTTTTTGCCGGATGGGATGGAACTAGCGGAACTTGCAGCGGTGCTAACTGGGTACACCCTCTTCTCTGCCGCGTATCTGGCTGAGAACGTAAGAGGGGGATTACAGTCGGTAACCAAAGGCCAGTACGAGGCCGCCGACGCTATTGGCCTCACAGCTGTGCAGCGAACTGGGTTCATTGTGCTGCCGCAGGGCTTGAGGGTTTCGATTCCCCAGCTTGTAGGTCAAGTGATAGCAACTTTCAAAGAGACATCTCTTCTTGCGATCATTGGCCTCTTTGATTTCTTGAGAGTTGCTAATTCGGTCATTCCCGCTCAAAGTGAATTCATGGGTGTCAAACGAGAGGGCATTCTCCTCGTGGCGATGATCTATTTCTTCTTTAATTTCACTATCTCCAAATACAGTCAGCGTCTAGAACTCCGGGTGGGTCTTGGGGAAAGATGATGGTACGTCCACGTAACTCTCAGACTGGGAGCAGAAATTCATGAGCACCGATGATGCAACGACAGTGGCCAATGACAGGTTGGTTGACCGCGAAGACATGATTGTTTGTGTAGATGTCGATAAGTGGTATGGCGACTTTCAGGCTTTAAACGGCGTTACAGCGACAATTAAGGAGGGCGAAGTTGCAGTGGTATGCGGCCCTTCAGGGTCGGGTAAGAGCACTTGGATTCGTTGCATCAATCGCCTGGAAGTGCATCAGGCTGGCGACATTTTTGTTGATGGTATTGAACTGAGTAACGACCTTCGCAACATCGAAAAGATTCGGTCGGAAGTAGGCATGGTCTTCCAACAGTTCAATCTCTTTCCCCACTTGACCGTGCTTGACAACATCACCCTGGCGCCGATTTGGGTACGAAAAAAGCCTCGTGCAGAAGCAGAGACCGCTGCAAGGGCATTGCTCGATCGAGTTGGTATACCTGAGCAGGCAGAAAAATTCCCGGGACAATTGTCGGGTGGACAACAGCAACGGGTCGCAATTGCGCGATCACTTGCGATGGAGCCCCGGGTAATGCTTTTTGACGAGCCTACGTCTGCTCTTGACCCTGAGATGATCAAGGAAGTTCTCGACGTCATGAAGGAGTTGGCGCGCTCAGGAATAACGATGATGGTCGTGACCCACGAAATGGGCTTCGCTAGAGAGGTGGCTGACCGGATCATCTTCATGGAGGGTGGCGAAATAGTTGAAGTTGGAACTCCCGAGCATTTCTTCACTAATCCGACTGAGGATCGAACCAAGCTCTTCATGAGTCAAATTTTGTAAAAAGTGGGAGATCCCGCACTCGGGTTGAATGATCGTGTTGGGCTGCTCGCCCTCGAATGACGTTCAGTCAGCGGGGGCGCCGTAAGGCGACTTGGCCTTCTTGTAACAGTCGGGGTGATAGTGCTCTACTCGGTCCCATTTGTTGCCGGCGTAGACGTTGCAAATGATTTGGTCTGCGCGGATTCGGGCTCGAAACTTGATTAGTTCTTCACATACGGCGCAGTAGGCGGAATTGCCGGCGTCAACGGTGCGGGTGCATGCTCGGCTCTGCCACTTCTTAGTTTTTGTTGCTGTTTTGGCGGCCACGGCTAGTCTCCTGTTGCCCTTTTATCACTTTAAGTGTTGTGCGCAATCTAGTCACTATTTGCGCGAAATTGGTGGATATTCGCGCGAAGCGCGCGTGTAACTCGCGCGAGCCGCGCGAATTTGTTAAAACTTCGCGCGGTCTGCCGTTTTAGGGAACAAGCAGTGTCTCTTGATTAGATAGCATTTCGCGCGGTCCGCGCGATTATCTTGCTAGCGGCTTGTATTTGATGGGTTTGGGCCCGGCGTCCCCGCCAACTTCTCTTTGATGGAAGGCCTCGTATTCCGAGAAATTTCCTTCAAACCATCGGACTTGGCTATTTCCCTCGAACGCAAGTACGTGTGTCGCGACTCGGTCAAGAAACCAGCGGTCGTGGCTAATCACGACTGCGCATCCCGGGAAAGCCTCTAACCCAGCCTCAAGAGCTCTAAGAGTGTCCACATCGAGATCGTTGGTGGGCTCATCCAGCAGCAGTACGTTGCCGCCGGCCTTGAGAACCTTCGCAAGCTGAACCCGATTTCGCTCCCCTCCCGATAGATCTCCAACTTTCTTTTGTTGGTCTGGTCCCTTGAAGTTGAACGAAGCAACGTAACTGCGGCCGTTGATTTCTCTATTTCCAACTTGAACGATGTCTAGTCCATCGGTGATTTCCTCGTAGACGGTATGTTCGTTGTGGAGATCATCGCGAGATTGACCTACGTACGCCAGATCTACCGTCGTTCCGACAGTGATTGTTCCTGTGTCTGGCTGTTCTTGCCCGGTAATCATTCGGAAAAGGGTTGTTTTTCCAGCCCCGTTGGCGCCGACCACCCCCACGATTCCTGCCGGGGGCAAAATGAACGAAAGATCCTCGATTAAGAGACGATCGTCGAAACCTTTTCCAACGTTCTTCAGTTCAATTACCTGTTCGCCTAGCCGCCGGTTCATGGGAATACTGAGCTCTAGTTTTTCTTCGCGTTGCTCACCCGACTCGTGTTGGGCGAGGAGTTGGTCGTAAGCGGCGAGCCGAGCTTTACCCTTAGCTTGCCTGGCTCGAGGCGATAGCCGCACCCACTCAAGTTCCTGGGCCAAAGTGCGTTGACGAGCGTTGGATTGACGGTCTTCTGAAACGAGTCTGGCTTGTTTTTGCTCAAGCCAGCCGCTGTAATTCCCCTCATATGGGAAGGCATGCCCGTGGTCGAGTTCGAGAATCCAGCCCGCGACGTTGTCCAAGAAGTAGCGATCATGGGTTACTGACATGACCGTCCCGTTGTAGTCCTTCAGGAATCGTTCTAGCCACGCGACGGATTCAGCATCTAGGTGATTGGTGGGTTCGTCCAACAACAGAAGATCGGGATGAGATAACAACAGTCTGCACAACGCAACCCTGCGTCTCTCACCGCCGGAAAGGTTCGCGACGCCGGTGTCCCTCGCCGGGACTCGAAGAGCATCCATCGCGATTTCGACCTGTCTTTCCAGATCCCATGCGTTGGTTGATTCGATCTGATCTTCTAGCTCGGCTTGCATAGTGCCGACCTGATCTAAGTCAGCTTCGGGGTCGCCCCACATCGCTAACACTTCGTTGTATCGGTCGATAAGGGCTTGCGTCTCAGCGACGCCGTCCATCACGTTCTCATACACGTTTTTGTTTTCGTCCAAAGTGGGTTCCTGGGCAAGGAGCCCGACGGAAAATCCTGGGGTTAGTCGAGCTTCGCCCGTGAAGCCGTCATCTAGACCAGCCATGATCCTCAACACCGACGATTTACCGGCGCCGTTGTGCCCGAGGACCCCAATCTTCGCACCGGGATAAAACGCGAGGGTCACGTCTTTGAGTACTTCGCGATCAGGGGGGTGAAACCTGCCGAGGTTGCGCATGGTGAAGATGAACTCAGTTGCCATTTATTTATTTCACTTCGCTAGGAGCCCCTGAGCATAAGGGCGGCGCGTCGCAAGGCCACTTGTAGTTAACGCAACGGAAAGCCAACTACACGTTCAAGATCATCTAGTGCCACCTGGGGATCTACAACCTTGATAGCGACCATCCCCAGATTCGCTGCCGGTTTGCAGTTGATTCCCAGATCGTCAAGGTACGCACAGTTTCGCGGATCGACACCTAATTCTGAACACGCCAATTCGTAAATTCGAACGTCGGGCTTGCGAAGCCCAACCTTCGCCGATTCAACCACAACTTCGAACATTTCCATGATTTGAGCGACGGATGCAGCTTGCTCTGAAGTCCTCGCCATCCCGGCTCCGTGGCCAGATTTCATATTGTTGGTGATGCAGCCGATACGGACCCGTTGTTTCAGGATCTCGAGTGCACGGACCATTTCAGGTCTGACGTTTCCGCTGAGGCACTCAAGCACTTTTTGGCCAGAAAGCTCTAGTCCGAAATCTGCCGCTTCGGCCTCAAATAGTTCGCAGAACTCTGAAATGTCGACTTCGCTTTTCTCCATTTTTGCCCAAGCGTTGTTATTCGGGTTGGTCGAGTTGATTCGTCGGATGGAATCAGCGGGTGCGCCAATCTCAGTCTCATAGCGAGAAAACGCTTCAAACGGGCTGGTTGTGACGACTCCGCCGAAGTCGAATAGCACCGCATCGATTAAAGGTTCGTTCTTCACGAGCGGTGACACTAGTGGGCGATAGATTCAGAACGTGCGTATCGCTACTTGGAATGTCAACAGCCTCAACGCACGTATGGAACGAGTAGATGAATGGCTCGACTATGCGTGTCCAGATGTGGTCTTGCTACAAGAGACGAAAATGTCTGATGAGCGATTTCCGTACGACCATTACTCGCGTCAGGGATATGAATCTGTTCACTTCGGCGAAGGGAGGTGGAACGGAGTCGCCATACTTTCACGAGTTGGCATAAAGGACCCTTTGACTGGTTTTGCAGACGGGGAGGACGCCGACCCGGAAGCCAGAATCATTTCAGGGACGTGCGGCGGGGTGCGTGTTTCATCGGTATATGTACCTAACGGCCGAGAAGTTGACCACGACCATTATCGGTACAAGTTGTCGTGGCTAGGTCGCCTCAGAACCCACCTAGAAATCAGTTGTGATCCCGATGACCTGGTGTTGGTTGGAGGCGACTACAACGTATGTCCAGATGATCGCGACGTTTGGGATCCTATGAACCCGGCGCCGCGCACTCACGTAACGTCAAAAGAACGAGCTGCTTTAGCGGACTTGGTGGATTGGGGATTGGTTGACGTATTTCGGCAGTTCTACGAAGACGAGGGACTCTACTCATGGTGGGATTACCGAGATGGCGCCTTTCACAAGAAGATGGGTCTCCGCATTGATCTATTGATGGCAAGTGCGGCGCTCGCCAAGCGGGCAACGTTCTGTCTTGTGGACCGGACTGCCCGCAAGGGAACCAAGCCTTCAGACCATGCGCCAGTTTTTGTTGATATTGATAGCTGATCCCCCGATGGTCCAGTGTTCGAGACGGCCAAAGTGACTTTTCGTCGTGACCGGACAAATACCACAAAGTCGCTCTACCGGGCGTCGTGGAGTCCGATCACTTGTCCCACGTAACACAAACAGCGACAGGACTGAGTTGAAGAAGGCATTAGCGCTCAGCGATTACGGCCAAGATCTCCGGGCCGATTCGATTCAGCCGAGACTTACCCAGGCCTGTAACCATCTCTAACTGAGAAATCGTCGTTGGGGCTGCCTCCGCTACTTTGGCGATCAAACGATCGGGTAGCAGAGCAGCCGGTTCGATGCGCCGCGATCGTGCGGTACGTTCAATCCAGTCTCGTAACCGTCGATCGCGAAGAGCCGTTTCGGTATCGAGTTCAACGCCGAGGATCTTTCGTGCTTTGGCCAAGTGTCTGGCTGTGCGTTCTCCGGAAGGTCGCGTCGGCCGCTGATCTGCCGTCTCAATGAGTCGAAGCCATGGAGACGGTTCACGGCTTTGCAGCCGTTCACCTGTGCGTCGTGTCCGCGCCCAAGTCAAATGAAGCTGCTGTTGAGCGCGAGAAATCGCTACGTAGAAGAGACGCCGTTCCTCAGGATCATCGGATCGAATTGGGACTAACCCGGTTTCCACCCCAGCAATGATGACGCAAGGCCACTCAAGACCCTTCGCTGCATGAAAGGTAACCAGATCGACCCCGTCCTCTTCATGGTCAAGATCACCAGGTCGCAGTGTGCGAAGCCAATCACGAAAGCCGGACCCATCAGCGTGCGCATGTTCACTGGCGTACTGAACGGCGAGTTCCGCAACCCGACTTTGCGGGCCGTGGTCGAACTCATCAAATAAGTCCGCCGCTAGTGTCGCAAGTTCGTTGCCGGCGCTGCATAGGCGATCGATTACATCTTGAACTTCAGGGAGCTTGAGCACGCCTCCTTGGCCTCGGAGTCTGTGCGGCACCTGGAATTGGCTTAGAGCGCGAGCGATGACTTGGAGTTGTTCGTTTGTGCGAGCTAGCACCGCGTGTCTCGACCACCGTGTTTCGGGAAGCCGCTCCTGGCGTAAATACCGCGAGATGCCAACCGCCTCTTCCCACTCGTCGCTGAAGTCGGCCGTGGTTGGAAATTGCCTATCTTCGATTTCGGGATCGGATTCACTTGAGGTGCGACCGAGAACCGCCTTAGCCGCGCGAATGATCTGTGGCTGACTTCGATGGTTAGTTGTCAGTACTTCTGTCCCCGCGGAAGGAAAGTCCGCACAGAAATTAATTAAATGTTCTGCGTCCGCGCCGTTCCAACCGTAAATGGCTTGGTCTGGGTCGCCAACTACACACAAATCTGTCCGTTCGCCGACCCATTGTCTTAGAAGATTGAATTGGGTTTGGTTGAGGTCCTGGTATTCGTCTACGAACAGGTGTCGGAACACCCAATGTTGGGCATCTCGGAACGCATCGTCATTCCGTAATAGTTCGGTGCACTCAACCAAAATGTCATCGAAGTCCAAGAGCCCGCGGCGGCGCTTGTAGGCCATATATGACCGGTGCAGTTCTGCTATTTGGCGTGCTTGAGTGTCTCCTACTCTTCCCCTGCCTGACCCATTTCTGTATTCGTCGGGAGTCAATGCTTGGGAACAAGCCCAGTCGATTTCCGCCGCTGCCATGTTCAGCCGTAGATTCGGAAAATCTCCAATCAATTCCCTCAACAATGGTCGCCGTCCCGCTAGCACAACAGGCTGTCGTTTTCCACGGTCAGATCGATACTGTCGGATTTGTGCCAACGCGACAGCATGGAATGTGCCGACTGCTCCTAAGTCGCGAATACCCATTCGATTAAGCCGCGACTTGAGCTGATTCGCAGCCCGTCGGGTGAAGGTGAGAGCAAGGACCCGACGCGCATCAATGCTCCCGTCGGCGATGCGACGGGCGATCCGATTGGTGAGTACACGAGTTTTTCCTGAACCTGGCCCCGCGAGAATCCGTAACGGTGCTTCGTCGGAATCCACTGCTCGTTGCTGCTCAAGATCCAGCCGATCAAATCGAGCATCCGGGGTACGTGAAGTGAAGGCAAGAAAGCCAAGTTCCTCGGTGTCCTTCGGCGTTCCCATTTCGCTGACGCTATCGCTTAGGTGGGACTGCCTGTCCCTTCCGTCTACTCTCAACCTATGGCGTCGTCCCTTCGTGTCGTGAGTCTGGTGCCTAGCGTCACTGAGACTTTGCTTTCCTGGGGAATTGAACCGGTCGCCTGCACTCGATTCTGTGAGCAACCAAGTATCGATCATGTCGGAGGCACGAAAGACCCCAACCTTGACGCGATTGAGAAATTAAAACCCGATCTCGTCGTCGTCGATCGTGAAGAGAACCGTCTCGAGGATTACCAAGCGCTAATGAGTCGAGGTATCGAGATGGAGTCATTACATGTAGCGTCCCTTGACGATGTCGACTCGGAGATGCGTCGCTTGGCAGCGCGCCTTGGCGTCGACTGGTCGCATGTTCTTAGCGCACCGCGCCCCAGTCGCGAGTTAAGGGCTTTTGTCCCTATATGGCGACAGCCATGGATGACCATCGGCGCTAATACCTACGGAGCCTCGGTCTTGAGTCATCTGGGCGTCGACGTGCTTTTTGCAGATTTAGATGACCCTTATCCGATAATCGAAGAGCGACAATTGGTAGACACCGAAATTGATGTGGTGTTGGCGCCCAGCGAACCGTACCCATTCGGCGAACGACATATTGAACTGCTGAAATCCATCGCCCCTGCTGTACTTGTCGATGGTCAAGATCTTTTTTGGTGGGGAGCGAGAACAGCTGTCGCAATTGAGCGACTTGATCAAAACTTAGAAGCGGCGATCGATGGAGGTCGACGATGATGCCACAAATGTCTGGAATAGCTTGCAACGGTGATGTCGAACTGCATTTCGATGCTCATGGCGACAGCTCAAACCCTCCGGTTCTGTTCATCAACGGTCTGGGCAGTCAATCGATCAATTTTCTCCCAGCATGGATCAACGGCTTCTGTCAGGGTGGCTTTTACGTCATCCGTATGGACAACCGAGACGTCGGGTTGTCATCGAAGACGCCCGGCGAGCCAGAAAGTATTGATGCGGCTCTTGAACAATGGGCGAAAACTCGTTCACTCGGCGATTTTCACGCGCCCTACGACTTGTCCGACATGGCTATGGATTGCCTGGCAGTATTGGACGCTCTAGAGATAAAGCAAGCTCATGTGTGGGGTATGTCCATGGGCGGAATGATCGTTCAAACTCTGGCGATCAATCACGCTGCTCGACTGCTATCGATGACGACGGTCATGTCAACCACAGGCGAAATCGGGGTCGGTCAGTCAACTCCGGAGGCCGCTGTCGGACTAGTGCCCACGGGCGACGACAGGTACAGCGTCATCAAGAACGCGGTTGAGGCACGTCGGCTTCATGGTGGCGCTTTATTTGATGAGGAGTGGGCGTTTTCTCTAGAGGAAGCCGCCTACGACAGATGCCACCATCCAAATGGCCGAGCGTGGCAAGTATTGGCGGTCTTGGCTTCGGGTTCTCGAGCCGAGCAACTTCGCTCTATCACCGTGCCTACTATGGTCATCCACGGCAGGATGGATCCTCTCATCCAGTTGGATGGCGGTGAAGCGACCGCGACGTTGATACCTGACGCGGAACTAGTCGTATACGACCAAATGGGTCATGATACTCCCGAACCATTGTGGGACTCCTACGTAGCTGACTTACAACGATTGGCGGTTCGAGCACAGTGAGTAAAGAACACATCATCACGGACATTGGTCGACTTGAAACTCTTTATGGCGAAGCGACACCCAGAGCGGTCACCAAGGAGCTCAGGTACCTCAATTCGGAGTATCGAACGTTTGTCGAAGCGGCACCCTTTATGGCAGTAGCGACCGTTGGAAGCGAAGGTCTTGATTGTTCCCCCCGGGGGGATCGAGGCAGTATCGCTCGGGTCGTGGACGAAAAAACCGTTCAGTTTGCAGACCGAAGAGGCAACAATCGCCTCGATACATTGCGAAACATCGTTCAGGACAACCGGATTGGGCTCTTATTCTTGGTTCCGGGAGTATCAGAAACGATGCGGATAAACGGCCGAGCAATCATTTCGGTGGCCCCTGATCTACTTGCCTCCTTTTCTGTTGACGGTAAGGCGCCCAGATCGGTCGTCGAGGTAACTGTCGAGCAAGCATATTTCCAGTGCTCGAAGGCTCTAGTTCGGTCGAGAATTTGGGATAAAGAAAATCAATTAGCTGAAACTGACGTGCCAACTGCAGGACAGATGTTAGGAGCCACGGTCAGTGACGACTTCGACCCAGACGAATACGACAAGGCATCGCAGCAGCGACAGGGTGACGAACTTTGGTAAGTCGCTGCGTCACTCGATGCGGGGCTTTAAGGAGCTACTAGGTTGATCTTGTCGTCAGAGGGAGATTCATATGGGGCCGCTTCAAGGAATTCGAGTCATAGAACTTCAAGGTATTGGCCCCGGCCCGTTCTGCGGAATGATGCTCAGTGACATGGGAGCCGAGGTCATCCGCGTCGATCGAGCCGGGAACGTCTCAGGCGGAGACGCTCAGAACCCACCGATCGACGTTTTGGCGAGAGGCCGATCGTCCATTGGGGTCGATCTCAAAAATCCTGACGGAGTGGAAGTTGTCCTTCGACTAGTGGAGACAGCGGATGCTCTGATCGAAGGTTTCCGGCCAGGTGTGATGGAACGTCTGGGTATTGGCCCTGAAGAATGTCTCGCTAGAAACCCGAAACTCGTCTTTGGGCGAATGACTGGATGGGGCCAAGAGGGTCCCTACGCCATGGCAGCTGGACACGACATCAACTACATCGCTCTAGCCGGCGCCCTTGAACCCATCGGACGCAATGGAGAAGCTCCGGTACCCCCGCTAAACCTGGTGGGTGACTTTGGCGGCGGTGGCATGTTGCTGGCTTTCGGAGTGGCTTGTGGAATTGTGGAAGCTCAGCGCTCAGGCCAGGGTCAGGTAGTCGACGCCGCGATGGTGGACGGTGCGGCCAGCCTGATGGCGATGTTTCATTCCATGCGCGCATTGGGAATCTGGAACGACGAGCGCGGAACCAATCTTCTCGACACCGGTAGTCACTTTTATGATGTCTACGAATGTGCTGATGGGCGATACATCTCGATCGGATCTATCGAGCCGCAGTTCTATGCGGAGCTGATGCGGCTCACTGATCTTGAAACAGATGAAGACTTTGCGAAACAAATGAAACGGAGCTCCTGGCCAGAATTAAAAGAACGAATTTCCGATATTTTCAAAACCCGGACAAGAGATGAGTGGTGCGAGATCATGGACGCCACCGACGTCTGCTTCGCTCCCGTGCTCACACTTGCAGAAGCGCCCCAGCATCCCCACAACCAGCACCGGGAAGTGTTCACGGAGCTTTCCGGCGTGATGCAGCCAAACCCGTCTCCGCGATTTAGTCGAACCGAGGCAAGAATCCAAAGCCCTCCAGCTCATCCTGGGCAACACACTGATGAGGTGCTTCACTCCGCTGGCTATGACCTCGACGACGTTGTCAAGCTCCGTGATACGGGAGCGGTGGCCTGAGATCTGACTCGGACTCCGAAGGTGCGGCGCCGGCGGGTTTGCCGAGAAACCTCGTGCCCCTGTACATAGAGGCTCAAGACATCGTCGAGCGGTCACCGGCATCGGCCTGTGCGATATTGAGGATCCTTATTGAGGCCGTTATTCGCGATAGAGGCCTGCGCGGCCGACATATCGTGCGTGACGTGGGAACGCTGGTCGATCAAGGTGCCCCGGTCGGACTACTTAGAGCCCTCGACGTCGTCGCAATGAGTGAGGAAGCAGCCGAGACGCCAGCGGAATTGAGGCTGACTGACGGGCATAGCGACGCACAGAACTTGGTGATGTTTCTCCACTTGCTTGCCGATCAGACAGCCTGATGGTCGAGTGCTGAGTTCGCTTCATCTCATTGCGTGCTGGGTTGTTGTCATAGGAAATGGCATTGCCGGCGCTTGGGCTTTGGCCTCGGGGCGACTACCGAGCCTTAGTGGTCCCCAGCTTTGGAGGTTCACAGCTTTCGTTGAAACCTCGGTTTTTGTGCAGGTCACTCTGGCCGCGATACACCTCAACGCCGAGAACCGTGGGCCGGAGACTTTTCACGTCTTCTACGGTGTTCTTACAGCAACGACCGTTGGTATTCTTTACAGCTACAGACACCAACTCAGAGGCCGGCTCCACATCCTCTACGGGTGGGGTGGCCTGTTCATCATGGGCCTCGGAATTCGCGCATTGGTCCTGCTGTGACTTCTCTTCGACCGAAAAGCTAACAAAATATCTACGTAGCGAGCCTGTCGGCTAAACGATCGAGTTGAAGTCTCATTTCATTTGGAAGTCGTTCACCTATTGATGCGTAATGCTCTTCGATCAACGCGAGTTCGCTCCGCCATTCGCCTGCATCGACTGCTAACAACGCTTCGAGAGCGTCCGCAGTCAGATCTAGACCGCCCACGTCGAGATCCTCAGTCTTTGGGACCATCCCAATCGGTGTCTCAACAGCCTCTGCTGCGTCAGCAACACGGTCCAAAACCCATTTGAGAACTCTCGCGTTTTCACCGAATCCCGGCCAGATGAAGCGCCCTTGGTCATCTTTTCGGAACCAATTGACGTAGAACAATCTTGGAAGCTTTGCTCCCCGACGCTTGCCGATATCGAGCCAGTGCTGAAAGTAATCACCGAAGTTGTATCCGCAAAATGGAAGCATAGCGAACGGGTCTCGACGAACCTGACCGATCGCTCCTGCGGCGGCGGCAGTCTTTTCGGAGGACATCACTGACCCGAGGAAAACGCCATGTTCCCAATCGAGAGCTTCTGATACTAACGGCACCGTCGTCGCTCGCCGGCCGCCGAAAAGAATCGCCGAAATCGGAACACCGGCAGGATCCTCCCAGGCGGGGGCTATTGAAGGGCATTGCGCTGCAGGCACCGTAAATCGGGCATTTGGGTGGGCAGCGGGAGCATCAGATTCTGGAGTCCAAGTTTGCCCTTTCCAATCGATCAAGCGAGCCGGTGGCTCGTCGGTAAGACCTTCCCACCAGACGTCTCCATCGACTGTATGGGCGACGTTGGTAAATACGCAGTTGGCCGAAAGGGTCGCGAGAGCGTTGGGATTTGTGTTCTCACCGGTACCGGGAGCCACTCCAAAGAAACCGGCCTCAGGGTTTATCGCATATAACTGGCCGTCTGCACCAAATTTCATCCAGGCAATGTCATCCCCGATTGTCTCAACCTTCCAGCCGGGTAGAGACGGAACCATCATCGCCATATTCGTTTTTCCGCACGCGGAAGGAAACGCGGCCGCTACGTATTTTGTTTCGCCGCCAGGTGGGGTAACACCCACGATCAACATGTGCTCCGCGAGCCAGCCTTCCTCTCGTGCCATGGTTGAAGCAATCCTGAGAGCAAAGCATTTTTTGCCCAGCAAGGCGTTACCGCCATAGCCCGAGCCGTACGACCAGATTTCCCGAGTGCCCGGAAAATGAACGATGTACTTATTTTCGGAATCGCATGGCCAAGCGACATCGTTTTCGCCCGGCGCCAAAGGAGCTCCCAGTGAGTGAATGCATGGCACCCACTCGCTCTCACCAAGCGCATCTAATGCGCCCTGCCCCATGCGGGTCATAATTCGCATCGAAGCAGCGACATAAGGTGAATCGGTCAACTGAACGCCAATGTGCGCGATTGGTGACCCAAGGGGTCCCATAGAAAAAGGCACTACAAACATGGTGCGCCCAACCATCGAACCTCGGAAGAGATCTGACATCTCGGTTCGCATAGATTCCGGTTCACGCCAATTGTTGTTGTTTCCGGCCTCCGCAGGATCGTCAGTGCAAATGAATGTCCTGTCCTCCACGCGAGCGACGTCAGCAGGGTCGGATCGAGCCAAAAAGCTATTTGGCCGCTTTGCTTCGTTGAGAGGAATCAGGGTGCCTTGATCCACCATGGACTTGGTGAACTCGTCGTACTCCTCTTGGCTTCCATCACACCAGTGAATGGAGTCAGGAGTGAGCACTTGGGCCCAACTATTTACCCACTCGAGAAGGCTTTCGTTGGTGGTCGTTCCAGGCATGTTGACCTCCGTTTGATTTCAGACGTCAACTGGGGAGCATCCCCAGTTCCTAGTCACGCGTCGCCCCCCGCGGCGGTAATCCAATCCGGTGTACCAAGGTCAACTTCACTGCCCAGCCTCAACTGAACTGCTAGTCCCTGTTCGTTGAGGTCGAAGACAACCCTTTGTCCCTGTCGCACCATTCGAAAGATCGACCCCTCAAGGGCGTCCAAGGCCAAGTCGTACTCAGCGCGGTCGACGTCGTCAACTACCACTCCCGTTCTGGACTGGGGGTCATATGATTTTATGACGCCTTGCACTGCTGGCCTCCGGTAGTACTCCCGAACGTGACGTTCGATTTATGACACAAGCTTCGACGGTGACCCTACGACGGTCTGTGAAGCTGGCACAACTTAGCAACTGACTGAAGCTCTCGGGTGGAGTGCCGGCATTAGTGTCAGTCGCCTATCGATGGTGCAACTCACCGGTAGCATCGGCTTCTGTGGAAATAGCCTCCGTTCTCTCCACCGCCCAACTCGTGGAAGCTCTGTCAGCGTTTCATAGGGCTCTCGAAGCTCATCGAGAGTCGATCAATCGACTCAACGTGTATCCGGTGCCCGATGGCGATACCGGGACCAATATGGCGTTAACCGTGGGGTCGGTTCTCGAAGAACTCGAAGGAGTTGATCTCAACGACCGAAGCGCGATTTGTTCTGCGATATCTCACGGTTCGCTAATGGGAGCCCGTGGTAATTCCGGGGTGATTCTGTCGCAGATACTGCGTGGCATAAGCGTTTGTCTTTCCCGATCAGAGAATATTGACGGGGCTGCGCTTGCTACGGCTCTAACTGAGGCGAGCTTCGCAGCAGATGGTGCTGTCATGAAGCCAGTGGAAGGGACGATTCTCACTGTCGTTCGTGAATCGGCTAGGGGGGCGCGCGAAACAGAAGCAGATGCAACTCCTCTTCAAGTAATTGAAAAAGCTCTTGCGGAGGGACAGGTGGCTCTTGAACGCACACCTGAGCAATTGCAGGTTCTTCGCGAGGCGGGAGTAGTAGACGCAGGAGGAGCCGGTTTTCTTCTTCTGCTTCATGGGATCCTTCACGTATTAGATGGTCGGGAGCTTCCGGCCGCGCCCGAGCAGGTGGAACTTCCCATTGCTGCTTGGGCTACGTCGCTCGGTGATGAAAGTTCTCAACTCCGTTACGAAGTCATGTATCTGCTCTATGTACCTGACGAAGCCGTCGAGGGCTTCAAAAAAGTGTGGGCCGGATTAGGAGACTCGATCGTCGTAGTCGGCGGAGACGGGCTTTGGAATTGCCATATCCACACCGACGACATCGGAGCGGCCATCGAGGCCGGAATCGGGGTTGGGCGACCTCAACAGATAAGAGTGACGGACTTAGCCGAAGAGGTCATGGAGGAACGGTGGGTCCGCGAAGCGACTGCCGATGGAAACTCAGCTGATTTCCCACCTCCAGACCCAGTGCGATGCGCAGTTGTCGCAGTGTCGCCGGCTCCGGGAATTAGTCGGATTTTTCACAGCCTTGGTGTGCAAGAACTTATCGTCGGAGGCCAGACGATGAATCCCTCGGTCGCGGAGCTTTTGGAAGCGGTCGAACGGGTGCCCGCAGACGAGGTGGTTGTTCTCCCCAATAACTCGAATATTGTCGCGGCGGCGCACTCAATCGATGAACAGAGTGAGAAGCGCGTGGTAGTGGTCCCCACCAACTCCGTGCCAGAAGGCTTCGCATCATTGTTGGGGTATGACCCCGAAAGTGACGCTGCAAGTAATGCTGAATCTATGGCCGACATTGCGCAAGGTGTTGTGGTTGGAGAAGTAACCAGCGCCGTTCGAGCAACTACCACTTCAGTGGGGGAGGTATCGACAGGCGATTGGGTCGGTCTTGACCGAAGCGGTGTCCGCTCTATCGCTGAAACTCCCGCCGCCGCAGCTACAGCATTGCTGGACGAACTCGTCGATCAAGAGCACGAGATTTTGACGGTGATTGTCGGCGAAGGCGTGCGCGATGCTGAGACTCGCGCCGTTACCGAATGGATCGCGGAAAATCTACCGAGTATCGAGGTGGAAATTCATCAAGGTGGCCAAAGTCATTACCCATATTTGTTCGGGGTCGAGTGACAGCACCACTTTCTCTTCGCGAACTCGACGCCCTAAGCGTCGATCGGTTACACGGAGTTGGGGAAGAGCGGCGAACGTCGTTACAGGAGGTAGAAATTGAGTCGGTTTTCGACTTGCTGACGCATTACCCGCGCAGATACGTCGACCGAAGTCGCGAGGCCAAGCTTGGAGAAGTTTCCCCTGGGCAAGAGGTCATGGTCGTGGGAGATGTCGAGAGCGTCAAGTCGCGAAGAACTCGAAACCGAAGGTCAATAGTTGAAGTCTCATTGTCCGATGACACGGGAAGTTTGCGGCTTGTGTTCTTCAACCAAGCATGGCGCTCGAAACAACTTAAGCACGGACTGACAGTTGCTTTGTTCGGGAAAGTCGATCTTTACCGCGGTCAACTCCAGATGACTAATCCCTTAGTTGATTTGGTTGGAGACCGAACCGGAAGAATTATCGCCATTTACCCGCAGTCGGGAAAAGCTGGATTGACTACTTGGGACATAGGCCGTTGGTCGACTGAAGCGTTGCGTCGTTGCGAGCACCGCGGAATAGTCGAGCCTCTTCCGAGTCATTTGCTGGATGATTTGCAGTTGCTTGACCGGACGAGTGCGTTTAGGGCAATCCACCAACCGAACTCAATGTCAGAGGTTGCGGAGGCGAGAAACCGTCTTGTCCTTGACGAACTTCTCAGAGTCCAACTGGTCCTTCGAATACGCAAGATGCATCGTTTGGAAACCGCCTCTGGAATTGCACACAGATGCGATAGCCCGTTGCTCACGAGCTTTCTAGATCATTTACCTTTCGAGCTCACGACAGCTCAGCAACGAACAATGGCCGAGGTCAAGGCCGATCTTAAGACTGAGCAGCCGATGCATCGGTTGTTGCAGGGCGACGTAGGCTCGGGCAAAACAATTGTTGCCTTGCACGCGCTGCTAGTAGCGGTAGCTGATGGCCACCAAGGAGCGCTGATGGCTCCGACTGAAGTCTTGGCTGACCAGCATTATTTGAGTTTGGCTGAACTGGCTAAAGGCTTGGAGGTGTCGGATCATTCGACCCTTATGGGCAGTAGACCGGTTTCAATCAAGGTGCTAACGAACCGAATCACGGGAGCGGAGCGGCAGCGGGTGATCAAAGGCCTGGGAAACGGTTCTGTCGATCTGGTTATTGGGACGCATGCCTTAATACAAGAAGGGGTTACCTTTTCCTCACTCACCGTCGTGGTTGTTGACGAACAGCATCGATTTGGGGTTGAGCAAAGATCGATCCTCAGGGAACGGGGGCGCCCCGACGGCAAATGGCCCCATTTGCTAGTGATGACGGCAACACCGATACCGCGCACCGCAGCGATGACGGTATACGGCGACTTGGATGTGTCGACCCTGGACGAACTACCTCCGGGCCGAACACCGATTAACACGTTTTGGGTTAGCGACAACGCCGAAACTGTCTGGCAACAGGTGCGATCCGAAATAGCGCAGGGCCGTCAGGCCTATGTCGTATGTCCGCTCATCGAAGAGAGCGACAAACTTGACGCCGACTCGGCGGAGACCACTAAGGATCTGCTGTCTAAGGGAGAACTGTCAGGCGTAAAGGTCGGTCTTTTGCATGGTCGGCTGTCGGCGATAGACAAACAGAGGACCATGGAGACTTTTAGGGAAGGGCGCTTGGATGTTCTCGTAGCCACAACGGTGATTGAGGTCGGGGTGGACGTTTCGAACGCGACGACGATGGTCATCTTGTCTGCAGATCGCTTCGGAATTGCTCAACTCCATCAGCTTCGAGGAAGAGTGGGCCGAGGAGCACACCAATCGACATGCTTCTTGGTCACCACAGATGAGGTTTCAGAAGACGCTGAGGCTCGTCTTCGAGCTCTAGAGGAGTCAACGGACGGATTTGCTCTCGCCGAACGAGACTTGGAGCTTCGAGGCGAGGGAACGATTTTTGATCAGAAACAATCAGGGCGTAACGACCTTAAATTGGCTTCGTTAGCGAGGGATCGAGTTTGGGTTGAACGCGCACGCGACCTCGCTGCGACGCTCGTTGACGAAAGTGGATCGTTAGAGCAATACGCTTCGCTCGAAGATGAAGTGCGATGGTTTATAGAGCGTCGTGATGACGATGCGGAGAATCTTCTACGAGGGTGAGGACACGAACACTACTCTGATTCGTTTTCGACAACGATGTCCCATCGATCAAGACAATCTCTACATCTGTAAGCGACTATGTCACCGGGCTGGAAACCTTCGTCGGGTTCCTCGTAGCTGATACGGCGGCACAAACCCCCGCAATCAACGCAGATGATTGATTCCGGAACGTCCATATCAACAGTGTGCCGTTAGTGTCGCGGTATGCGCATCGTTGGAGGCACATTACGCGGGCGTCGGATCAGTGCCCCGCGAGACGAAACGACGCGACCAACCTCGCATCGAGCGCGACAGGCCATCTTCAACATGCTTTTCAGTCTCGGGTTGCCCGAAGGTCACCGAGTAGCCGATCTGTTCTCGGGTTCGGGGGCACTGGGTTTGGAAGCGTTATCGCGTGGCGCAGATGAAGTCATCTTTGTGGATAGCCGCTCAACTGCCTGCAGAACCATCAAAGCGAACCTGGACTCGTTGGACCTTCGTGCCGAGGTGATACAAGGCGACGCTGTGCAACGACTTGAGTTGGTAAAGGTGGATCTGGTACTGGCGGACCCGCCGTATGTGTTTGACGACTGGTCAAATCTATTAGCAGCTGCGGGGAAAGCTTTTGTGGTTGCCGAGAGCGACGTGGAGATCGGCCCTTTTGAAGGATGGGAAGTGATCCGCAGCCGACGCTATGGGAAGGCCGTAGTAACGATACTGCGGCCCGAAAACGCGAATATGTCCTGATTTTGTTGGATTTACGCAATCGACAGTGGAGGATTCTCTTGAGGATCGGTACCGTTTCGTGTAGCCGGTTGCGCTAGGCGAGGAGACGCTCGTGGTCAAGGTTCTGTACCCGGGGTCATTCGACCCGGTTCACAATGGCCACATTGAGATCTGTGCCACTGCAAGTGCTTTATTCGACCATGTCGTCGTTGCTGCAATGCGCAACCCTCAGAAATCGAATCCATTCTTCACAGATGACGAGCGATTCGAAATGCTGATAGAGGCGTGCACGCATTTAAAGAATGTTGAAGTTGTGCAGTTTGGAGAATTGGTCGTGGATCTAGCCGACCGGCTCGATGTTGATTTCATCATCAAAGGTCTTAGAAGCGCCGCTGATTTTGAGTCTGAATTGCAGATGGCTCAAATGAACAAATCAGTGAGCGGCGTCGAAACACTTTTCTTACCTTCGACTAGCGAAAACGCTTTCATCGCTTCGAAGTACATTCGAGATATCACTAGATTGGGTACCGACTGTTCGCACCTGGTGCCAGAAGCAGTGGCGCAACGGCTCCAAGAAAAGATGCCCAAGTGACCGAGCCTGCGCCCTTAAGCGGCCCCGGTGTCGAAGCATTGGTGCGGCGAGTGATGGATGTGATCAATGCCGCCCGGCCCATGCCGCTCTCAACCTCCGTCATGGTCAGTCGAGACGAAATTGTCGAGCTACTCGAAGCAGCTCTTTTGGAACTCCCCGATGAGGTACGCGAAGCGCGATGGCTTCTTAAAGAACGTGAAGATCTTCTTAGCAAAGCAAGAATTGACGCCGGTCTCGTAATCGAAGAGGCGCGAACCCGCGTCGCTCAAATGGTGCAACGAACCGAGGTGGTGCGTTCAGCAGAACGCAAGGCGCGCCAAATGGTCGAACAGGCCGAATCGCAGGCCCGTAGACGACGTCATGAAGTCGATGACTACTGTGAGGAGCGCTTGGAGCAGTTTGCCTCAGCCCTAAAGAAAGTCCAGTCGGCCGTTACAGATGCGAGAGGACGGCTCCAACCGACTGTGCCGGTGCGCGAGCCTGAGTCGTCGATCGAGCCAGAAGATCCTTCAACCCCTGAAGTTTTCGATCAGGACGAAATTTGATACGTGGGAGCCCGGCGCCTGAGCTTCGGGTCCCGCTCGAACGCCTTCAACGACTTAAGCCGTTGCGAACTTGGAACGTCGACTTTGAAGCGTCTCGCTTAAAAGACGGTGATGTCCCTTTGCAGGTAGGCGACGTATTGGTGATAGCTGACAAAACCATAAGAGTTGAACTTGTCCTGGACCAGACGAGCGACGGCGTGATGGTGGCAGGGGTTGTCAGTACCACTTGGAGCGGTGACTGTTCTAGGTGTCTCCGCCCAGTGGAAGGAACTGCAACGGCTGAAGTCGAGGAGCTTTTCGAAGAACATCCGCGCGAGGGGGAGTCGTACCTCCTGCACGAAGAGTTCATAGATCTTGAACCGATGGTGCGAGATGCGATTCTGCTCGAACTGCCGGTCGGAGTAGTTCGATGTTTGCGTCGAGAAGAGTGTTCTGATTTGTCGTTAAAATTTTTGGGCGCTATGGACGAAGAAGGAGATTCTGAAGCGTCCGCTGTGGTTGATCCGCGTTGGGCCCCATTGGAGGCACTGGTGTTTGAGGAAGAAGAAGGTCCCCGAAATAGTTAGGAATGGGTGACCATCTGTAGCGACCTGTTGTAGGAGGTAGATATTTGTCCAGGTAACATCTTGTATTCGTGTCGATGTGTCTGACACAACCCCGCGCCGCCGTTGGCCGTCGTTTACCTGTGTGAGGTTGACGGCGCCACGTCGGCGCCACGCTCGCTCCGCCCGATCCCAATAGGTTGGGCTCACTCCCTGAGGTCGACGATGGCCGTCCCAAAGAAAAAGACTTCGAAGTCAAAGACCCGCAGCCGTCGTGCTGCGGCGTGGAAGCTCCGTTCCTCGTCGCGTAGCTCTTGCCCACGATGCTCTGAAGCCAAATTGCCTCATCGCGTCTGTGGCAACTGCGGTTGGTACGCCGGCCGCCAGGCCATCGAAGTCGACTAACAAAGCGCATTACCTATGCAGCCCATTGTTGTCGATGTTATGGGTGGCGATAATGCTCCCTCAGCGATAATCGAAGGGGTCCGCGCTGCAATAGATTTGGGCATTCCGGTGGAACTGGTTGGGGATCCCGCCAAGATCGAAAATGTTGATGGCATCACGGTGCACGCGGCTCTCGAAGTCATAGGAATGGCGGACGAACCTGGTCGAGCAGTCCGAACCATGAAGGATTCATCGATAGTTCGAGCGGCCGAACGTGTGCGCGACGGACATGCAGGGGCGATGGTTAGCGCGGGAAATACGGGAGCGGTGGCTGCTGCTGCACTACTTCGGATGAAACGGTTAAAGGGCGTCAACCGGCCGGCTATAGCTACAACCCTGCCGGTCCCGGGCCGAGCTCCCAAAATATTGCTGGATTCTGGAGCGATGGCAGACTGTCAGCCTGAGTGGCTGCATCAATTCGCACAAATGGGATCAGCTTTTGCTCAGGTGAGATACGAAGTGAAAGAGCCGCGTGTTGGCTTAGTGTCGATAGGTGAAGAACGCGAAAAAGGTAACCAATTAGTGAAGGCCACGCATCAGCTATTGGCTGATGACTCCTCTTTGAACTTCATCGGAAATGTGGAAGGGAACGATGTACTCAGCGGCGATGTGGACGTCGTTGTCGCCGATGGATTTACCGGGAACGTGATCCTGAAGACCATCGAAGGGACTATCAAATTCCTTGTTGATCAGATAGTCACTGTGTTGACCGCTGAAGAAGCGGTTGCAGTTGGTGCCCAAGCGTTAAATCACCTTGCCCCCATAGCCGCTGAGCTAAATGCGGATGCTGTCGGTGGCGCAATGTTGCTAGGTGTGAACGGTGTTGCCATTATCAGTCATGGATCGGCCGGCCCGACCGCCGTCACTAACGCCTGCCAAGTCGCTAAAGACATGGTGGAAAGAGATTTACTCGGCGAGCTCAGCGCCGCGGTTAGTAGCGACTGAGACGCCTCTTTGAAGTAACTTAAAGTGGTTAAATGGTTGATTAATACCACTTAAAGTGGCAATCAGGCGTATCTGGTATGGTTATGGTGAGCGCGCCCCACGACGGTAGGAGTCTCTTTGCCCGCGGAAACACATGTTGAACAAAGCCAACCCGATCGAAACAGTGTCTTTGAAATAATTCGTGAGCAGCTTTCGGACATCTTGGAGATCGACCCTGCGCGGATAATGGAATCATCATCGTTCGTTGAAGACCTTGAAGCTGATTCCCTCGCCTTGATCGAGCTAGTTGAGGGCCTCGAAGAAGAAGTATCGGAACGTACCGTCGGATTTCGAATCGAAGACGACGACCTTGAAGATCTAAAGACTGTTCGTGATGCCATTGATTACGTGATGGCGCGAATTAACTGACGCGATGGAGTCCAGACAGGAACTTGAGCTGCTCGCTGAGAGAATCGGCTATTCCTTCAACGATCCCAAATTGATGCTCTTAGCTTTGTCTCACCGCAGTTGGTGCGCGGAACATGATGATGCTGCCTCGAACGAGAGACTTGAGTTCCTAGGAGATGCGGTACTCGGACATTGCGTCGCCGCCTACCTATATCGCGCATACCCCGACTGGAGCGAAGGAGATCTTGCGCAAGCCAGATCCGCCATAGTGAACGCGGCAAGCCTGGGAGAGGTAGCCAGTCGCTGCGGCATCGGAAAAGCTTTGTTCGTGGGTGTCGGAGAGGATCGTTCGGGAGGACGAGAAAAAATTTCGCTTCTTGGCGACGCATTCGAGGCTCTTCTTGGCGCTATCTATATTGACGGTGGGATAGAAGTAGCCGAACGTTTTGCTCTTGAGGCCTTGTCCGAGCGGATCGAAGAAGTAGCGGTTGATCCAGGTGTCGGAGATGCGAAAACCCGATTGCAGGAGCTCGTTGTCCGCGTTTACGGCGATTCACCGCGTTACGTGCTTACTGATAGCGGTCCTGACCACGGTAAGTGGTTTTTGGCTGAGGTTTCGTATGGAGGCGCCGTGCGAGGCACGGGCCAAGGAACTTCCAAAAAACAAGCCGAGCAGGCCGCAGCGACTCAGGCGTGGCAAGACCTCGCATACTCGCAAAAGCACGATCACTCGTCACCCTCAATTACCTAAGGAAAGCCCGAACATGCTGGAACTGCCTGAGCTTGAGACCGCTCGCCGTGACCTAGATAGGGAAATCGGGGGCTTGAAGATCAAACAAATAAACGTAATCGGCCCCAAGCGCTTAATCCCTGGTCAGGCCACTAAGGCCTCTCTCACTACGGCATTAGCAGGTTCCAAAGTCACTAGCGTGAGACGCGCTGGTATGTTGCTTTGCCTTGATGTCGGAGATGGACAACTCCTGGTGATTGATCTCGGCTCCGGCGGGTCCTTGCGCCGAGCTAGCAACAAAGACGAGGTTGATGGCAGTACCCAGTTGGTCATTGGATTTACCCAAAAAGGTCAACTCCGACTGCTCGATAGTGACAAAAGTTTAACTGTCACTCTGGTGGATAGGGAGGACATAGCTGAGTCGTTCCCTGAACTAGCGGGGCGCGGTTTTGACCCAATCGAAGAGCCCATCTCGTGGACTGATTTTGGCCGTCGACTTCTGGTGCACGACATAAAATTGAAACGACTATTAATGGATTCGTCGTTCATTGTTGGGCTCGGTCCGGTGTACAGCGACGAAATCCTCCACTCCGCGTTGTTGCGACATGACAGAATCGCGAGTCGATTGATAACCCAAGAGATTCGTAGGCTTTATCGCGCGATTGTCGAAACGATTCACAACGCTGTGAAGCATCGCGGCGTGAGCATTGGTGGTGCTTGCGATGTCTTTGGTCAGCCCGGCGGATATGGCGAATATCTTGAGGTCTTTGGCAGAGCAGGGGAACGCAGCAGAAACGGGCGGGGCAATGTGTTGACTGCCCGTGTGGGTGGGTCTACTCACTACTACTGCGATTACCAAGTCTAGGCGCCACTTTTTCGCGCAAGCGAAATACCCCCGTGGGGTCAACCAACTAGAGCCAGCCAGAGGGCATGATGGCGGAGTGCCACCGCTACCAGCGGTGGCCTCTCGTTCTCCGGGTAGGTACTAAATAGTGTTTCTTAAGTCACTCACCATGAAGGGTTTCAAATCTTTTGCTGACCCGACAGTGCTTGAATTCGAGCCAGGGGTAACCGTTGTCGTAGGTCCGAATGGCAGCGGTAAGTCCAACGTCGTCGATGCTGTCGCATGGGTATTAGGGGCTCAGGGACCAGCGACCGTCAGATCAGGGAAAATGGAAGACGTGGTGTTCGCCGGTACCTCGGATCGACCGGCGCTTGGCCGAGCAGAAGTGAGCTTGGTCATTGACAATTCGTCAGGTTCGTTGCCCATCGAATTCACCGAGATCACAGTTACTCGGACTCTCTACAGATCAGGCGATTCTGAGTATTCAATGAATGGTGTGCCCTGTCGTTTGCTTGATATCCAGGAGCTCCTCAGTGACGCCGGGGTAGGTCGTCAGCAACACGTGATCGTGGCGCAGGGACAGATAGACCAGGTTCTCAACGCGCGTCCGGAAGATCGCCGGACGATCATCGAAGAAGCGGCAGGGGTACTCAAGTTTCGTCGACGGAAGGAGCGAGCAGAACGTCGGCTTGCTGCCACTGAAGCCAATATGACCCGGTTACAAGACCTCCAAAGAGAGGTTCGACGCCAGTTGCGTCCTCTGGCGAAACAAGCTGATGCGGCCAAGCGCCATGGAGCCGTTGCCGAGGAGCTTCGAACCCTCCGGTTATATCTGACAGGGAAGAAACTGAAAGCGTTTGAGGCAGCTCAGTCTTCGGCAAAAGAGCAGCGCCGCGACTTAGATACGAAACAGGTCCGATTGCGTGGCGAACTCGGAGGTCTCGACATAGAGATAGGTGCCTCGGAAGCTCAGCTTGCCGCAGGTGGCGATCAGGGTTTGGATCTACTGCCTCGTGTGGAGTCGCTTCGAGAACGATGCCGCGGTCTGATCGCATTGGTTGATGAGCGTTCCAGGACCACTGAGCGAGATCGTGGACTACTCGTAGCCGAAGATGTTGCGCTGACCCTTAAAGCGGAACTTTCGCGGCTTGCGGCTGAACTAGAAGGCTTGAATACGCGCGACCAGGTGATCGAGCGTCAGTTAGAAGACCTTGCTCGCGCCGAGGCCCAGCTTGATGCTGAGGACCAATCGCCGGGTGATAGAGGGCCGTTGGTGGGACTTGACGCCGGGAAAAGAGCCGCTGAGGTCAGAGGGGAACTAGGTCCGTTGAGGACTGGTGTAGAACGAGTCGACGCCGAAAAAGATCGTTTAGCTGCGCGTGCCACCCAAGTGGCTAGCCAAATTCATGACGCAGACAGACGCCTCGATGAGTTGCAGTCAAGCCTCAGTTCCGCATCGGGTGCAGAAGCTGACCGAGTCCAGCTAGTTGATAAGGCCCAAGGTGAAGTCGACAAAGCGGTTGGTGCAGTTGATGCTTTGACCCAGGAACAACTGTTGGCATTGAAAGAAGAAGAAACGTGGCGAGCTCGCGCTGACGCTCTTGAGTTGGCGATCGAAGATGCTCGAGCGCGTTCTGGGTTGCAGAAGATAGAGGAAATTGAAGGAGTTCTAGGGGTTCTCGGAGAACTAATTCAGGTGGCACCAGGTTGGGAATCGGCTGTGGAGGCCGCTATGGGTGGAGCCCTCGCCTCAGTTGTAGTCGAAGATGTTCAAACTGCTCGTGTTGCGCTTCAGCGACTTCGCGAATCTGATTCGGCTGGATCAATTCTCGCTTTGCAAGACGCGAATCCTCCGGTCGGACTGTCGAGTATCGGTGAACCCCTCCGCACCCACGTGAGCAGCAGGCATCCTGCGATAGAACCATTGCTCGACGTACTTTTGAAAACCGCCGTTTGTGTGAGCGGTGGTTGGTCGGAAGCTATCGATTTGGCGGTGCAGCAACCGGGACTGATTGTCGTGACAGCCATGGGCGACTGCTGTGGGCCCAACGGATGGAGCGTAGGTTCAGGAGGGAACGCCGCAGCCACTGCTGCCGCGATGGAAGATGCGAACATCGGAGTCCAAGAAGCTACAGCGCGGCGCCAAGTGGCAGAAGTAGCGCGCACGTCGGCCGAGTCTGCGCATGGCGAAGCTCGAGGTCGCCTGGATACCGCTCTGCTTGAACTCGAAGCAAATGATGACCTGCTCACTCGTTCTTCAGATGCAATTGAAAAGATTCAGCGTGAAAGGCGCGACCTCGGTTCGGAGCACGGAGTGATAGAGGCCCGTACAGCTGAACTTGACCAAGCCTTAGACCGCGACCATCCCAGGCTTGTCGAGCTAGAAGAGCGGCTTATTGAGCTTGAGGCGGCAGAAAACCTTGAACGATCTGCAGCCACAGACGCTCACATCGAGCGACGTGATTGGGATGATCGGGTTCGGGTTGCCGCAACTAAACGTGCGGAACTTGAAGCTAACGCTAGCGCCCTTCGCGAACAGAGGACCCGACTCGAAGCCCGCCAGACGGAAATAACGACGCAGCTGCAAGCGAACGATGAGGAACGTGACGGAAGCGCCGATCGCCTGAATCGAGTCGGTCTGACTCTTGTGGCGTTGGCGCATTTGAGAGGATTGCTGCAGGTACGACTGAATTCGCTCGAGCAAGAAGTTGGCCAATTACGCCGGCGACGCGCCCAAATCTCGTCAGAAGTTCGATTAGTAGCAAACCGACTGGAACTTTTGAGAGGAGAGCGCACCGCTATCGAAAAACGATCGGCCGAAGTCCGAGAGTTAGCGGCTTCCGGCGAGATCGCAGACGCCGAACGACGATTTAAGCTCGATGGTTTGCGAGAAATGTTACGCAACGAACTTGCGGCTGGCCCGGACGAAGCGATGGCGGCGCCCGAACCCCAACTCGACGCAGAGGACACGCCCGCATCGCGAGTCCGTGAACTCGAGAGCGACCTGCGGCGGATGGGTCCCATTAACCCTCTCGCGGTGCAGGAATATGAATCGCTTAAGGAGCGACACGACTTCGTAGCAGAACAGTTACAAGACGTACGCAGCGGTCGAAGCGAGTTGAACAAAGTCATTGCGGCAGTAGACGTCGAAATCGTGGAAGTTTTCTCGTCGGCGTTTGCTGATGTAGCCGAAAACTTCAAGCAAATATTTTCGACCCTATTCCCCGGGGGAGAGGGTCGACTAAAGCTCACCGACCCTAATCAGATGCTGGAAACAGGAATCGAGCTGGAAGCAAAACCCTCGGGCAAGAACGTCCAGAAGCTCTCTCTGCTCTCGGGCGGTGAAAGATCTTTGACGGCTATAGCGTTTCTATTTGCGATTTTCAGAAGTCGGCCATCACCGTTCTACGTGCTAGATGAAGTTGAGGCAGCCCTTGACGACATCAATTTGCATCGATTCCTCGATCTTGTCTCGGAGTTCCGCCGAGAGGCGCAGTTGGTGATTGTGAGCCACCAGAAACGCACTATGGAAGCTGCAGACGTCCTGTATGGAGTTTCTATGGCGCCAGCAGGGTCATCACGGGTATTGAGCGAGAAAGTGGCGTCACAGTTCTAGTGCCCTTCGGCTGCCCATGTGCTCGGTAAGATCCCCGCAACGTGAACGCGACTCTGCTCATTGTCATCTTCGTAGCCGTCATGGTTTCCTTGGCACTTCTGCCCTGGGCGCATCGGGCTTGGACTACGGGCCACAAGACATCTGGGGATGACCAGACGGCGGTAGCTCTGCTAACAACTCGGGATTCCGCTCGACAAGATTGCGGGCTCGGTGATAACCCGAGTGAAGAATCTCACCGAGATATGCCGGCGCCACCGACCTCTGTATCCATGCGGGAGAAGCTCTCCAAAGCTCGAGGATTGATCTCCGAGCGACTTGGGGGTATACGGAGCGGGTCTATCGATGTTTCGACATGGGAGAACCTTGAAGAGTTATTGATTCTGGCGGATGTTGGTGTCAACGCGACTATGGACACCGTGGATCGCTTACGCGTGATGTCTCGAGCCTCAGAAGTCAGCGAAGGTACAGAACTCCTAGAAGCGCTCAAGAACCAAATGAAGAGCGATCTCTCAACCGACCGAGAATTGGCGTACATTGCGCCGAGCGGCAAGACACCGGTATGGCTTTTCGTTGGGGTCAATGGGGTTGGCAAGACGACTTCAATCGGAAAAATCGGACGGAGACTGGGAGATCAGGGTCTTAGCGTCCTGATGGCCGCAGGGGATACGTTCCGAGCTGCAGCAGCTGAGCAATTAGCGGCTTGGGCCCACCGTTGCGGAGCGGACTTCGTGCGCGGCAGTGAAGGAGCGGATCCGAGTTCGGTCATTTACGACGCCGTGCAAGCGGCAGCATCTCGAGATGTCGACCTTGTACTTGCCGATACTGCGGGACGTCTTCACAACAAAGTCAACCTCATGGAAGAACTAGCGAAGGTTCACCGAGTAGCGAACCGTGAGCCCGGCCAAGTGGTAGAGGTTCTTTTAGTTATTGATGCAACTACAGGTCAAAATGGACTCTCCCAAGCAAGGGAATTTGCCGACACGGTTGCTGTCACCGGTGTAGTTCTCACGAAGCTGGACGGCTCGGCAAAGGGCGGGATCGTCTTTGCGATTGAACGAGAACTTGCTTTGCCGGTGAAGCTTGTAGGGCTTGGGGAGGGAGACGATGATCTGGTTGATTTTGATCCGACTTCTTTCGTCGAAGCACTCTTCGGCGATGACTAAGAATCTTTCAGAGCGCCAAGAACCGATGCAGGTAGCCTGACCAACACTATGTTCGAATCTCTCTCGGACCGGTTCGACGGAATTCTTGGTCGCTTGCGAGGCAAGGGTCGTTTGAGTGAGAGCGACGTTGCTGAAGCGATGCGAGAAATTCGGTTGGCACTTCTTGAGGCTGATGTTCACCTCAACGTCGTAAAGCGGTTCGTGGACCGCATGCAGGCCCGATGTCTTGAAGCTGAGGTCACTGAGAGTTTGACCCCTGGGCAACAAGTCGTAAAGGCTGTAAACGAAGAACTCACCGTCATTTTGGGTGGAGAATCACTCCAGCTTTCCTACGCGCAAAAACCCCCAACGGTTGTTCTTCTGGCCGGCTTACAGGGTTCAGGTAAGACGACTTCGTCCGCGAAGCTGGCGCGATGGTTTAAGTCACACGGAAGAAACCCTCTGCTTGTCGGTGCTGATCTCCAGCGCCCCGCAGCCGTAGAGCAGCTACAAACCTTGGCCGGACAAATCGAAGTGCCGGTCTTCAGCTCGCCGGGTGACCCTGTAAAGACGACTCAGGCGGGTCTTGCAGAGGCGCGGCGCACTGGACGCGACGTGCTCATTGTTGACACCGCGGGCCGCTTGACCATCGATCGCGAGCTAATGGATGAAATAGCGGCAATTTCGGATGCGGTCGATCCCAACTACACCTTCTTAGTCGTGGATGCCATGGCAGGCCAAGATGCGGTGAACACGGCTGAAGCATTTCATGCAACCCTAGAACTCGATGGAATAATCCTCACGAAACTTGATGGAGATGCCCGCGGTGGAGCTGCGCTCTCCGTTAAAGAAGTGGTGGGAAGGCCTATCGCTTTTGCTTCAACTGGAGAGAAGCTTGACGACTTTGACCAATTCCATCCTGAACGCATGGCAGAGCGCATTCTTGGAATGGGTGACGTACTTACCCTGATCGAGAAAGCTGAAGAAGTATTTGAACAGGAGGAGGCCGAGGCGGCCACCCAAAGACTTCTGGAAGGAACGTTCACTCTCGACGACTTCGTTGATCAGCTTCGCAAAGTCCGTCGGATGGGCGATCTCTCCAACATTGTGTCGATGATGCCTGGCGTGCCCAAAGAAATCAAAGACTCAGATATTGATGAACGTGAAATTGGCAAAGTCGAAGCGATCGTTCTTTCGATGACCCCTGAAGAGAGAATTAGCCCAGACATTATTGATGGCTCACGTCGAGCTCGTATTGCTACTGGCAGTGGAACGACTCCGGCGCGGGTAAGCAATCTTCTGAAGCAGTTCAAAGAGATGCGCAAGATGATGAAGGGTATGGCCGGTATGGGCACCAAGGCCACAGCTAGGAAAGGTAAGGGGAAAAAACCCCAAAAAAGCAAGAAAGGTCCCGGAAGAGCCAGAGGTAGTCGAGTCCAATCCAAGGAAACCCAGGAGATACCGATACTTGATGTAGATGGGCTCGATCTGACCCTCCCCGGACGTTGAGAACGACCTTGCGCCCAGCGTGCTCGTTGGCTCCACCGGCAGGTAGGCTTTCTCACTGGCTTTAATCACTGCCGCCTCTTAGCACTCCACCGGCCTCAGGGCTGGCACCGCCGAGTGATGAATACTTCACAAGATGACCCCGGAGAGACCTGAAGAACTATGGCCGTACGACTGCGCCTGATGCGCATGGGCAAGAAAAAGCAACCCACCTATCGCGTTGTCGCCGCTGACAGTCGCTCGCCGCGAAACGGACGTTTCATCGAAATTATTGGTACTTACCAGCCGCGCCTTGACCCTTCTGTCGTCAAGATTGATAACGACCGAGCCGTCCACTGGCTTGAGCATGGCGCCCAGCCCAGCGAGGCAGTTGAAAAGCTTCTCAAAATCTCAGGTGCGTGGGAGGAATTCAAGGGCGAGAAATTTGTTCCTTCTGTCCCACCGTCAGCCGAACCTAAGCCGTCAGTAGAACAGCCTGAGCCAGGTTCGAGTGAGGTGGACAGCGACGCTTCTTCGGACGAAACCGAGGAACCAAACCCTGAAGTCGCGGAAGCTGACGACACTGAGGGTGAAGGTGAGGCCGCTGAAGGTGAGGCCATTGAGGAGCCTTCGGAAGATGTGGCGAAACCAGAGGTCGACGTTGATGACGAGGAGCGGACATGAGCGATGAAGAAGGTACTACTGCAGAAGAGGTGCTTCTGTACCTCATTGCTCAGTTGGTAGAGCATCCTGATCAGGTAGAGCTCGAAATTGAAGAAAGTGATACCAAGATTAGTTTGATGGCAAAAGTGAGCTCGGAAGATATCGGACGCGTTATTGGAAAGCGCGGTCGCGTAGCAAACTCCATTCGCACACTGGTGCGTGCGGCAGCGGTCAAGGATGGCGTCGATGTTGAGGTCGATTTCAGCGACTGAGTCTAAGAAAAGTTATGAGGGTTGGGCATAACTATGTGTGATGCCGGTGAGTTGCTCGAAGTCGGATCTATTGGCCGGGCTCACGGGACAAGTGGAGAGGTGGTCGTTCGGCTTATCACTAATCGCACGGAGCGGCTCGAATCTGGAAGCAAGTTAGCTGCAGACGTGCGCGAACTTGTAGTCGCGACGTCTAGGCCGCATCAAGATCGGTGGTTAGTTCGCTTCGAGGGAGTAGAAACTCGCGATCAAGCAGAAGAGCTCCGCGGTTGGATCTTGCGCGCACCTGCATTAAGAGTTGCTAATACGTTGTGGGTTCACGAACTAATTGGCTCAACCGTCCGCGAAGTCAGCGGTACCGAACGCGGAGTTGTCGAGGCGGTGGTTGCGAACCCTGCCTCTGACTTACTAGAGCTCGACAGCGGCGACCTCGTCCCTCTCACCTTTGTCGTTGAGTTCGTTAACGGCGTCGTTCTCATCGACGTGCCGGATGGCCTGTTCGATTTGAGGTCTTGACATGCGCATCGACGTTTTCACTATTTTCCCCGAAGCGGTGGAGAACATGGCTCGACTCAGCGTGTTGGGTCGAGCCCGAGACACCGGGTTAATCGACGTGCGTGTCCACGACCTTCGAATGGCCAGCACCGACCCTCACCGAACTGTTGACGACAGGCCATTTGGAGGGGGGGCAGGGATGGTATTGAAACCTGAGCCGGCCTTTTTAGCGGTTGAAGCGGTTGAGCCTCCGCGCCCTCTTTTTCTTCTCGACCCGGGCGGACCCCAGTTCGACCAGCAGAAGGCAAACGAACTCGCCACCTTGGATGGTTTCTCACTCATGTGTGGGCGCTACGAAGGTGTCGACGACCGTATTCGCACCAATCTTGTTGACCATGAGCTCTCTGTAAGTGACGTGGTACTCGCCGGGGGAGAGTTTGCTGCGATGGTGGTGATAGAAGCCGTAACGCGACTTGTTCCCGGCGTACTCGGTAACGAGGTTTCTGTGACAGATGAAACCTTCGCCGACGGTTTACTTGAATATCCGCAGTGGACCCGACCGGCTTTGTTTCGCGAATTCGAAGTGCCTGAGATCGTTCGAAGCGGTGACCATGCGTTGGTTGGCCGCTGGCGCCGAGCCATGGCTATCGCTCGAACAGCCGATGTTCGACCTGAACTGCTCGAACGTCGCGGTGTCTCACGAGAAGAATTGCTGCTCCTCGACGAGTTCAATATAAGCGTCGATCCCCGCTTCGTTTCGGAGTGAGAGGCCGGTAGCATGAAGATTCGTTCTAGCCGCGACGCCCGCAGCTTTCGCTAAAGGCCAGTCGAGGCCCTGAATAGTCGCCGTTCCCAATTAGGAACCCCACCCCCAGGAGCAAGTGCGCCATGCACAGCACCGATGTTGTCGATCAAGCCCACCTGAGAAGCGATCATCCGGAGTTCGGCCCCGGGGACACAGTCAAAGTTCACGTTCGAGTTGTCGAGGGAAATCGCGAGCGGACACAGATCTTTGAGGGTTACGTCATAGCCCGACGCGGCTCAGGTATCAGAGAATCCTTTACCGTCCGAAAACTCAGCTTTGGAGTAGGAGTGGAACGGACGTTTCCGCTACATGCGCCTACCGTCGCGAGAATAGAGCGCACCGCAGTTGGCGATGTGCGACGATCCAAGCTCTACTACCTGCGTGACCGCATTGGCAGAGCTGCTCGAGTAAAAGAAAAGCGCTACTAAGACAAGCATTTTTTCGTTGGCTAACCCCGAGGTCGTCTTCGATGCCTTGCTTGCCAGCACCCGTAATGCCAGTGACGTCGAAGGTCCGGCGCGTCTAACGGCACAGCGACCATGTGGCCAAGTCCGGGCGGAAGATCACGGTTACATCCGGGGCAAAGGTAAGTCTTCGACGCCTGATAAGGCTGAACCCGCCTTACCTCGAATCCCTCCTCGGGCTCCAGATCAAACACATCAGTTCCTATCCGAAAAGACCCCAGACGACCAGTGTCGTTGCGACCAGGGCGGCCGCGACCACCAACACGTAGTCGGCCGTTGTTGCTTTGTGTTTCCGATACGGGTTGTAACCCATGCTCGAAGTATGCACCGACGGCGCACTCTTGCCCCTAATGGCTATAACTCGGGACTTGGATTTGCTCACCCTGACCCTCCGCGTCAAGTCGATGCAAAGGCGATGGGCGCGCTACAGAGTGGGCTGAAGCTCACTTGTATCGGTACCTTTCATAGATGTGAATGAAGAAGCATGGCGCGAGAAAGAGTTCCGTCTGGTTTTGACTGCAGCTTCTCCGGCAACGAAGGCCGCCTACCGCAGCGACCTGAAGGGGTTCATCAACTGGAGCGAAGAGCGCGGTTGTCCGGACGCGCTAGCTGTTCAACGTAACGACGTCCGAGCTTGGGTAGCGAACGAGAGCAAGAAGAAGAAGCCGTCAGCCCCTGCGACGATCGCGCGAAAACTGTCCACGCTGCGGCGTTACTTTGGATGGCTTCTCCGAGAGGGTCATATTAAGTTGGACCCAACGGTCTATATCAGTGCTCCGAAAGGAGATACTCGACTGCCTCGAGTACTCCAACAGCGAGAGATTGACCGGCTCTTTGCCCCTGCAATACCAAAGAACCCCCTGGATTTGCGCGACCGACTGACAATCGAACTTCTCTACGGTTCGGGTCTTCGTGTCGCGGAACTTTGCGGGTTGGACATCACAAATTTGAACACCGAACGAGTGGCTCTAGAGGTGCTAGGGAAAGGCGACAAAACGCGGAACGTTCCTATGAATTCACCCAGTCGCCATCTGCTGAATCTATGGATCTCCGAAGGAAGCCAAGCCTTTGATCAGACCTACGTCTCAGGGACAAGAGACCCAACCCCACTGTTGGTGAACCGCAGAGGCAATCGACTCACCCGCAGCAATGTCCGACGGATTCTATTGGGCCTGCTGAGAGCAAAGGGCCTAGTTGATCGATCACCACATGCTCTGCGGCACACATTTGCGACCCACCTGCTCAACGGCGGAGCGGATCTTCGAACGATTCAAGAACTACTCGGTCACGCTGACCTAGCCACCACCCAGATCTATACCCACGTGAGTCGAGAACAACTAAGAGAAGTGCATTCAAAATATCACCCACGCGGTAAGCAGAGGGTGAACTGAAGACCGCTTTATGTATTGCGTCGCTAGACTCCAACGCCGGACTCAGGTTGGGTTCGAACTGACTTACAACTGGGACGACCCCACGGTCGCCGTTTCGCAACGGTGTCGCTCTCGGCGCAGCAGACTAACCGTGGGGGGGAGAGAATCATGGCTGCTGTTGTAACCATGTCTGATCTGCTCAAGGCAGGCGTCCATTTTGGTCATCAGACTCGTCGCTGGAACCCAAAAATGGATCGTTACCTTTGGGGCGAACGCAACGGTATCTACATCATTGATCTTGAGCAGACAATAGGTCTGCTCGACGCTGCGTACACGTTCGTTCGCGACACGGTCGCCAAAGGCGGAACGGTGCTTTTCGTTGGCACAAAAAAACAGGCACAAGATCCGATCGAAACCTACGCCAAAGCGTCAGGGATGCCCTACGTGAACCAACGATGGTTAGGCGGCATGCTGACCAACTTCCGAACGATTAGGGGTCGCGTCGACAAGATGCTCGAATACGAGCGCATGCAGGCAGCTGGCGACTTTGACAACATGCCAAAGAAAGAAGCCCTGCTGCTCGGCAGAGAACTCGCCAAACTTCAACGAAATCTTGATGGTCTTCGCAACATGGACAAGCTCCCCCAAGCCGTGTTCGTTTTGGATACCCCAAAGGAACACATTGCCGTAGCGGAAGCGAATCGTCTCAAACTTCCTGTCGTTGCAGTTGCGGACTCAAACAGCGACCCGGACTTTATTGACTACGTCATTCCAGGTAACGACGACGCAATTCGAAGCACCGAGCTACTCACGCGGGTTGTGGCCGATGCAGTTCGAGAGGGCCGTTACATAGCAGAAAACAAAGGCGTAGTCGTCAGTTCTTCTGGTGAACGCAGCCCTGAACAAGAGGCTCGCGTATCTGCAGAGCAAGCAGAGGCAGCTCAGAAAACGCTCGCCGAAGCCGCCGCTCGTGAGGCCCGAATTGCGGCGGAACAAGCGGCATTGGCGACACCCGTGGTTGATCCCCCAGCAGAAGCAGCCGCGGATGTAGATGACGTTCCGACCGAAGAAACTTCGATCGAAGAGCCTTCCGAAACCCCCGAAGAGAACTAACCGACTAGAAACCAATCAAAGAGGTACATCAGACCCCATGGCAGACTTCTCCGCCAAGGACGTTCAGGCCCTTCGTCGCACAACTGGCGCAGGCATGATGGATGCTAAGAAGGCACTTGTTCAAAACGACGGAGATGCTGAAGCTGCTGCTCACTGGCTAAGAGAAACAGGCATCGCTAAAAGCGCGCGTCGCTCCGATCGAGACAACAGCGAAGGCATTGTCGTAGCTCGCGTTGAGGGTGACGTCGCTGCGATCCTCGAGCTGAAGTGCGAAACCGATTTCGTGGCCAAATCCGACCAATTCGGGGAGCTAGCTGAATCGCTTCTCGCCTCGGTGCTTGCCCAAGGAGAGGATGCTGTTTCTCAAGACTCAAGCGAACTTGAGAATCTGAGAATTACTCTGAAAGAGAACATCGACCTCGGCCAAGTAGTTCGATATGAATCAAACGAAGGATCTGTGCTTGATGCCTACGTTCACCAACAGAACGGCAGAGGAGTTAACGCCGTGCTAGTTGAAATCCATGACGGCACTCAAGAAGTCGCGCACGACGTGGCCCTCCATATAGCAAGCAGTAGACCCAAATATCTAACCCGAGAAGATGTTCCCGTTGACGTTGTCGCTGCGGAACGCGAAACCTTAGAAAACATCACTCGAAACGAGGGCAAACCGGACCAGGCGATCGAAAAGATCGTCGACGGACGAATGTCGGGCTTCTTTAGAGACACGGCGTTACTTGAACAAAAGTTTGTCAAAGACGAAAAGCTTGGTGTCACCGACCTACTGGGTACAGCAACGGTAAGTCGATTCGCTCAAGTGGAAATAGGCAACTGACGTGTCGGAGCGAACTCGGCGCTGGGAGGGCGAAAGCCCCTGGAAGCGGGTCGTCCTCAAGCTTTCTGGTGAAGCGCTCGCCGACCCTTTCGCTGACAACATCAGCAGCGAGATTCTTCGAGGCTTGGCCGCGGAGATTGCATCGGTTCGCGACCAGCACGACATAGATATCGCCATCGTGGTGGGCGGAGGCAATATCTGGAGAGGAATGTCCGGCTCAGACGGCGGCATGGACCGAGCGCAATCTGACCATATGGGCATGCTTGCTACCGTGATCAACGCCATAGCTCTGCAGGACGCTCTTGAAAGAGCAGAAGTACCTACGCGAGTTATGACTGCGATCGGTATGGCCCAGATCGCGGAGCCCTATATTCGACGCAGGGCCGTGCGGCACCTTGAAAAGGGACGAGTTGTGATCTTCGCAGCTGGCACAGGCAACCCATTCTTTACGACCGACACCGCCGCAGCACTCCGCGCCGTTGAAATTGACGCGGATGCAGTCCTCAAGGGCACCCACTCTGGAGTCGACGGCGTTTACACCGCGGATCCCAAAATTGAACCAGAAGCCACGCTGCTTCAAGAAGTGTCTTTCCTTGATGTTCTCTCTCAAGAATTAGCGGTCATGGATAGCGCAGCGATAGCAGTGTGCAAGGACAACCGAATGCCGATTGTGGTTTTTGACCTGATGACGCGCGGGAATTTCGAGTCCATCCTGGGTGGTGCTGGGATCGGTACGCTGGTCAGGTGAGCGAGTTCGCCCAAGAAATATGTGATGATGCCCGAGAACGGATGCAACGGGCCGTGGAACACACGCAAACTGAGTATGCGACTGTCCGCACAGGTCGGGCGACCCCTGCGCTCGTCGAAAAGTTGAAGGTGAACTACTACGGTGTCGAGGTGCCTCTCCAGCAATTAGCGGGCTTCTCAGTTCCAGAAGCGCGTGTTCTGGTCGTCCAGCCTTTTGATCGAGGCTCGATGGACGCGATATCGAAGGCTCTCATGAACTCGGATCTAGGCATTAATCCAAGCAACGATGGAGAGGTGTTGCGTCTAGTTTTTCCGCCTTTGACCGAAGAACGGCGACGGGATCTGGTACGAGTGGTCAAACAGATGGCAGAGGACGGTCGCGTCGCCGTCCGCAACCTTCGGCGATCCGCACGCCAGGACTTAGATGCACTCGAAAAAGATAAAGAAATATCGTCTGATGACAAAGAACGTTTCAGCAAGGAACTTGACCGCTTTACCCAAAACGCAGTCAACGAAATTGATCGCGCTCTCAATGCCAAGGAGCAGGAGCTGCTTGAAATTTGAGTCAGGAGTCAGGAGTCGACATGCCAGATAGCGACGCTGATGATATTGAACGCCGGCGCCATGAAGAGATCCCTGACGAGACTGACTCTGAACCACTGTTGTCGTTTGACTTCGATGAGACCCCGATACCTCATTGGTCAGAACCTGGATCCGGAGAACGGCCAGATGGAGGAGAACGCCCGGATCCACCGGAGGTAGATGTTCCATCGCGCCGCGGTTCGAGACTTTTCCCTCAACTTCCCGATGACCCACACCTCGTCGACACTTCAGATACGGGTCTCATCGACGTTTTGCGCTCAGACACCATTCCGACGCTTGCACCCGCGGGCGAAGTGGAGCGATTCGATACCGGGCCGATAGATGTAGACGGTGTAGCACCCGCCGCGGGTGATACTACCGAAGCAGTCTCCGACTCGTATGAGGACGAATACTCCCAATCAGAACTTTCAACTGACGATCTATTCCACGAATCACTTTTTGAAGATGAGGATCCATTCGACGTATCAGCATTTGAGGATGCCCCCATAATTGGTCGTGGAGAGGAGGGTGAAACGCCGCACGTCGAGACTGGAACGACGAATCAACTCGTGGGAGAATTGGAAGATAAGAGCGACCTGGCAGCGGTACGTGACGATCTCCTAGAAGTTGACTCCGACGGGGCCACCAGCCGGACTTCATTGCCTGATGATCGAGAAGAAGCCAGTTCATCGCCTGTGTCAGACGTTGTATCCAAACCTGGAAACGACCCGGATCCCTCAGATATCTCGGACCTCGAGAATCTTGGCACCGACAACGATTTATTTGCGGATGAGCCCACCACAGAATTGGTTCTCGAAGACGAAGAGCAGTCAGCCGAGGTTGAAATAACAAAATCGGACAGTCTGAACGAGTTTGCCTCTTCTGAGCGCTCTCCCACAACGCCCGAAGAAGAACCGCCGCAAGGTGAGTTGCGGCAACCACCTCGCGTCATTGAGCTCTTTGACACTCCGCCGAGTCAACGCGCGATGGCTCGCAGTTCGCTTGCCGACGTTGAGGCTAATGCCGATAAAGAACACCGCCCCGACAACGTAGGAGAAGACGGTGATGAATTAGCCCATCTCGGTGGTCCAGCACCGCATTGGCGAGAAGATCGACGAGACTACGAGGAGCCAGACAAAGTGAGTGAAGACGACCGAGTGGTCACACATAGCGGAAGTAAAAGTGACGGAGTTAGTTCGCCCAAGCGATCGACGGGCCGCAACCTTCCCGTAGCCATTGCGGTCGGTTTGGGTCTCGGGGCAGCTTTCTTCGGATTGCTCAAAGTCGGACCATGGGCAGTGCTTTGCATGGTGATATTGGCTTTGGGTTTCGCGGTCACAGAGTTCTTCGCCTCGGCTCAGAACCTTGGGTACCGCCCCGCCACCCTGGTCGGAACGGCAGCAGTTGTAGGGTTGTCTCTTGGCGCTTACCACAGAGGCTATGAGGCCTACCCGGTTGTATTAGGCCTCACGGTGTTGACTGGAATGTGTTGGTTCCTCTTCGACGTTGATTCCGAACACGTGACAGCGAACCTGGCAGTGACCTTGCTCGGCGTTGGTTGGGTTGGCGGTCTCGGCTCCTTTGCTGCCTTGATTCTCGCCCAACCGAACGGTGACGCGGTTCTAATCGGCGCCGTGATCGGGACGGTGGCTTATGACGTCGGTGGCTATGTCATTGGCAGTACTACCGGGCAATCCAAACTCGCCCCACGCGTCAGTCCAAACAAGACCTATGAAGGGTTGCTCGGCGGCATGATGCTGTCGACAGTTGTCACCACTTTGGTGTTGAATCGGTTCCCCGGAATTCATCCATGGTCGCAATCGATGATGGACTGCCTATGGCTTGGGTTGGCGATCGCGGTCATTGCCCCAATCGGGGATCTGGCTCAATCAATGATTAAACGAGATATGGGAGTGAAAGACATGGGAACGCTTCTTCCCGGCCACGGTGGTGTCTTCGATCGCTTCGATGCTTTGTTGTTCGTGCTTCCCACGGCTTTCTTCGTCGCCGACTTAGTTCTCGGCTGAAAGGTATGTGAGTGACTACGGTCGCGGTTCTAGGGGCTACTGGCTCAATTGGTTCTCAAACCGCTGACGTTGTTCGAGCCGAACCTGATCGCTTCGAGATCACCGCCCTAGCGGCCTGGTCATCGATCGACCGACTCATCGCGCAGGCACAGGAATTTCGTCCTGATGCCGTAGCAATTGGTGAATCAGGCTTAGCTGGCCGACTCAAGGCCGAAGTGCCTGCTGGTACGGAGGTCTTGGTTGGTGAGGCCGGCTTTGAAGAACTGGCGACCCGCGCCGACGTGGTTGTCAACGGAGTGGTCGGATTTGCTGGCCTGGGAGTGACACTCGCGGCTCTGAGTTCGGGTAGACGGCTTGCCTTGGCCAATAAGGAAAGCCTCATAGCTGCAGGTCCTTTGGTAAGACCGCTTCGTTTGGTGCCAGGTGCCGAATTAATTCCCGTAGACAGTGAGCACTGTGCGTTACATCAGTGCCTGCGATCCGACAACAGCGTCGACTCCCCGCGCCATCTGGAAAAGCTGCTACTCACAGCGAGCGGTGGACCCTTCAGAGGTAGTAATTCAGCAGACCTTAAAGAGGTCACCGTCGAACAAGCACTTGACCATCCGACCTGGTCCATGGGCCCCAAGATCACGGTCGATTCGTCGACGCTTATGAACAAAGGCCTGGAAGTAATAGAAGCCCATGAGCTTTTTGACGTCCCGTACGAAAAAATAGATGTCGTGGTGCACCCAGAGTCGATTGTTCATTCAATGGCCACCTTCACCGATGGCGCAACTATCGCGCAGTTGTCCGAACCCGATATGAGATTGCCGATCGGCTACGCGCTCGCGTACCCGGACCGAATCCGCACTCCCTTTGGTGCCATTGATTGGAGTGAGATCAAGTCGCTTCACTTCGAACCACCCGACCGAAAAACCTTCCGATGTCTTGACCTGGCATATGCGGTTGGCCGAATCGGAGGTACAGCCCCCGCGTGGATGAACGGAGCGAATGAAGCAGCGGTGGCGGCGTTCTTAAGTGGAACCATTTCATGGTCGGAAATAGCGCCATCAATAGAAAGGGCGCTGGAACATCATGATGGCGCGCCGGCTGATTCGGTTGAGGCCATCGTGCGAGCAGACCATCGTGGTCGCGAGTGCGTTCAGTCGCAAGGTGCCCATCGGGGTTCTGGTGTCTGATTCGGTTGTAGCGAACCTAGGCCCTCGAACTCGCGGTTTGGTGGGATCTGGCGTAATAGTGGGATCGCTAATCCTGCTCGGGTGGGCGTCCATGGCGATGCTTGCTGTCGCGATGATCATCGCATTCGTGGTCTTTGTCCATGAGCTTGGGCACTTCGTTGCGGCCCGGCTTACTGGAATGAAAGCCACAGAGTTTTTCTTGGGCTTTGGTCCGCGTTTATTCAGCTTCCGCCGGGGAGAGACCGAATTCGGTGTCAAGCCGATCATTGCCGGGGCCTACGTCAAGGTCGTTGGCATGACCAACCTGGACGAGGTTCCGTCAGTGGACGAGCCTCGCACATATAGACAACAGACCTATCCCCGGCGCCTTTTAGTGGCATCAGCGGGCTCCATAATGCACTTCCTTATGGCAGTGATAGGTCTATTCGTCCTCTTCTGTTTTATGGGAGAGCCGGTTATCGAGGAAGGAACTTGGGAAGTAGGAACGGTTGTTGATCAAGGAGCCGACGGAGAACGAAGCGCCGCCGCAAGAGCCGGAATACAACCGGGCGATCGAATCTTGTCTGTCGAAAACGAATCGACGACTGAATGGAACTACCTGGTGGAAGCCGTCCGCAATCGGCCAGGGGAAAAAGTTGAACTTGAAATCTTGCGAGGCGACGTAACGTTTTCTGTTGAAACCGTGCTGGACACAGGTCCTGATGGCTCTGGTCTTCTGGGTATCGGAGGACGACAGGCAATTCTGTTGACTAAGTCGGGTCTCGCCGCTGCTGTCGGGAAAACTTTCTCAGAATTCAACACGATGACGGGTCAATCGATCCGCGGAATTTGGGTGATTGTGGCGAATCTCGGCGAAGTCGCAGATCGAATCTTGTCCCCACCGAACGACCCCACTGCTAACGACAATCTTGAGACGCGACCAGTGTCGTTAGTTGGAGCAGTCCAAATCGGAGCTAGCGATCGACTGAGTGGGTCGGAACGAATGCAACTTTTTGTCGCCTTTAACATCTTCATTGGCGTTTTTAACCTCCTTCCTTTGTTACCCCTCGACGGCGGTCATGTCGCGATCGCCACTTACGAACGCATTCGCGAGGGCAGAAGTGGACGCCGTCACTTGATTGACACGACTCGACTACTTCCCTTTACCTACGCGGTAGTGGCATTCCTAGCCTTCTTTGGTTTAGGAGCGATTTACTTGGATTTGGCTAACCCCCTCGGCTTCTGAGTGCAGCGCTGTTGAATGGGATTAGCTGGTTCAAGTGACAGACTGTTAAAGATGTTCGAACGCCGTGCGACCCGCCGAGTTGATGTTGGAGGCGTGCCTGTGGGGGCAGGCGCTCCCATCAGCGTCCAGTCGATGACGACGACTAAGACCGCCGACGTTGACGCGACACTTGAGCAAATATATGCGCTGGCTGCTGCCGGAGCCGAAATCGTTCGATGCACTTGCAACGAACTTGAGGCTGCTGAAGGTCTTGCACGAATCGTGCCCCGTTCGCCAGTTCCTCTAGTGGCAGACGTCCACTTCCAGCACCGGTTAGCGCTTGCAGCCCTCGACGCAGGCGTAGCCTGCCTACGTCTGAACCCGGGCAATATTCGCAAAGCCGAGCACATCAAAGTAGTTGCCTCCGAAGCTCGGGATCGTCAAGTACCAATCCGCATAGGCGTCAACGCGGGGTCGCTCGATCCTGATATCGAACACAAGCATGGCCTCACTGCTACCGCTCTCGTCGAATCAGCTAAACGTGAACTTGGATACTTCGAGCAAGTCGGATTTGAGGACGTAAAAATTTCGGTCAAGGCCAGCGATGTTCGATTAATGGTCGACGCCTACCGCCTATTAGCTGATGTAGTTGATTTTCCGCTGCACCTCGGAGTGACCGAAGCTGGACCACCCCCAGGTGGCATATTGAAAGCCACCGCGGGAATTGCAACGCTGCTCAACGAAGGAATAGGCGACACCATTCGATACAGCCTCACCGCTGATCCAGTCGAAGAGGCGCGAGCGGGTCGTCAACTATTAGAAGCTCTGGGCTTGCGCGAGCGAAGCACACTTGATCTCATCGCATGTCCGTCTTGTGGAAGAGCAGAGGTCGACGTCATCGCAGTTGCATCAAGGGCGCAAGAGGTCCTGTCTGAACTTAGTTTGCCAATACAGGTCGCAGTAATGGGATGTGTGGTCAACGGTCCTGGAGAGGCGAAGGGCGCAGATCTAGGTATAGCGGCCGGTCGGAAACGAGGTCATCTTTTTGTCAGAGGGCAGGTTGTAAAGGTCGTACCCGAAGACGAAATGGTCGACTCTCTGCTGGAATGGGCCCAAAAGATCGTTTCTGAAGGCATAGAAGGTGCCCTGGCGGCAGCGGATCATTCGGCGGAGGCTGAAGCGGAAGCGGACAGAACTGCGTTGATTGAAATCCAAGGTGAAGATGTCAACCATTCCGAACAAGTCGTCGAAATGATCAGAAAGCGCTGATCCCGTTCCCACACCGACACTTGACCCAAGTTGGGAAGCGTGTGTGCGCTGGTACGATTGCATTGACAGGTCAGCGGTTTTTTTGCTGGACGTGGGCTTTGCCCACGTCCTTTTTCTTCGCCACAAACGTTTTGCAACCACCGCACAGAGCGAAATGGAGGTCTGATGAGCCCAAATTCTCAGCAACACCTCGAACCCATTTTTTCGCTAATAGAACCCGTCGTCGAAGCGTCAGGACATCGCCTGTACGACATCCAACACAACGGCGGAACCCTCGCGGTGCTTGTACAAAGTGAGAACGACCTAGGTGTTGATGAACTGTCCCTGCTGAGTCGCAGTGTCTCTGTGGTTCTTGACGAACATGACCCGATCCCGGGCCGTTACACCTTGGAGATCTCTACAGCCGGAGTTGAGCGGCGTCTGCATCAAGTCGGCCACTTCGCCGGAGCAATCGGAGAAATAGTCAGCATTCGTACCACCCCAGCAGGAGATGGGCGCCGGCGCATAGTGGGCAGTTTGGTTTCAGTGGAAGATGGGCTGCTTACTGTCCAAGACTCTGAATCTGGAATCGTGACCATTCCTCTCGACGAAATTGAGAAAGCGCGAACTGTTTTTGAGTGGGGACCCACCCCCAAGCCAGGGTCTCAACCAGGGAAAAAAGAACCGACACACAAGCACGAGGGAGGAAGTCAAAAATGACTACCCCAGACATGATGGAAGCTCTCCAAGCTCTGGCTGCAGAGAAGGGCATGACCACAGAGGTATTACTTGAAGCGGTCGCGAATGGGCTCGAGTCGGCATATAAGCGCGCGCCCGAAGCAGCGGACGACGCTTACGTGGTCATAGACGAGATGTTCAATATTTCAGTTATTGCCCAGGAAATTGATGAAGAGGGAAACGTCGTCCAAGAGTGGGATGACACACCAGAGAATTTTGGGAGGATTGCCGCCCAGACCGCTCGTCAGGTATTGACCCAACGAATTCGTGAGGTCGAGCGGGACATGAAATACGAGGAGTATGCAGGCCGCGAAGGCGACATCGTGACTGGCATCATCCAGCAGACCGACTCAAGGTACACGTTGCTCGATTTAGGCAGAGTCGAGGCTTTACTCCCACAATCTGAACAGGTGCCTTACGAAAGACCAGAGCCCAATAGTCGACTAAAGGCCTACATCGTTGAGGTGAGAAAAACCGCCAAGGGTCCCCAAATTGTCGTTTCGAGAACGCATCCTGGACTGATTCGCGAACTCTTCAAACTTGAGGTTCCCGAAATTAGCGACGGCATAGTCGAGATGAAGGCATGTGCCCGCGAGCCAGGCCACCGGACCAAGATCGCCGTTTGGTCAAATGACACCAACATCGATCCGGTGGGAGCCTGTGTGGGTGCTCGCGGAGCCCGAGTTCGACAAGTCGTCAATGAGTTACGTGGCGAAAAAATCGACATCGTTCCTTTCTCGGAAGACCAGCACGACTTTGTAGCGAAGGCGCTGTCCCCTGCGAAAGTCCGAGAGGTTCGCTTCCACGAAGTTGAAGGTGTCGCCGAAGTTGTGGTGCCGGATCATCAATTATCCCTAGCCATTGGGCGTGAAGGACAAAACGCGCGTCTCGCCGCTCGATTAACCGGATGGAGAATTGACATCAAGAGCGAAACCCAGATCTTCGAGGAAGAAGCTGCGTACGCCGATGCCGATTGGGCTGAAGGAGAGTGGGTGACCGACCCGGAGACCGGCGAGCAAACCTGGGTCCCGGCCGACGGCAGCGAGGCGATGTCGGCTGACGATTGGGTTACAGCAGCAGAAGAAACGGCTGTCGAGGATGGTGATGTGACCCAAGATAGTGAGCAACCGACAAACGAAGCCGCCCCGTCGGAAGTGGTACAAGATGATGAAAGCAGTCAAGAACAAGAGGAACAGCCGACCAACTGAGCACTAGAGGCTGCGATAACCGGTAGCGTTGCTGTCTGGTCTACCGCACCGTTGTTTATCGGATCCCGATCATTGTCTGCGAAGATAGATGGTCTAGGAGCCGGTGACTACCGCTCGCCGACCTACCCGACACACAAGGAACGCGCTTGCCCAAGAACCCCCGGGTCTACGAACTCGCAAGAGAGTTGGGTCTTACCAACGACGAGACACTCAATCTTTGTGACGCGCTCGGAATTGGTGTCAAAAGCCACTCGTCGAGTGTGCAGGTAGCTCAAGCTGACCGCGTTCGTCGGAAAGCCGAACGCGAGGGTTTGATTCGACAGGAGCAGCCTCCCGATCCCGATGCTGAGCAGAAACAGGTGGCGGTAAAGAAGAAGGTGGCGGTAAAGAAGAAGGTGGCGGTAAAGAAGAAGGCGGCGGTAAAGAAGAAGGCGGCGGTAAAGAAGAAGGCGGCGGTAAAGAAGAAGGCGGCGGTAACAGAGGCCGTCGCTGCAACAACTGCTCCGAATGAAACTGAAGATACAGCGTCTGCCCCCACTGAGGTTGAAGCCCCCCCGTCTCCTGCGCTGCCAGTCGTGGCACGACCACTAGTCACTTCTAGTGGTCAGGAACCCGCCCGACGCACGGCTGAAGAAACATCCACGCGTGTGACTTCAAAGGCTGAAGAGCCTCCGGCTACTCGAGAAGAGTCAGCCACGAACAGAGATATCGGATCAGCGCCAGCGCCTCCGCCGAGCCGAATGCCTGCGCCTCCTCACTCAGGTAGCGGGAAACCAATTCCTCCTCCACCTGGCGCCCCGCCCCGGTCTGGTTCTGGACAAGCGATTCCTCCACCTCCTGGACCGCCGCGAGCCCGGCAGGCGAGAAACTTGGGCTCGCCAAGCGGCCAGCGCACAGGCAGTCGCTCTAACGCTGGTCCTGGAGGTCCTGGAGGTCCTGGTGGTCCTGGTGGTCGCCCTGGTGGTCCTGGTGGTCGCCCTGGTGGTCCTGGTGGTCGCCCTGGTGGTCCTG
>PBHE01000004.1 GCA_002719335.1 Acidimicrobiaceae bacterium
CTAATGACTGTCAGAGACCAACTCGCAGGGCCCTGTCCTGGCAGCGACTGACACGAAGCCTCCGAACCAAAGACGAACCCACACCGATAATCAGTACATGTATGTGGGGGAGTGTCGGCACACTGCCCGATCACCGTGTGAAGCGTTGCTTGAGTGGAATGGCTCCCAGGGGCGCCTCTGGGGCACCAGAGAATGTGTCTGAACGGCCACAAGTGCGGTTTTTCGGCAGAATGTGAGTATGGACACCTAAGTGTTTGGGGGAGTGCGGCAAGGGCTTTACCCATAGGAGCTGAAAGCCCCCTGAAATCGTGGCTAGTCGGCTTCGCTTAAGCTGAGTCGGTGAATAGCCAGTGGAGCGATTCGGCAAAAAGGGCGCCTGCATGTCGGAGGTTGTGACCACCGGTCCCAAACTCGAACCTAACGTCGTAGCCCGCGAACTGCAGGGCGGCAGTCATCTGCTTGTTCGCTAGGGGCCAATTCCCGTAAATGATGTTTGCGTCTAGTTCGCCTGACTGCAGGAAGACCTTTATCGGCTTGGCCGCGGTAGAGCGCACTAAATACGGCCAAGCGTGGCCGCCCCGGATGTTCACGAACGATCCGCAATGGCTGAGCACTAGGCCGAAGGAGTCCGGGCGGTGCCATGCTGTTGTCCAGGCACAAATTCCGCCACTGGAGATCCCCACCGTCGCTCGACGTGAGGGTTCATCATCGATTCTCACACCTAGCTGTTGCTGGGCGAACGGAAGTAGCTCATCGACGACGAATCTTGCGTAGGTATCGGTTAGGTTGTCGTATTCGATGCTGCGCTGCTCACGAGCCTTGGGATGGAAGTTGATCCCCCACGCAGACTCAGCGGCAGGAACATCGAGGGGGCGTCCCGGTGAGACGAACACCGCAGCGGTTGGCTCCAGCGCACCCGAGGCCTGTAGAACGTCGAGCACTCGCGCAGCCCTCACTGGTCCGTCAGGGTCCAGATACAGGGCACCGTCATTAAACACCAGCAATGCCACCGGGTCCTTGGACTTTGGGGACGCTGGCTCGTACAGCCACACATCGCGCACTGTGCCGGGATACGCCGCCGAGGAGCGCCAATCTTCGAAGCGGTGCACCGTGCCAATAGCATCTGGCTCTCGTTGCGCCTCGGGGCAGGGGTGATAAGCCACATCACCGGGGGTGTCGAATGCATCAGCTATCTCTAGATTGCTGCGACCATTGACTTCCTCAGCACCTCGATGGTCAGCGAAGTTTAAGTCGAGCCCAAGGTGCCGGTATGTCTCTACATCCATGCCCGCACGTTAACCCCGACACTCATCCTCGAGTTGATAAGGGTGGGGTCGACTTTGGAATGGATGAGGTTGATGGTTGAGCGCACAAATAGAACACCGTTAACCCTCCCACCAGAGGGATGAGGTGCAACCACGCACAGTGGAGGAGTTGGCGCTTAGCTTCTTCTTTCTCCATCCAAAGGTCGGGAGGCGGCTCGAACGGTGATCGTATATGTGTGAGCATGAAGCATGACTGGGGTTCGGATAGCGGTTGTTGGCGGGGGCATCGCTGGCGTGAGCGCCGCCTACCACCTTGTCGAAGCACATCCCGATCCCGAGGTGTTCCTCCTGGAGGCCGAGCCGGTTCTCGCGCACCACACGACAGGGCGTTCGGCGGCGATTCTCCTTGAAAACCTGACCACCAGGCCCAACCTCATCCTCACCAGAGCCAGCGTCGACTTCCTGCGCGACCCCCCGACAGACCTGGTCGACGCGCCCCTCTTATCGCCTCGAACGGTGATGCACATCTCCTCGGAAGCCCAGTCGGACCAGATGGACGAGCTGCTGGCCGAGGGAAGCCTGCTGCCCTCACCGTCGGTGGAGTTGACGGTGGACGAAGCAATGGACTACTTCCCGCCGCTCCGTCGTGAGCTCGTCCACCGTGCAGTCCTCGAACCAGAGTGCGCGGATATTGACGTCGGCGCTCTCCATCAAGCCTACGTGCGTGGCTTTCGGCGTGGCGGCGGTCGGATCACCACGTCGGCCAGGGTGGACGCAGCGCGACCTGACGGAAATGGCTGGAGCTTAGAGACGACAGACGGCGACGTCTGCGCCGACATCGTCGTGAACGCCGCCGGTGCGTGGGGCGACGTGGTGGCCGCACGGGCTGGCGTGGAGCCGATCGGTCTGCAGCCCTACCGACGAACCGCGTTCATGGTGAACGGTCCCGGCTGTGACGCCACCGGTTGGTCCTTCACTGCCGACGTCGGACAGAACTGGTACGTGAAGCACGACGGGGAGCAGATGCTCTGCTCGTTGGGAGACGAGACCCCGTCCAAACCCTGCGATGCCAAGCCCGTGGAGCTCGATGTTGCGCTGGCTATCGAGCGGATCAACGAAGCCACCACGCTGGGGATCCGGTCCGTTAACTCGGCCTGGGCGGGCCTGCGCACTTTCACACCCGACCGCTCGCTGGCGATCGGCCCTGATTCCGACCAGCCCACGTTCGTGTGGTGTGTCGGTCAGGGGGGATGTGGCATCTATACATCGCGTGGTGCCGGCGTCCTCCTGGCCGACCTGGCGTTGGGCGGTGAGCCGTCCGCAACCTTCGGCGGTGCTGACGTGTCGGGCCTCTTGCCTGGACGATTCAGAAGCTCTGAGTAAGCGTTGAAAGATTATGGGCTGGCTGGACGATTAGAGAGATTGGATAGCTGAACCAAACACGAACCGACGTCGTTAGACAGAAGATGTATGTGGGGGAGTAGAGGCGCACCACCGGGCCGGCCTGTGAAGCGTTGCTTGGTTGACGCTGCTTATCAGAGCAGAGCTTTGCGGACTAGTTCAGCTCCCTCCACCAGCGCACAAAGTTTTGAAAATGCAACCCGCCGGTCGAGGTACTTCATTCCGCAATCCGGCGAGACAATGAGCCGCTCCGGCGACACGTAGGTGAGAGCCGACTCGATGCGACGAGCGACCAGTTCAGGGCTCTCGACATTGGGGTTTCCATTGTCGATTACACCAAGGACGATGTTCTTGTCTGGCAGCGCGCTTAAAACTTCGAGGTCAATATCGGGTTCGGCTGCCTCGATCGATACTTGATCAACGTTGCTTTCGTTCAATTCTGCCAAGAAGGAGTACGAGTTTGGTTTTTCTAAGCCCCTTAAAGCGTGAATGGCGGCGTAACCAAAACACATGTGGAGGGCAGTGGTGCCCTCGATCCCGTCCAACGCCTCGTTGATCGCACTCACCGCATACCTCTGAGCCTTTTCTGGTCGTGCTTGCATATACGGTTCATCGAGACAGACGACGTCAGCTCCCGCCAAGAATAAATCTCTGATCTCTGCGTTGACCGCTTTCGCGTAGTCCATCGCCAGGGCAACCTCGTCGTTGTAGTAGACGTCTTCGGCCTGTTGGGTCATGGTGAAAGGTCCAGGAAGGGTGATCTTGATCGAGCGATCGGTATTGGCGCGGAGAAACTCCACGTCTCTCACTTCAATTGGCTGTTCCCTGACGATTGGCCCTACGACTCGCGGGACCGGATTCGGTTCGCCTGTACGGTCGAGGGCCACCCCCACGTTCTCAGTGTCGATTCCACCCAAAGCCGTAGCGACCCGATTGGAGTAGCTCTCTCTCCTGATCTCTCCGTCGGTAATGACGTCTATGCCGGCTCGTTCCATATCGTGTATGGCGAGAAGCGTTGCGTCGTCCTGGGCGTCTTCTAAATAGGGGTCTTCGATTCGCCACAGCTCGGCGCTTCGCACTCGCGGCGGAAGTCTGGTGCGAAGCTTCTCCCGATCGATCAGCCAATCGGGTTGGGGGTAGCTGCCGACGACCGTCGTTGTGATCAGATCTGACCGAGTCATTGCGCCCTTCCCGAGCCATACCCGTAGCGCTAGGGGTCCAACTTAAAGGGACGCTTCATAACCTTCGCTTGAACATCAGTTTAGACCACTGGGCTGGTGCGCGAATCTGCGCCCGAGGTCAAACGCTCTGTGCTCGGCGTCTTTCAGCTTCCGAAGGAAATTCGACCAAGTCGTGGTGTCTTCGTCGCGCATGTATTGCTCGCCATGATCAGGTTCTGGTGTTGGCGGTTACCACGAATAATCCGAGTCGAGTGACCATGACACATGGCGACATCGGTTAGATCGCGGAGTTGGTCGTCGGAGATNGATGTTCCATCGTCGGAGCTCTTTGGGATGTAGGTGGCTGCATTGTTNTTCACCATTGAATATCGGATCCCTTTTGTGGNCTGTCCCACGAGAACGGGATTCTCTTTTCGTATCGGTAAGTGAGTTCTGTAGCGCCCACACCTCGACTCGTGACNCCCGGCTCAACTCTATGATCGCTCGTAAAGCCCGGCGGGTCGTTGACATCAAACCGACTTTTTGACTTTTATCGACACCTTTTAGAGTTTTCTTAGGAATGGGGTCCAAACTTCATCCATGCGTAAATGTTTGCTGTTGATCTTCTCGGTCGCGATTGTTTCGTGCGGAAGTGGGTCTGCTGATCGTGAAGCCACTATCGCTTCACTAAGTGGCGATATTGCTAGTGCGGAGGAACAAACCGACGAAGACGAAACGTCTTCCTCGGTAGTCGGAACGGTTTCCATCGAAGATGCCCAACTCAATATGGCCGCATGCATGCGCGAGGAGTATCCGGCCTGGCCTGATCCTGATCCATCGGGCGGGAGAGTATTCGACCCACAAACTATAAGTGAGTTGGGTATCGATTTCGAGGGTGAAGACTTTCGAGCTTTATTAGACGTGTGTGCCGGCGAGTTACGAGGAGTGGTGAGCCAACGTCTAGGTTCGTCTCCCGAAGAACAGGCAGAGCTAGAAGATGGCCTTTTAGATCTTTTTGCGTGTGTTAGAGAGAGCCCAGGTTTCGAGGATCTGCCTGATCCGAATTTTTCTAACGGCGCAGGTGGATTCAGAGCGTTGCGTAACCGTTTCTTGAACGGGGATTTTGACCCTACGGCATTTCGGATTGCGGCCCAAGAATGTAGTGAAGACGGACGCGGGGCCTTACCCCGACTAAGAGATTGATGATGAACACAAAACGAAGAATCGTGGTTACCGGGTGCTTATCGATTGTCACCTTAGCCGTTGTCGCTGTTATCGCTTTTGGGCTCTTGGGCGGGTTTGATTCGGACAACGGTCTCGACCAGGAGCAAGCGGCTGTTACTTCATCTAGGAACACAGCGACTGTAACCAAAACTGACTTTGTGAAAGAAACCGAAATTGATGGCACTCTCGGCTTCGGCGACGTGGAGAGTCTTCCGAATCTTTCTTCGGGGATCGTTACCTGGCTGCCGGAACCCGGAAGTGTTATCGGTTTCGGAGACGTGATCTACAAGATTAATGATGAGCCCGTCATTCTTCTTCACGGCACCATGCCGATGTTTAGGGATATAGATGAAAACACTTCAAGCGCACTCGACATTGCCCAACTCCAAACTTATTTTGTCGAGTTGGGATTCTCAGATACTTATCCTGTCATTAGATCCGCATATGACCTCAGCGCAGTTCGCTACGTTACTTCGATCACCCTGAGCCAGATTGAACAGTGGCAAGAGTCTGTCGGAGTGGACACGACCGGTGTTGTTAAGAAAAGCCAAATCGTGTTTAGACCGGAGGCTTTTCGAGTTGATGCCATAACTGCGCGGTTAGGTCAGTCGGTTAACGGTGGGAGTTTGGTAAATATCACCGAGGCCCGCCGAGTCGTGACAGTTCAGCTCGACACTGAATTAGGCGGGCTAATTGCGATGGGTGACATTGTCGAAGTTGAGCTACCCGATGGGAAGAGTGTTGAAGGAACTGTCACACACGTGGCAGACCTTGCGACTCGGATCGGGCAGGGACAACAACAGATGACCTACCTCGATGTGGTAATCGAGTTGCTGGGATCGGGAACTTCGTTCGACCAAAGTCCTGTCACCGTCAAAGTCGAAGAGGTTCTAGAGCAAGAAGCAGTTGCAGTTCCGATAGCGGCGCTTCTGGCCCTAGCAGAGGGCGGCTACGGGTTGGAAGTACTAGACCCTGATAACACCGTCAGGTTAGTAGGCGTCGAATTGGGCACCTTTCATGGCAACCAGGTATCAATTTCTCGAGGCGTTCAACCCGGCCAGTCAGTGATCATTCCGTGATCCAAGAAGAGAAAACCGTAGTCCTTGAGCTTCTTGGAGTGGAAAAAAGCTATCCGGGCAATCCGCCGGTTAGAGCGCTACGGGGCATAGACCTATTAGTTCGTAAGGGTGAACTTCTCGCACTTGTTGGTACCTCAGGTTCAGGTAAGAGCACGATGCTTAACGTTATGGGCGCTCTTGATCGACCGACGGCCGGAAACGTTCTCATCGAGGGGCAAGATTTAAGCAATCTCTCCGACCGTCAGCTTTCCAGTTTGAGGGGCCGGCGAATTGGTTTCATCTTTCAGCAATTTCATCTCATCGCCGGTATGTCGGCGGTCGAGAATGTCTCTGCTGGTCTTCTCTATCAGGGCATCAGTCGGTCGCGAAGGCACAGTAATGCAATTACGTTGCTACACCGCGTGGGACTCGGCGATCGATTGGCTCACCTTCCTCACCAGCTTTCCGGAGGGGAACAACAGCGCGTGGCGATAGCTCGTGCGCTCATGGGTGAGCCGGCAATCATTTTGGCGGACGAGCTCACTGGGAACCTTGACTCCAAAACGTCTGAAGAAATAATTGACCTGTTACACCAACTCAATCGAGATGGCAGCACAATTGTTGTTGTTACCCATGATGGAGCGATTGCTCACAGCTTCCCTGGAATGGTCACTCTGCTCGATGGTTTGGTAGCGAACGATTCGAGGGCTGCATGACCCGAAAGATGGGCTTCAGCCGGATCAGCTTTGCGGATGCTATCGGCGTAGGAACGCTCGGCCTCCGAACACGAAAAACACGGACGATGCTAACGGCTTTAGGCATCGCTATCGGTATAGCGGCGATGATTTCGGTTCTGGGAATCACATCATCCAGTGATGCCCAGCTCAAGTCAGAACTCGCTGCTCTCGGACCGAATCTTCTCGAGATCACACCGGGTGAATCATTCACTGGCGCCGAGGTTTCATTCCCAGAGGACGCTTCGAAAGTGGTGGAGCGAATAGGAACCGTTGAATCGAGTAGCGCAGTTTTTGTAGTGAACACATCAGTTCGCCGCAACGAGTTTATTCCGAAGCAACAAACTGGTGGCATCGCGGCTTTAGCGGTCGACTTGGAGATGCTTTCGATGATCGACGGGGCCGTGGCTGAGGGTCAGTTTCTCGACCTAAGTTCGGCAAGCCTTCCTAAAGTCGTGCTCGGCTCTGTGGCCGCTGAACGTTTAGGAATTACCAGCACCCGACGATCACCTCAGGTCTTTTTGGATGACACGTACTTTACGGTAATAGGAATATTGGCAGCCGCTCCCCTCGCTCCCAACATCGAACGTGCAGCTCTGATGGGAGTTGAAATAGCCGCCGAACTGTTTGACCTACAGCCTGAGCCGAGCCTTATCTATGCTCGCGTCAACGAAAGCCTGCTCGATGATCAGCGTCGTTTCGACGAAACTAGGTCGGTCATCGCTGCATCGGTTCTGCCCGATGCTCCCAGTGGGGTTTCTGTGAGTCGGCCTAGTGACCTACTAGCCGCTCGCACAAGTACACAAAATGCTTTCACGGGGCTTTTGTTGGGTTTGGGTGCGGTAGCACTACTTGTTGGCGGAGTTGGAATTGCCAACGTTATGGTCATTTCCGTTATTGAACGGCGGACAGAGATAGGAATCCGTCGAGCCTTGGGAGCTCTCCGTGGGCATATCCGACTTCAATTTGTTTTCGAATCAGCGTTACTCGCAGCCCTGGGAGGAGTTGCTGGAATCATCCTCGGAGCTTTAATTACCGTCACCTATGCCAGCAGCCGCGATTGGGTAATTTCGGTACCCACCACTTCGCTTGGAGCGGGCGTTGGACTTGCTGTCGCCATCGGCACTATTGCCGGCTTGTACCCTGCGGCACGCGCAGCTCGACTTGACCCAGCAGAAGCAGTGCGCCCAAGGGTGTAACTAGGACTATCTCGATTCGACACATTTTCAGAGCCATCGCTTCAAAACTGAACAATCGAACCTCGTAGGATCATGATCGCTCTGATAGGGGATGGCGGTCATTCGTTGACCCCCTTTCGGGTACCTCCAGAATTTCGCTTGTATCAGGGAGTTGCAGTCGTGGTACAGAAGATCGCAGTAGTTGGGTGTTCCGGTTCCGGGAAAACGTTCGTGGCGATGCAGTTGGCGAAACGGTGCGGCCTCGACCACATTGAAATGGACGGCATGGCCTTCGAGCCCGGGTGGGATTTGCGACCGGTCGAAGCGTTTCAGGCTGATCTCGAAGAACGATTTGAGACAGCAACCTCCGGATGGGTCACTGACGGCAACTGGAGCTCCTTGGGAGGAATCCAATTGTTGCTTGCCGAAAAGATCATCTGGCTTGATCTGCCTCGTCTGACGGTGATGCGTCAACTCGTCCCCCGAACTCTGCTCCGGGTATTGACCAGAAAGAAGTTGTGGGGCGGAAATAGAGAACCCTTCAGCAACCTCTACAGTCTCAAGCCAGAAAAGAACGTGATTTTGTGGAGCTGGCAGGAATTTCATTCGCTAAGGGCCCATTACCAGGGATGCCTAACGGATGGGTCATGGTCGCACGCTGAGGTACTTCGTCTGCGATCCCGAAACGAGATTGAGGCTTTACTGAAGGCTTAAGCGTAGAAGTCGTACCTTTAGACATGGACGGCCTCCCTCGTGTTGTGTCACAAGGGGCGCCCTTTTCTTGTGTTCAGTCGAGTCGCGAGTCTCGTAGCGCCGACACATAAAACCCCAGGTCAGAGACCTAAACCAAGCCCAGACGACAAGACTAACGGGCAAACCCTTGAACGGACGGAGTCAACAGTGCGCTGTTTGTTGTGTGCTACGGGGCCGTCTCGACAGTTATCGACCTATCGCGGTATGTCCCCACAGATGCTGATCCGATGTAGTTCTCTGGTTTGATCCCCGTAATCGTGAACTGCGTAGTGCATTGTGCAACGGTTATCCCACATCACTATGTCGCCTTCCGCCCAATGGTGGCGGTACACCCGGTCAGGATTGGTTGAATGCTTGTAGAGATACTGGATGATGGGAAGGCTTTCTTCTTGTGTCATTCCCTCTAAGCAGCGAAGGGTGTCGCCCGGGTGACCCACGAATAAAGCTTTTCTACCCGTGTCTGGATGGGTTCGAAAGATTGGGTGGAAGGAAAACGGGATGTCTGAATCTTTGCCGACCCTTTTCGCCAGCCGAGTGCCAGCAAATTCTCCCCGCACCCCGTCCAACAGGGCCTTCATGCCCTCTGAGAGCGTGTCGTAGGCGTGGTATTGGTTTGACCACATTGTGTCGCCTCCGACGGGAATTTTTTGTGCTGAGAGAATGGTGAGAGAAGGGGGCGCTGGAAGAAAAGAGGAGTCGAAATGCCAATTCTCAGTGACTGCATTTGCCTTGCCAAGATTACTGAGCTGCAAAACTGCTGGATGTTCTGGGTGGTATTGCACGAACGGGCTTGTTGAAAATTCGCCCCAGCGAGCCGCGAATTGAAGGTGTTCTTCGATTGTCAAAAGCTGGTTGGGAAAAACCAGAACGCAGTGGTCGAGGAAAGCCTGTTTGACAGTGTCAAATTCAGAGTCTGAAAGCGCCGACAAGCTCAGATCTTCTACTAAGGCGCCGATATGCCCTGAGAGTGGAGTAACTGTCGTCTTTGCCATAGTTTTTCTCGCTTACTTATCGAAAGGTCGGGGCGCAAGTTCGACCGTGCCAGGCTCAAGCTGAGTGCCTGAGACGTTCAGCACAAAGCTAATGAGACCGTAGAAGCCTGCCGTAAATACCATGTCCATGATGGCGTCCGTCGATAAACGATGTGCTAACTCGTCCCAAGTATTATCCGTCACGCTACTTTCCCGGTGGAGTTCATCGACTGCCTTGACAACGACTTGCTCGTCAGCGCTTCTGAATGACGGATTTTTCGACGCCAACTCCATGATCGTTGGCCGATCAACACCTGATTCTGCTGCGATACGGACGTGCTGACGGAACGGATATGCCCCTCGATCATGAAGGCAACTTCGGACGATGACGATTTCACGTAGAAAGTCGTCGAGCGCGTTGCCCACTAGAAGATGGCCCATTGCTGGTCCGATTGCTGTGAAGAGCGTCTCATGGTTTGCGAGGGTCCCGTAGACCCTGGCGTTTCGAAGGTCGGGTCGGCCGGTGAACCGAGGCCAAGACGCAGTTTCATCTTGAAGTTGGTTCGACCACCTTTCTACCGGTATTGGCGGCACTCGCTGAGAATCCGGCGCGGTTCCTTCGAAGACGCGAGAGACCTTCACTGACGGAAGATCTGGAATTGTCTGTTCGGGGTCAAGTGCTGTTTGGCACGTATTCAGCATCCAGCTGGCCAAGCGGTAGAACGCGACAGTGGAAACCAGATCGAACACTGCTTCCACTCCGAGCGACTCAGTCAGCTCGTTCCAGCGTCGATCATCTATGTGTCCCCGGTGAAGTAACTGATCCACCGAAAGCATTACAGTCCGATGCGATTTGTTTCCTTGAAGAGCGGAAGTTGGGTCGCCGGAAAACTTAGCTATCTCTTCGTCGGTTACACCGCATTCATGGGCTATGCGCACGTGCTGAGTTAGCGGGTACTGACCGCCGCACACCAAGGTCGTGCGAAGAATGACGAGCTCCCTAAGTTGGGCATCGAGGCTATTCGATCTTAGGACGTGACTACCCCAACTAAGCCACGCGAGGAGCAGCTGTGGGTAAGTCGCGAGTGTTCTGTAGACGTTTGCTTCGGAGCGGATGGGTCCGCCAACGATTAGTTCGGCCCGCTCCAACAGGTTCGCATCGATGGATGCTACGGGTTCGATGCGTTGACTCATGCGACGATGATGATCTTGCCGAATTGATTGTCGGAACGCATGTAGGTGTGTGCTGCAGGTAGGTCATCGAATTTGAACGTCCGGTCGATTATCGGACGCAACGTGCCATCATCAAATAACGGTAAAACGTCCGATGCGAAGCGTTTAGTGCATTCGAAGGTTTCGGCGGGTGTTCTGGTTCGAAAAGTGACCCCTATGATTGTCAGCCTGTTTTTTGCGACGAGGTCGAGATCAATGTTGGAACTCGGTCCAGCATTTCTTCCGACTGAGACATAGCGACCGAGAACATCCATAACTCTGAGACACTCGGGAAATAGGTCGCCTCCAACTTGGTCGATGACACAAGAAACCGGACCTAACTCTTCGAGTGCAACGGATGCCCAGTTTTCTACCGTTGTATCGACTACTAGATCAGCGCCGAGTTGCGTCAGGGCTTCGCTCTTGGATGCGGAGCGAGTTGTTGCAATGACTGTTGCACCAAGATTTTTTGCTATTTGAATTGCAGCTGTTCCGACTCCGGACGACCCTGCAGTAATGAGCACAGAGTCGCTACTAGTCACGTCAGCGTTAGTAATGAGTGCGTCGTGAGCGGTCACGAACACATTTGGAATTCCTGCGGCTTCAGTGTCGTTCAACGGCTCTGGGGAGGTCATCAATGCTTCTGCGGGTAGCGCAACCAACTCGGCATGGCAAGCAGATCCCCTTGCTATGACGCGGTCGCCTACCGCCCAGCCGTCCACCCCGTCGCCCAGGGTCTCGACGATGCCCGCTATCTCGATTCCCGATGGTCTGGGGCGAGCATTCGGATTGTCGATTCGCAACAGGCGACCAGATATCAGCTCGCCTCGGTTGACGCCTGCCCCGGCCATGCGTACCAGCACCTGACCAGCTCCGGGGGTCGGAACGCGAACTTCTCGTAGTTCGGGGACCGCCTCGGTTTCTCCGGGCACCACCCACCACTGCTTCACGACCACAGGCCCCCGTTGACGTGGATCGTCTGTGCTGTGACATAGCTGGCCGCGGGACTGGCGAGAAACAGGGCCATGGCAGCGATGTCTTCGGGTCGACCGATACGACGCATCGGCAGGGTCTCCACGACCGCGTCGAAGTCGAGATTGCTGGGCCGGCGCTCGCGACCGGTACCGCCAGAGAGAAACTCGGTATCTATCAGCCCGGGAGCGATCGCGTTGACCCGGATGTCGGGGTTGCACTCCGTCGACAGAGCGCGGGTGAGGTTGATGATGGCTGCCTTCGATGATGCATACGCGCCGTAGCCACTCTGACCCACAAGTACCCCGAATGTGGAGGAGGTGTTGAGCAGCGTCGGCCCGTCACCGCGGCGCAGCAGCGGAATGCTGTAACGAGCGACGAGGAACGCACTCGTGAGACAGCCGTCGACGACCTCCTGCCAATCGGCGAGATTCATGTTTTCGACACTGACGCGCGTCTTGGTGAATCCCACAAAATTCACGACGTGGTCAACGGCTCCCCACCGATCGTTGATTGCATCGAACACCGCTGCCACCGAAGATTCATCGGTGGCGTCACAGGCGATCGACCAAACGTTGTCGGACGGCGGAAACTCTTCCAGCGACTTCGGCAGATCGATTGCGACAACCTGCGGATCAATATCCTCCGCAGCCCTGACCAGCACTCGACCCATCCCACCGCTGCCACCGATGACTACCAGTCTGGATCCCTCAGGCGGAACCATCGAGGGCAACGTTTGGTAAGAGTCTGTTGACATCCGACATCCCCCTTAGGTTGCAATTTGGATGTTACTGGAGACCCTTGCGCGGGGCCTCCGAACCGAAAGATCGATGGAATCGATCATCATAAGGCAACGCATGGGGTCGCACTAGTGGATCAGCGTGTGGAGCGTTGCCTAGCTGAGGGTGTTCCGGGCGTACCAGTCCTGCGCTGCACTGGTTTATGCTAAATCTGAGGTCTGCCTGAGGACCTTGCCCGTCGCGGGCCGCGTTAAAGTGACGGCGTTATGGATCTTGACTTACGTGACAAAAAAGCCCTGATATCGGCGGGCCATAAGGGTACCGGCCGAGTCGTGGCGACTCGTCTCCTCGAGGAGGGCGCCGAGGTGGCGATCTGTTGCCGACGCCAAGACGACCTCGACACCGCGGTGGGTGAGCTCAGCGAGCTCGGCTCGGTGGTCGGCTCGGTGTGCGACTTCGCTGACGCCAAAGCAGTGATGCACTGGGTGAACGAGGCCGGCGAAGCGCTCAAAGGCATCGATATCTGCATCGGCAACGCCAGTGCTAGCGCCCAGCACGGCGAGGGCCCCGACCCGTGGCGGGCCAGCTTCGACGTCGACATTCTCGGTACCGCCATGTTCTTCGAGACAGCTAAGCCATTCCTATTGGAGTCCGATTCGCCTGCCATCGTCCAGATCACCACGATCACGGCCATTGAGCATCACGATGTGCCGATAAGCCCCAGCTATGGAGCCAGCAAAGCGGCCACGATCAACCTCGTCGCACAGCTCGCCCAACGCTGGGGCGGCACGGGCATTAGAGCGAACACCGTATCGCCGGGCCCGATCCTTATCGAGAACGGCCGCTGGGACGAGATCCGGACTCGCCTCCCTGAGTTGTACGAACGCGACCGGCTCATGCACCCACAAGAACGGATGGGCACTGGAGACGAGGTAGCTGACGTCGTCGCTTTTCTGGCATCGCCTCGAGCGAGCTGGGTCAACGGCGCCAACGTTGTCGTCGACGGCGGCTACACCAAGCGGGTCGGGTTCTGAGTCGCCCTGCCATGATCGAGCCGCACGATCTCGGATCCGAACACCTAGTGCTGAGCCACTTCTCTCTTGCCACGCATGGCTTCGACGTCCGCTGTGCCGCAGCCAGCGCCGCGGGGTTTGATGCCATCGGCATGTTGCACCGCGACTACATACTGCACACCCAAGATCGCGGTCGACCAGCCGACGACCTTGTTGCTGAGGCTGAAGCCAACGGCCTGCGAGTGGTGGAGATCGAAGTCGCCCGAGGTTGGTCGCTGGCGACTCCCGCAGGTGAGGACACCGGCTGGATGGAACTGTGCCTCGAGATGGCGTCCGTCTTCGGCGCCCGACACCTAACTGCCATGGCATCCTACGAGGGCACAACGCAGGAGGTAGCGGCTGGTTTCGCTCGGCTATGTGATCGTGCCGCTGAGAGTGGCACCCTAGTTGGCCTCGAGCCGATCCCGGTCCAGGATGCATTTGACATCGCTACCGCCAGGGAGATTGTCGAGCGCGCGAACCGCGACAACGGAGGTATCTGTGTCGATAGCTGGCACCTTGAGCGCGGCGGTCAATACTGGGATCAGCTCGAGGCGCTTCCAGGGGAGATGGTGACCTCCATCCAGATCAACGACGGGTCCTTGACACCCGAGCACGATGACTACATCGAGGACTGTCTCTGGAACCGTCGACTCTGCGGCGATGGCGAATTCGATCTGATGCGATTCGTGCAGACTCTCGATGGCATCGGCGCTACAGCGCCCTACTCGGTCGAGATTATCTCGCGGGACCTTGCGGCTCAAGACCCGTTCTCGGTAGCAGCGAGAATGGCTGATACAACCAGGGAAGCGATCCTCAGGGCCCGGACATGAGCAATGCCCTCGAACGTCGAGCTGCGGCATGGATCAACACCGAGCCCGAGATCGTGAACGACCCGTATCCGCTGTGGGCCGATCTCCGCGAACACTGCCCGATCGTGCACGAACCGGGACACGGCGTGTGGCTGGTCACGCGCTACGAAGACTGTCGTACTATCGCCAGGGACGCCGACACGTGGTCGTCGGTGCTGGCGGCAATGGGCCCGATCCGAGGCGAGCACCTGCCTGCGGTTGAGGCCATGCGAGCACACGTCGACCAGGTCTGTCGCGGCAAGGAGGTACAAGGCACGGCCGGCGATCTGATCGACGCTGCCCTTCGTGACCAAACAGACCGGCTGCAACACAACGACCCCCCGGACTACGGGCGGTACCGGAGTCTCATCAGCCGATGGTTTACCCCGAAGCGGGTCGCCGACTTGGAACCAATGGTTCGCGAAACAGCGATCGCCTTGATCGAGCAGTTCCCAGCGTCGGGACAGGTGGAGTTCCTCGGCGCGTTCGCAGGACCGCTGCCGGGATCCATCATCGCCGATCTGTTGGACGTGCCCCTCGCCAACCGTCAGGACTTCATCGAATGGGACAACGTGATCGCTGGGAATACTCGGCTTGTCGAGGATCGCCTGGCTTCGCGCAAGCACGAGGACCGGCGTCAGCGGGTGCTCGACTGGATGGCCGATGCCATCGCTCAACGGCGACGAGAGCCGGGCACGGACCTGATCTCTCTGCTGGTGAGTTCGGAGCTCGAACCCGGTGAGTACGTGACAGATCGCCACGCCCAGGGGATCGCCTTCACATTCCATGTGGGCGGGCAGGAGACCACCTCGAAGCTCTTCACCTCTGCGATGCGCCTGCTAGCAGAGGATCCTGAGCTGCAGGCAACGCTAAGGACCGAACCTCAGCTGATCCCTGCCTTTGTTGAAGAGGCGCTACGGATCCAATCACCTACCCAAGGTTTGTTTCGGGTCGCACGTGTCGACACCGAGGTGAACGGCACCCAGTTTCCCGCTGGTGCTCTCGTGCAGTTGGTGTGGGGATCGGCGAACCGAGACGAGGCCGTGTTCGGCGCTCCAGACCGCATTGATCTAGCTCGACCGAATATAAGGTCTCACCTGGCATTCGGCCACGGAATTCATCTGTGTCCAGGCAATCACCTAGCGCGACTTGAGGCGGTCGTCGCCTTCGAAGAGCTTCTGGCTCGCACCGATGATCTGGTGCTGGCGACATCGAACACCTTGGAGTACATGGCGAGCCACATCATGCGAGGCGTGCGCCGGCTGGATTTGGAGATCCAGCTTCCTTAGAGGATTCCACGCCCGGCGGCCGCAGTCCAAGTGCCCACCTGAGGGTCGGCCGCGACGAATTCCAATGCCCGGGCTCTGTTCCGCACTGTGGAGCAGGTCGCGCGAGTGGAAGGAGCGTTGGGTGGCTACTGCGGAGGCGCGAGGTCTGCGAGGATGGTCCAATTAATTGCGTCCGAGCTGTCAGCGGGCACGCGGAGAATGACGTCGGTCGCGCCTGCGTCGAAATAATCGTTGATCTGGCGTCCGATCTTAGGTGCGTCGCCCCAGGCCACGAGCATGTCGATAAGTCGGTCACTGCCTCCGGGAATGTTGTCGGACTCGTCGAATCCGTACTTTGGCCACAGCGACAAGTACTGGGGTACGTCCAGATAGGCGTCCACGGCGTCGCGAGCTAACGCTCGAGCCGTCTCGGGGTCGGTCTCGGGAATGATGGTCTTGATGACCAGCAGGTCCTGATCATCGCGGAGCTCTGCCCGAATGTCAGCAGTGTGGGCTGGTGGGACATTGATGGTGATGATCCCATCGACGCGATCCTTCACGGTCTCCACGAGGCGTGGGCCGTGTGCCGCAAAATAGACGGGAGCCGGTTCTTGTGGGGCCGGCGAGAGAACCTCCATCGCGCCATAGGCATTGAGATACGACCTAGCTTTCTCGAGCGGCTTCTCCCACACCTGGCCGCGCTGTTCGACGAGCCAACGGACTGAGATGCCCAGTCCGAGCGCGAACCGTCCCCTCGAGAGTTCAGCCAATGTTTGCGAAGCCATAGCTGCCGTCGAACCATCGCGCGCGTACACCGACGCGATCGCAGTACCAACCCTGAGCCGGGACGTTGATGCCAATAGCCAGCCAGCGGTACTCATCACTTCCCGGCCGGCGATCTCGGGTAGCCAGAACGAGTCATAGCCCAGCGTCTCGGCACGGCGAGCGAACGTGATGAGGTCGTCACCCGCAGCTTGTCTTGCTGCCGGAATTAGTAGCCCGGTTCGCATCCCAGTCCCCTCCAGCAGGCCGTCTTCGTCGCCACAAGTTGCTGCGGAGAAGACTTTCCCACACCAGCGGCTTGAGGGTACTTCAGATTGACGGCAGATAAAAAGGACTGTCGCCGCTCGAAGATCCCACAAACTAAGGCACTAGCGCTGGCGACGACGTTGATCCCTAGCTGCTCGGCTCTCGTGCGAAGTTCACGCTAATGGACGGCGACATTTTTGCCGTCGTGGTCCGTTGACTTTCGCAACTAGATACTGCCGGTTTTGTTCTCTGTACGTTTAGACATGGACGGCGTTCCTTTTTTCTTCTCATGGAGCACCCGCTTTTATCTATGTAGGTTTCTATCGAAGTCCTGTACTGCCCACAGATAAAGCCACAGTCAGGCACCTAAACCAAGATTGTGATTCTTACCTCAGGGGCACCGTGGCTAAGGCTTTGTGCAAGAAAACTGGGCCGAGTACGCAAGACTCAGGAGTTGAGGTTGTGGCTAAGAATGTTTGCAAATTGGTTGCTGCTTTGGCGATGATTGGGCTGCCTTGTTCGTCGTCCACGGCACCGAGGACACCGGGGAGACATCGTTCTCGCGTGCTCTCAACATCGTCGACTGGGCCACAGTCGCCGGAATCACCTACGAGTTCTACCCCCTCGAAGGCGTAGGGCATACCTCGAATCCTTTTGAGCAGGCAGCCGCCAACGGTCGAACGGTCGACGGTCTGGATGTACGAGTTCCTAGACAGCCTCCTCTGCGGTTAGTGAGTAATCCCCGTCTGCAACTGACTCAAAACCCAGTTCTCCAAGGGCTTCACGTAGGACTGCGACCTGCATGGGTCTCCCCTACAGCGGTCGGGGCAAAGATTAGCCATTCGGTTCACCCCTGGTTAATCTGCGGTCCATGATGACGTCGACCATCGTCGATCGCCTCGGCTGTCGGCATCCGATCTTCGGTTTCAGTTGGTGGGAGCCAGATGTGGCCATCGCCGTGTCCCTAGCCGGCGGGGTCGGGGTCTGGGGATGCACTCGGCGTACCCCCGACGAGATCGAGGCCGGTATCACCCGCATGAAGCAAGCCTTGGGCGACGACCTCCCGTGGGGTGTCGATCTGGTGATCCCAACCGGCATGCCCGACAGCGACGACCGCGGGGCCATCGAGGCGCAGCTGCCACCGGCGCACGTGGCATTCGTCGACCACCTGCGGGCAAAGTACGGCGTCCCCGACGACGGGCTACCCGGCTTCCGGTCCCGGTTCGTCCGCAGCGAGGAGACGGCCCGAGCCCAACTGGACGTCGTGATGGATCACCGGATCCCGGTGCTTGCCCTCGGGATTGGTTCGCCCACGTGGGCTGTAGAGGCCGCCCATGACCGGGGCTCGTTGATCGTCAGCCTGGTCGGCCAACCCAATCATGCCGAATCGGCGATGCGGGCCGGGGCCGACATTCTCGTGGCCCAGGGCACCGATGCCGGTGGCCACACCGGCGCCATCGGCACCTTTTCCCTGGTGCCGCAAATCGTCGAGGTGGCCGGAGGTCGCCCGGTACTGGCCGCTGGAGGTGTGGCCACCGGTCGCCACCTGGTCGCCGCCCGGGCGCTCGGAGCGGCCGGAGTCTGGATGGGTACGGCGTTTCTGGCCTCGGCAGAAGCAGCGCCCGGTGCCACCCTGTTGGACCGGCTGGTCGCCGCTGGGGCCACCGACACGACCATCAGTCGCTCCGACAGCGGCAAGACCCTGCGCATGCTGCGTTCGGCGTGGAGCGACGAGTGGGCGGCCGACGACGCGCCGCAACCGCTGTCCATGCCCTACCAGGACATTCTGGTAGGCGACCTGCTGGGTCAGATCCTGCGCCACGAGGTTGGCCCGCTGTTCCACGAGGCGGCCGGACAGGGGGTGGCCTGGCTACGCGGCCAGGACCCGGTGGCCGAGATCTTGTCCCGCTTCGTCGCCGAGGCAGAAGTGGCCGCGGTAGAACTGTCGGCGAGAATTACTTCTGACTGAAAATTTCTCAAAGAATTTTGGAACCTCATAGGCACCACATAGGTAAACCACACACTTAGTACCGAATCTCTGTTGCCGGGGGTGGGGCTATCGAGTGCCTAGAGATCGGACAAAAGGACGAAACGGCGAGCCTCTTTCAGCGGTGCCTTGGGTTCTTTCGGAAGTCATAGGCCCTGAAAATGACAAAAGACCGCCCACTAGGGCTAGTAAGGATGGTTGGCGCTAGATGGTTCTGAGTCAAGATAATTCTACGGTCAAGGGTTCCGGGGTGGCGAGCCATTACCTACGGGTAGGCGGTACTCTGCCAGCTATGACGTCGTCACCAGGTAGCCGCCAAGACCAGTTACGTGCTAATGCCGTCGCAGGCCGCAAGCTCAGCCGCCATCAACCCGAGCTCCACGAAAGCTATTGGCGAACTCATGAATTGGCGATGGCTGAAGGGTCGCTTGATCGAATGACCAAAGAACTCATCGGGTTGGCTTTGGTGGTCACAATGCAGTGCGAGATTTGTATCGCATTCCACCTACGGGGCTGCCTGCGCGCTGGTGCGACCAGTGAGCAAATTTACGAAGCTCTCAACGTGGCTGTAATGCAAGGTAGCGGACCGGCGATGGTGTACGCGGGCTACGCGGTCGAGGCCCTCGACGAGTTGTTAGATGAAAATGAGCAGAGCGCCGACGACACTGAGCGACCGCCTATTCATGAGCACTAACCCGATCGAGGGCTATCGAGAATGGGTCGCAGCGTGGCCCGATAGGAGCTAGCAATCAAGATTCGGTCGTGGAGTCCTTCGCTCAGGTCTGTTCGTCGATGGGCGATAGGAGCTTGCTGAGGGCATCTTCGGCGGTGAACTGATCCATTAAAGCGCTGGGCAATACCGCGTCTATTTGTTCGGGCGTCCAGCGACTGTGGAATCGAGCGTCACCGCTCGATCGGAGCGTACGCGACAGCCTCGATCGCCATCAATTCGTCGAAACGGCGCCGTAGCTCACCTCGCTGCCCGCGATCCATGGCCAGATTGACAAGCTCGTAAGGATCCTCGGAGAGGTCGTACCACTCGTGGTCGTGATCGGAGAAGGAGCTATCCCGGGTGAATTGCATCTCACCGGGGAGCGGGACCCCGATCGCATCGTGGCCTCCGCCGACTCCGTAGTAACGGCAGTACTTGTCACGGCCGTCGAAGATCCCCGTGCTCGCGTACCTGGTCTGCTCAACGCCCGGGTACCACGGCCACTCCTGGGCGAAGAGGACGTAGTCGCGAACGCTCGTTTCTTGGTTGGCCACGAGCGGCAACAGACTCTCACCGACGAGACCGGGCTCGTCGCCGACTGTCACCCCCGCCAGTTCAGCGATCGTAACCGCGAGATCGGTGTGCGTACCCAAGGCGTGAGTTTTCGACCCCGGGGCGGTCTGGCCGGGAATGTGCAGGTACAGCGGAATGCGCATCGTCTCCTGGTAGTTCCATGGGCCTTTCGAACGCAGGCCGTGAGATCCGCACTGATCGCCGTGGTCGGAGGTGAAAATCACGATCGTGTCGTTCCACCCACCGACCTCGTCGAGCGCCCCAAGAACGGTCGCAATCGCTGCATCGTTGAGTTCGTGGAGCGTGAGGTAGTAGTCAAGCTGGCGGAGCCAAAGCTCAGTCTCGTGATGAGGCATCTCGCCGGGCGTGCCGTATCGGACCATCTCGTGCATCCAGCGCCGGTGAACATCAGGCTTGGTGTGGAGATCGTCGTCGAAGTTAGCTGGAAGCTCACCGAATCGCTCAGGGACCGGGAACTCGAACGGCGGTAGGTTCATGGCCCGACCCCAATCACGGCGCTCTAGGCGTTCCTTGGCGATGGCGAAGTATTTAGGGTTGCGCTCTTGCCACCATGGCTGGTCGAGTGGGTACCACATGATGTCGTGGGGGTTAACGAGCGCCGCGGTGAGGAACCATGGCTCCGCGCCCTGGGCCGCGCCACGAATCCAGGCCGCGGACTGTTCGGCGATCGGGTCGTCGAACTCGGTGCCAGTGCCTGGCAGACCCCACCATGCCATGTCGTTCCCCTCCCAGTCCCCGAACCCGAACGCGTCCATCTCGGGATCTGGTCGAGCTTGAAGGTGCCACTTGCCCTTGTATCCGGTCCGATAGCCAACCCCGCGTAGCATGTGGCCAAGGGTTCGGGTCGTGGTCGCCAGCTCGGTGTTGGTGCCGCCCGAGGAGTTTTCGGTGACACCGTGCTGGAAGACGTATTGGCCGGTGAACAGCGACGCTCGCGACGGTGAACACGGCGAGGTGTGCGTGTAGTAGTTGGTGAACTCTAGGCCGGAGTCAATCAGACGCTGTCGAGCAGGGAGGTCGACCTCGTCGGGAATCCAATCCCTCTGGCGTTCCTGATCGTTGAGGATCAGGAGGATGTTAGGCCGGCCAGTGCCCGGTGTTGCATCGCCCATGGGACCTCCCGTGATCGAAAATGTCGCCCCATCCATATTACGACACGCATCAACGCCGAAACCGATGACCTGCACAGCGCCTTTTCTCCCATTCCATTGGGGTTTGGGCGAATCGACCAAAGGGGACCAGACAAACGCGAACCGACAGCGATGCTGGTTTAGTGGTGCCATTGTCTTCGCGGTAGATGGCGACGATGTTGATGTCTACCTGCTTCGCCTTGGTGCGCTCCTACTGTCCGCTTGGCTCTCGGGCCCACTCCGGTCCCGGGATGAATCGGGCGACGTCGTACCCGTAGGAAACTGCTGGCTGGCCAAAGCACTCGACAGCCGGCGCCACCTCGGCGAAGGAGTGGGCAAGATGTAGTAGCGCCATCGCCTCTGCCGGGGCGTCGTCGGGTGCGATCTCGGCGAGGAAGTCGAGCACGTCAGCCATGCGAGGAAGTATCGCGTGATAGAAGGCCTCGAGGTCCGAGATGGAGCAAGCCTGGCGTCGAGCGCTGCGTTCGCCCATGGTCGGCAGAGACCATTCCATCCATGACCCAAGATCAGCGAAGGCGTCGGGGAGCGTGGTTGGTGCCATGGTCTCAGTCCTGCCGACTGCCGGAGGTCGCTACTCCGGCGGCGATCATCCGTTCGACCTCGCGGAAGCTTGCTCGAATGAACAGTTCCTCGTCCTTGAGGACAAAATGGCTCTTTGCCCCAGAACGAAGCATCGACTGCGTCTCCTCGACCTGTCGGCCGTCTTCGAGAAAGATGTCGCGGAACATCACCCTGCTGTATTCCTGGCTGAATCGCTGAGCCAGGGTCTGGGGCCTTGGGTAGTAGGTGGTCGTCTCAACGAGGGTCCGATTGATGTCCAGTGGTAGGAACTGGTTAGTGAAGTACGTTCCTTCAGTGACGGCGAGGAAGAAGGAGGGGAAGAAGACGGTCATTTCGAAGGCCCAGTCGGGGCTGCGGGTCGGGTTGACCCCAACTGGTTCGGTGACCTCCGACTCCTCGGAGAACACACTGCTCACCATCGTCGATCCATATGCGGATGCGAGCGCCTGGGCCGGAGTGTCCACATGCTGGTTGTTCCCGAACAGCGAAGCGCGGCCATGGGGGCCGTACAGTCTCATGTCGATGAAATGTGTATAGGGATTGTCTTCACTGACGAACCCGTCAGGCAGCGATCCGTGGTGCTGGAAGGGAACGTGGGCGACCTCTTGGAAGGCGTCCTTGATCAGCTTCCAGTTCGCGTTGAACACAGTTGTGAACGTGTAGGGCTGAGCCGAGGTCTCCGCGAACGGGTAGCCGTCAAGGGTCTCGGCCGCTTCGCCGAGGTACTCCTGAAGGGTTTGTGATGGTTCGGGATCGAGGTTGATGAAGACGAAGCCCTCCCACA
>PBHE01000005.1 GCA_002719335.1 Acidimicrobiaceae bacterium
CCGACGGTAGAGCGCATATCCCAGAGCAGCGAATGCATGAACGCCTGTTGAGGTGTCAGCGATTCCTGCCCCAATCAACATGGGAGGGCCGTCAGGTTCGCCGGTCATATGCATCAATCCTGAGTACGCCTGCGCTATGAAATCGAACGCTGTCTTTTCTGAGAGCGGTCCGGTCTGCCCGAATCCCGAAATGGAAGCCATGATGACCTGCGGGTTCAATTCGCGTAGTCGCGAGTATCCGAGACCGCGCCGTTCCATGACCCCGGGACTGTAATTCTCCACCACGATGTCAACATGAGGAATGAGATCTTCTATGAGCGCGATCCCCTCTCGTCTGGTCAGATCAACCGACAGGCTGCGTTTTCCGCGGTTTTGCTGAACGTGGTACGCCGATCTCCCGTTTCGCCGCGGGGGGGCAGGGCGGACGGGATCGCCGTAGGGTGGATACTCGACTTTGATGACATCGGCGCCCATCTCTACTAGAAGCCTCGTACAAGATGGGCCAGCCAAATATTGGGTGAAATCAAGTACGGTGACGCCCTCTAGATAGGGAGTCACTCCAGGGTCGTGGGATTGCTCTTCTTCGGTCACGGTTTGAGCGTAGATCCCGGCGGCGCATTGATGCTCAGTGCAACCCTCGCTATTGCAAGCATTGTCTGTGGACTTTTCTAAGCGGCTGATCAACCGAGGTGAATTACATCGTCCCGTTTGCCGATGTAGTTGCCGGCTCGGACCTCATATCGACATTCCACCCCATTCGTCACACCAACCGGCAGTTCACCATTATTTACTGCTCGGACCTGTTGTCGGAAAACATGTCGAAAGATACTGACGCCGCGATCCGAGGACGCAAGATTCTCTTCTGAGTGAATCGTTATGGCTCCTTGCCCCACCTGAGCTTCGTAGTCGCCCGGATAGCGCTGGTGCTCCTCTTCAGATAAGTCGGGCCAAATCTGTCCGTTGTAGAGGGCCCTGCGACGCTCTTGACCGATTGGCCGTTTCAGAATCGTGAAGATCTTCGTTTCGGTTCGGGAGATAGGGAGCGTCCAGGCTACTGAGGTGGCCTTTCCTTCAAATTCCACGAATGGGCTTGCGACGATGCGAACATTGGGCATCACCGCTTCAGTGACTCGGTGAAAGAAACGTCCGTCATCGAGAGTTCGATCTTGGTGGGACTTCACTCCCTGCGGCGTGCGGTGAAATGAAAGTTCGGGGAGCCCTGCCATCTCGGCAACGAATTGATTCCCAGAGAAACCTGCGTGCAACACGTATACGTGAAGCGGATCCATCACATTTTCGTGTGTTTGGAACCAATTGCAAGGAGTTGGGTCACCTTCGAGGCCAATGTTGTTGTCATCGGCAACAATCTCCCAACCGTCCGGAACGTCATCGAAGATGTCGTAGATAGGAAAGGCTGGTTTGTGAGCAGGTGGTCCCATGTAGGTGAACAACATGTCGTGGTATTCCCGCACTGGATACCACGGTTGCCGGTACCTATCTGCGCGTGCGCCGCTTTGAGGCTCACATGGCATGTCTAAGGTCTTGCCTTCCACGTCAAACAGCCATCCGTGGTAGCAGCAACGAATTCCTTCGGTTTCGACTTTGCCGTAATACAACGATGTGCCTCGATGGCAGCAGCGTGGATGCAAGAGGCCGACTCTGTCGAGACCATCGCGGAAAAGTATTAGCTGTTCCCCAAGAATCGTTACCTCCCGTGGGGTGTCGGTCGCATCTGCGGTGAGGGCAAACGGGTGCCAGTAACGGCGAAGCATCTCACCGGTCGGCGTGCCTTTTTCTACGTCAACTAACTCTGTGTCCCAGATCGGTTCCGATATTTCGTATGCGGTCCCGGTGTCTATCTCAACCGGAATTTCTTTCATTTCCCTAACCCCAAATGCTGAGACTATGCCCATATCGCGGCGCTGTGCTCTTTACTCTGGTTCGAGTGCCAACAAATCGTTCGGGGCTGCTTGTATTACTCGTCGGCGTGTTGTTGGGTGCCGCCGCGCTCGTGCAAACATTCAGAGGAGACAGCTCTTCTTCCTCGTCGGAGGCAATTTCTGTCACTACCTCCCAAGTCACGAAAACAACTGGCGAAGACCAGCCATGTTGTCTAGATGAGGTTCCGACTTCATCTACATCAGTATCGAGTGTTTCCGCTCCAACTACTTCATCTGCTCCGACTACTTCCATTGACTATCCGCTGTCGGTTTCAGATACTGACCAGGGAGTCCTGCGAGTTAGCGGATACGGTCCCAAGGAATTTCAAATCGATCACGTCTTATCCAAATATCGAACCGCGACTTTTAGAAATGAGGACAACAGTTCGGGCCTAACGGTCGAATTACGCGACTCTAACGACACCTCAATCGCGGTGTTCGGGCATGCTCCAAGCGCCTGGCCAATTCAGGGGCTTCGCGACGTGCGTGACGTAATCGAAAAGGTGGTGAAGATTGTGGTGGGTGCTTCTAACGGCTGGACTATTGAGTTTCTTCCCGAGGCCTTCTTATGGGACAAGGAAGTAGCGCGAGGCAACACTCCTCACCCAAACGACTTCTCGGTGCTCTCCGCTGATGGCATCGCTTTCGTGGGAACCGATGCCGACAGCGAGGCAGCTAGTGGCACAGGTGATTTGTTGATCTACAACGCTTGCCAAGGATGTGGTGAAGTTAGATCGGTCATCTGGACCCTGCGGTTGGACCCACGTTGTGACCATACGCCCACGGCGTTGATCAAGAAGCTAGGCGAGGACTTCTTTCAACGCGACATTCGACCACTCAAAACCGACTCAGGCGAGCAGCAAATACAAGTCGCTCTGGACGGCTTCGACTGGCTTCAGGTTCTCACTCCATGTAAGTGGTCAGTTGCTGCACGAACACAGTGAAGATCAGGACTGCTATCTCCAACTAGTTATTTGTAACGGTACGTAATTCGACCACGGGTCAAATCGTATGCCGAGACTTCAACCTGAACCCGGTCTCCGGGAAGAATACGAATGTGATGCTTTCGCATCTTGCCGCTCAGATGGCCAAGAACTTCATGTCCGTTATCCAACTCGATGCGGAAGTGACCGCCCTTGAGCGCTTCAACCGTCTTACCTTCGAGCAGGATGGCGTCATCCTTCTGTTTCGGCAAACCATTATCCCTTCGCTGGCTTCTCATTAATCCTACCGGAGAGGCCACCGTGGCCGATAAATCAGCACGGCGCCTCTAAGCGAACTATTTTTGGGGCAGTTCCAGATGAGGGGATCCAGATGGGTTACGACCTGAAGATCACAGGCGGCACAATCGTTGATGGCACCGGAGCCTCCCGGTATTTAGGTGACTTAGGGATAAAGGATGGTCGCATTGTCGCTATGGGCGACGCACCAGCCGAGGCCCAGCGAAGCATCGACGCTACCGGCCGCATCGTTGCGCCAGGGTTCGTCGACATTCACACCCACTATGACGCGCAAGTTCTTTGGGACCCATTGGTCAGTTGTTCCCCATGGCACGGGGTCACCACGATCGTCATGGGCAATTGCGGTTTCTCTGTCGCACCGACTCGGCCCGAACACCGGGATCTCATCATGCGAACATTAGAGAACGTCGAAGGGATGAGTGTCGAGGCCTTACGGGCAGGATTGGGCGACTGGGGTTTCGAAACTTTCCCCGAATACCTCGATGCTCTTGACGCCAACGGCTGTGCGGTCAACATGGCGGCCATGGTTGGACACACAGCCGTTCGAATGTATGTATTAGGCGAAGAAGCAACCGAACGCGAAGCCACAGAAGGAGAGATCGCTCGACAACGCGAACTCGTCACCGAAGCTCTAGAGGCCGGCGCCTTAGGTTTTGCTACGAGTAGAGCCTCCACTCATGTCGGATACGAAGGTCGGCCGGTTCCCAGTCGCCTGGCCACATCTGAAGAAATTATTGAGATAGCTCAAGCGCTCGGCGACGTCGGAGGGATCATGCAGGCGACCCAAGGTCGCGGCTTAAGTCACGACGAATTCGCCCGCGTAGCAGAAACCACGGGCGCGAATGTCAGTTGGACCGCGTTGCTAGCAAGCACCCTAGGTCCAGGAAGCCATCTCAAAGACCTTGAGAAAGCCCACGCTCTCGCTGACCGAGGGCTTCCAGTTTTCCCCCAGGTAGCGGTACAACCAGTCCAGTTCGAAATGAGTTGGAAGGCACCATTTATCTATGAGGGGATGCGCGTTTTCCAGCCCGTCGCCCAAAGCGACTTTGAAGGACGCAAGGCGTACTACGCCGATCGTGATTGGCGCGAACAATTCAAAGACAAAGCCGGCAACGGTGGAAAGATTGGCGACCGATGGGCCCGAACCGAAATTACTTGGTTCCCACCGGACCCATCGATGGAAGGTAAGAACGTTCAGGTATTAGCAGATGAATTAGGTCAAGACCCTGTCGACGTAATGCTTGACATGGCCCTTGACGCCGATCTGGATATGCGCATCGTGCAAGACGTCGTCAATCATGACCGAGACGAGATCGACGAGCTTTTACACGACCCAACCACCGTCATAGGTCTTTCCGACGCGGGTGCTCATGCAAGCCAGNTGTGCGATGCNAAATATTCCACAGAGTTCCTGTCAACGTTCGTTCGNGAGAGAGAAAGTTTTGACNTNGAGCAAGCTGTTCACATGCTTACCCAACGCCCGGCGCAGATATTTGGAATTGAAGACCGCGGCACGTTAAGCGATGGTGGGTGGGCTGACGTTGTCGTGTTCGACATGGAGAACGTCGGTCACGAAGGCAAGCGGCGCGTGTACGACCTCCCCGCGGGAGCTGACCGATTGATTTCGGATGCTACGGGAATTGACGCCGTCGTAGTGAACGGAACCATCATTCGACAACACGGAGAGGACGCTGTGTCCGCAGAGTCTTCGCTCCCCGGCAAGTTGCTGCGTCACGGCAGGGCGTAACAAGTGCCAGTCGACCCTGATCGACAATTTTGGAAGCCCGGCATGGGTTGGTTAAAGGCCATTGACGACGTCAACTATGTCAAAGGCCTTGCTGACGAGATGGGCGGCGCAGATCGTGTCAAGCGACAACACGACGGTGGCCGCTACACGGTTCGCGAGCGTATGGAAAAATTTTGCGATCCCGGCTCATTTCTCGAAATGGGCCACTTAATCGGCGCAGCCGATTATGACGCTGAGGGAAACCTGGTTGAATTTTCTCCGGGTGGTTACGTCATGGGTCTGGGAGAAATTTCAGGGCGTCCAGTGTCTGTCGGTGGTGATGATTTCACTCTTTCCGGTGGAAGCCCTCATGACGTTCACAAGCTGCCGCATCATTTTGCTCAACCGTTGGCACTTCAATATGGGCTTCCGTATGTTCAGCTGCGTGAAGGAGTGGGACATTCGTCAAAGCAAGACGAACAAGATGGCCATATGGGTCTCCCTCAGGGTGATCTATGGCATCAAGGAGTCGAGCTTCTTAGCAATGTTCCTGTGGCCGCCGCGATTTTGGGGTCAGTAGCCGGGTGGCCAGCCGCCGCAGCTCTGTTATCTCATTTCACGGTGATGATTAAGGGAAACTCTCAGATTTTTCCCTCCGGGCCACCTGTTGTTGAGCGCGCTATCGGCGAGCAACTTTCGAAGGAAGAACTCGGCGGATGGGACATGCACGTCGTGCAGAGCGGCCAAGTGGACAACGTGGCTGAGGACGAAGACGACGCTTTTCAGCAGATTCGCGACTTTATTTCCTATCTGCCAAACACAGTGAGAGGCGTTGCTGAACGTATTGGGACTGGAGACGATCCTGAACGCCGACCACAAGAATTATTGGACATTGTGCCTACCAACAGAAGGCAGGGCTACGACGCTCGTGCTTTGATTCGCCATGTCGTAGATAACGGCGTTTTCTTTGAGATGAGACGACTCTACGCCAGCGGAATCATCACTGGTTTTGCACGACTAGATGGTTGGTCCGTTGGGGTGATCGGCAGCGATCCTATGAGTAAAGCGGGTGCGATGGACGGTAATGCGGCAGACAAGTACACACATTTCTTAGATCTCTGCGACACCTTCAATCTTCCTCTTCTCATTTTCCTCGATATGCCTGGGTTCATGCTGGGCTCCCATGCTGAACGTATAGCGACGATGCGGCGAGGCGCTCGTGCTCTCATAGCGTCCGCGGAGTGCCAGGTGCCGAAGATCGAATTCATGGTCCGCAAGAGCTACGGCGTAGCAGCTGATGCTCCGAACTCCATCGGATTACCCAACGGCATCAACTTGCGTTTTGGATGGCCGTCAGGCGAATGGGGTGGCATCCCTATCGAAGGCGGAGTCGCTGCTGCATATCGTAGAGAAATCGAAGCGGCTGACGATCCGGACGCGCATCGGAAAGCAATCGAGGAGAGGCTTCTCCGGCTTCGGTCCCCGTTTAGGGCCGCACACAAGGGAGACGTGGTGGATCTCATTGATCCCCGTGAAACAAGAACTTTGGCGTGCCGCTTCGTAAATCTGGCGCAACCCAAGCTCGCGGAATTAGCTACTCGCCCCAAACGTGCAGTCCGTCCTTAATTGGACTTCACCCCGCCACCATCGGGCGGGGCCTCGGTGAGCCGAAAGATGCTACCCATCGGAGGGATTGCTTCGAAACTCCCTTCTGAATGCCAACCAGCGCCAGCCACATAATGTGAGTTCTCGTCCGCGTGTATGACTAATAGTTCAGGGTGTTTAGGGTGGCGGGGCACCGTTGGGTGGATATGAAGTTCATCAAAGCGAGCTGCGGAAGCTATGTGTTCTTCTTGCGTGAGTTTTTGATCTTAAGAAAATGACCTGATGGTGAAGTCACGCCTCGCGAATTTCTTTAACAACTCGATCGCTAAGCTCATCTCGAAGATCCACACCCTCAATTTCCGCCCCGATTCTTGGGGTCATGGGGCAAACAGTGATCGTGGTCATACTTTGAGGCTGGGCCTATGTTGATTTACGTGACAGATTAAGAAGATGATCGACTTAAGATCTGACACCGTTTCCAGGCCAACTCCATCGATGCGCGCCGCAATAGCGGCCGCTGAAGTGGGCGACGACGTGTTTGGGGACGACCCGACCGTTCGCGACCTCGAGAGCCACACAGCGCGACTCCTCGGCAAAGAAGCTGCCGTATTCGTTTCGTCGGGAACGCAATCAAATCTGTGTGCCCTCATGGCCCATTGTCAGAGGGGCGATGAATACCTGGTCGGTGATCGCGCGCATACCTACATGTTTGAAGGAGGAGGCGCTGCAGTGCTCGGCAGCATTCAACCTCAAACCGTTCCGACACTTACTTCAGGGATGCTCGATCTTGGAGCCGCTGAAGCTGCGATCAAACCTGATGACGCACACTTTGCGCGCACTCGACTGCTTTGCATTGAAAACACCAGGGACGGAAAAGTGATCGGCTTGGAGGACCTCCAGGCTGGTCGAGAACTAGCTGATCGACATGGCCTCGGTTACCATCTCGACGGTGCCCGACTCTGGAACGCATCGATTGCCTTGCAGGTGGCCCCGGCCGATGTTGCTGCCGCCTTCGATACCGTTTCTGTTTGCCTTTCCAAAGGACTCGGTGCTCCTGTTGGCTCAGTGTTGACGGGCTCTACGTCTCTAATAGCTGAGGCGAGGAAGTGGCGTAAAATGCTCGGAGGCGCAATGCGCCAGGTGGGGCTACTAGCTGCGGCAGGTCGCCACGCGATCGACAACCACGTTGAGCGTCTTGCCGAAGACCACAAAAACGCTCAACTTTTGGCGGAGGGCTTAGTTGAGATTGATGGCATCGAGCTTGAAGCTCAGAACACGAATATGGTCTTCGTACGCACCACTCAACACATGCCTGAACTAGAACAAGGTCTTTGGCGTCGCGGGGTACAAACACGTTGGTCGGGAAATCACAGCCGAATGGTTCTGCACCTTGATGTAAGTGAAGCTGACGTTGAAACCGTGCTCACCGCTGTCAGCAGTGAACTGAACAACTAATCAGCGATTAGTTCACCTACTGGCTCAGCTAAATATTCTTCTAGGTTGACCTCTCGCGTCATTTCGTAAAAATCTACGTTCCTCCACGGTGAGTTCACGACGATTCGTCCGCGCTCGTTGCGGTAATAGGACGTCATTCCTGGATGCGCCCAGACCATTTGCTCATGAGCGAGGTCAACCTTGTTGTTGTACGCGTCATGTACTTCTTTGCGGATCTCTACTGCCCCAATTTCGTCGCGAAGCATTTTTCCGATCATGTCCATGATGTACCTGACTTGCATCTCAACAACGAAGATGAGGCTTCCACCATGACCGGGTTGAAGATTTGGACCATACAGGGTGAACAAGTTCGGGAAGTCGGGCACAACAGTACCGAGATACGCCTTGGCGTTGTCTTGCTCCCATTGATCGGTCAAAGGCGTGCCGGAACGTCCTACAGCTTCGTATGTCGTGATGAAGTTGAGCACGTCAAATCCGGTCGCCAAGAGCAGCACGTCGGCCTCGTATTCAGCGCCGTCTTCGGTGACAAGGTGACCTGGCTCGATTCGCTGAACATGGTTATCTACCAAGTTGACTTTGGAGTTACGGAGCATGCGGTACCACCCGTTGTCCATGAGCATTCGCTTACCGAACGGTGGGTAGGTAGGGAGAACGCGTTCCAGTAATTCTGGGGCTTTATCGCCTAATTCATCTACGACGTATCGGGTGAAATACGCTCTGTGGGCATCATTTTGCGCGTTTAGTGATCGTTCTGGGTGTTCCCAATCGGGGTCTTTTTGTAGTGCCGAGTGGAGTCGGTCGTTGAATGTCCAGCCCAATCGAACGCGGTACCAGTTTCGATAGAGGGGGACCTCTCGCAGAAGGACGCGTATGGGGTCAGGAACTTCTTTACGGAACTGTTCGAACGGTGCAGCCCAATGAACAGATTTTTGGAAGATAGTGAGGGATTCGACTTCGTCTTGGATTTCAGGACCAATTTGCATGCAGCTAGCACCGTTACCGATGATTGCGACACGCTTCCCCTTCAAATCGGCACCTTCAGGCCAGCGCGCTGTATGCCACTTTTCGCCTTTCCAGTCGTCGAGTCCCTCGATGTCGGGAAACACCGGTGGATTAAAGATTCCCGCTGCGCTGATTACAACATTGGCTTCTGTTTGTTGCGATGAGCCGTCAGGGAGGCGAAGTGTCACTAGCCACTTCTGTTTTGAATCTTGGTACTCAATACGTTCAACGCCGGTCTCGAAGCGAATGTTGTCGCGTACCTCAAAGCTGTCGCATACGTGTTCGAGATATGCGTGGAGTTCGTCGCGAAGGCAAAAATATTTTTGCCAGTCGAATGGAGCGAAGGAGTAGGAATACAGGTGGTTGGGAGTGTCGACGCCGGCTCCCGGATAACGGTTTTCCCACCAGACGCCGCCAACAGTTGAGTTGCGCTCCACTACTTCGAAGTTGATGCCAAGCATCTGGAGGTTGATAGCCGCGCACAAACCTGAAACTCCGGCACCAATAACGAGAACTTTGAAATCAGATGGCGCGCTCACGGGTTCGTGATCCAGAAACTTCACTTGACCAAGCTGCGCGGCGGTGAATTGGCCATACTCGGGTGGGACGGACTCCGCCATCGCAACACTGAGCATGCGAACGAGGAGTTCTTCGTCAGGTTCCGGAAGCGCGATATCTCGCCCTGCGCGCCACGCCAAGATTGCCTCAAGCCCCGCTTCTCGAACCTCGCGTTGATGCCTGGGGTCAAGGCCTCCAGTGTCATTATCTCCAAGGCCTGGTTGTCGCTTCGGAGCGTACGGCGCTTCCAGCCATTGGAGTTCGCCGGTGAGTTGCACTAGCACCATGAGGAGCGTCGGAATGTTTGCTACTTCGATTGCGTCAGCGAAGGTTTGTTCGTCAGGGTTCAGGCTCATTGTCAGATCCCTAGATCTCGGAGGTTGTAGCTGGTCAAGATATCTCGTGCGATGTCAGGTGCGTAGCGATGTTCTTCCTCCAGCCCCATGAACGGCTGATAGCTGTACCGCTCCTCTTCGGGAAATCGTTGGGCTCGAGCGTCTATTGCCAGCGGAATGCACTCGAGAGCTCGTTTTTTTTCTTCCGCGCGATATTCCCTGAATTCAGAGTTACCCCATTCTGATTTCCGCTCCGCGATCTGCATGATGCTTGCCCCTTATTCATTCTAGATGGCCGCATCAGGTACGCGCTGTGAGCGAGAATCCTCTTATGTTAGATGCTTCGATCGAGCTGGTCGCGTTCGTGGGCCTTGGTGCTATGGGCGGACCGATGTGCGCAAATTTGGCTAGAAAGTCTCCGGTTCCCACACTCGCGTACGATCTTGATCCGAATGCCGTTCAAGCAGCGGTCAGCTCAGGAAGCGTCGCCGCCAACGATTTGGCCGACACATCTCGCGCTGACATCGTCTTCATCTGTGTGCCCGGAGAAGAGCAAACTCGCGCTGTTTGCCTCGCAGAAGGCGGGCTCTGCGATCATGCGAAAGCTGGACAGATCGTGGTTGATTGCACAACGGCGACGGTCAGAGTGAACTTAGACGTTTCTGAAGCACTCGCCACTAAGGGCGCCCACTTCGCCGATGCCCCGGTCGCTCGCGGCGTGCCAAACGCCCACGATGGGACTCTCTCAATCACAGTGGGCGCGTCTGAAGAGATCTTCAACCGGGTCGCCCCTTGGCTCAGTTATATGGGCACTGACGTTGCATACTGTGGTCCTGTGGGGACCGGGACTGTAATGAAACTGATGAACAACATGGTCTTGTTCGAAAATGTGTCTGCTCTTGCTGAGGCAATGGCAATTGCGACGCGGGCGGGTGTGCCGCGCAGCCGAGTATTGGATTTACTCGGTCAAGGCTCAGCAGATAGTTTCGCTCTTCGACGACACGGGTCCTTTATGACAAGCGGCGACTACCCGACAGATCGGTTCCCGACGACGTACTCTCTCAAGGACCTTGATTACGCGTTGGATCTTGCAGACCAAGTCGGTGTGGATGCCAAAGGCGCACGCCTCATTCGAGAACGGTTTTCTGAAATCGTTGATAGAGGAATGGGCCATTTTTATTCACCGGTTGTCTACGAACTGTTTGAGGACGAATGAGCGAAGTCAACCGAGACATTGTCGCGAGGGCAGTGGAACTAGCCGATGGTCAGCTTTTTCCTAACGCACTCGCAGTAGATGCCAAAGGGCATGTACCTACGACACAGCTTGACCTCGTCCGCGGCGCGGGCTTTCACGGCCTGTTTTCACCAACTGAGTTCGGAGGTCTGGGCGCATCACCTGAAACTCAATGGGCAGTTATCGAAGCTTTAGCTGGCGGATGTCTCACCACCAGTTTTATCTGGGCCCAACACGCTGGCCCTAGCCGAGCGGCAGTAGAAACAACAGGGCCGATGAGAAATCGATGGGCCGAAGCTCTCGCGACCGGCGAAGCGCGAGGTGGAGTTGCGTTCGCTCATTTGAATCGACCGGGCGCTCCGATGCTTCAAGCTGAACCCTGCACCGACGGGTGGCTTTTCAGCGGAACGGCACCGTTTGTGACCGGATGGGGTCACATAGACGTGGTCCTGACGGCTGCGCGTTGGTCTGACTCAATCGTCTGGGCCATGGTCGATGCCAAAGATTGCCAAACCTTGACTAGCCGGAGACTGTCGCTAGCAGCAATTGATTCAGCCGTGACTGTCGAGTTGCGTTTCGAGAAACACCCTGTGGCGAAGAAGGCTGTCACTTCACTGGAACAGTTGACTGACTGGACCGAACGATACCGGCGGGGACTACGCTCGAATGGTTCTAACCCTCTTGGAGTTGCAGCGCGCGCGATGCGTCTTATGGGGCCAAGCCCGTTGGATGAACAATTGTCAGAAGCGAGGCAAGAAATTGATGCTGCCACGGTCGATCGGTTACCGGCGGCTCGCGCACGCCTAGGAGATCTTTGTGTTCGCGCCACCTGCGCACTTGTAGCGAGCACTGGGGGCTCGGCACTATTTGTTGAACAGCAAGCCCAACGACTGGCAAGAGAAGCTCTCTTTTTGCTTGTCCAAGGCCAAACTCCGGAGATCAAGCGATACCACCTAGAGCGGTTGACAGCTAGCCCTTCAACGCGNAGGTTGAATAATGACGGTTAGGACGTACGAGCCGCTGGACCGACGTTCNCTCGGTTGGCTCCGCTACCTGTANCGAAAAGCGACGACGGNGGATAATTGGNATCGCGACGGGCAACCGCATCCTCATTGGGACAACNTCTCTGGTCCTCCAATGACNTCTTTCCACCGCTTCGATCTCATCGATTCCGCCTACGCAATGGCGTTGATGAGCGATCGAACACCAGCGTGGAGTGAGGTCTATGCGCGNGTACTTGACGAACTAGTAGAACGCCACACTTCATGGTGGGCGGCCGAAGATTGGATGACTCAGTTCGGCCCGGACCCTGAGCGCAGTAACTATCCCGACAAATATCGGCCGCTGATTCCTGAAGCCCTGTGGGGTAACTATGACGTGCCTGGGTGGACCGCTAACGGAATCGAACCCTACGGGGTTCAAATGGATCCCGTAGCGGCAGATGGAATGCTCTTCTTCAAAGGCTTCTTCGGCTTACTTCTAGGTCTGCACCGCTATGTATCAAATGATCCCAAGTGGAACAGCCCCTTTGAAATGATTCGCGACGGCGAACACACTTTTACCTGGACTCACTCTGGCGTAATGAGCCATCTCGCTGAGCAATGGCACGGGCGTCAAATGGGTTGCCATTGCGAAAACACAAAAATATGGCCCTACTGACTGGCTGGTGCCGGTCTCGGTCTGAGACTTCACGATCAACTTCTCGACACAAACCACCATGGTGCTTTTGATCACTGGTGGGGGTACGCGGCAGACAACTACATAACTTGGGACGGAGACCAAGCGGTCGCCATGGACCTTTACTATGACCCCGTCGTCGATGAACATGTCCGAACTCCGGTCGGATTAATCGCGCCGACTTGGTACCTCGCCCCTCAACGCAGAGAGGTGGCTGAAACAGCGTGGAGGTTTGGCGCCTCGGTAATGGGTCTATTGGGGGATGGAGATGTCGGCATGAATGATGCTCGCGATGGTCTCATGTTGGCCTGGTTTACCGGCGAGTTTGCTGACGGAGCCATCAAAGAGAAGCTGTGGGAAGCCTGCGACACTTTCTTCGAACCCACGCAGGATCCAGACTCCGGCGAGTTCACCTTTGGTTTCGGCCTCGGTGAGATTCACCCTCGGGGACAATTTAATGCCCGGGTCATGGCCGGCTGGGTCTGCCAGCCCGGAGCGTGGGCCCAAATATTCGACAATCCGAATCTGGCAAAGCATTCCCAGCCTTGCGTGGAAAGAGTCGACTTTCCGCGAGTCGCAATGAGTCAAGCCCACTGGAACGAAGGGTCGCTGCATCTAGCGGCTGACCCATGCAACGGCGCAGCGAATGGCACTCGGACAACGATGACTATCCGCCGTCTACCCACTGATGGTGAATGGATTCTTAAAAGTAGCGATGAAACATTGACTTCCTGGGACGTCGCGGGAGGTTCAACACAGATCGAGTTGATCGCTGACGGGTCGTCCTTCACATTGACCGCTTTAGATGAAACAGTAAGCGCATGAATTCCGCCGTTGAAACTGCTACTGGACCCGTTTCGGCATCAGAGCTGGGTCGAGTACTGATGCATGAACATGTTTTCGTCATATCTACTGAAATCCAGCAGAACTACCCCCAGGAGTGGGGAGAAGACCAACTTCGGATTGATGACGCCGTCGACCGGCTCACCGAACTAAAGGCAAACGGCATCGACACCATCGTCGACCCAACAGCGATTGGACTCGGTCGCTACATCCCACGGATTCAAGCTGTTGCAGCCAGAATCGATCTCAAGATCATCTGTGCCACGGGCCTTTACACATTTAACGAACTTCCCCACTATTACCGACGACGCACCGCCAGCAAGACTGATGCCCTCACGACCCATTTTGTTCAAGACATTGTTAACGGCTTCGCCGATACCGGAGTCAAGGCTGGCGTCATAAAGTGCGCGACCGACAAGCCGGGTCTGACGCCTGACGTTGAGCGGGTGCTTCGCGCATGCGCGCAAGCTCATCGAGAAACCGGTTGCCCCATAACTACCCACACGAACGCCGAGCGAGAGCGGGGGCTTGATCAACAACAAATCTTTGCCGAAGAAGGCGTCGATTTGACTCGGGTAGTGATCGGACACTGCGGAGACTCTCAAGATCTCGATTACCTACAAAAGCTCCTTGACGCTGGAAGCATCCTTGGCATGGATCGATTTGGCATCGACGGCTACCTCACGACAGAACAACGAGTCGATGTCGTTGCTGAACTTTGCCGACGAGGCCACGCCGATCAACTGGTATTAAGCCACGACGCTTCCTGCTACATCGATTGGATCGAGGGTGAGGTACCGCTCGCTCCTCTGCCGAACTGGCACTACCTACACATCAGCAAAGACGTCATACCCGCCCTTCTCGCTGCCGGTGTGGCGGAGTCGCAGATTGAGACCATGTTGGTGGACACGCCGCGAAGGTTTCTGCAATCACAGAATCTTGGCGGGTACTAGCCTCGCAAACATGAGCGAACTACAAGTCGGCCTCCTTTTTAGTGACACAGTCGAAGTAACGGACGAGATGTCGCCACCGCATCTGCCGACCAAGGTTTTGTCCACTCCGGACATGGTCGGCCTTATTGAGGGCACGTGTTTGTTTGGCGTCCAACCCCATCTTGACGAAGGACGAACCACGGTAGGCATTCATGTGTGCGTAAGCCACGAAGCTGCCGCTGCTTCAGGAGAAAGTGTCACAATCGATGCTGAACTAGCAGAAATCGACCGTAAACGGCTCGTATTCAATGTGAAGGTCAGCCATGGGGACACCTTGGTGTCCCAAGGAACACATCAGCGCTTTATCGTCGGTGGATAACTGGTTCTGCTTGGGTGTCAAGACGTCATTTGGTAACACACGTCACGGGAATTGCCATTAATCGATCATTTCGATGCGACAATTTGTGGCCGCCCGTCGCGATATTGAGGACCCTGATGGTCACACCACTGAAAAGGGTTTACGTATCGTTAGCTCAACAATTAGTGAGTCGACGATTTGAAGTGACCAGGCTGTTCACAAGAGCTATATCTGTCGGGCCCAGAAGCCGAACTAGGGCTCAATAACAATTTTGCCGATGGCTTTCCGATCGATGAGGCTCCGAAGTGCATCTGAGGCTTCTTCAAGCCCATACCTTGCGGAAATATGCGGGCGGAGTCGGCCATTGGCAACCCATCGAAGAAGATCCTCCGCTATTTCGTTTGCTAAGTCGGGCTGACGGGCAGTCATGGCTCCGTAGAAAACTCCAACGATTTGACAACTCTTCAAGAGCGTGAGGTTCAGCGGTATGGCTGGAATGCCAGCTGTGAAGCCAATCACCAAGAACCGTCCACCCCAGCCGATTGCTCGGAGCGCCTGCTCCGCGTAGTCCCCGCCGACGACGTCGTACACGACATCCACTCCAGCTCCATCGGTGAGCTCCTTCGCTCTTTCTTTAAGACTTTCTTCCGCGTAGTTGATGGTTTCATCAGCGCCGCGTTCCCTACAAAGATCCAGCTTTTCTTCGGTTGAGGCGGCAGCAATCACCCGCGCTCCCATTAGCTTGCCTAGCTCGACCGCTGATAATCCGACGTGTCCTCCGGCACCGAGCACGAGAACAGTTTCGCCTTCTTGTAGATCGCCTCGATGTTTCAGACCGTAATAAGTAGTTCCGTGCGCATATAGCAATCCAGTCGCATCAGCGAACTGCACTTCATCGGGCAGCACCCGCACTGCAGACGCCCTGGTGACGGCAAACTCTGCGTATCCTCCCACGGACCCGAGCGGACAAAGCACCCGAGCTCCAAGCTCCAGGTCGTCAACTCCGTCGCCCTTGGCCGTTACAACGCCAGCCACCTCTCCCCCGGGTACATATGGAAGATCTGCTTTGAACTGATATTTGTCCTCCAACATCAAAGTGTCAGGAAAGGTAACTGACGCTGCTTTGACTTCGATGAGAACTTCACCTGGCCCGGGAATGGGGTCATCCAGTTCCACTATTTCCAGATCTTCTGGTGGTCCGAATTGTTTGCACACTACTGCTCGCATCCGACCAGACTACGGTCGCTACGGCATAGATGTCGGGGGGAACGGCGGAATCCACGACTTCATGGATTGGCAGGAGGCCACCGAGGGTTTAATCATTCTCCGAATCGCGGACGAGATTAAGAGCATCGCTGTGCTCTTCACCATCTGAGGCCCCGTTTCCTAGGGGCCCTCCGTACACCTCAGTTTCGAACCAGTCGCGGAATTCCTGATCACGTGTGGTTCGCCAGTGATCCCATGTCGTTCGCCCCACAGGTGACAAAAAAGCACCCAACTTGATGAGTTGCATTCGCATCTCTAAATGGACCTTTCCGACTAGGCCCTCTTTCCAAGCGTCATAGGTGTCAAAAAGATCAATTAGGTCTGCACCGAGAAGATTTAACGCCCGGAAATACTCTTCGCCCTGTAGCTCATCGCCCGACCAGTCTTTAATCAAAAACTGGCTGAAGTTTGGGTCGCGCGAGATCGCGAAATATCTGTCATACAGCCGATCGGTAAGGCCATGCCCAAACTGTGTACGGCTATGTTGCAGAGTCTGGCGGGCTTCAGCACCGATGAACACAATTGAAAGAGACAAAACCACGGCCTCGGCGATTTGAGCCCAGTTCGCGATGTGGTCAAGTGTCATCTGATCTTCCTAACCTTTGGCAGGGCTATGAACCCTTTAAACGTTTGACGACCTGGCGCGAGCCGAGATCGATAAGTGCAAACAGCACCGCCCCAATAGCTAATTCAGCCCAGCCGCCTCCATTCGCCACAATGAACAGGGCTACAAGAACCGCAACAAGAGGTCGTGTTAAATAGCGCACACTTTTAGTGAACCACGACCCCTACCTGAACTCAGGGATAGGCGTACCCTTTGCCTATGGACACATCTCGCTTTCCTCTCATCCCCGGCACTCAACCAATACTGGTGACCAATAGTGAGGGCGTATGGCTTGAGGCGGCCGGCGGACGTCGAATTCTGGATGCGGGAGGTGGTGCGATCGTTACCAACATCGGTCACGGACGCCCTGAAATCGTCGAAGTCGCCGCCAAGGCATTGGGGCAATTGGATTACGTCGTTCCTGTTTTTGCCACCGAATCACGAGTCGCGTTAGTCGATGAGGTGTGCGACAACTGGCTCCCGGACCCCTCTTGGCGTTGTGTTTTCGTCAGTGGCGGTTCGGAGTCCATCGACGCCGCCATACGCGTCGCACAATTACATCATGTCGCATGCGGTCGACCCGAACGCCACAAAGTAATCGGACGAGACGTGTCGTACCACGGGGCAACGATCGGCGCATTAGCAGTCGGTTCTCATGATCGGCGCCGAAAAGGCCTTGAGTTGGCTCTGCCTACTATGCCGAAAACAAGCCACCATGATGCAGAACAACTAGAAAAAATCATTGAAGTGGAAGGCGCTCACACCATTAGCGCGTTCGTAGGGGAACCAGTTATTGGTGCTGCGGCCGGGGCCTATGTGCCCCCTGACGATTACTGGCCGAAAATCTCCGAAATCTGTGCGCTTCACGACATTCTCCTCATTGCTGACGAGGTGATGACCGGCTTTGGTCGACTCGGCACCGCCATGGGACATCAGGCGCTCAACTTCACTCCTGACATAATTGCTGCGGGCAAAGGGCTAGGTGGCGGGTATGTGCCAATCGGCGGCGTGTACACCCGCGCTGACGTCGTCGAACCGATCGGCGAAACTGACCTCGCGTTGATGTTCTACACCTTCGCTGGTCACGATCTCAGTTGCGCTGTAGCGGGGAAGGTTCTAGAGATCCTCCGCGAGGAAAATCTCGTCGAGCGGGCGGCGAAAATGGGGGTCTTGTTAAGGGAACGACTGGACGACGAATTTCGGGAGCATCCCAACGTAGAGGAAGTCCGTGGGCGAGGCCTGTTGCAGGGACTCGGGCTGCTCGCCGACCGCGCTACCGGCGAACCATTTCCTCGTTCGGTGGCATTCGCTGACAAGGTGACAAGTGTCGCTCTTGAACACGGAGCGTGGATTTATCCGTCGGGTTCAGGAGTTTTCGATGACGCGATCATGTTCGGACCGCCGTTTGTTGTTGAGGAGGATCACATCGATCAAATGGTGACCATTGCCCGCCAGGCTATTGATGTAGCAGCCGCTAGTCTGAGTTAAACACTTTCACTCAGGTGGGGCACAGGGCACAGTTACCATCTCGGCTGGCGTCACGACCTCTAATGCCTCGAAGTCTTGTGAGCATGCGATCTCGTTGTGGATCATCCCTGGTGGGATAGATAGTGCTGCTCCAGCGAACACTCGTTCAGAACGGCCTCCCTCAAACTCTAGGTCTACCCAACCGTTCAGGACGTATACGAATTGGAGGTCGCACTCGTGATAATGCCAGCCGGTTGTTTCCATAACATCGGTGGCTCGCATTACTTGGGCGCGGTATTCGCCATCGGTGAGGTGACCCAAACCCGTGTCTCGATATTCGAAAAACGATCGGCGTCCGGTTCTGCCGAATTCGGCGTCGGCGAGCTGCTGACACAACAATTCTGTCATTGCTGTCGATTTCATTATTCCCCTCCCAAGTATCTAGTTGATCACACCACTGACTTTCAGACTTGCAAAAGGCGTTGATGGTCGTCGAGTAAGTCTGTGTCGCCGAAGGTTTCAAGCGTGGTGTGGTGAATGCGGTTCCATACGAATAAGAGAAGATCGCCCGCCGGGCCTCGAGCGGCAACGTCTCCTTTTCCATGAGCGCTTTCGACGTCAATCCCGTCCTTACGTCGCGTAATCATCCACTCGCCGTCGGCGTCTGTGGCATGTAGGTGCACAGTCCCGACACCTGCGAAGGCGGTAGGTAATCGCTCGCTGACAAAGAAGTCGTAAAACTCGTTGATCCCATCGACTGCGACCGCGGCGTTAATCGCAGTTTGCTCTGCTGTGACGGCCTCTATGTCCCAACGATGCACGGTGGCTTCGTGAGTCATGCGACGCATCCAAAACACTGCTTGGCTCGTATTTCGGCTTGAGGTCCAGACTTCATCATTTGAGTCGTACCGCCATAAGACTTCAATCATTTCGTGGGCGGCCGTTTGAAACCAGTCGGACAGCTGTGTGGTGTGAGGGCGATTAGCTGGATCATTGGCCCATGAGGCAACACCTCCATCGCCTATAGGAGCACCCTGGCTTACCGATTTCGCAACAAAGGAAAACACGAGCCCCGCGTGGGTCACAGCGTCGGCCAAGGTCCAGTCCGCAATGTGTGGCACGGGTCGATCACCATTTCCGGATGCGAGGGCCGCTATACGAGTCGTAGCTTCCTCAAAGGCTTGCCTATATTCCTCAGCGCGCACGCTCGTTACCTCCGTCTCCGGAACCATGAGCCAGCACAAGGTTATGCCGAATCCTAGTAAATGAGCTCGACGAGCCTCCCAGTTGAGCCAGAATCATTCCGCAGAAGTGGCCGCGATCGGCGGTCAGGTCAAGAATACGAAATCGATCTAGCACCTAGGTACCCCTCATTGCTGCGAGCCCAGTCAACTACCGACATCACTTATCAGAATCTAGATGTTCGCCAAAAGTGGGTCCGGTGAGTCTCTAACACCCTAATTTGGTTAATGATCATCTGACTCAAATCGAATTTGCGATTGGAATGCTGATGTCGAAGTTCGTTGGTATTTACAATGCCGAAGGTTCGCTGATCGGTGAACTTCGGTACCTATGGAAAAAATTAGGTAACCGCACGTCGTGCAGCTTGTGTGACCTCACGCACGGATTGAACCCTTTCGGGAAGTCGTCATGGCGAACTGCGTGCCGCGACCTCGGCGTACCGATCGACTTGTTGCACAAAAACGAAGCGAAACCCGAACAACTTTCGGTCATTGACTCCCTCCCCGCAATCGTCCGACTGGAAGGGGATTGTTGGGTGCAGGTAATGAACTCCAACGAGATCGCCTCGTATCGCGGCGTCCCACGTGAATTACTCACACGACTCAAACAGCTTTGAATCGTTCTGGTTGGTTACTGAACTGCCTCGAAGCACACTTCGAATCTCGCAAGTAAAGTCAGTTCGTGACCAACTTGGAACTTTACGAACGACGAACCTACGACGTGACGGTCGGTCAAATGGGCAAAGTTCTCGAGTTGTATTCCAACGAAGGGTGGCCTGCACTCGAGGCGGGGGGTCATTCCAAATTCCTCGTCGGCTATTTCGTTTCAGACACCGGTCCACTGCATCAGTTGATCCATATTTGGCGGTTCGGCAGCGATGCTGAACGTCGCGAATTCTGGAAAAACTTGTTTGGTGACGAGGATTTCATGGCGTTCGCTGCTCAACTGCGGCCACTTCTGGAACGACAAGAGATTCAACTGATGCAAGCGGCGCCCTGGGGTCCCCGACCCTAGGAACTACTGGGCGTTGCCTAGACGCGGAAAGACCCCCCGAAGGGGGCCTATCCCAGAAGCTTCCGAATCGGTTTACCCCATTCGTTGCCAGTACAAGCCTTCCCCTCCCCTGCTCTGTCACACCCTTGCGGGCCGACGCCACTTCCGCTCTCGCTTCGGTGTTTCCTACTTCAGTGTTCCCACTTCCGCTTGCGCTTCGGTGTTCCTACCTCAGTGTTCCCACTTCCGCTTGCGCTTCGGTGTTCCTAAGTTCGGTTTGTTCTTGAGTTGATAATGATGGTGGACCGAAGTCCTGGTCAACCGACCAACAGTTGTTCTAGCACAAGAAAAACAGGGCCGTGACCAGCCACCTCAAGATGTGAAGTCTAGTGACTTGGTTCAATCTGCAATCGCGTCATACATGACCACTTGGTCAGCCATCCGAAGCTGTGGATGTGCGTCGGCAACATCTTTACGAAGCTGCACAAACCAATCGCTAGTGGAGACTTGATCCCAGAAGCGCCCATACGCTTCCATCGAATCGAAATCGCACACATAAAGGGCCGTTTCCATACCCCCAGTTCCGGTCACTGGGCGCATCAGGCGAGGATTCTGTGCCCCCCACTGCTCATGTTGAGACTTCGCGGCGCGTGATCCAACCTCAACGCCATGGATGGCTTGTGGCGTACCTTCCCAACGAGTTGCGACACTAATCACATCAGCTCCTTCTCTCGGTTAACCCGCCGCGCTTGAGTGACGGCGGCACCAGTTCAGCACATGGATTAGTCGCTTCGGTTCCTAAAAAAATTTTCGGCATCACAAATCCTGAGGCTTGCTGGCCAGCGGATTCTCAAGGGAGCGAAATTGGGCCCATCTCAATAGGGGTAGCAACGTCGTCGTTCCATTCCATGAGCGAGCCGTCATATAGAGCTATGTTTTCCCACCCAATGATGTGAAGAGCAAGAAAGGCGCTGCTCGCTGCTATTCCGCCGCCACAGTAAGTGATGAGGCGTTCGAATTTATTAGCTCCAGCTCTGTCGAAAGCTTCTTGAAGTTCATCGGGGTTTCGTAGAGCCCCTGAAATTGGATCAGTTAAGTTGGCGGCCGGAACACTGATGCTTGAAGGAATTCGACCAGGCCTGCCATAGAACTGTCCTCTTCCTTCGAACTGCTCTTCGGTGAGAGCGTTAACTAATCCAATTGAGGGGTCTTCGATTGCCGCTAGAACCATTGCTTTGGTCGCAATCCAATCGGTTTTCGCGAAACCGTCGAATATCTGGGGGTCAACGACAACTGGTTCCTTTGTCACCGGCCGACCATCATTTACCCAGTCGTCATAGGTGCAATCGAGCAGGCGTACGTCACGTGCTCCAGCTTGTCTGAGCATCCACCAACAGCGATGTGTAACAGGATGCACGGCTCCGCCGTACAACACGAACGTTTGCTCGTTGGAGAACCCGAGAGTACCAATCAACCGGTGAACTTGAGTTGCCTCTAAAGCCGTGAATGGAAATGAGCCATTGGGATCAGAGAGGTCGTCCACCATGTGCAGGTACTGGGCACCATGAAGGTGCCCGGCCTCATAGTTCGAACGCATTGAGAAAAAGTCCGAAGGTCCCGGCGGTCGCGGACGAAAGCCTGCCCGAACATCGAGAATCGCCACGTCAGGATCTCCTGAGTGGTCTTCAAGCCAATCTGCTTGGACGAAAATTTCATCATAGTCAGCCATCGAACCACCCGGCCAATTCTGAATTTGATACCGCCGTGCGGTATTCAAGTCGCTCGCCGTGAGTCGAACAACACCTGTCTCGGGCCAGTGGTTGAATCAGCCGGTTTTTAAATACGTAGTAACCCGGTGCTGACGAATCAGTGACTACGATCATCTAATGAAATTCGATCGCCGTTTTGCTGGAGGCGCCCAACGCTATTTGCGGATCAGACCAGACGGTCGAACGTACGAGTGTGTGGTATTTCTTGATCACCGATTGGGGTGTCCACACCGTCATTTCGGCGACCCAGCGGCTGACGATTGCGGGTGCGGTTCGTTAGCTGAGTTACGAGCTGAAGATGCCACCCGAGATGAGCGCTCCATTAATTTCCGTCGTCTACTCGGTCGATTTCTCCGTCGGTAGTCATCGTTTCAGAAACGTACCTATCGCGGGATTGAGCGTCTTTATAGATTGAGTGGCGGCGCTCTTTTTCAATGTAATGATCAATGTCATTGCGACTTCGCAGGTTCTCCGTTGCCGCTTCGTTCCAGTGAATAACTTCTTCGATCGGACGTCGCCAGCGGCTTTCTGCTCGTCTCCTTGGCCAACCAATCGGCACAATTCCGTAGGGAGTATGGGTGGCTGGAAAGCCGAGGAGTTCGCGTAGCGCCTGTGCTGTTTGGGGCTCACCTCCACCGGAGAGCCAGGCTGAACTCAGTCCTACTGCTGTAGTAGCCAACTGGAGGTTTTGGATCGCGGCGCCGACGGATACAAGCAGAATGTTCCAACGGTTTTCTTTGTACTCGGTGTCATCAAGTTCGGGTTCGAGCGCTGTGGGAAATGTGTCCGCCCAACGGGCATCGACGAACACCACCATGAGCGCGACCGAATCATGTACCCAATGTTTTTTGTGAACGTGTGGAAACCCTTTGCAGTGCTCGTTGAGTCGGTCGGCTTGGCTTGCCATCACGGACGCAACTTCGCGTACGCGTGAGGGTTCTTCCACGACACATATTTCCCAGGGTTGTGAGTTCGCGCCCGATGGCGCCCAGCGACCAGCGTCGGCGATATTCTCGAGCGTCTTTCGCGGTATTTCCTCCCCAGGTTCGAAACTTCTTACACTCCTTCGCGAACTCACTAATACGTTAAAACCTTTGAGTGTTTTTTCGTCGAGTTTCGGTTTCGTCAGCTTTCCCATGTCGAAAACATAGGCGAAACAGAGTCTCGCATTCGCGCGTCATATAACACCAGACTAGGAACTCTCGGCTCGATGCATCGCCTACGCCTGAAGTCGAACATAAGGACCATCCCTATTAGAATCTCGCCGTGATCCTGATTGGCTTATCGACCCTGATAATCCTCACCTCCATCACAGCAAGTGGGATAGGGCTAGCGGCGGCGGACCGACTCACAGAAGATAGTTTGCAACGCTTAACCGGAATCGCATCTGGGTTGCTGTTGGGTTCAGCGCTCCTGGTGGTTCTACCTGAGGGCTTTCACATGGCTTCGCGCCAGGATGGCCTTGCGTACAGTCCGCTGGCGTTAGGTACTGCAGTGGCTGGAGGCTTTATCTTCATGCTGATTTTAGAAGGCATGGGACTTAGCCACGCTATTCACGAGGAGCACCACGACCACCACGCGGGGCATGGTCATGGCCACGTTCATCATCCCAAATCCGGTTTGGTGATGGCAGTAGGTCTCTCAATGCACGCAATAGGTGACGGCCTTGCTATTGGAGCAGCTACAGCCTCAGGTCAAACATCGATCTCGGTGCTGGTTGCCTTTGGTGTTCTAGTTCATCGGGTGCCAGCGGCCCTGAGCCTCGGCGTGTTCTCATCACACGAAACCGCTACTCGGAAGTCGATATCTAGCGGTTTGTTGCTCTTCGCCTTGGCTACCCCTGCCGGCGCGATCTCTGCTTATTTCGTTTTAGATGACGCCAGCGGGCCGTTGGTAGGGGTTGTCTTGTTGTTTTCCGCTGGCACCTTCATTTACGTCACCACGGTTGATACTTTGCCTTCAATCCACAACCCTGAGACCGGTCCGCGGTCGGCCCGAATTGTGGTGGTGAGCGCAGCCCTCTTCGCCGCGGCGCTTTTCGCTTTGAACACGGCAGGGGTCCTCGAACACGGTCAGCATGACCAAAATGGTCAGCAGTACTCAGATTTGAGCAAACCCTTGGATGGCGGGGTTTAGTCAGGCGCGGCCGCTAAGGACTCCGCCTTGGCGCGCGCCCATCATTGATCATCCGAAGGGGTCGCCGCTCAACTGAGCAAATAGGGCTTAAGCATCGAGTTTGTAATTTTCGCCGGTGCATTCGAGGAGAAGTCAGCGCCGAAAGAAGCACTCGCGGCAACGGGGTTCGAAGTGATCGAGCCGAGGGGTACGGCACTTACTACAGGACACTTCGAGCCGGGCGCTCGTTTTGCTTACTACGCTCACATCGTGAACAGCGCCTCGTTTTACCTTCACTCGCACCACAACGCCGGGCCGGTGGACCCACGTATTTTCGGGGGCTTCCTCGAGCACATGGGGCGTGCTGTATATGAAGGCGTATTCGATCCCTCTTCTCGGCATGCGGATAAATTCGGTTGCCGAATAGACGTTTTGGCTGCTCTGGCTGAACTTGAGTTCACAGTGATGCGTTATCCGGGCGGAAACTTTGTCTCTAATTACCACTGGCGCGACGGAGTCGGCCCAGTCGAGACTCGCCCAATCCGCAGGGAGTTGGCGTGGGGGACGATAGAACCAAACAGCTTCGGCACAGACGAATTTCTCGGCCTTTGCGAACGCACTGGGTGGTCCCCGATGTTTTCAGTCAATCTTGGAACAGGATCTCCTGAAGAGGCCGCAGATTGGGTTGAGTACACCAACGGAGCACTGGGCACGGACATCACTCGTAAACGCCAATCTGGAGGCAATTCCGCACCGACGAGAGTTCCCTTGTGGTGCCTCGGCAACGAAATGGACGGGCCTTGGCAAATTGGTCACATATCTGCTGCAGAGTACGGAAGTAAAGCCCGTCAAGCCGCCCACATGATGAAACTGGTTGATCCGTCAATTGAATTAGTGGTCTCGGGCACTTCGCTTCCAGACAACACGACCTATCTCGACTGGGACCGTGAGGCCCTAGAAGCAGTCGGCGGCTTCGCTGACTATGTCTCAACCCACCGTTATCTGGATAACTGGTCGAATGACACCGCCGCATTCTTGACCTCCGGCGCAGCGGTTGACCAACAGATCGCGGAAATCGACGCTGTGTGCAGGTATGTGGCGGGTCGACGAAGATCAGGCCGGCGGCCATTTATCGCGTTTGATGAATGGAACGTCTGGTATCGGACACGAAACAGGTCAGGTACATGGGCGGATGGCGCGTTTCCAGCTCATTTGGTAGAGGAGGTTTACGATCTTCAAGACGCGCTTGTGTGTGCGCAATTCTTATTGAGTTTTATTCGCAACGCCGATGTGGTGAAGATTGCCAACATCGCTCAAATCGTGAACGTCATAGCTCCTGTCCTCACCGACGGAGACAACCTGCTACGTCAGAGTATCTTCGAAGCGTTGTCAATGTTCGTAGGTCGAAGGCACGGGATTTCGCTACATGTTGGCTACGACGGAGGGCAGGTGCCGTCGCCTGATTTTGGTGATGTGGCAATGGTCGACGGTGCGGCCATTCTCGACGTTAATCACGAACTGCATGTTTACGCTGTGAATCGCTCGGTCGATGAGACCGTTGAACTCGAAATCAATTTGGCCGGTGCCGATCTTGAAATGTTGTCTATGGATGTTCTTCACCATTCAGATCCAGCGACGCAGAACACTTGGGAAGCCCCGAACGCCGTGAAGCGGGTGCCGGGAGAAATGTCGAACGGTGCCCGACGGGTAATGAAACTTCCCCCGCACTCTTTCACCGCGGCCACCATGAGCGTTTCGTGAAATGGTCGAAGGAAAGGATTCCAGGGTGAGGAAAGTCGAGGACCTTGAGCTCCGAGAGTCGGTGCGCCTTTGGCTTTCGAGCCCGACTGGTCTTAATTGTGGCGTTATGCCGCCCACACTTAACGCCCTTCAAGACCCGCGCCCGGACATCCTCGGAATTAAACACATCGGCGGCGATCTTTGCGGTGATTTTGAGGTGGTGACAGTCCTAGTTCGACCTTCAACCAAAAGGTTTGTTTCGGTCGCAGGTCAAACGAGTGCTCAACGATTGCAGGCTGATCGGGTATATCTTGCCTGTTTCATGGCAGAAGAACGATTTACTGAGAGTCAGACGGAGGTGGCTCTTCGGCTCGGAATTGGTCTTGTCCGGATCGACACCAATCTGGACTGTCACCGTGACGTGCCAGCGCCCATCGCGAGTCCGAGTTTACGGACGCGTCGAGAGTTATTGAATCAAGTTGGTTTCGTGGAGTGTCAACTCTGCCAGATCGCGTTTTCTTATTCACTAGGTGAAGAGACCAACAACGAAGCCTCCGTGCTCTGGAACGAGATCTGGGCGGATCGCCAGGGGCGGCTGCGCAACGAAACTGTTTCCGATCGCCGCTACTTATGCCCCGACTGTACCCAGAATCTGAAAACACTCTCGTCGAGCCCTAAGGAGAGTTTTTAGAATCTCAAACCTTTCCGCTCCGGCGACGCCTGTTCAGCCGGCCAACGGCCAACACATCCCAATCGGTCTGCATAGCCAATGTCCTTGTGACTCGCCCGCTACCACTAATGATGAGGCGCTTCGGGTCATCGGCATTCAAATGAGACTTCCCGCCCGTTGACGTCATTTCCTCGGACGTTGGCGAAAACTCCGAACTGTTACGAGATCAGGATTCGAGTTCCAAAAATGTTGATGTCTCGATCACGGACATCACTATCGGCGTCGAGAACAAGAGCAAAGATTCCTTCTCCTTTGGAGTTGAGAAACTCCTCGATCTCGGCTCCTATTTGTCGAGAAGTGTCGATAGGCGATAGCAATTCGATAATCCCGCCTTTCGGTGGACGAACTATTGAGCTCACTACTCCTCTATCGGGATCTGCTTGCGATGGATCGGCTGGCAAGCCCAAACCGTTGGAATACGCCTCGCGTGCCAGACCCGCATCGCGGGTCGCAATAATTACTTTCTGAATCCCGGAATAATGTGGGGACCTCGTGACGGGATTTTCGGGTTGAACCACCGACCCGTCGGGGTAAATCCGGACGAGTACACCATGGGTTGAACTCGGGTGGATATCTCTACCCCCAGCACCTCGCATCAACGGAAGAACCTTGATACCTCGTTGGAGCAGCACTTCACCTTCAGCGTTGGGATCCGGCGCCTCAAGCATCAACGCGTAGATTCCCTCGCCTCGACGATCAAGAAACTTTTGGAGAGCTTGGCTAAGTGGTTCATCGGGGTTCGAGGGTGCCATCAATTCGATATTGCTTCCGCCAACTGGTTGACACATAGCCACGTGCGCGCCCAGAGAAGGCACCGTTTCTGGCGAAAAGTCGGCGACCGGCATACCAAAACGAGTTCGGAACGTCGTCAACGCGTCTTCGAAATCATTGACGGCGATCGCTATGCGCGGCATGGCTGTAATCATGATGACTCCTGTCTCACGTCGTGGAGCCTAAGCGCTTACAACGACAGGTTGTTCACGACACTCGGTCAGCAAAGAAACTAGGAGAAGGCCACCCGCCGAAGCAATTATTAGGGTCGTTGGGTTTCGATCGCATCGATCAGTCGCCGGCCGTTTTTCAGCGACCATGTGATTGGGCCGTGCTTGGTGTCAGCGGTCACCAAGTCAGAAGAACCACTGCGCGTGATTTTCAGATTGATGACCGCGGCCAGCGGGAGTCGACCCTCCCACATTTGCGACTTTGATGTCCGGTATACCGCTTCATCCGTGACTTCCAAACTGACTAGCCGCGTGGCTCCCGCCTCATCGGTCTCGGTTACTCGCTGAAATCTCAACACGGCTTCAGTGTGCCAGAGCAAGTAACCCGCGTCACTCCAATTCCAACACTGTCGAAGAGCTCTCAAGCGGGTCTCGATTTCGGTAATTGACTTGCGTGCCGAACTCAAACATGTTGGAATCGGTGCGTTATCAAGAGCGGTGCACTTCTGTGCACCCAGCAACCTGGGGTGGACACCCAAGGTGCTTGCCTACCTTGTGTAGGGATATGGCTGAGGTTTAGCGACCGACGCAATGAAGTGTCCTAGAGATAGCCGTTTCCCGGCCATCTCACGGCGCAAGCATCTCTTTTGGTCCACCCCTCTTAAGTGCCCAACACCACTAAGAGAGGTAGTCATGACCAACAGCTGGGGATTTGAAACGAAACAAATTCATGCAGGCCAGCAACCCGATCCAACAACCGGAAGCAGATCAGTACCGATATATCAAACCACGTCATACGTTTTTCGAGATACCAATCATGCTGCCGATCTTTTCTCTTTGAGTGAAGTAGGAAACATCTACACCCGGATCATGAATCCAACTCAGATGGTTTTGGAAGCAAGGCTTCAGGCCCTTGAAGGCGGAACTGAAACAGCTATTGGCATACCCGGAGCGTTAGCAGTTGCGTCGGGTCAAGCTGCAGAAACTCTTGCCATTTTGAACCTCGCTGAGGTAGGCGACCACATTGTCGCGTCTGCCTCCTTATATGGGGGTACGTACAACCTGTTGCATTACACGCTTCCCAAAATGGGTATCGAAACGACATTCATCGAAGATCCAGATGATCTAGAGGCCTGGGCTGGGGCTGCGCAAGCCAACACCAAGCTCTTCTACGGCGAAACCATCGGCAATCCGAGGAACGATTGTCTAAACATCGCGGGGGTCGCACAAGTCGCTCACGACATCGGTGTTCCTTTAGTGCTTGACAACACTGTTGCGACCCCTTATTTATTCAACCCGTTGAGCCTCGGGGCGGACATCGTGGTTCATTCCATGACCAAATTTATTGGGGGGCATGGTAACTCCATAGGCGGGGTAATCATTGACGGTGGCACGTTCGACTACGGGGCTAGCGGCCGATTCCCGAACTTCACCGAACCTGATCCGAGCTACCACGGGTTGGCCTATTGGCCCGCATTAGGTGCTGGCTCATTCATCATCAAAGCACGGGTGCAGTTACTTCGCGATATTGGTGCTGCTGTCTCTCCCCAGAACGCGTTTTATTTCCTGCAGGGCCTAGAAACGCTAAGTTTGCGAATGGAGCGGCACTTTACGAATGCTCAAGCAGTAGCGGAATACCTAGATGCTCACCCCAAAGTTGAGCAAGTGCAGTACGCGGGCCTATCTTCCAGCCCTTGGCATTCTCGTCTTCAGGCTTACGGAGAAGGCCGTGGCTATGGCTCGGTTCCTGCCTTCACGATTCAGGGCGGAGTCGAAGCTGGGAAAAAGTTTATTGACGGCTTAGAGCTTCATAGCCATGTGGCAAATATCGGCGATGTTCGAAGTCTCGCTATTCATCCCGCTTCAACAACACACTCCCAGCTCACCGAATCTGAACAGAACGAGGCCGGTGTTTCGCCAGGTTTAGTTCGTTTATCGGTGGGGCTCGAAACTCTCGACGACATTGTCGAAGATCTGGATAAAGGTTTCGCCGCATCTGGCACATAGATCGATCGCATTCTTGGATCGGTTGTCCTGCATCATGAGGCTTGCACTCATTGCTCGTGAAAATCATTAATACTTGATCACCATTGGCGAGGAGATGATCATGCGTATCGGTTTTATAGGTGTGGGCAATATGGGTGGTCCGATAGCCGCCCACTTGGTGGCAGCCGAACACGAGTTGCAGGCATTTGACCTCAATGACCAGTCGCTGGAACGAGTAGTTGAGTTAGGCGCTCGGAGAGCGACTTCAGCTTCGAACGCTGCGGAGGGCGCTGAAGTTGTGTTTTTGTCGTTGCCTATGCCCAGCGACGTTGAGCAAGTCGTTTCCGGGGATAGCGGTCTTTTCGATGTGATGGCCTCTGGAACCACCGTGATCGATCTCAGCACTAGTTCTCCATCCTTGAGTCGCCGTCTCGCGGTTGAGGGCGAAGACCTAGGCATTGATTTTCTTGACGCGCCCGTATCTGGTGGCGTGTACGGCGCGCGCAAAGGAACTCTGGCCGTGATGGTTGGTGGATCTGAGGAAGCCTTTGCGAGGTGTCAATCACTGCTGGAGACGTTCGGGGCGAAGGTAGTGAGGTGTGGCGCCGCAGGCGCTGGGAACGTCGTCAAGGCCGTCAACAACATGCTTGCCTTCATTGGGATGATGGGAACCACCGAGGCTCTGCTGCTTGGTGTAAAGGCCGGGGTAGATCCCAGGATCTTGCGAGAAGTTGTCGAAGCGAGTAGTGGCGCCAGTTTCGTTTGGAACATTGGAACTAGAGCAATATTGCGCGATCGATTAGCCCCCTCATTTACTAACGCCTTAGCTTGCAAAGACATCGGATTAGCGGTGGACCTAGCGGAGGAGTTCGAAGTTCCTGTACCCATGGGACGACACACTCAGCAGCTACTCGAAAACTACCGAGACAAGGGCTTTGCCGACGAGGACGTGCTCGCGACGATCCGGTTCCTGGAGGAGGAGGCAGACTATGTCGTTCGCGGTCTCGCTCCCGACGTTGGGTAGCCCTCCGAGACGCGATCTGTGTGGAGCACGGCTCGGCCGTGTCACGAGTTTCAAAGCATTCGCCGCGTGGCAAACGTAGACCCAGTTAACTTGCTTTCATGGCCCCATCGTTGCGCTTCGGCATCGTCCATGACTTTCGTTGTCCCCAGGGAAGTGAAATACCGATGCCGCAGGTGTACGGCGAGACTTTTGAACAGATCGAACATGCTGAGCTACTTGGTCTAGAACTCTGCTGGTTTACCGAACACCACTTCATTGCTGACGGCTATTTACCCAACTTTGTGCCAGTTGCGGCGGCAGCAGCATCAAGAACCACTGATATGAGATTTTCGACAGACATCTGTCTGTTGCCATTCAGGCATCCCATTCGCCTCGCAGAGGACCTCGCTATTCTCGACAACATCTCTAATGGTCGGATGGAGCTCGGCGCCGGAATGGGTTACGCGACGCACGAATTTCAAGGGTTCGATATCCCAATAAGTCGGCGGGTTTCGCTAACCGAAGAAGCACTGCAGGTTCTTCAGCTGGCATGGAGCGGCGAGGCCTTCAATTTCGAAGGCAAACGGTATCGATTCTCAAACCTTCGAGTCACTCCAGATCCAGTTCAACAAGGCGGGCCGCCACTGTGGCTTGCAGCTACCAGTCCGGCTGGGGCCAAGCGTGCGGCTGCGTTTGGAACTCATTTACTTCCCCAGGGACCGAAGTCATTGACTATCGATCCCTGGAGACAGGCAGTTGGAGACGCCAGTGATCGTCGGGTCGGGTTGATCAGAGGGGTGTTCGTTACTGACGACCCGGACAGAGAATGGGAGCCTGTAGCTGCTGCGGAACGGTACCGGCGCGATGTTTATGTTGGGCTGATCAAGGCAAGCAAAGACCACAAATCAGAGGTGGCGAGCCGATCGGTGCCTAAGGAAACAAGAGATCCGATCCCGTTGAATCCTCTGGTGTGGACGGTGGGTAGCGCAGATCATTGTGTCGCCGAACTACAGGAACTTATTACTAGTCATGGCATAACTGATCTGGTGACCTGGGGCGGTCCCCCAGGGCTGGCTCCGTCCGTTATGAACGAGTCCCTCACAAAGTTCGCTCAGGAGGTGATTCCCCGCTTGCGATCACAACTCGAACGATAATTTAGCTATTCCACTTCGGGGGGTTTAGCAGCAAAAACCGCTTGAGCCGCCCCGGGGGGAGCGGCTCAGCAACTTTCAGGCATTCTGATTACATGACGGGACTAGCGAACGAAGTGCTGCAGCCACATGTTTGCGAGGCGACGCTCGACTTGGTCATCCCAGAACGATCCTGGTTGTAGTTTGGGCAGGCGCCTAAAGAATTTCATGGCGGTTCTCCGATGTTAAAGGGCTACTCCAATTCTACCGGCCGTAAGTTACCCAATGGTCATCAATTTAATAGTTGTTAATGAATTCATACATCTGTTTTACAGATGACTATCCACTAACCGGAGCAATGGCCGTCACTTCTACACGAGAGGCGCAGCACGCAAGGCCTCTTTCCACGCTCTAAAGCGGCTATGCCATTCACCATCGGGCCCTTTCCCGCCTCCGGCATGTTCAGCCCGAACCTCAAAAATATAGAAAATTGTTGAATCGGTCGGATTCAATGCCAAATAGCGGCAGGGCCCACGCGTAGGCCCCGCGCGCCACAGCAACCACCCAAAGATCCTCCTTTTGAACGCCGCATCGGGCCTTCCTTCCAGATTCTCTCCCAGACCCAGCAATACCGGAGGCGCCTCGTCCCAAGCCCTAGCCGATATGTTTCGATCTCGAGTAGGCGTTTCCGGGAGTTCGCTGAGCGAGATCGGGGTGTAGTCGAAAGGCCGCTCATCCGATGGAAGCGCTCGATCAGGTCGTGATCCTTCAGAAGATCTCATTAGCTACTCCGACTCCAATAATCCCAACTAGTTAGCACAGCTACTCGCCTTTGGAAATTCCCCCACCGAGGCACCCATTAGGAACGTTTGCGCTCATTCCAGGGTCCAGCATCAGCTCTTGGTTCTTTGGGGAGACCCAGTACCCGTTCCCCAACAATGTTTCGTTGAATTTCATTGCTACCTGAGTAAATGGACCCAGGGCGTGCACCCACGAAAGTAGTCACCCACGCCTGGGACGAATAGGGAGAGCCCACATCGTCCACGCCGACTCCTGTGGCAGCGTCACGACCAGAGGGAGCGGTTGCATCCATCCCGATTACGTCCATCGCCAGTTCGGTGAATCGCTTGTGATGCTCAGACCACAGCAGTTTGTTAAGTGACGATTCAGGTCCTTGGCTGTATCCGCGAAGTGAACGGGCGACCGTCTGAAGACCCATGAATTTCATTATTTGGGTTGTGGTGTACGCCTGTACGAACCTTTGTCGCATAAGAGCACCATCAAGTTTTCCATAGTCCCTGGCAACATCGACCAGTCGCTGCCATTCTTCGCCGTATCGAATGCCATTAGTTGTCGCATCGTCACCGCGTTCATACGCCAACAAGGTGTTCGCAACAGCCCAACCGTTGTTGACTCCACCCAGCACATTCTCTCGAGGGGCACGCGCGTCGCTAAAGAACACTTCATTGAAATCATGGTGGCCTGAAGCATTAACAATGGCGCGGACCTCTACTCCTGGTTGGTTGATTGGGCAGAGGAGAAACGAAATCCCTGCATGTTTGACGGCCGAAGGGTCGGTGCGGCACAGCACGAAGATCCAGTTCGCGTTGTGACCTTGGGAAGTCCAGATCTTCTGCCCATTAATCACCCACTCATCTCCATCGAGTTCAGCGCGGGTTGCTAAAGAAGCTAAATCTGAGCCCGAGTTCGGTTCGCTATACCCCTGACACCACACGTCAGTTCCGTCAAGTATTCGGGGAAGGTAATGATTTTTCTGTTCGTCGGACCCCCATTCGATAATGGTGTGGCCAATCATTCCGATGGAGAAAATATCGTTGTTGGAGCCACTTGGGACTCCTGCCTCAACTAATTCCTCCGCCAGAACAGTGCGTTCCATCTGAGTCAGGCCCGCTCCCCCATATTCGGAAGGCCAAGCAACAGCTAGGAGTTGATGTTCCGACAGTGTGCGTCGCCAGTTGGCGACGAATGCTGCGCGCTCATCAAGAGTAAAGCCACCCATGCCGCTCCACCCAGAGGGGAGATTCTCTCCCAGAAAGTTTTTGATGTCAGCTCGAAAATTTGCTGCTTCGGCGCTGTAATCCTCCACGACTACTTCTCCTCTGGGCTGTTCGCAAACTGAGTTCACATTACGCAGTTACGGACCAGTTTGACGGCAGAACCAATGGAAGAATGTCTGGCGGACACCCAGCAAACAATCGTCAACTCCAGTCGAGGACCACACAACAGCAAAAAGCATCTTGCGGTTTTCGCCACACACCTCTTTCGATTTCAAACCGACAGCGATCTATTGTCAAGGAATGGACTTTGATTGGCCGACAGACGACGACCCTCAGCGCCTAGACATACGCAATTGGTTACATCAACACGGCGGAGATCCCACACAGGAGGCGTTAGCCACGGCAGGTTTCGTCGCTCCACACTGGCCCAAGCCATACGGGTTAGCGGCCGATCCCATTCACCAACTCATTATTGACGAAGAACTCTCGGCCGCTGGAGTGCGAAGAGCCGCCGGCGGGATAGGGCTCGGCTGGGCTGGGCCGACGATTCTGTTCGGCGGCACACCCGAACAGCAAGAACGCTACCTTTGGCCGATCCTGACCGGACAAGAGGTCTGGTGCCAACTCTTCAGTGAGCCAGACAGCGGCTCAGACCTAGCGAATCTTGCAACTCGAGCTGTTCGAGACGGTGATCGTTACATCGTCAATGGTTCAAAGATCTGGTCATCGGGAGCTCATCGAAGCCAATTCGGCATTCTCATCGCACGCACAGACCCCGACGTACCAAAGCATCGAGGAGTTTCATATTTCATATGCCCAATGGATACTCCAGGACTTGAACTTCGACCCATTGTCGACATGACCACCGCGTATTCGTTCAACCAAACCTTCTTCACTGACATGGAGTTGCCTATCGAAAACCGCATCGGCGAAGAGAACGACGGATGGCGACTGGCCAAAGTCACGTTAGGCAACGAGAGAGTCTCTTTGTCGGGTGAGGGTGCGCTCTGGGGAAGTGGTCCTAGCGCAACTGACCTATTAGATGTGGTTCGCAGCGCAGGAGGAGTAGAAGATCCGGTGTTACGCGACCGGGCATCACGTCTACACATTGAAGGTGAAATATTGAGGCTCATTCGCCTGCGCACCCTTACATCTCAACTCCAGGGACGACAGCCAGGGCCTGAAGCCTCAGTCCGTAAAGCACTGGCCGACGAACATGGCCAAAACGTGATGCGCCTGGCCAAGGACCTCATGGGAGCTCAAGGCATGCTGACTAACACCGGGCCCCTTGGACAGCCTGCTGAATTTCCCTTCACTCAATCCGCGGTTGAAGGTTGGCAGAATTGGCATGGCGGTTTTTTGTTTTCGCCTGCACTCACCATTGGTGGGGGAACCAGCGAAGTCCAACGCAACATTATCGCCGAGCGAGTTTTGGGACTGCCTCACGACATCGACGTCCAATTCGGAAATAGCTGGACTCAAAACCAAACGGGCTAGCTGCTCCGAATCCCTATTAACTGTCAATCGCAACCTGTACAGGCCCTATCGTTGCGACCTAGGCCTCCGCGACGGCTTTGAGGTTCAACAACGTCCGATCGATGTTCTCCAACAGCAGCTTGTGTCGATTCATTTTTTGGAAAAACTCTCCGTCAAGAATTGGGGCATCGAAGCTCTCGGTGACCCGGCAGCCGTTATCAGTTGACTCAATCTCGTATCGCCAAGTTGTTCCGCGGCCGTCGTCAGCAGGGACCTCGAACGCCCATTCTTTGCCTGGGTCGGCCGCCACAACGACACAGCCCATGTCCCATTTCTGGCCTCCGTTTTGGTTGTAGCCCCGAAATGTAGCCCCCACCGCGGGTCCGGCCGAGTCATCCTCCCACTCAGCTTTGTAACACTCTGGACTGAGTTCGCTGATGCGCGTCAAGTCCGTCAAAATTGCATAGACCGCGTCCGAGCTCACCTTGATATCGATACTCGTCGTACCGGCGGTCTCAACCATGTTTCGATCCTCTTTCCTTGCGTCACCAGGCATTTCGGCCAAAGCTACTGCCGTAACGATAGTGACAAAAGCGCTGATGCACCTATCCACTCAGGGCCACTAAACCCCAGTTAAGTTGAGCTGAAGTTTCACGGCCTACCCATAGCCGTCGTGCCAAACTTCGAACCGAGATGAGCCCCTACATGCGACTCCGTCGACGCCCCTAACCACGAGGCCGGGACGGCTCAACTCGTGAAGTGTTGGTTGATGGTTTGATGCCACTTATTACGCGACAGTTCGCTGTGAACTGCAGCCATACCGGTTGCATATTTGCTGAGTCGGACTGGCCGATGGCCACGTCGCCACAACGCACGGTCGATGGGGCCAGGGCCGCGGGGGGATTTCGTTTCAATCACCACACCTTTTATCAACGCTTCTTTCCCCACGACCGCTTGACACTTCACTCCCAAATCTGCGGTTAAACGCACCCCGTTCTCAACATCAACAACCGATATGCGTTCGTAGGAAGTCTGCAGAGTCGATGTCAGCGTCGCAGCGAAGCCTTCTCTCCCCAAGACCTCATTTACGAACTGTGCGCCTTTGATCGTCAAGTTCGGGTCTAACGAAAAATCGTCGGGGAGACGACGTTTCACACTTTGTCCACGCTGGTCGCGAAGCTTTACTTCCACCGTAGATTTCTGCGCATCCAGATATGTTCGGGTCCGCACCTTCCAACGCCTTCTGCGGCGGTGAGCCGTGGCACGAAATGATTCCAGATCCGTGGTATCGAAATACCAAGATTCATATGCGAACGACCGTTTCCCGGCTATTTCCAATGCAGTCAGGGAACCGGACACCATCGAGAAAAAATTGTTCGCTTCTTCTTCGCTGACTATATATTTCCGATCGAAACGCTGTTCGAGAGAAGCGAGGCTGTCCATACCTTCGACATCAGTGGCAGGGAACCGTTCCACTAGCGACTCAAACCAAAATGTCATGACTTCATTCGGTAATGGACATCGACATTGGTGCTGTCATTAACCAAGTCAACCCGTCGAATTCTCACGCGACGCACTGAAACCTGATCAGTTCCGCCCAACAAATCCTCTAGAACTCGAATCAACTCACCGTTGTCGGCGTACGCCCTATCGAGAATCATGTTTTGGTGAAAATGCCCTCTAAGTAGCGCTTGATGGTCACCAAGCCAGAGCGTCACCAGAACGGCTGCCATCAGAAGCGGGGATACATACGTTGGCTCAAACTGAACCCCGCCTAGGAGACCTAACGCTAGAGAGCAGAAGTAATAGGCAATTTCTTGTTGACCTAACTCTGAGGACCGCAACCGGATAATCGACAGCACCCCAAATAGCCCTAACCCAAGACCAAGGTTGACTTCCACATGCGTGAACGCGGTGGCGATAGCCATCACACCGACGTTGACTCCTAGAAGAGCAACGACCATGTCCCGTCTTCGATTGCGCGGGAAATACAGACAGAAGACCAAGACAAGCACTGCCACCAGGTCGATGCCAACCAACACTGCTCGATTCATCGGACAATCCTCTTGGCCTGCGCTGTTAAATCGTTGTCCACCTTAAACCCTCCGACCCACAGATCATGGTTATGGAAATCAGCCATTAGCTCGCGCGAAATCAAGAGATGAGCCCAACTTCGATAACGCCGCTTTCCACTTTTCTAATTCCAAAGCGTCTTGATGTGTTGCTGCTGCTTCCGATGTCGCGTCGTGAATCTGGCCTGCCCATTGCTTAAGAATGGCTCCGGTGCTTTCTGCCGAGAAAGGACCTTCCAGAAACGCGGCCCGAATTGCCTCGCTTTCGTCTACAAACGTGGTCCACGTGCCGATCAACCGATCACACGTGGCGGACCATTGAGGAATATTCCATTGGCCGTATGGGAACGGCCGACAGTCGTTCGTAATTTCGCCCCACTTGTCGGCGATTGGGGTGACGGGGTTGGCGTCCGACACGATATTGGCGAAGGCGCTGTCAAGGTCCCAGGGAATCAGGTGAAGGCGGCCCATAGCGGGCTCTTCGTACCAGTAGAAATTGTGGTTGTTGCAGCCGTCGAAGCAGTACCAATGTAAAGGGCCGTCATCGTTTCGGATGGCTCTATCGACAACAGCCCACCGAATTATTTCTTCGACGTCCATCCACTTTGCAACTATTTCAGGCAATTCGTTCTTCTCCGCCGCTGCCAGTTCTTCAGAGAAGGCAAGGATGTAATCGACTGTCACCTCGTCCTCTTCATTTGTCTTCAAGGCATCCCTGAACTCAGATCGTTTGCGGGCAGAGCCCTGGTGATTCAGAGGCCACACCTCCTTGTACAGATTCCCGTCTCCATCATCAAATTGTCGATCCACGAACCTTCCGTCGATCTGCTCAACAAACGAATACAGACCTACGTAATTACCGTTGATCACTAGGCGAGCGTGAGTTGCTCGCGGTGCCGGAACTCCCATCTTTCTGAAAAGCCAATATCCGAGTCGCTCATGCATTTGAGTCGGATCAAGGTTCATGGAATGGAATTGAAGCTTTTTCACTCCCCAAAAAGTTCGCGAGCTGTCTTCCCAGTTGATCTTGACCTTCATCGAAAGTTTGGTGCAGGTCTTTGCTCCATCAGGTTCGAAAAGACTTCCACCAGCAAGGCATCCGACCCAAGCCCCGATTGATCCCTTATATCGGATGCCAACGGGACTAATGGTTTCGCCTTCAAAGGTAAGGCTTCCTTCCACATATTCTTCTTCACTGGGGTCGTCGTTGATCTCAGCGAAAGCCGCGTCTGAAATGGTGAGTTCAAAGGTATGGAGTAATTCTTGATCGTAGAGATAATCAGATAACCCGCTTTGCCAATTCGGGGAGGGAATCTCGACCGGGGCACCGACCGTGGTTACCGTTGGGTCCTCTTCGCCGATTTCGACTTCGCCTACTACCTTCTCAGAAGTCGTTGGGCTTGAACTGTCCGCAGCGACGCAACCTGAGGCCAGCACTGCCAGCAGCACAAAAACGTATTCCCGTCTCATCACCTATGTCTTATAGCACCCTGCATCAAAGGCGGTGGACTCGTCGCCAATATGCATCAAGCGCAGATTGTCGGGTTGAGTGATTTGCTAATTATGATCAATAGTCGTTCCTCCATTGACTGACAGGACAAAAATGCCCAAAAAAGCAGCAACCAGTGGCGGTGTACTAATTGCTCTCGGCGTGATCGTCACAATCGTGTCCGACTCACAGAGTGTGACTTCACTAATTCCCGCGTTTATCGGAGCAGTGTTTCTAATTCTGGGGCTCTTAGCTCGCGCCAAACCTGATCTCAATCATCACCTCATGCATGCCCTGGCAGCCATCGCACTTCTAGCCGTGCTGGGTAGCCTCGGTTCACTCATTAGTCGTAGCAGCACAGGTTGGGCTCTTTTCGCTCAGCTCGCCACAACCGTGATCGCAGGGTTTCTTCTCCAGCAGTCAGTGATGGCGTTTAAAAACCGTTCAAAACTCACAACTGAGGAGTCCTGAAGTTACGCATTCGTTCAGCATGCAATTGGGTCTGTATTTCTAGTTGAACTTCTACCGAAGTTGAGTGATTCGGAGACCTTGACGAAAAGCTGCTCCAAGATTCGATGCTGGCTATTGGTGCACGGAACCAGCATCGGTGCAGCACCTAGACCTGCTTGATGTGCCCTTCCCAATGACGTGACCGTAGCTGTCTCTTAAGAATCTTACCGGTGGGGTTTCGGGGCAGTTCAGCTACAACTTCCATCGATCGTGGCAGCTTGTAACCCGCGAGGCGGCCACGACAGAACTCCATGATCATCTCCAAGTTCACCGTCGCATCTGGCTGTGTGACCATCACCGCGTGCACCCTTTCACCAAACTGTTCGTCAGGAACTCCAATCACAGCAACATCTGTAACTCCAGGGACCTCGTACAGCAACGCTTCGACCTCAGCGGGGTAAACGTTCTCACCACCCGTCACCACCATGTCTTTAGCTCGGTCCATGATGGTCAGGTAACCCTCAGACCGCACCGCTATGTCGCCGGTCTGGAACCACCCGTCAACTATGGCCTCTTTGGTCGCCTCGGAGTCTTCCCAATAGTGATGCAAAACCGATGGTCCTTTGGCGAGAATTTCACCCGGCTGACCATCGACTACATCTTTCCCTTGCCGATCAACCAAACGGACTTGGAATCCAGGGTTGACACGCCCCGCGGATTGACGGTGAGGGCTAGAGGGCTCGTGATCGGCCGGCGAGAGGGTGGTAAGCGCCCCTGCCACTTCCGTCATCCCGTAAAACTGTCGAAGTCGGACCCCTGGAAAGAGAGCTTCGACTTCTCGCAAGAGCTCCGGGGCGATCGGCGATGCTCCGTAGGACATCTCGCGCATCGACGACAGATCGGGTGCGTCAACTCGGGTTCGGACAGCTTCAACCATGGCATGGAACATCGCCGGAACCGCAGTCAGGTACACCGCTCCCACCTGTTCGATATCTTCGAGAATCGATTGTGGATTGAATCCAGCTCGAAGATGGAGTTCGGCGCCGTTTGCAAGGCCCATCAGACTGTTTGATAATCCCGCAAGGTGAAACATGGGTGCCGCCATGATGTGGCGAGCACCGACGAACATTCCGGCGTTCTCAGCGCTATCAATCAAGGCCGACCGCGCGAGAGCCTCGTGTCTAAGGGGGATGCCTTTAGCTCGGCCAGTAGTGCCGCTAGAAAACCCGATAGCGAACACGTCACTGGGTTGAGGAGGGGGTGGAAGGTTGCCATCAACCGATTCCGTTGCATCCGGCACCCAAGTCGGCGGGCACTCCTGGTCCGGGTGTAGAGCGATGCGAATCGGAGGGAGGTTTGACGGGAGCTGATCAATTAGTTTCTGACCCGAAACGATAGCCACCGGTTGGACAAGGTCGAATAGAGGCCCATGTTCAGCCGGAGTGAGTCGCCAGTTCAACAACGCGGGAATAGCTTGTAGCCGAGCGAGGCCGAATACGTGGACTACAAACGATGTCGAATTGGTGTCTAGAACGCCCACTACGTCGCCTCGAGTAACCCCAACAGCGTTCCACCCCAACGCACAGCGTTCGATCTGCTGCTGTAGCTCCGCGTAGGTGAGCTGATCTCCATACTCATCAACTAGCGCCACCGCGTCGGGATGCAGTTCAGACCTCCAGCGCAGCAGTTCATTCAAAGACAGCACAACTTCACTCAGCCGGATCTTGACGTGCCAGTAGCCCTTGGCCGTACGTGTCGTAGGCGACATTTGAGGCCACATGGTGCATGGCTGAACCGTGAGCGTCTCGAAAACATCGTTGAAGGACGCTGCGATTAAAGATCGCTGCCGCTCCGGCGAAGTGATACAGCCGGCTCACAGCGTTGACGGAACTCTCCGTGCAAAAAGCGAGCATCGCAACGACCTTCTGTTCTTCTGAAGAACTCAACCCGTTGTTTCTCGCACATTGATCATCAGCAGCGGTTAGTTCTCCCAAACCAAATGCCTTGGCCGCTTCTACCTCAAGCTGCGTTTTACCCAACTCATATTGAAAAGCACCCCTGTCCGCTAAGCGGCCATCGTTGCCTCGGGATTTAGTAGTTGCATATCTGGCGGTCTCATCGATCAGGCGCTGACAAACTCCGAGTGAAAACCCAAGATTTTCACCCGCTACATACGCCTGATAACCGAGCGTGTACATAGGGCCGCCTCGAAGCGGACTGGCCAAAGGGTCGGCTAATAGGTGGTCTGGGACAAAAACCCTGTCAAGGGTTACATCCACACTGCCTGTTCCCTTGAGAGCCATCACATCCCAGTTGTCACTGAGGGACACGTCATTAGCGCTGACGGCCGCAAGGCGCACTGAGAGGTGCTCCGTGTTCTCAACTCCAGCAAGAAAAAACCATTCAGCGTGGGCTGCGCCGCTGGCGTATCGATAGTGCCCACTCAACTCAATGCCCCCGTCAACGACACTGAATGTGCCAGAAGGAGCGGCAACTGCTCCGAGAAATGGCACGGCGCCGGATCCAAAGACGGTGTCGATTCCTACGTCGTTCAGCTTTGCTCCGCAGATACCTGCGGCGCCGGCGTGGTTAAAGCCTGTCCACCCCGCAGTGGGGTTTGAGTAACTAAGAGCCTCGAAGTAGCGAAGTTGCGACGCCATCGGCAATTCATCGCCACCGATCTCTGATGGCACCTTCACTAGCGGCACCCGAAGTTCTCTCATCACGTCCACAAGCGCCGGCGGCGCCGTATTGAGTAGTTCGGCCTCTTCGGCAGTCCCATCGAGTTCGCTGTGACGAGAACTGATCTCCGCCAATAGAACTTCAATCTCTCTCATCGCCAACTCCGTCTCAAAGGCTGTCCCCCCACAACTTCTCTCATTTTCAGATCAGCCTTCGGGATCGTTTTGAGTTTTACCCAACGGCCTAAGAAACTCAACTCGATGCGGCTGGGCGGCGTTGACTAGAGGAGCTTCGACGGGGCACTGCGAACTGATGTTTTAGGTCAGCCACTCGATAAGGGCGGCGACAACGTCTTCACCGCGATCGTCTTGTAAGAAATGGCCACCCGGCTGAAACTCCTGGTGCGGTTGTCCGCTGGCCCCGGGCACTCGGTCAACGAATTCATTATGGAGGTGACCTAGGACCCGGTCGTCAGGGCACCACAAGGTCAAAAATGGCTTTTCCCATCGGTCAAGCACTTCCCAAGCAGCGAGGTTTTCGTTCACGCCGCCATGGCTGGGGGTGATTGGCACCAACGTTGGGAACTGGCGAGCCCCAGCCATGTGCGACTCGTCAGGAAACGGAGCACGGTACCCGTCCATCTCCGCTTCAGTAAGCTCTCGCGCTGCAGTTGCATGTTGGAGCATCGCCCCGGCGTCCATGAACTGCATACTCTGCGACTGCTGGAGCCATTTGTCGAAGCCAGCGCCAATCGATTCTCCTATAGGAAGTCCCGTATTGCCGATAGCAATCCGTCCGAATCGGTCTTGCTCTTCCGCGGCCACTCGTAAGCCAATCAAACCCCCCCAGTCTTGTGCGAACAGGACTGATTCACGGAGGCCGATCACGTTGAGGAATTCCTTTAGCCAAGCCACGTGTTGCGCATAGGAATAAGCAGATCGATCGGTTGGTTTGTCAGAGCGACCAAAGCCAATCAGATCGGGAACCACACAACGGAACCCTGCGTCTACAAGCGGGGGGATCATCCTCCGATACAAATATCCCCAAGTTGGCTCCCCGTGAAGGAGCAAAATGGGGACACCGGCGTCAGGTCCAACGTCTACGTAGGCCATCCGAAGTCCGTCAACTTCGACGTAGCTCGCTTCGTAGTCGAAGTCAGCCAGCGATGCGAATCGTTCGTCTGGAGTCCGGACAAACTCTGTTCCGTTGCGTGAGGTCATGCTCTGTGACATAAACCGAACATTAACTTTGGGAGAGGCAGATTTCCTGTTAGCTGAAGGTAAGAGTTGCGGCCGTCACTTCGAGTAAGTGGCGCGCAATCGATTTTTCAGAATTTTTCCGAGTGCGTTTTTTGGCATCATCTCGACGAATTCGATGCGTCGAGGGATCTTGTATCCCCCGATCAGCTCTCGACAGTGGTCGATGATCGCCTTGCTATTCAATGAGGTTTCGGGCTTGGCTACGATCACGGCTGTGACTATTTGGCCGAGGCGTTCGTCAACTGTCCCGATAACCGCGCATTCGTGAATGTCTGGATGTTGGTAGAGCGCTGTTTCCACTTCGGAGGAGTAGACGTTTTCGCCCCCACTGATGATCAAATCCTTTTCTCGGTCGATGAGATAGACGTATCCGTCGTCGTCTATCCGAGCAATGTCTCCAGTACGTAGCCAACCGTTACTCAATGCTGCTGCTGTTTCTTCGGCCATGTTGAGGTAGCCCTTAGTGATGTTGGGGCCGCGCGCATGGAGGACACCTGTCTCCCCTGGTGCCAAGTCGTCGCCTTCGGAATTGCTCACCTTGAGATCGACAAGGCAATTTGGTTTGCCGACTGAGGCAAGCGTGGGTGAGTCGTGTTCGATGGCTCGCTGAAATTCGGCGGGATCGAACACTGTTAGGGCGGGTGAGGTTTCGGTGAGGCCATAACAGTTGAACAGTTGCGTGTGCGGGAAGCCTTGGGCTGTGCGCCTGATCCACGCCGGATCCATGGGTGATGCTCCAAAGCCCATGAGTCTGAGCGACCTTGTGTTCGCGGACTCCAATACTGGATCGGTGAGGGTCATCATGAGCATTGTGGGAACTGCGATTGTCATCGTGACTTGGTGTTCTAACACTGCATCCAGGAAAGCTGCTGGTGAAAATGCTGGAACGTAGACGTGTGCCGCCCCCATCAAGATCCAACCGGTTGCTAATAGGTCAGCGGAGTGGAACATTGGCGCTAAATGTAAGTACGTGTCATCAGGTTCACCTCGCGTCGCAAGGGTGAAGCCTGCCGCGCACGACAGGATGTTGGTGTGACTCAAACGGACGCCTTTGCTGCGCCCGGTAGTGCCGCCGGTATAAAGAATGAGAGCGTCATCGTCGGGCGACACATCAGATAGGCCGACTCCTGCCGCCGTTTTAAACAACTGGTCGTAGTGCGGGATGCCGGCGCTACTTTCACCGTCAAGGCAGATCAACTTGTCGCGCCACGGTGCCAGCTCAGTCATGTCAAAGATCGGAAGAAAGTCGGCTTCAACGAAGACCACTTCGCAAGCTGAATCCTCAAGGATGTGGGCAATCTCTACTGGGGCTAGCCGCCAGTTGACGGGAACAGCAACGACACCTGCATGAAAGGCTCCCCATTTCAGTTCATCAAAACGAATCGAGTTGCGGGCATAGATGGCTACACGTTCACCTGAATTAATTCCGAGGCCACGAAGCAAGCCAGCGGCAACGGTGATTCGCTCACTGAAATCGCGCCAGGTGGTTTCACCTTGGCGGTCGCGCGTGGCTGGCCGCTTACCAAAGTGACGTCCGACACGGACCATCGCTTCACCCAGCGTCGGCATCATGAGCGTGTCCTTTGAATTTGTCCTCGGTCCGGACCAAGCTTCATCGTCGAGTTGGTGGCGGATCGCCCGTGTAGAGATTCTTCACTCCACCCTCTTGATACGAGGCTGCAGCGGCATCCTTAAAGCGAGCCGAGGCCTCGTATTCCTCTATGGGATATTCATCATGTTCGGCCACCACTCGGATCTCGGTCACGTCTCGGATGTCAAGCCCTAACCGTTCCGCTATTTCAGCGTCCGACAAACCACGTTTTCGGGTGCCATCGTTTGGCAAAAACTCGTTGATATCAACTTGATAGGAATTGGTAAGAGCCAACACTTCAGCTCTGTAGCGGTCGTAAAGGTCTGGGTCGACGACGTGGAAACCGTTGAGTTCTCCTCGCTCTATCGGGCTGCTCATATAAGCACCCGCTGTTCCGTGCCCACCGGGCATGCACGAATACATTCGAAGCACTGCCCTTGGCTGACTCCCGAATATGTGATTGACCACATAGTTCGTGTAAAGAAACTGCCGTAAAGGATCATCTTCCGTTTTCTGGCGTCAGGCTCGTCCAGAACTCGTTCGAGGGCGGCTTGATAGCCGGGGGTCCAGTAGTGATACACCCGGTCGCGGCATTTTTCTTCGTTATAGCGCCGTTTGATCACTAACCCTTCTTGGATTTCACCTCCCAAGCAGCCACCGTCGTCGATTGGGCAAACCGCCATGCATGGAGTTGTCCCTTTTTCATCCCACATCTCCACGCATTGTGGCGCCGGACAAGCAGCCTCTTGTAACGGCCCGTCGACTGGAAGGGGAAGCGTGGTCAAAATTACGGTTAAGTAGAGAAAGCCATAAGTAGGGTCAAGAACTGGGCCGGCCAAACTTGCACTACCTGCCCCTGACGCGATGGCTGCAGCTTTAAAATCAAGAAATGCTTTGTCGTTCTCATCTGTGGACGTCGGAACGTTGAGCGCGTAGTACCCGAAAGTATCTTCGATGTGTCGCGCGACAGAACTACCCAGCGCAGCCATTCGGTCAGCTGTGCCGACAGTTTCCATCACTTCAACCCGAGGGCTTTGCCATTCAGCGGCGCGAGGAGCGGCTCCACCGAGCACGATCATCGACTTAACGTCCGTCAATAGGTCTGATGGACGAAGGCCGGGTTCAGCGTCTTCGAGAAGAGCTGGGTCGCCTACCCTGGCAACTTCGGCGCCCCTTTTTCGGGCCATTTCAAGTAATCCAGACTTGATCGATACCCAATCCAGTTCATCCATTATTTCAACTTTCGTCGGTACCGACCTACGGGGCAGACGCGCATGCACTCAAAGCACTGGGAGACGCTCTCCTTGTACCTGCCGATCGAGGACATGTTTCTTCGAAAATCGTCCGAGTAGATAAGTTCGCGTCGTTCGTCCGCGTCATCGATTCCAGTCAAAATCTCGACCTGCTTGATGTGTCCCCGTATTCCGAAGTTCATGGCGCGGGTAGAACAACGTTCTCGGTCGAAGAAACTGCTCGTGATCTCACCGTCTTCAATCGTGGCGTCGATGCAACCGCCTTCATCGGCCGGGCACACCGCCATGCAAGGTGTTTTCCCTTCCATCTCGTACATGCGCACACATGACCGAGCGGGGCACACATTCTCTTCGAGTTGGTGATCCGGCGTCAGCCGCATAGTGGTGATAGCAGCCGCAAAGAACATAATCCCATAGGTCGGGTTAAGAATGATGTTTGCGGCTATGGACCTGGTGCCTAGCCCGGCTAACACGGCTGAAAGCATCATGCTCAGCGGCGGTTGTTGCCCAGAAGTAGGCAAGGCTGGGGCGTGCATAGCTAAATAGCCATGAGTTCGTTCTATATGTTCAGCAATAACGATCGATGCAACGTTTTCGCGAAAGTCGTAGCCGGTGATCTCCATCAATCGTCGATTGGGGCTTTGCCAGGCCGCATTTGTTGGGCCAAGGGACGCGGACACGACGACGCTCTGGGCACCTGGAAGAAAATCTTCTGGCCTGTGTCCTACCGGGACATACTCGTTGAACGCATCTGCCGCAGCGACGCCGACAAGCGTTGCCCCGGCGGTTATCCCAACTTGTTTGATGGCGTTTGTTACGACCTCTAGGTCGCCGGGGTCAGTCGCTTCGACTTCCCCCTCAACTGTCGTCATAAGTCCCCTAATGTTGGGCTCCCCAAGAGCACCTCGTTAAACGTCCATTTTAATCAAATGTGCGGTGCGCGTGTTACTGCTACCCGCTGCCTGAACTGATTTGTGAAGCGTCCTGGAGCAAGTGCTCACATCGGAGCGCTACTTCGTTCTTCCATAGAAGGTTTCAAGTGCCGACGCCGATAGCCCGACACCGGGCTCATCGTTGTAGGCAAACACTGCCAGGACACGGGTTACCGAACCTTCCGTCGGCGTCACCCGATGCAAAGCATTTCGACCCCGAAAAAGCACTAGATCACCCGGATCAAAGTTGAGTTGGGAGATATTCTCAGCACCGTTAAGAACTGCGTCAACTCGGTCGAAAGCCATTTCCCCAGTATCTGAGTCACGGACTTCTGGCACGTACTCAAAAATTCCGCCGCTTTGGGGCTGTTGAAGCAACGTAGTCACCGCGAATGATGAGTTGTCGAAGTGCCATCCAAGCTCGCGTCCTCTCGGCGCGTAGTGAACGTTGATGGATGAAAAGCTATCCGCATAGGGATACACAGCTTCCACACCAAGTAACGCGCAAAGGAATGCTCGAAATCGATCATCTTCATACACATCGCGTAACGGAGAGTCCATAGATATTTGATCATCAGCGATAAGACCCTTGCTGCTCACGAGTTGGCGATTAAACGCATGATCATCGGAAAATTGTGGGTCTTGGGGGGTGAGATAGACGTTGTGAGTCGAGTTCGCATAGAAAGCTTCTCCTTGGCGAGCCACAGATTCAGCAACGACACGACTTATGAATTTGGACCTGAAAAACCCTCGGAGAACTAAAGCGCCAGAATTATTGAACTCCGACAGTGCCTGATTTCTATAGTCCAGGTCGCTGATCGGGTGTCGCTTCCAGTCAATCCAGGCATCAGCCAGCGGTCCGGAAATCATCGCCCCACGACGCTACTGCCAAACGGTAACGATCGTTGACCTCGTTAATTCGAGTCACCATCAGGGCAACGATCGAGGCCTTCGAAGCGATCCGCCAACATGTTGTAGAAGCGATGCAAAGATGCCTCATAACGCGGAGACAGACGCCCACCGCCAAATCGACCCCTGTCAATGCCCCTTTGAGCTTTCTGACAGATCTCAATGTCCTGATCGTTCACCAAAGCCCAAAAGTCGACCAATCGATCTAGATCTAGGGGGCTCGGATCGTGAGGGGTTGACCAACTTATGTGTTCGCGACTCCTGCCCACTCCGAGAGGCTCAAGCAGAAATGTGCATGTGTGATTTGGTAGAACCGTCAGCATCACGTTGGGGAACAGGGCAATGTGACGGCCGCTCTCGGCATCAGAGGCGGACAGACCAGTCGCGTTGGGTAACGTCGTCCACTCGCCGTTCTCACCTGCCGAAACGGGGGTTGTAGTTTGGCCGCAGTATCGGCCCGGTCCCTGAAATCGATAATGGTCATCGACCCGGCTGACCTTAGCCAGCTCGGGGTGAACCCAAGCTAGGTGGTAGTACTCTTGAAAATTTTCTGTAAGCAGTTTCCAATCTGCTTCGACCGTGTACGCGGCGGTTTTGCGAACTGCGTATCGTTCGAGTGCATAGCCGGCGAGTCGCTCTTCTAGATCCCCAAACCAACTCGTGAGGTCCGGGACGTCAGAGTTCAGGCTGACCCAAACGACGTTTACGAACTCGCCAACGCACACCGAACGAAGACCAAAATCATCTAATTCGAAGTTCTCCACTAGTTCTTTCTCGAAAAGTGGGGTGGCAATAAGCCTGCCCTCGAGATCAAACGTCCAACGGTGATACGGGCATCGTAAAACGGTCCCGATCTCTCCGTCTTGCTCGACGAGTTCAGTCCCTCTATGTGAGCACGAATTGAAGTAGGCGCGAAGTTCACCTTGATCGTTGCGGGTAATGATGATTGAGGTGCCGGCGATTTCGCGAACAACGACGCGCCCTACTGGAACCTCGTCGACCATAGCCACACCGCACCAACCTTTACCGAAGATCGCGGCTCGTTCTTGCGCGTGGTAATCGGGGTCCGTGTACGCCTCTGGAGGCAACGTGGTCGAATTGGCCACATCTTCGCGAATGTTTGCCCAGGCCTCCGGCCGGCTCCAGTCTTTCACCGAAGACAAATCTTAGATCTCTGACTGCGTTCGCGTCACCAGTTGGCAGTCAACCTACGAGCATCAACGCGAACCGAACTTCATATTTAACAGCAATGAAGATGTCCTTTCGCTTGCCGTCAACACGACTGCAGCCACTAGAGGGGTCATCGGCTTGCTACCGTCGGACCATGAGTGAAATACGAGTCGAGGAAATTCACATTCACCCAGTGAAGTCGTGTCGCCGCATCGAAGTAGACGAAATTGAAATCGTGGCCACTGGGTTAGCCCACGATCGTGAGTGGCAGATAGTCGACGCTGAGGGCGTCTGCGTAACTCAGCGCAAACATGCGTCCCTCGCAACGATAAAGACTGCCTTGGATGGCGACACGGTTGTTTTGTCAGCACCACAACACGGCTCGACGACCTTAAGTCGCGACGGTGCGCCACCGGTAACGGTGTTGCCGCTGGTAGGGAGAAGACCTGTTAATGGCATCGACGCCGGGGACGAGGCAGCAGCCTGGATCTCAGATTTTCTCGACGATAAACACCGCTTCGCGGCCGTCACCGATGATTCAAACCACCGTGCCCCTTCTTCAATCGACGTATTCGAACAACCGCTATCCTTCGTTGACCTCGCTCCGGTCCTATTGGCAAATTCTGCATCGTTGAGATGGCTGCAAGAACGAGCAGTCGAACCATTCGGAATGGATCGGTTCCGTGCCAATGTGATCGTGGACGCCAGCGACCCTTGGGTCGAAGACACTTGGCACGAAATGACTATCGGTTCTGTCACGATGACCGCGGAGCTTCCGTGGCCGCGCTGCGCGATTCCACAGATCGATCAAGACTCCGGCGAACGACATCGTGAACCTGCCGTGGCACTCCGCGCCTACCGCTGGTGTAGCGAAGCGTCAACCCTTGAGGGCAACTTGCGTTCAATGATGGAAGGCAACGGCGTGTTCGGTATGGGCTGTCGAATTGGCCCCGCGGGCGCGATCCTCGCGGTTGGCGACGTCCTGACTGTGCAATCACTCCAAGACCCAATACTGGCGCCGCCAACCTGACAATCGGGGTAAAGGAGTACCGATCAGGGCCTTGAGAACGGTCGTCGAGGAACTAGAAGGCCACGGCCGGGAATGCCATCCACTGATGACCCTTCAGCAACGATTTCTCCCCTGCTGATAGTGAATTTGGGCCAACCTGTAATTTCCCAGCCGTCATAAGGTGAGTACCCCGAAGCCGAATGCATGTTGGCCCCGTCGATGACACGTGTTTCGGTGGGGTCCAAAACGACCACATCAGCGTCGGAGCCCGGCGCTATGCATCCTTTTTGTGGGTACATGCCAAACAGCTTGGCGGGGTTGCTGCTAGTAACTTCAACGAATCTGGCTAACGAAATTCGATTACGAGCTACGCCCAACGACCAGAGCATTGGCATGCTGGTTTCTAGCTCAGCCATACCCTGACGCAATTCTGATGGACCCAGATTCGGATCTAGCTTTTGCTCCAAGGTCCATGGGGCGTGATCAGTAGCGACCGTGCTTACCGTCCCGTCGGCAACTCCTGCCCACAAAGCATCACGGTCTTGTTCTTCTCTCAGTGGTGGTGCGCCTGCGTATTTCGCGCCGTCAGGCTCATCGAAACGAGACCGTTCAAGGTGGAGGTAGATCGGTCGTGTCTCGACGTAGAGGGGAAGTCCCCGTGCCCGGGCGCCTCGGCAGGTATCGAGCGCTGCTTGGCTTGATAGGTGAACTATGTAGGTGGCTGCGCCACTGATTTCACAAAATCCGACCGCCCGTTCAGTCGCGATTCGTTCCGCTACAACCGGCCGCGTCTCGGGATAATGCCGATGTTCCGTTAGGCCCGCTTCGCGCACTAATTCACCACAACAACCCATGAGAGCCGCGTCCTCGCAATGTAAGAGCACTACTGATCCCACTGCTGCAGCTACGCGCATCGCTCTAAGGAATTCTTCCACGTTGCGATCGAAACGTTTAAAAGAGAGAAAAATTTTGATACTGGGATGCCCGGATGCGGCTAACTCGGGAATCTGAGCCATTGCCGTTTCGTCAGGGTCCAACAGAACCGGGTGTTGAAAAAAGTCCGCTAAGGAGTTGGCTTGCGCGTCGTCGATATCACGCCGTAGGCCTTCAGCCATTTGTTCGCCCTTACGGGGAAAGGACATGTTCCCCACTGTCGTTACACCGCCTGCCAACGCGGCGCGGCTACCGATCTCAAAATCGTCAGTCCAACTGTTGATGCCTGGGCCTGTTCGGGGTGGGGAAAGGTGGACATGGGCATCGACCCCACCTGGCAAGACAAACATTCCTTCGGCGTCGATCTCTCGCTTACCAGACATGATCCCGCCGAGTTGCACGATTCGACCACCATCGATTCCTATATCTGTGACAGAAGCGCCACTTGCTGTTGCGACGGTGCCGTGTTTGATGACTAAATCCATGTGTTCCATTATCCTCCATCAGCCGACAATGAATCAGTGTGAACATCAAGCAAGAGAGTTCAGGTCGAAGTCGTAACTAATCTGGCGACATGATGATGCTTGAGGGACGAGTCGCGTTGGTAACAGGTGCACAGCAAGGAATCGGCAAGGCCGTTGCCGAAGCGATGGGGCGTGAAGGTGCGTCGGTGGTGGTGCAGTATTTCGACGACATCGACGCTGCTAATGAAGTCGCTGCTTTAGTTCGTACTCACGGGCCGGACGCTGTCGTTGTGCAGGGCGATGTTGGGGTCCGGGGGGACTGCGAGGCTGCCCTACATGCAGGAAGAGAACTGGGCGGCGTCAATTTACTCGTCAATAATGCTGGGATCTTCCCACGCCGCTCATTCGTAGATATGAGCGATGATGATTGGAACAACGTTCAGAACGTGAACGTCGTGGGGGGATTTCGTTGTTTGCAGTTAATGGCACGTGATCTAATCACAGACGGGCGCCGGGGAACGGCTGTGAACCTTTCGTCTGTCGCCTTTTTTCGTAATTCTGCTCAAGGTGCTCACTACGCAGCAAGCAAAGGAGCAATCATCGGATTTACCCGAGCAGTATCCACTGAACTTGCGCCACATGGAATTCGAGTAAACGCTATCGCTCCCGGAATCGTCGACACGGCCCAACCTCGTGATGGGATGACCGAGCAACAAATTGCCACCGCTAGCGCTCTTGTACCCCTCGGCGCCATGGCCACCCCTGGTGAGATCGCCGACGTCGCGGTATTTCTTAGCTCTGATCTCTCTCGGCACATCACCGGCCAGACCCTTCAAGTCAATGGCGGCACGAACTTCAGTTGATCGCGTCAACGCGAGACCGCCCTCGTTTGTTAATAAGCGGCAACGCGTCAGAGTGAGCCATGATGAGCAGGTGAGCACTCACCGTCACATAAAACAACAGCTAGATCGCATAACCGAGCGAGACGGGACCGTAAGGGCTTGGGTTCATCGCCATGAAGACGACGCGATATTGGGTGCGCTAGCAACCGCGCCACCGGGGCCGCTGTCAGGCTGGACCCTCGGAGTGAAAGATGTCATCGATACTTTCGATCTCCCCACTGAACGCGGCTCTCCCATCTACGCCGGTCGCACCACTTTGAATGATGCCGCCTGTGTGGCCGTAGCCCGTGAGGCCGGTGCAGTTGTCATTGGCAAGACAGTGACCACCGAGTTCGCCCTATTCACTCCCAACGTCACGACAAATCCCCACAATCCCGAACACACTCCGGGTGGCAGCTCAAGCGGATCAGCCGCGGCAGTAGCCGACGGACAAGTCCGTGCGGCATTTGGGACCCAGACAGTGGGATCGGTGGTTCGACCAGCGGCCTATTGCGGCGTGGTGGGTTTCAAACCCACGCATCAGTTGGTACCACTGACTGGCGTTGCGACTTTGTCTCACGCATTCGACACCGTCGGGTGGTTCACTCAAGGTGTGGATGATTGCGCCACGATGTTTTCAGCGCTTACTGGCACCAAAATATTAGCGGCCGAACAGCCGTTGCGGATTGGCCGCTACCGCTCACACCAATGGGATGCTGCAGCAGCTGAAACGGTCGAAGTGATGAATTCAGCATGTGATGCCCTGATCGAGCGCGACGCAGAAATAGTCGACCTCGACCCCCTCGCACACCTCGAATCAGTTTTCGAGGCGGCTAACACAATTCTTCATTATGAGATCGTCAGGGTATTCGCCTGGGAACAAACCCACCATTACGAACTGATCACCGATCTTGCACGCAAGATGTTAGTCAGAGCCAAAGAAGTGACTCACAAGCAATATATCAAGGCTCATTTGACACTTATCGAGGCGAGACGCGAACACGACGAGTTCATGGCTATCAACGCTTTTGATGCCCTTTTGACACCAAGCACACCTGGTGAAGCACCCCCCATAAAGACCACAGGTGATTCGGTGTTTAATAGAGTTTGGACAGCACTCGGGGTGCCGGCCATTCACCTTCCATTAGGGATGGGTCCGACTGGACTTCCCCTGGGTGTCCAGTTGACAGGGCGGTCTTGGGGAGATGGTGACCTTCTCGCGTCCGCCGCCCTTAGTGAAGCAGCGTTCAATGGTGACACATGAGTAAGTTGGCGCCGCTAGCAGGGATTCGCGTACTCGATGTTTCTAGTGTGTTGTCAGGGCCATTGGCGTCGATGTTGCTCGCTGACTTGGGTGCCGAAGTCATCAAAGTAGAACCGCCAGCGGCCCCAGACTTCACTCGAAGCACGGGTGACGCCCACAACGCGATGACCGCTTACTTTTACAACACCAATCGCGGGAAAAGAGCAATCGCGGTCGATGGGCGGCAGCCAGCGGGTCAACGAATCTTGCGAGCGCTTGCAGATCAAGCTGATGTTGTGGTGCAGAACCTGCGCCCAGGAAAGGCTGCAGGTATCGGACTCGACCCCAATGAGTGTCTACTTCGCAACCAGTCATTGATCTACGCCTCGATCAGCGGTTACGGCAGTGACGGCCCCAGCGCTTCAGAACCGGTGTACGACTACGTGATTCAAGCTGTTACCGGCATGGTCGACGTGCAACGCGATCCGATCACCGGCCTTACTGAACTCACGCGACACTTTGTAGCGGACAAGATCACCTCGCACGCCACCTTCGAAGCAATTCTTGCTGCTTTGTTCGCCCGGGAACGCGATCCACAACGCCGAGGTCAACATGTCGAGGTCAGCATGCATGAGGCCAACTTGGCCTTTATCTGGCCCGACTCGATGATGCAGCACAGTCTGATCGAAGAGCCCGACGCGCCTACCGTCTATCCCGGTGATTACTACCGGGTATATCCCACTAGCGACGGAGCAATAGTGGTGATGCCGCTCATGGGACCGCTAGACGGTATCTGCGCGGCGATCGGCAGCCCTGAACTCGCGACAGATCCTCGTTTTTCTGTCTTAGGGTCCGAACACTTGCACCAATTTCAAGACCTACTCGCCGAACAAATCGGTCATTGGACCACTGAGGAAGCCCTAGCCGTCTTCAGTAGGCACGACGTCGCTGCCGGGCCAGTCGTTTCGCGGTCTGAGGTTCACCGGCATCCCCAGGCCGTCGCACGCGACTCAATTCCGGAGCACCAAGATCCCGTCATCGGCAGGATCCGCAGCGCCCGCCCTGCTTGGCGTCTTAGTGGCACCCCCGAGGTCCTCAATGAAGGAGCACCAAATTTCGGGGAACACACTGACGTCGTCCTTGCCGAACTTGGCTACAGCCCAGAAGAAATTGAGCATTTGCGTCAAGAAGGCTCAGTCGCGTAACTCGAACAACTGGTTCGCATTATCAAACGGCCTGTAAACGGTGCGATCACTCGCATGTGGTCCTATGCGTTCAACGAACCCCAGTGAAATCACGATGCAGATAGCGGACATCAACCTGGTACCCCCACCCAGCGAACAAGAGGAAGCCGGAACGGAATACTCTATTGGCAATGAACAATTCACCTGATGACCCAAAGCCAGACACCCTCAACGACATCGGTGTGCTGAAAAGACGCGAAGTTGAGGCGCGAATTGTGGCACCGCTCATCGAACGCTTCGCTCAAGAATTTGGAGAAGAACGAGTCACAGAAATCGCCAGACAAACCGTAATTGATGTCGCACGAGATCAAGGCGCCGTCTTAGCCGAAGCGATGGGTGGCAACGGGCTCGCAGAGTTCGCGAATTCCATGACCAATTGGACTAAAGGCGGTGCCCTTGAAATCGAGGTGCGTGAGCAAACCGAAACGACGTTCGCGTTCGACGTAGTCGGATGTCGTTACGCCGACATGTACCGCGAACTAGACATCGCGCAGCTCGGAGCGCTGCTCTCGTGTAATCGCGACGGAACAATGGTCCAAGGATTTAATCCCGAAATTAAATTCGAACGGAGTCAAACCATCATGGGAGGAGCCGACCACTGCGACTTCCGCTATTCGCTAGATTCAGGCGAAACCCCAGTGGAGATCAGTGACCAATAGCGTCTCATATCGTCGCTAGCCACTGCGGGATCGTCAGATTTAAGCTTGTCGTGCTGTCGGGTTCAGATCGGCGTATAACCGCCATTGACCCCCACAGCGGTACCTGTCGTGAACGACGCGTCATCTGACAACAAGAACGCTACGACTGCCGCCTGCCTCTCCGGGTCACTCACTCGAGGAATAGGTGTCTTGATATTTTGACGAGGCAGTCGTACACCCTCAGGGACTGGTGTCGTGTGGTGACTGTTGTCTTCAGCGGACCGCTCCGCCACCGGTAACAAATACCCGCCTCCCATCAAATCGTTTCGGTATATCGGTCATTTCAAAAAGTTGAGTTTCAACATTTCACTCCCCTACCTGCGCAATAGACGCATCCGCCTCGCCCTTGTTTTATTGACGAATGTCGCGGTGTTACTTCGCGTCCACAGGCGTCACATCTACATCGCCACGGGATCTTCGACCCTGGATAGGGCTCTAAGGGTGTCATGCCAGCCGCGGCCATTAACTCTCTCGCGTCCTTTTCGTTGACCTTTCGAGACACCGAACGTTTCTTGTTGGCGCAAGTTCGACAACCGCCACCGTTACTTTTCACATTGTGGAACGAGGGCGAACACCTGGTTCCACAGATCGTGCATTTACACAGCCACGCGGCCTTAGCCCCTGGATAAGGTTCCAGCGGTAGGAGCCCTGCTGATCGCATCACCGGCACCGTTTCAACGTCAGTGAAGCGGCGAGACGATGACCTTTGTTCAACGCCACAGAAGCGGCATCCACTTCCTCTCTTCACGGACGTGTAGAGCGGCGTAACTTCATGGCCGCAGCTTTCACATTTGCATTTCCATGGGGTATCGGCGCCTGGGTACGGCTCAAGAGGCGTGAATCCAGCCCTTTGCATGACGGGCAAAGTTTCGGCGTCGGTTAAACGGTGGCGCATAATGCCGTTTCCGGGTGGGTTTCACTTCGACGCACGTTGCCTTTCATCGGCTGGATACCACCACATGACGATCGCTGAGATCAAATAGGCCCCCCCAGCAAAGGCCCACGCCCACCGAAATGCTGTGATGCTAGATGCGTCCCGGTTACCAAGGATGGCGAGCGCAGTGGCCGCTCCAAGGCCTTGCACGAGTCGGCGGTTGGTCTGTAAAGCGGCATTGCCTTCCGCAAGAAGGTCATCGCTTAAGGAGTTAAGAGCGGCACCCATGCCAATGACTCCGACCTGGCCACCTCCCCAGCCAAAGACGACAAGACCAACCGCTAGAGCGAGGAACGAGGGCTCGTTGTCAAGAGTGATCATCCACCAACCGATTCCAGCTGCTGCGATTAACCCACCTGTGCTGAGCACCATTCGGTAGCCGTGACGGTCTGCGTAACGGCCGGCTAGCACCGAATTAAACGAGAGAAGCATGGGGACAGCCATCGCTAAGCCACTTTCGATGGTCGACCACCCCCAGACATTCGCAAGGAAGAGTGGCATCGAGAAAAACCACGCAAAAATGGCAGTCTGGGTTGCAGTTTGGCTGATCAACGCCCACACGTACCGGCGATCGGTGAACAGTTCTGGACGAATAAGCGGATACCGATGTCGCGTTACTCGAACACCGAACAAAAGCAACAACACCAACGCCACAGGGGTTAAAAGCCACCAACGCTGCAGAATCACTAACGCCAACGCAGATGCTCCTGAGCCCCCAAGCAGGCAACCGAGGAAATCGATAGGGCGTTTTTCGCCTTTGCGTTCGTCAAATACTTTGGGGGCAAAAACTGCCGCGAGTACACAAAGTGGGATCGGAAGCAGTAACCCGGCTCGCCAACTAGTAAGGGTGACAAGTGTGGCCCCGACTACAGGCCCCAGGAGCGCTGCCGTGGCTCCGCCAACTCCCACCCACCCCATCGCTGTTCCTCGACGATCAAGCGGGAAGGCGGGCAGAGCGAGCGGAAACGCGGTGACCGTGAACAAGGCGGCGCAGACGCCCTGCGCTACACGCGCCCCGATCAGCACACTTATGTTTGGCGCGCTCGCACCAATGAGAGCGAAACAAGCGAAGGCTCCCATCCCGGTCATGAACGTACGTCTCCAGCCGATTCGATCGGCGAGTTGCCCTACGAGCAACATGACAGCAGCAATAGCGATGGTGAAACCAGTCGTGATCCAGGCCAGCGTGGTCCGAGCGCTATCGGGGAAGGCTTCTTCTATTTCCGGAAATGCAACAGCAACAGCAAGCACATCGAGGACCAGGACATAACACATCGACGCGACGAGTAACCCCAACCAGGCCCGGGTCGTCGATCGCTCCGACATATCCACATCTGGTAGGGGCCCGGGGGTCGAGGTGATCGAAAAGACGGTCGCCTGAAGTGATTTTTCGGTCGATCGAAACTGGTCCACGGGGCTTAAGTCGTTCGGTAGAGGTGTGTTAAGTACGCGGTGAACTAACGGCGGCGTGTTGGTCTAGCAACGGACCGAGGCCCGCAAGGGGTCGACGCCCAAGGCCGCACTCGGTGGCCACACCAAATCGCGTCAAAACCTGAGAGGCGGCGTCAATACGGCGACGGGTACCGTCCTCTCCTCCGGTCTCGTGAACAAGGCCCAGATAGAGTTCGGTGGTGTCGGGAACATTGAGGTCCGCTAACGGTTGAAAGTATTCGACGTCGTCGCGGGTGCGCGGTACTGGCAGATGGATCCACTCCACCGAGCGGTCAAGACGTTCGAACACGATGCCTGCCGCCCAGGCAAGATGGCTGGCGTCGGAAGGCTCCGTAAAGTGCCGGTGACCAGCATCCCCGTAACAAAAATGGTAGCCAAGCTCCACCGAATCGGGGATCAGACTCCCTAAGTGCAACACGTGTTGGGCGATCTCGGAACGAGTGGCGATGCCGCTCTCCCCCGAGTCGAGGTAGGTCCATATGCCCTCAAGGATCCCAAACTCAATGACGACTTCCCACTGGATCGCCAACGAACCATTCGGGATGTTGTCAACAATGCGGGAGACCTCCTTCTCCATCGCAACTACCCAAGCTTCGAAAACAGCTGGTCGGGAAGCTGGAGCGACGTACATCGTGGTGACGCTGAGCGGCGAGGGCAGGCCCACCATGAACCGCTGATGGGGGGCGAGGGTCCCTTCCTCGCGTGCACGTTTGAATAGCTCCCACGAACCCAATGCAGCATCCGCGTACCCAAGATCGACTAGGTCAACAGACTGCGCATCGTCGGCTATCACAAACTGTTGAAGTTCGCGCCCGAGGTAACTTGAATCGGGTGTTTGCGCCACGACCTGTGGACATTGGGCAAGTTTGGCGTGCTGCCAACGGATCCATGCGTCGCGTTCTCCGACTTCTCCGTCAGGCACCCGTCGGAGGTGATCACTTAGGTGGTCATGGACAAGCCGGAATAATTGGTTTGGGTCAGTGACAGGCGCGCTACCCACCAGATGGGCGCCGACAATTTCAGTCATAACCAGTCAAGATCTCCTTTGGTCTCTACGCATGGGAACCCATCGCCGGGGATACCGCTTAGCTGCATCCTGTAGCGGGGGCAGAATCCTCACCCTACAAAGACCATATTAAGCGCGGCATTAGTTACACGATACGGACCAGACAATCCCAACTGGTAGCTCACAGGCGGGAGCGATAGGCCGCAATTTCAGCAACACCACAGCAATCTAAAACTCCGCTTAGCGACCAGGAGGGGAGGTACCTTTCTTTCTCCTGTCGCCAAGGAGATCTCGCAAACCGAGAATCAGTCCAACAGTAAGGATCGTTGCCGCGATTTTGCCAAGGCGCTTTAAGGTCCGCTTAACCGCCATCATTGCCTCACTTCGTACGACAGACCGGAGAGCACTACTTTCTGTCAGATCTGACTGTAGGCGGAAATTTCATCTCACAAACGGCATCCCGAACTGACGACTCCATCCTTTCCCAAGAGCACTTCTTCTCCCATTTTTTTATTTCGCGCATTTCCATGAATGTTGTTCGTGATTATTGGAGGAGTTGCTCAGTTTCGCAGAAGTACCAACCCCAACGCCGATCCAGTGGTTAGAAGCGGATGAAGATTGGACAGCGGCTCCCCAACTGGGACTTCTAGCCAAGATCTTCAGTCAGGATTGTCACAATCTTAATAAGGTTCAGCAAGGACTGAAGAACCTTGCCAGCCAACGAGTCGTCCTAGCCGACTATCAAGAAACGAAACTCCGCCACTTCCACGAACTGCTTCAACATCGATTAGAAGTGGACTACAACGAGATGCTTAATGGCGATCAAGCTGAGAACCCCTCCCCCAACGCCGGGACACCGAGGTTCTGACTGGAGACCTCAACTAGGGTCGAATCGNAGCTTAAGNAAAAGGGACCGATAATGACGGATCGCAAATCGTTCTGGGCTTGGTGCATGGAGTCTGAAGAGCCGACCGATGCCGAGAGAACGCNACTGGCTGAAGAGTTGTCCGAGCGGTACGGAACCGCGATTACAGCGCGCCCTGTTCCCAAAGCCGCAGACGCCGAACTACGAGCACCACGAATCAAGGTCCCCGATGCCGTAAGCGCCTGGTGTTCTACTTCAACTCATGAACGTGTCGCTTACACCTACGGGGCCCACTTCACCGAACGAGTCCGAGCTTTCAATCTTGACTTTCCGAACCCTCCCGACGTGGTGGCACATCCCCGCAACGAAGATGAAGTCTCCGCAACGTTGGATTGGTGCAACGAGAACCAATATGTGGCGGTCCCTTATGGAGGAGGGTCTTCTGTTGTGTGGGGTTTGAACCCACCTGAAGACCGCGGTCCGACGGTGGTGATATCGCTGGATGGTCTCGATCAAGTCCTTGAAGTTGACGAAATATCCCGGGCGGCGCGCATTCAGGCCGGAGTGTTCGGACCGCACCTCGAAGACCAGCTACGGCCCCACGGATACACCCTGCGCCACTTCCCTCAATCATTTCGCTTTTCAACGTTGGGAGGATGGATCGCAACTCGCTCGGGTGGCCACTATGCAACGAATCACACCCACATTGATGAATTTGTCGAATCGACAAGGATGATCACCCCTGCTGGATGGTGGGAATCGCGGCGTCTACCTGGGTCGGGTGCGGGCCCAAGCCCCGATCGCATGGTCATCGGTTCGGAAGGGATTCTCGGCATCATCACAGAAGCATGGATGCGCATTCAAAAACGGCCATCATTTAGAGCTACAGCGGGAATTTTGTTCCCGTCCTGGGAAGCCGGGTATGAAGCTGTTAGGAACATTGTTCAGGCAAAGCTGTGGCCAGCGAACCTGCGTATCCTCGATCCAGCCGAGGCTCAAAGAGCGGCAGGTCTTGACGGAATTAGCTCGTTGGTGATCGTTGCTTTCGAAAGCGGGGAACTCAGTCAGCGCCACAACATCGCACAAGCCGTCGAAATTGCCCGTGACGCGGGTGGACTTATAGCAGACGACGAAATTCAAATTGATGATGGAACTGGAAACCCAACCGGCCGAGCGGGAGCGGTTGGTGCCTGGCGAGATGCCTTTATTGGTGTCGGTAACGGCGTGGAGACCTCGCTAGGGGTCGTTGCAGACACCTTTGAGACGGCCATCACTTGGGATCGCTGGCCTGAGTTCGATCATGTGGTCAGAGCGGCAGTTGGGAAAGCCCTAACAGCGACCTTTGGGGAGCACCACTCGTTGTCCTGTCGCTTCACCCACGTCTACCCCGATGGACCCGCTCCGTATTACAGCTGGTCAGGTATGGGTTCACAAGGGGCCGAAGTGGAGCAATGGCAGACAATCAAAGACGCAGCGAACGAGGCCTTAGTCGCTGCCGGAGGAACATCGACTCATCACCATGCCGTCGGCAGAATGCATCGACCCAACGCCTACGACATTCAACGTCCCGAGTTGTTCGCTCAATCTTTAAGAGCGGTAAAAAAACATCTCGACCCCAATGGGATTCTCAATCCCGGCGTCCTGATTGATCCTTAACGAGACAAATTAGTGATTGACCCTTAGAAACACGAAAAGGAGATGCACCAACACCCATGAAAACCACCGACACCCGGGCACTTATCGAGCGCTATTACAAAGCTCTAACGCAAGTCGACCTCCCAGCCATCAGGCAATGCCTAGCCGATGAAATTGTTTGGCAACTTCCCCAGAGTGCGATTGACGGTGAAGGGTTTGCTGTGCAAACAGACAGCGACGGCAGGGTCTCTGGAGAACAAGTTCTGCTCGAACTAGGGGGTCGAACAGTCACTAAAAGCTTTGATGTCTCGAAGCCGTTTTCTCTTGAGATCCGACAGATGATTGTGGAAAACAACAAAGCCGTGGTCCAACAGCGAATCACAGCCACAGCTCTGGCAACGGGCCGTCCGTATGACAACCAGTACTGCTGGATATACACCTGTGCCGATGGGGTGATTGTCCACATGGAGGAGTACACCGACACCCTCGGAGCTACTCGGTCATTAAGCCTGAATTATTAACTCCCGACGTTGCACCCGCTGGTCGGTAACGGCCGAGCGGCAATAACCGAATAGCTCGGCAGGTCGCGTCGAGTCCTGCATCATTTGGTGGGCGCTAATGTCCCACCATGACTGTGACATTAATTACCGGCGCAAACTCGGGCCTCGGACGAGCAACCGCCTTATTACTCGCGCAAAAAGGGCACAAGGTTTACGCAGGAATGCGTAACCTCGAAAAAGGCTCGAAACTACTAGAACTGGCCAAGGACTGCGACCTCTCCGCTATACAAATAGACGTCACCGATGACGATTCAGTTCTTGCATGCGCCAATGAGATCAATGAAAACGGCGATTCAGTTGATGTTCTTGTCAATAATGCGGGCGTCGCCTTAAATTCAGTCACCGAAGACATCGATATCGAAAAGGCCAAAGAAGTCATGGATGTCAACGTCTGGGGTCCCGTTCGGTGTGTGAAGGCTTTTGTTCCAGGTATGCGGACGCGAGGCAGTGGCCATGTTTTTCAGGTTTCTTCCATCGCAGGCCTTATAGGTCACATTGGGCAAACCGTTTATGTGGGGTCAAAATTCGCCTTGGAGGGAATGAGTGAGGCGCTGGCTCAGGAACTTATTGGTTTCGGAGTCCGAGTACACATTGTTGAACCCGGAGTAACGCGCACAGCAATATTGCCCAAGAACGAAGGCAACCCTCAACCGACCGCCTATCAAGACCATTACGACAGAATGTTTCAGTTCTACAGCGCGGGTATAGCGGCATCGGTACAAGCGGAATCAGTAGCGGAAACCATCTATGGGGCGCTGACAAGCTCCGAATACCGTCTGCGCTATGTGTGTGGTTGGGGCGGCGAAGAAATCGCTAACGGACGGAAGTCGATGAGCGACGAAGACTTTGTTGGCATGGGATCGTTGGTTTCATCGGCGAAGGAATACGGTCAGACTTTCTCTGATCTATTCAGCCTCGAAATTTGAAAGAGCTACGGCTCGATAATTTGCGTCACTCTTGCATGCTGATGGTGCCCATCACATCTTGGTCACCGTCAGTTGGTGCCGCGACTTCCACGATGCGTTCGTCAACATCGTCGAATTCAAGGCGAAGCGCCCGACACATCGTCGCGTGGAGTTTGTACATGGCCACCGCGTACGTGAGTTCAATCACCGCTGTTTCGCTGAGTTCTTCTCGGAGCGCGTTGTATGTGTCATCCTGCACCCGTCCACCGGCCAAAACGAGATCATCGGTGTAGGCCAGAACTGCTCGTTCCCCGGCCGTGTAGACGTCAGCTACGGACCAAGCCGGTATCGCGGCCACTTTTTCTTCGCTCAGACCAGCATTTCGCGCGGCTTTACAGTGCTGGCTAAAGACGAACTGGCTCGACGCCGCGAACCCCACCCGGGTCAGCGCGAGTTCTCTCAACTTCGAAGGCAGATCCCTTTCGGGGTTATTGAACAGTCCGAAGCCGGACACCATATGGTCCAGTAACGGTGGCGTTTGAGCGAACACCGTCCACCAGTTTCCCGGTGTTCCCGTGGCAGTACCCGGTTCAGCGATGGGGTCTCGACTCCCAAACAAACGGTCATAGATCGGGAGAACTGAATCAGGGGCTTCGGAGCGAGGAATCTGTCGAGTGCGTGTCATGTGTCTACCCTATTGACAGAAAGCTGATCCTGTCTAAGGAGGATGACAGTGAGTGACACTGGCAACGAGTTTGAATTCAGAGGCATCAACCATTTGGCTCTGGTCTGTAAGGACATGGCTCGGACTGTTGACTTCTATACAAACGTCCTGGAAATGCCCCTCAAAAAAACGCTGGAAATTCCTGGTGGAGGCCAGCATTTCTTTTTCGACTGCGGCGGAGGTGACCAGGTCGCGTTTTTCTGGTTTCCTCACGCTCCCGATCAGGCACTCGGCGTCGCCGCCGCGGCAGAAATGCCAGGTGGCGGAGATATCGTCTCAGCCCACGGTTCGATGAACCATGTCGCCTTCGATGTGGCACCCGAAAAATTCGAGGCCGCCGTCCAGCGGTTACGCGATAAGGGAGTCGAAGTTACGCGGATCATCAACCACGATGACAGCGAGAGCACCGTCAGCGACGACATGCATGACGGTGTGTGGATTCGTTCAGCATATTTTCGTGACCCAGACGGCATCCTTTTAGAATTTGCTTGCTGGCTTCGAGACATGAGACCTGACGATGTCTCTCACCCGCCAGCGGACGCTGAAGGCAGACGGGTCGTGGCTTCGACAGCTTAATATTTGGGCGAATTCCGGCGGCGACTCAACTGAAACGCTATCTCCACGCGTGACGATTTCTACCGAAGATTCTTCGGCGTCAGATTCTCTGGGATCTGTTGCCCGGCGTCTTCGTACGCTTTTCGAATGGCCTTCATCACGGGTTCGGCGAAAGATCGCTTGTTTTCCACGACAGTATCGAAGGAACGTTGAAGAGGTTCAAGCATTCCGTTGAATTGGGGAATCACTTGGCGAGCTATCAGTTCGTAGCTTCGGAGGGTGTTCTGATGGTTGGCCCAGTCATTTCCAAATACTAGGAATCCTCCAAAACCGCCAGTTGAGGCCTGAAGCCGGTGAAGGGCGCCGATCATGTCGTCGGGTGTTCCCACGATTGAAGCGTCGTCTTCAATTTCTTGTTCAAGGGTGTGATCGTTGCGCAGTCCGGCAACTTTTCGAAAATATTGCTCTCGCTCTCGTTCTCGACCCTCGCGAACCTGACTGATTGCCTCTTCTCGTGATTCTGCGAGATGAACACGGATAACTAGACGCCACTCGCCCCGGTCCATCGTCTTGCCCTCTGATTGTGCTGCTTTTTCTGCTAATGCCCACTGCGCAGCGAGGTCCTTTTTTCCGCCAATAAGTCCGGCGCCGAGAGACAGGACGCCTACACCGTGATGGCCCGCGCAGACCATGCCAGCAGGTGATGTAGTGCTGGCAACGGCGATAGGCATGGACCCATTTAATGGCAGCAGTTGGAGCTGGGCGGAGTGCAGTTCGAACCAGTCGCTGCTGTGGGTCACGGTTTCCCCGTTGAGTAAACGGATGATGACGCCAAGAGCTTCTTCCATGCGGCCCCGCTGAGTGACCGGTTCAATCCCCATCATCGAAGCATCGGAAACAAGGGCTCCGGGCCCCACCCCCAGCATGGCTCGACCTCGCGTCAGGTAATCGAGTTGAACAAATCGGTCTGCAACCATGAGTGGGTGGTGATATGGAAGAGACACCACGCCTGATCCGAGCCTGATGCGCGTTGTGCGTTCACCGGCGGCGGCAAGGAAAACTGCCGGGTCGCTCACGGTCTCCCATGCAGCTGAATGATGTTCGCCGATCCAGGCTTCGTTGAACCCAAGCTCATCGCAGTAACGAATGATTTCGAGGTCGCGTTCCATGCTCAAAAGAGGGTTCTCACCGAGCGGATGGTAGGGAGCGAGGAAGGTGCCGAAGGTAAGTGCCTTGGCCATCTAATGCCCTCCCCGTTCGAGTGAAAGAAGTCTAGGGTCATCTCATGGGCGATGACGATGGGAAACCTTTGCTTCAATTGGAATCCTTTGACCTTTCACAGTTCCTGACATTGTCGGTCGACATTGATGAGGAGACGGGCATCGCCGTTGTGATGCTTGATCGCCCAGACCAAGACAACGCTGTTGACGACCGCATGCATTCCGAGCTCTGCGCGCTCTTTCAAATTGCTCAAATCGACGAGCGGGTCACGGCGTTGGTTCTCACAGGTTCTGGTCGGGTCTTTAGCGTCGGCGGTGACAGCAACCCGGACCGTCCTTATGTCACATATACGGGTCTGTCACCCATTGAAGAAGCAGGGTTGATTATTGACGGCGTCATTGACTTAGAAGTGCCGTTCATCTGTGCTGTGAACGGCCACGCTATTGGACTCGGTGCGACCATCGCGTCACTCGCCGATGTTTCATTTGTCGTTCCGGGGGTGAAGTTCGGTGACCCGCACGTGCAAGCGGGGTTGCCCGCGGGCAACGGCAGCGCGTTGATTTGGCCACTTCTTGTGGGAGTGAATAAGGCGAAGAAGCTGCTGATGACAGGTGAGCTGATCACGTCTGAAAGCGCTGTATCACTGGGGTTGTTGTCAGAAGTCGTGGCTCCCGGCGAGGCTCTCGACGCGGCGCTCAAGTTGGCCAGAATGCTGGTGGCCTTGCCTCCTCAGGCCGTTAGGGGAACGAAAGCAACAATTCATTTGATGCTGCGTGCCGCGGCGGACCTTCTCATGGAGTTCTCGTTGAACGCCGAAGAAGCAGCTATGGATCACCCTGACTTTCGGGAGAGGTTGACAGCTATCCAGCGATCGGGTGACTGATCAGACCGCTTGACGCCTGAGATTGATCGGCCGCGAGTACGTCAGCCAACGGCACCGTCATTCGAGGTCAGTACGCTCCGTCGGCTCGAAGCTGCTCAATGTCTTCCCAGGTAAAGCCAACTTCAAGCAGTACCTCTTCGGTGTGTTGTCCAAGAGTGGGCGCCACTACAGCGATTTCAGTGGGTGTGGCACTCATGCGAATTGGGTTGCCGACGACACTAATCGCGCCATACTCCGGGTGTTCAACCTCCACCACGTAGCCATTTACCAGGTTGGTTTCGTCGGTGACGACTTCGTCGTAGGTCTTTACCCGGCCGTATCGCTGATCCCATTTCTGCAATTGCTCTTCCCACTCCTGGGTGGTTCGGGTCGGAAAAATTTCGTCGAGAATGCCTCGGAGTATCTGTAGGTTCTGCGGTTCCATGACCAAGGTCGCAAAGCGCGAGTCGTCAATGAGGTCCTCTCGGCCTATGCAGCGCGCGAAGTTGTTCCAGAGATGCTCCTGCACTCCGAGGAGGTAGATGTAGCCGTCGCTGGTGTGACAGCGATGGACGAGGCCGCGCAGAATTCCGTGGTTGTTGTTTGGTCGGCCTGGTGCCTTGCCGCTCAGCATTGTGTAGGTCATCTCCGATGACTGGGCGTAAATCGCGCTACCAATGAGCGACACGTCGATGCGTTGTCCTTCTCCGGTTCGTTCTCGATGCAGGAGCGCAGCGAGAATGCCTGTAATAATGTTCTGGGCCCCCAGATGGTCGGAGATCACCGATCCGACGATGGTCGGATGCCCGTCGTCGTGGCCAGTGACCGACACGATGCCGCCTTCAGCCTGACCTACCATATCCGCGCCTTCGCGACGTGAATTCGGCCCCTCTGGTCCAAATGTCGAACCTGCGGCGTAAACCAGCTGGGGGTTAATGTCGAGAAAGTCCTCGTAGTCGATGCCCCAAGCCTCCGCCGTGCCGGGCACGAAGTTGTGAATCAAAACGTCAGCCTTTTCGACCAGCTTGAACAGTGCTCGTTTACCCCCAGGTGTGCGCAGATCGAGCGCTGCCGACCGCTTACCGCGATTGTTTGCCTCAACATACGGAGAGCGGTCGTCGTCGACCGCTACCGTCAACCATCGTCCCAGATCTCCAACCCCCGGCAGTTCGACCTTCACGACGTCCGCTCCCAGGTCATGCAGCATCGCCGCCGCCTGCGGACCCTGCACGAGGATTGATAAATCCACCACCGCGTATCCCGTAAGAACTCCCACTGCTACACCAACTCCGGCAGCACGTTTTCGGTGAGTAGACGAAACTGCGCATCTTGGTTCGTTGATGTCATCCGCAAAGTCACAGCAGTAGCGCCCTGTTCTGCGAGTTCTCTGATATCGGACATGACCTCATCGGGAGTTCCCGCCGCAGTCCAAGACTCGACCTGTTGCGTTGAGAAGACCGGTCCGTAGTACGCGTCTAAGAACTGTTTGCTCTCGCTGAGGCACTGTTCTCTTTCTTTGCCGATGTTGACATTGTGGTATGCCATTATCGGGAATTCCTTAGAGTTCTTCTGATCTTCTTGCCTGTAGTTCAGCACGTCGTCAACCATCAGGCGAAGGATCCCGGGGAAAAGAGCGCAGGTTTGGAACCCGTCCGCCAGTTTCGCGACGCGACGCAGGGAACGTTCCCAGTACTTTCCAGGAGCGGGATTGGCTGCAATCCAGATCGGACAGGGGTCCTGCACTGGTTTGGGCTGGATACGAAGCGCCGAATAGCTGTGAAAGCGCCCCTCGAAGTCGATCTCTTCACCTGACCAAAGCAAACGACAGAGCCGAATGTTTTCCTCCAACCGCGCTGCCCGGTCGATATCGGTAACACCACCAAAATGCCGTCCTTCAGCTCTCGAAGCGCCATCTGCGGCAACGATGCCGGTGCACGCGGCAAGGTCCATTCTTCCTTCAGAAATCAGGTCCAGAGTGGCCCATTGATACGCGAAAAGCGCCGGATCGCGAACCGGGAAGCTCGCCATGCACCCGACACCTAGTCGGAGTTGCTCCGTCATTCCGGCAAGCGCACCCAATAGGGCAACTGCTTCAGGTCGCGGTTTCGCCGTGATGCTATCCCCAACCCAGACCGATGAAAACAACCCGCTCTCCTCGGCTCGTGGAGCAAGGCTCAAAATATCGTTAATCGATCCGAGACCAATAAAGGCGCCTCGTTGAGGAAGCGTAAGGCCGAAGTCGATTGGCATAGCTCAAAGTCTGTCAGGCCGCCACGAGTTCCGCCATCAAACCAACCGACAGTGGATACAAAGAGCCAGCGGGCAAGGAATAGCAGGGCTTTCTCAACTCGACACCCCCCGAGTTGATTATGCGTCAGGGTCAACGAGAGTCGAAAAGAATCGTTTCTGGAGCGAACCCAGACACGCACCACTTATAGCCAATCGCCTACATCCCACAGATCGCAGAAGAGCGGGCTTACTGGAACTAAAATTCAGGCGCGCCGGGGACACCGTGGACATCGTGTCGTTTCTCGCGATGGCCTGGAGCTGTCCGTTACGCAGTCAAAACTGTCACGATGTTTGCATCACGTCGGGGGCCGCTTTCATGGGGATGGTCAACAATGCTCCCAAAAGCGCTACGACGGATGCAGTTATGAATGGAATCTGGAAGGATCCAGTTCTCTCTCCCACCCATCCTGCAAATGGTGGGCCAAAGAGTTGAGCGGCTCCGAAAGCGAAAGTAACAGTGCCAAACGCCGTTACGAATGACCTGCTGTCGAGAGCATCAGCCAACATGGCGCCGATGGTGGTCGGAACACCGGCTATGCATAGCCCAAACGCAAAGACACCGATCACCACCGCTATGCCATTGTCGACGAGAACCAGCAGCGGCGCCGTTGCCATTAACACAAAGCCGAACCTCATAGTGGTTGGGCGCGAAATGCGGTCTGAAATTCGGCCGAAGACAACGCCACCAAAAATGCTGGCTAATCCGAGGAGAGCGAACATCCAACGCGCTGTCGCGCCACTCCATCCCGATGCCACCAATTGGGCCGGCAGAAAATAAAAGAACAGAGAGTAGGTGATGCCGAAAACGACGAAAGCGAGCGTGATTGAACGCCAATGAGGGACTGTGGTCAGAACCGATACGGGAACTTTGACCGAAGTTCCTGCATTGTCACCGCGACGCAACACCAGAAACAGGCCAAGCAATACGACGACACCAAAAAGGGCCTGAACGCCATAGACAGGGCGCCACGAAAAGTCATTCCCAGAAACAGTCCGAACTGCTGAGGTCAACGGGCCCGCAAGCATCACTCCCGTGCCGATACCCGAACCGACAAGTCCGATGGCCAAGCCTCCTTGGGTCGGGCCAACCATGGACGCAGCTATGCCTGGAGCGGGAACCCATACCAAAGCTGCCCCAAACCCGGCAACAAAGAGAGCTAAAGCCAGCATCCATACACTGGGGCTTATCGACATCGACCCGAGCCCCAGGACCGATAGCGTCGCCCCAATTTTCATTAGATGGGTCGGGTCGCTACGAGTCGATAGAAGTGATGTAAATCCAGTGCCGATGAGGTACGCGACGAGAGGGACGTTGCTTAAGAAACCCGCCAACGTGTATGAACCGAGTAGTTCGCGATCGATGGCTGTCAGTAACACCGGAAAAGTAAACCGCCCAAATCCTTGCGCGACCATCGAAGCCAGCCCGATGAGAAGCAGCGCTAGCCAAGCGCCTCGCGCTGTCTTGCTCTCATTTTGCGTTGCGGATGTGGGGTTGGATTTACTTTGAGTTACGTCGAATACCGAAGGCCATCGTGAATGTTCGCCATCATCGGCACGACTCATGGGTGATTAACCGCCAATAATCGAGGTTTTCGGCTTTGCGAAACCGAAATTCGCGATTATTCGAGATTCAGATCTTCCGACGCCGGCGCCTCGGTCTCAGTTTCAACCACCGGACGCATGGCTTCAGCAATTCCCATCACCGCACCCAAGACCCCACTGAACTCTGTGGGAACAATAATCTTGGTTGCCCTCCCATCAGCAATTTGAGCGAGAGCGTCAAGGTAGCGGACCGCCAAAAGATCGCTCGTCGGGTCTCCGTCATGAATCGCCTGGAATATTTGGCGGGTGGCTTCTGCCTCTCCTTCAGCGACGGTTTGTAATCGGTAACGTTCAGCGTCTGCGACGGTTCTCACTGCCTCGGCTTCACCTTCAGCGGCGAGAATTGCGCTTCGCCGTTGTCCCTCCGCTTCGAGAATCTGAGATTGCTTTTCGCCCTCGGCTCGAGTGATTTCCGACTCCCGGAAACCCTCGGCCTCGGTGACAGTTGCTCGCCTTGTGCGTTCAGCTTTCATCTGCTCGTGCATGGCCGCCATAACATCTGGCGGTGGATCGATGCGCTGAATCTCTACGCGGACGACGCGGACTCCCCATTTGTCTGTAGCTTCGTCAAGTATTTCTCGCAGGGCAGTGTTAATACGGTCTCGCGATGTTAGAGCCCCATCAAGTTGCAGGTCACCAACGAGGTTTCGCAAATTAGTCTGCGCCAATTTGGTAATGGCCAAGACAAAGTTGGCGATGTTGTACACCAGACGCTGAGGATCAGTGGGCTCGTAAAAAACCACAGCGTCTACCGACACAACAACGTTGTCAGAAGTAATGACCTCTTGAGGTGGCACATCCACGACTTGTTCTCGCATGTCCACGCGTTTAATTGTGTCGATGAAAGGAATGATGATTTGAAGGCCAGATTCTTTCGTTTCTTTGTATTTACCAACTCGCTCTACGATGCCGCGTTCGTAGGGGCGAACGATCTTCACACCAGCAATGAGAAAAAGAAAAATGACTAGGACAAGAACGGTTAGAAGAACGTAGACAAACATTATTTCGATCCCTGCTCGGAAGTCGCCCGCACCACGACTCGCGTACCTCGTATTTCCATGATCTCAACTGTAGAGCCGGAACTAATCGGCCCGACGTCAGATATGGCTCTCCACTCCTCGCCACCGACTTTGATCAGGCCTGATTCAGCTGGGTCGGCGGGGATGGTTTCTAATGTTCGTCCGAGCACGCCGATCAGTCGGTCATGACCCGCTCCCGGAGGTGATTTCATAGCAGCCATGGACGCTCTGCTCTTTTTCCAAAAAATCGAGAAGAGAAGGCTGCCAAGGCCCACGAAGACAATCCAATCGATGAGGAGTGGGGCCCCAAAAAAGGCCATGACCATCGCCACACTCGCGCTCAACCCGAAGGGAATCAGAATAAATGTTCCCACGACGAACATCTCGCCGGTGATCAGCACCGCAGCGATCGTTAACCAGATCCAACGCCAAGTATCGGGTGTCGCGTCCATGAGATCCTTCTGCTTAGCCTTGATTCTATGCCGAGTTCTGTGGCCGAGAGGCACTCACATCAGCATTGTCAACCGGCTCCGCGCCGGTTGACCGCGAGTGAAAGTGCTTAGGGAGGTTGAGTCTCCTCATTTCAACTCTACGAACGCTCGATAGCGCTGAAGTGCGATGCTCTCACACGTAGCGATGTCCTCGGCGAGAAGGTAGCGGTCGGCGAGGAGTTGCTCCGCGTGTTGCCGCAACCGAAAACGATAGTCATCCTCGTCCATATAGCGTTCGGCAATGGACGGTCGGGGGTCACCGGCGGCCGTGCGGGTCTCTCTGTCTCGTGACAGGGGAAGGGTTGATCCTACGTACTCGAGGATCTGCCCCACCCCACCGGTTGTTGGGTGACGGGGGTTCCACCCAGTGTTTGTTGCCACCGGCACTGCTACCTCTGGAAGACGGATGCCCGCAACCTCATTCCCGCTCTCGTCAACCGCAGACACGAGGCATGGATACGCAGCGCCGACAGGCTGAGCCGGGTATCTACCTATGCCTTCTGGCTCGCCTGGACCCAAATCGAGTGGGCGAATAGTCAGCAGACCACTTGGTGTTGGCCGAGCCAGTCCTTCAATAGCTTCGAGTGACTCCACTACGGCTTTGCGGGACACCGCTGAGCCGTCTGAACTGCGGGGTACCGCGTTAGGGGGTGGTTCCACGTCATCGGCGATCCACGCCAACAAATTCGTAATCGCTGCCCGCATCAGCGGGGTGTAGTCAACTGTGTTGAAGTAGTTGGCACCCTGGCTGCCAAAGATGCTGTGAGACATCAACGGCAACATGCCAGGACTGTGCTGGGTGGAGGAGAACAGATAGTGGCGGGTCGTGGCAGGTGGCTCGATATCTGAACCGTCCAGCATCGATGTGTGGGCAAGCGAGGCGTCACCGCGCCAGTACTCCGATGAAGTGTTGGTAAAAAAAACTTTGGGAACATGACCAAGTTCACGTTGGCGATCAAGTAAACCCTCCGTCGATCCGGAGTGAGGGTCGAGTTGGGGGTCATCAGCGAAGGGAGGCCTATGACCAAAGCTCGGTGTGGGTTGTACCGATGGCTGTCCAACCCGATGATTGAACTCGCCTCGCCGGCCCCCGGCGATATGAACTAACAGTCCGTCGTATACGGCGTTTCCATCCTCGTCAAGATTCAGGCCGAGGTGGAGCGAAGTACGCAGAAAACGCCCACATTGGGACTGACCTGTCGCGATGAGGTGGTCGAGTTCGCCGGAACAAGGGTTTGACACCTTCTCTGAACGGAGGAAAGCACCGAGGTCGCGGACGGCCAATAGGCCGACCCCAACAACTGGGCAGTGTGGCGTGCGGTACACGAGGTCATAGATCCGACCAGGCTCAAATCCTGTGGAGAGCCAGACGTGGTCAGAGTCGGGAACTGGCTGTCCCGACCCGTCGTCTCGAGCGAAACTCCACGAGCTGCGCGGCATCTCCTCGGGCTCTCCCCAGATGCCGTCGCGGCGCAACAGACGAGCTGACGAGTCGTTGAGGTCACCCGTTGGGAGGGGTTGATGACCGCCGAGAAGTCCCACGTGGTGGTCGGTGAGGTCAACAAACATCATTCGTTCGTGGATCTGCAGGCGCAGTTGTACTTCAGCGTCGACCTCCTCGCCCAGGTCATCAACCACTAGGGGGGCGGTCAGCCCCATTCGGCCGTCGCTGCGGGGGACATCCCATTGCCAGCCGCACCAAGCCATTGTCCATCCATGGCGAAACAGGAATCCGTCACCGGGATCGATCTCAGCTGTCGGCCCCACCAACCGGGGCGCCCGGTTGAACAGACTTCCGGCAGTTCGATATCCTCGATTAGGCACCTCTACCAAGGCAGCTCGGCGGGACCGGTTGGGATCCACTGGTCGTAGAACGGTGACGTCGCCCTCGTAGTGAACCAAACCGTCGGCACCCCTTTTCGTTGAGACCAGGTCGACAATTTCCTGGTTGGCCAAGGATGTGGGGTCGACGGCGTAGTGCGCCACCGCGTCGATACGCTCATAGCTTCCGACAGTGCCGAACGAAGCGCCGTTCGCGAAGCTGTAACGCTTCTGGATCTCGAAATCGACAATTGCCATTAGAGCCCCTGAGTAACGAAACCAATATCACCGCAACCGCTGCTACCTACCTACCCACCTACACAAGAGCATCGAGGACGACGGTCGATCGCTCCTTGTATTACAACACACGATCTCAAGTGGGGCTTAGGTCAATCCAGTACCACCGTTGCATCCGCTGCGAGGATTGGCTCCACTCCTCGCGATCCAGCATCCCGCCGTGCCTTTCGATAGTACGGATAGACGCACGGTTGTCGGACCCACAAATCAATAGCGTCCGCTGAATTCCTAAGCCTTGACAGTGTCCTAGAACGGTTCCGAGCATGGCCGACGCAACACCTTGCCGACGATGCGAGCTTGCAACCGCGTAACCAATATGTCCACCATCTTGTTCAAGTGAAGGCGTGAGCCAATGGCGGAGATTGATAACGGCTTGAAGGGTTTCGTCCACTTCCCAAAACCAGGTCGAGTTCGGAACCCAGCCCTCCGCTAGTTGCTCACCACAGCTCCACGCTTGGAGCGACGTCACGACTTGTTCGATGGAGTCGTCTCGATGGCAAAAGTACCCGTGTAGCTCTTCAGGCACGGAGTCGAACTCACTCAAGAATGCCTCAAGCGCTCTCGCATGATGCACCTCTAAGGAAACGAACCGACCGGGTGTAGCGAAGGATTCAGATTGTTGAGTGATGGCGGCCACCATACCCAGCGGGTGCTGATCAACTCCTCAATTCATCTTTCTTAACCCGAATCAGGGCGCACCAATAAGCCTGTCGTGGTTCATCTAGTTGCCCATACCCCGGGTCAATCTTCAAAGGGTTCACCCCGCAACGTCAACACGTTTTAGAGTCTTGCCCGATGAACTCACTTGAGAATAAAGCAGATCTAGGCGCGGCGGGCCACCAGAGAATGACTCATGACGAGGCAGTCGCTTGGGCCAAAGGAATGATCCCTGCTTTGGCTGGGAGGGCAACCGAGGCAGAACATCTAAGGGAGTTGCCTCAGGCCACAATCGACGAGGTCGCTGCCTCCGGTGCTTTTCGCCTTCTGGTTCCATCGGATCTTGGAGGTTGGGGCCTGGGCCTACGCTCCATCACCGAAATGGCACGTGTGATGGCGCACGGTTGCGTTTCTTCAGCTTGGACCATCTCGTTTCTGATGCTGCACAACTGGTTCGTCGCGCGAGGACCAAAAGTTCTCCAAGACGACCTTTTTGCAACGCGACCGTACGTGATGATGCCGTGCCCTCTTGCCCCTACGGGAACGGCCGTACCTGTTCGCGGCGGTTACAAGATGACGGGACGTTGGCAGTGGGCGACCGGGGTCCAGCATGCCGATTGGGTGATGGTTAACACGTTGGTAGATCGTGATGGTGAGCCGGAGTCGCGATTTTGCGTGGCCCCGATCTCAGACGTCGAGGTTGACGATGTCTGGCAGACATCGGGTATGCGCGGAACGGGCAGCAATGACATCGTGGCGGATCAAGTCTTTGTCCCTGAACACCGAACTATGACCGCTGCAGATTTTCGAGGCGACGACCCTCCTGGGGCTAGCGTCCGCTCGGATGCCTTCGTACGTTACCCACTGACGCCAGTGTTGGTTCTAGTGGCCGCGGCACCCGCTCTGGGCGGCGCAGAAGCCGCCGTCGACTTGTTTCGTGAACACATGCGCGAGCGGCTGCTGCCCTATTCGGCTGGCGAGCGCCAAGCAGCGCAGCCTGCCTCGCAAGTCCGACTAGCGGAGGCACTCGCAACAGTTCGCGCAGCCCGACTCGTGTGGCAGGACGCAATCGACGATGTCTGTGACATTTATGACGCTGGACGTCAGCTCAACCGCCGTGAACGCAGCCGCTATCGGCTCGCTGCGGCGCACACGGTTCGGTTATCGCTCCAAACAGTCAACATCGTGTTGGAAGGATCAGGGGCTTCGGTCTTCTTTGAAGATGCGCCCTTGGGGCGCATCCAGCGTGATCTCGTCACGATCAAGGGTCACGTCGTCTATGACTGGGATCGCGCAGCTCAACTGGTTGGAAAACTCGAGATCGGCGAGGAACCCGGGCCAACCGACATGCTCTGACCGAGTCGATCGGTACCCATTGGCTGGCGCAGACTCAGACAGATCTGCGGCGCCGCACCTAGCTCGACACGCCCTCGACCCGGTCGTCGTGAGTGAAGCGACCTTTGATGGCCACGTTTCTCGCCTCGGGCAACACAGCGACCATAGCCAGGAAAAGTGCCACCCAAATCATCCCAGGAACTACCAGAAGCACCCTAACTTCGACAACTTCAGCGAACTGCCCAAAACCAAGATTGAAGATAGCCATGTGCCCCGCTGCCATCATTATGTATAACGACATAACTCTGGCGCGGAACCGGTCCACTACTACAGTCTGCACAAGGGTTGCCGACAGGGCCATGTAGGCCCCTTGGCTGAGGCCGGCCAGCACCGCAGCGGGTAGCGCGACGTTCGGCCCAGTAGCGGTCCCCAGTAAAACAAGCGATAATCCGGAGCCAATGCCGGAAGCAACGAAGGAAAGCGCTCGCGTAGTTTCATTTCGTAACTGGGAAACGCCGAGGGTCCCAACCAAGGCTCCCCCGCCTAGAGCTATAAGGATGGTGCTGTAAAGGCCCTCAGAGCCACCGACCTTTACCGATAAGGCAGGCAACATTGCGTCAAAAGCCATTGTGAGGCCACAATGCGCACCTACAAGCGCTATTACCGTTAGCAGGCGGCCGTCTACTGCAACGTAGCGAAGAGCGGCTTCGAGGTCTGCGCGCAGCTCGCGGATCGCAGTGATGACTACTCGCTCCGGCTCGGTTTTAGGGACGGATACCGTTTCGGCAGTTCCGGCTGGGTCTTCGGTAACTTGAGTCCCCACTCGAAATGCGCACAACACTCCCACCATAAGAAGCGCTGCGGACACGACGAACACTGCGCTCACTCCAAGAGTGCTCAGGAAGGCAGCCCCAAACAGAGGGCCAGCCAAACGGGAACCATGCTGTGAAAGTCCACTTAAAGCCACCGCGTTAGTGAGGTGAGCTCGCGGAACCGACGTGGCGATGAGCGCTTGGCGGGTCGGCACTGCAATCGCCTGGGCAGATCCGGTAGCAAAAGCAAGCACACCGACATGCCAAACCTGAACCACGTCGAGAGAAGTGCAAACGGCGAGAGCTGTCGCGCCAACAACACCGAAAACGCCTCCGCCGATTAATACTCGGCGACGTTGCAACCGATCAGCCATGGCACCAGCAACAGGGCCGACAATAACGAACGGTATGAAACTTGCGAAAGTGACCCAACCGACTGCTGAGGTAGATCCACCACTTAGGTCGTGCACCAACCACCCTCGCGCCAGCACCTGAGCCCATCGCGAACCAGTAGTGAAGAAGCCGTTAGCGAAAAGCCAACGAAACTCCGACGACCGCATGGCAGGAAAGCGACCTAACCCATTCTCTGCCGATTGCTCCACCACGCAAAGGTAGCCCGCATGGTCATGCAGCGTTACGGAGGAACACCTCTCTTGAAGCTTCGCTGCTGAACTCACTTACTCCACCAAGCCCATTGACCCCGACAACGAAGTCTCACATGCCGAGAAACGACACGAAAACAACCGACGCTTAACCAGCGACTAGGAGCGTCCGCGTGCAAATAAGTTCTGACCGCGGGTGGATTCAATACCTAAATGAGACTCAGACCGCCTGTTGAGGAACTAGACAGGAGGAACGTCGACTCTTGGAGGGGTAGATGGCTGACGTAACAGTGAACATTCGCGACAATGGACCACTGCTGGTACAGGGACCTTGCGTCCTGAAGGACCAGGCAGGAAACGTCGTGAAGGAGAGTGACAACATGGTCGCCCTTTGTCGATGCGGTCTATCTGGCAGCAAACCAATGTGTGACGGAAGCCACACCGACAACTTTGACGGCACGCTCAACCCACCGGATTGAGGTGACGGTCGATTACTCAGTCGAGGGATCAAAAGATAGGAAAGCTGATCAGGCACCAATTTTTTTGTCAGGGTGCCCTCAACTGTGGGGATGTGAGCCGATCGCCCCCTACGGGCCCGACTGCATGTAGAACGTTGAGAACCACCGGCATAGGGGACTAGTGAGCCATCAGGTGCACATCACTCATGTGGAGAGCCGGCTGTTCGTGTTGCCGCTGCGCGAGACCCTTACAGATGCCATGCACGGCGAGCACACGCATTTCGAGCTCATAACAGCAACCGTCACCCTCGACGACGGTTCGCAAGGCACCGGATACACCTACACCGGCGGACGCGGAGGAAGGGCCATCCACGCCCTCATTAAGCACGATCTCGCGCCGGTGCTGGTCGGTTCGGACGGCGCGCAAGTCGAAAACCTTAACCAGTTCATGAATGAGCATCTCCACTACGTGGGACGCGGGGGAATCGCTGCATTCGCTGTCTCAGCCGTCGACATCGCTCTGTGGGACCTCCGATGTAGGGCACGCGGCCAGCCGCTATGGGAGGTCGCAGGAGGTGCGGCCTCGCGGGCAAAGGCCTACCACGGCGGAATCGACCTGGCGTTCACCCTTGACCGGCTGCTGGAGAACGTCCACGGTTACCTTGACA